>JBFMET010000014.1:0-70785 GCA_040753235.1 Pseudomonadota bacterium
ACCCCGCAACACTGCCATCACAATATCACCTACCGCTCTACCTGCCATCGGACCGCACAAATGTCGTCGCGCCGTTCGACTTGCACCCATCAACCTGCTAAATATCCTCTGCCGCCCAGACTCCTAGACCCAGTTTTCCAGCTTCAGCGCGTCGACCCGTTCGAATTCGCGCAGGTTGTTGGTTACCAGCGTGCAACCGAGGGTCAAGGCATGGGCTGCAATCTGCATGTCGAGCGCGCCGATGGGCCTCCCCTGGTTTTCCAGGGTGGTGCGTAGGCGCGCGTACTGCCACAGCACGTTCTCATCAAGCGGCAGCACATCCAGCGGCGCCAGAAATTTTTCCAGTGCCTGCCGGTTGCGGTCCGAGCCGCTTTTCTCCACGCCGAAGGCCAATTCCAGCGCGGTCACGATGGAGACACCCACCTCACCCGCCACACAATCCCTGAACCGTGCCAGCGCAGTAGGCGAGCGTCGATTGATGAGGTAAATGCAGATATTGGTGTCGAGCAAATATCTCACGGCTCGATCGC
The DNA here is from genome assembly GCA_040753235.1 of Pseudomonadota bacterium. Classification (GTDB taxonomy): domain Bacteria; phylum Pseudomonadota; class Gammaproteobacteria; order Burkholderiales; family Thiobacillaceae; genus Thiobacillus. Next base: position 531 of record JBFMET010000014.1, read on the forward strand.
TTCACGCTCCGGTTGCGCCTGCGAGCCGCGTTCCATTTCAAAACCCGGCTCGAACTCGTTCAGCGCCTGTTCAAGGATGTCCCAGGGGTTGTCCTTGGGCAGCAACAGCACGCCCCCGCCAAAGTGCTTGACCAGCACCTCGGTTCCTTCGAAGCGATAGGCGCGCGGCAGGCGCACGGCCTGGCTGCGTCCCGTTACAAAGAGTTTTGCGGTTTCCATGTCTCGCCCCCACGATGATATGTATCGTCAGTATCTATCATCTCGCCCCAAAAGCAAACCCTTACTGCGGGCGCAGTTTCGCCAACTCATCAAGCAGGCTGATCAGCAGTTCTCGGCCCAATGGTCCCATGCCGGCCACCAGCTGGCCGGCATCGCGCTCGCCGTTGACGAGCCGGCGCATGCGCCCGCCCAGCAAGGCCATGTCGCCGCCCGCCTTCATCATCTGTTCGGCCATGTTGGCGAGCACGGACATCGCCTGCGCGTCGCCGCGCGCGCAGGCATCGATCAGCGCGGCGAGGCCCGGCGCGGCAGCGCTGCCGTCCGGCTGGGCGTCGAGCGGCGGCAGCGTGGCGGGGTTGTCGAAGCCGCGCAGGATGGCGTCGAGCAGAATCGTGTCCTCCTCGTCGAGACCCAGCTTGATCGAAGGATCGCGGCGGCCGTCGATGACGTGGCGCAGCGCGCCGACCAGCCGCGCCCAGCCGGCCTGCTCGGCGGCGTCGAGCTGCTTCATCAGGTCGGGCAACTGGCTGCGGTCGCGCAGGGCGTTGACGACGGTGTGGATGAAGGACGCGTGAACGCGCAGGACCTGTTCGACGGCGGGGGGGAGTTGGGCCATGGGGCTAGGGGCTAGGGGCTAGGGGCTAGGGGCTAGGGGCTAGGGGCTAGGGGCTAGGGGCAGATTGTCGGGGGCAGGAACAGGCTTGGCAACCACGGGAGTGCGCGGCACGTTTTCGATGCGCCAGTGAGCGTTCGCCCACGCCAGCAGCTCGGCCGGGCCGGCGCCGACGAGATCGGGCGGCGGCGGATGGCCGAGAACGGCGAGGGCGTCGGCGAGCACGGCGCCGCGCCCCGCTTCGGGCAGGGCGGGGGCGAGGGTTTGCTTGGAGAGCTTTTGCCCGGCGGCGTTGGTGACAAGCGGGACGTGGGCGTAGACCGGCGTCGGCAGGCCGAGCAGGCTTTGCAGATAAATCTGGCGCGGTGTGTTCCACAGCAGGTCGGCGCCGCGCACGACGTGGGTGATGGCCTGGTCCGCGTCGTCGACCACGACGGCGAGCTGGTAGGCAAACAGGCCGTCGGCACGCTTGACGATGAAGTCGCCGACGTCGTGCGCGAGATTCTGTTCCAGCCGGCCATGGATGCGGTCTTCGAAGTGGGTGCTCACGTCCGGCACGCGCACCCGCCAGGCGCGGGCGACGGCGCCCGGCGGCAGGCCGTTGCGGCAGGTGCCGGGGTAGACGATTTCGCCCTCGGGGTTGCGCGGCGCGTCCGCAAGCTGGCTGCGCGTGCAGGCGCAGGGGTAGACCGCCTCCTGCGCGTTCAGCGCATCGAGCGCGGCGGCGTAGACGTCGTCGCGCTGCGACTGCACCCTCACCGTGCCGTCCCAATGCAGGGCATAGGCTTCGAGCTGGCGCAGGATGGTGTCGGCCGACGCCGCATCGCAGCGCGGCCGGTCGAGGTCTTCCATGCGCACCCGCCAGCGCCCGCCCGCGGCGCGCGCGTCGAGCCAGCTCGCGACGGCGGCGACGAGCGAGCCGAAATGCAGGGGACCGGTGGGGGACGGCGCAAAGCGCCCGACATAGGGTACGGGGTTCACCCCGCGATTATGCCGCGGCAGGCGTGGATGCGTGGCGGCGCGCGGATGCGGGTTGCGGCTGCAGATCGCGATAGAGCGCGAGCACGGACTCGACCATGCGCGCGTCGCTCCAGGTCGCGGCGTAGGCCTTGCCGGCAGTGCCCAGCGCCTGCGCGGCCGCGCGGTCGGCGAGCAGCGGCACCAGGGTGTCGGCAAAGCCGGCGACGTCGTCCGGCGCGATGCGGCAGCCCTCGCCTTCCTTCAACACGTCTTTCGTTCCCATTTCGGCGAGCCCTACGACTGGCACGCCGAGCGCCATCGCTTCCAGCAGCACCAGACCCTGCGTTTCGGTTTTCGACGCGAAGACGAAGACATCGGCAGCGCAGTAGCACGCCGGCAGCTCGGTCTTGCGTTCGAGGTAGCCGACGAAGCGCACGCTGTCCTGGAGGCCGCGCTTCGCAACGGCGCGTTCGAGCGCGGCGCGCGCCGGGCCTTCGCCGGCGATCACCAGCAGCACCTCGGGCAGGCGCGCGCGCGCCGCTTCGGTCACGGCGAGCAGAAAGTCGAGGTTCTTCTCGAACGCCACGCGCCCGACGTAGGCCATCACCGGGCGTCCGGGCGGGATGCCGTGGCGCGCGCGGAACGCCGGGCCGTCGCAATGCGCGAAGTCGGCGAGGTTGAGACCGGTCGGAATGATGTGAACCGGACGCGTCACGCCGTAGGCTTCGAGCGTGGTCTTCATCGCCGACGACGGCGCGATGACCGCGGTGACGCCGTCGCATTCCTTGCGCGAGATCCTGCGCGCCGTCGCCGCCAGCCAGGCGCGCGGCAAAAAGGGCAGGTAGTGGTGGAAGTATTCCTCGAACAGCGTGTGGTAGGTCTCGACGCACGGCAGGCCGTGCTTGCGCGCCCAGCGCACGCCGGCGCGGTGGGCGAGGAAGGGGGTGTGGATGTGGATGAGGTCGAAGCCGGCCGGATCGAGCCGATCCAGCGCGGCGGCAAGCGCGCGCGGATGCATCAGGCGGTCTTCCGGATCGCGCGGAATCTGCCAGCCCGGCACCCGCACGATGTCGGCTTCGGGCATCGCGCCCGGATAGTCCGGCGCCACCAGCACGCTGGCGTGCCCCGCTTCGGTCAGGCCCTGACGCAGGGTCTGGATCGACGTCGACACGCCGTTGACGCGCGGGAAGTACACGTCGGACACCATCAGGATACGCACGGCAGACTCTCTCACGGGGAAAGTCTGCGTTGTATGGCAAGCAGGTTACACGGCGATGACAGTGCGGTGCATCAGGACCGGTTGCGAACCGCGCCGTAGACAAGCAGGACGCACACCAGCAGGGCGAGGCCGGTTGCCACGCGCTGCCCGTGCGTGGCCGCGACGCGGCGGGCCTGCCAATCGAGATCCAGCACCGCAGCGCGCTGGCTGGCGCTCTGGCCGAGAAAGTCCGCCTGCTGGATGGCCTGGACCGACAGCACGTTGAGTTTGAACAAGGCCTCGCGCGCCGCGTCCCAATCTTCCTCGCCGGCAACCAGGGCGTTCTCCAGATCGACGCGGAAACGGTCCATTCCCTTGAAGCGCGCCGCCAGCGCATCGACGGCCGCCCGGTCGCCCGCCTGCATCGCCGCCAGGCGGGACAGCTCGGACGCGATTGCCGCCTGCTGCGCGGCGGCCTTTTTCTGGTAGACGGGCAATTTCAGGACGGTCGAATAGAACTCGTTCATCGTCAGTTCGTAGCCGGCGGCCTGCGCCTTGAGCGACTGCGCGATGCGATACGTCTGGAACGTGGCCGTACGCGCGGCTTCCGCCGAGTGCCCGGCCCGCGCGAGCTGTTCGCCGGCCCAGTACGACGAACCCGCCCCGATCAGCGCGAGCAGGGCCCCCAGAATGAACAACGTGCATGCGCCAGGTTTCATGTCCTGCCTCAGGTAGTGGATGACACCTGGTTGGTCGAGGCAGCGTGAATTTACTTACACGGCAGGTCAGAGATCGATGCCCGGCTGCGCCTTCACCCCGGCACGAAAGGCATGCTTCTCGTCGGCGATGACCGATACGGTGTCGGCCAGCTCGATCAGGGCGTCGGGCGCGGCGCGCCCGGTGACGACCACGTGCTGCAGCGGTGGCCGGTGCGCGAGCGCGTCGAGCACGGTGTCGGCGTCGAGGTAGCCATAGCTCAGGAGATAGGTCAGCTCGTCGAGCACGACCAGATTGAACGAAGGATCGGCCAGCATGCGCGCGGCGATCGCCCAGCCGCGCTGGGCGGTGGCGATGTCCTGTTCGCGGTTCTGCGTGTCCCAGGTGAAGCCGTCGCCGGTGACGTGCCATTCGGCAAATTTGCCGAGGAAGGCTTCCTCGCCGGTGTCGGTGCGGCTCTTGATGAACTGCACCACGCCGACCTTCATGCCGTGGCCGAGCGCGCGCGCGACCATGCCGAAGGCCGACGTGCTCTTGCCCTTGCCGTTGCCGGTGATGACGAGCAGGAGGCCGCGCTCGTCGGTGGCCGCGGCGATGGCGGCGTCGATGTACGCCTTCTTGCGTGCCATGCGCGCGGCGTGGCGGGCGTTGATGTCGGATTCAACCATGCTTTCTCATCCTCGAACTGCGTACCCGACGATCTTAGTCGGGCAGGTATTGCAGCGCCAGCAGGCCGTTCACACCCGGCGTGTTGTAACCGCGCACGAGCTGATACTCGGCATTGAGCACGTTGTTGACGCGCAGCAGCACGCGCCAGCTCGGTTTCATCTGGTATTGCACCCGCGCGTCGAGGCGCGCGTAGCCGGGCAGGTCCTGCGTGTTGGCGGCATTGGTGTAGCGGCCGGATGACGCCACCAGGGTCGCGCCGAGTTCCCAGCGTCCCAGGGTCTTCGCCACGTCGAGCGAAGCGTGCCGGCGTGCGCGGTAGGTCAGCAGATTGCCGGTCGCGTCGTTCAGCGTCCGCTGCCAGTCGACGCTCGCCTGCACGCGCATGCCTGCAATCTGCGTGCCGCCGTCGAGCGTGAGGCCTTCGAGGGTCGCGCGGTCGACGTTCTCCATGGTGGGGAAGACGTAGACGATCAGATCCTCGACGCGGTTGCGATAAGCGGTGAGCCCGAGCCAGTCGCCGCGATCCCGGTAGCGCAGCGAGACTTCGGCATTGCGCCCGCGCTCGGGTCGCAGGTTCGGATTGCCCTGGAAGAACGCGGTGACCGGCCAGTACATGTCGTTGAAAGTCGGCGCCTTGAACGAGGTGCCGACGCTCGCGCTCGCCCGCCACGCCGCCGCAAACTGGTAGGCATAACCGAGCATGCCGGTGGTGTGGCCGCCAAAATCGCTGTAGTCGTCGTGGCGCAGCGAGGCCTGCAGCGTGTGCGGCCCCCACTGGACGAGATAGCCGAGCTGGCCGGCGTCGACCGTGCGGCGGGTGCGCGTGAAGAGCGTGCTCGCGTCGACGTCCTGCCGGTTGCGCTCAAGACTGGCCGTCAAGGTGCCGGCAGCCAGGGTGAAATCATTCTGCCACAAGGCCTGGATCTGGTCGGTGTCGAAACGCCCGGTGGATGCGCCGAGGCTGAAGTTCTGCGTGTGGTTCTGGCCCAGGCCCAGACGCAGCTGGCTCGTCCAGGCTTCGCCGAGCTGGCCGCGCCACCACGCCGCCAGATGGTTGACCGCGTTGCGCGCGTAATCGTCCGCCGTGCCGGCGTCGTACTCGACACGGTCGCGATTCGCCAGCGCCGCAACGCCGATCTGATGACGCGCGCCCAATGCGTGCTCGATGTGCAGCTGCGCGCTGCGCTTCTCGTGGCCGTCGTGATCCGCGTGGTAACCAAAGGTGCCGGGGCGGGCCGCGGAAAACCCGCCGTCGCTGCGGCTGAGCCCCGCGCCGACGCTGAAGCGGGTGGCGCCCGCCTCGCCGCCGTAGCGGATGCGACCTTGCGCCCGCCCGTGGCTGCCGACGCCGAGCGCGCCCGACACCGCCGGCGCGCCGCGGCCCTGGCGCGTGAAGATCTGCACCACGCCGGTGACCGCGTCGGCGCCGTAGAGGCTCGACGCCGGTCCGCGCAGGATTTCGATGCGCTCGATCTGGTCCAGGGAAAGAGTTTCGAGCGGCGTAGTGCCGGTCGTCGCCGACCCCACGCGCAGGCCGTCGACCAGCACCAGGGTGTGGCCGCTGTTGCCGCCGCGGATGCGCAGCGAGGCATTGGCGCCGGGGCCGCCTTCCTGGGTCATCTCGATGCCGGGCTGGGCCTGCAGCAGTTCGAGCAGGGAGGTCTGGCCCGCACGCACGATCTGCTCCGCGGTGATGACGGTGACGTCGCCGACGAGGGTGTCGAGCGGTGCGGCCACGCGCGTCGGCGTGACGACGATGGTTTCGCCGACGAATGCCGGCAGGCTGTCCGCATGCGCGGAGGAAGCGGCGAGTGCGCCCAGGGCGAGCGCGAGTGTAGTTTGACGCATGATGGTTTCCGGTTTGGGCGCCTGGTTCCCCGCAGGCGCGTTGCACGATCCGCTGCCGCACGCGGCAGGGCTCAGGCCGGTATCCGGGCTCACGCCTGAAGTGCATCGCCTTCCCGGGCTATCCGATTTTCCGATGTGGAAAATCAGCGTTTAGCCGCCCAGTGGCGTGTGTGATGCACCGTTTAGCGCTGACCGTTGCGGGGGCAGCACAGGCTTTGCGAAAACTCGCGCACCTGTTTCCCGTTTATCCTCGGCGGCGGAACGCCGCGTCGGCACCTGAAGCTGCGCATTATACGCGCGCGCGGCCGATTGACCACCTGCGCGACCGCCCCTATAGTCGCGCCATGCACGCCGAACTCGACGCCCTCGAAGCCCGCATCCGCCAGGTGGCCGAGCTGTGCCACGCGCTGCGGAAGGAGAACATCGCCCTGCGCCAGCAGTTGCTGGCAGCGCAGCAGGAGTCGAAACAGCTCACGGCCAAGCTCGACGCCGCCAAGGCCCGTGTGCAGGGCCTGCTCGACACGCTGCCGGAGGACGCCTGATGGCCGGCCCGCGCTCGATCGAAATCCACATCCTCGGCCGCGCCTACAAGGTCGCGTGCTCGCGCGAGGAAGAGCCGGCGCTGCTCGCCGCGGCCGACTACCTCGACGAAAAAATGCGCGCGATCCGCGAGACCAGCAAGGTCATCGGCGCCGAGCGCATCGCCATCATGGCGGGGCTCAACCTCGCGCACGACCTGCTCACCCAGGGCGGCGGCGAGCAGGTCGAGGTGCACGGCCGGCTCAAGCAGTGCAACGCCCTGCTCGACGCCGTGCTGGAAGACCAGGACACGCTCTTCTGATTCCATTCCGGATCGACCGGGAAAGGAATACACTTAAGGCGCTCCCTGCGGTGTTCGAGGCTGGCTGCGATTTCTCTGAACCAATGCATACGTGCAAGGCTGCCGTCTATTCCGGTGCGGGTGTGCGCGTGACACGTCTCATGTGCCCAAAGCGCCTTTGATGGCGGCCATCTTGAACCCCGGTTCAAGAGTCCGCGGTCAGTCACGGCACAGGCGGGGAGCCCTTTTTTTCCGATCCGCATTGAAAGCGACGCCTTGTCGTCTACGCGTCTCGCTTTCCATGCGAGCCGGCCCGCCCAATGGATAAATACGCCCTCCGTCGCCAGCTCAAGGCCGCCCGCCGCGCGAAGACGCCGGCCGAGCGCCGTCACGCCGCACGCGCCGCGCTGCGTATTGCCCTGCATCAGGGTCTGTTCCTGCGCGCCCGGCGGATCGGTTTCTACCTGCCGCAGGGCGGCGAGTTCGACGTCCATCCCCTGCTCGACCAGGCGCTGTGCATGCAGCGCGACTGCTACCTGCCGATGCTGCCCAAGCGGGGGCGGGTGATGCGCTTCGGACGCGTGACGCGCGGCATGCAGACGGCGAAGAACCGCTACGGCATCCCCGAACCGCTCGATGCGAAGCCGCTGCGCGCGCGCCAGCTCGATCTGCTGCTGATGCCGCTGGTGGGGTTCGACCGGGACGGCCACCGGCTGGGGATGGGCGGCGGCTTCTACGACGCCACGCTCGCCTTCATGCGCCACCGACGCCACTGGCGCAAGCCGCGGCTGGTGGGCGTCGCCTACGCATGCCAGCGGGTCGACACGCTGCCGCGCGAACCCTGGGACATGCCGCTCGACGCGGTGCTCACCGAGCGCCGGCTGCACCGCTACGACGCAAGCTGCCGCTGAAGCGGTCTCAGCCCTTCTGCACTTCGCGGTCGAGTTCGCCGCTCTTCAGCTTCGCCTGATACTCGTCCAGCATCACCCGCACCTTGCCGCTCAGCAAGTACAGGCCGATGAGGTTGGGGAAGGCCATCGCCAGCACCAGGAGGTCGGTGAAGTCGACCATGTTCGCCGCGCTCGCCACCGAGGCGATGACGATGAACACCAGGAACATCACGCGATAGATCATCGACGTGCGCTCGCCGAACAGGTAGGCCCAGCAGCGTTCGCCATAGTAGGACCAGGAAATCATGGTGCTGTAGGCGAACAGCACCACCGACACGGTGAGGATGATGGGGAACCAGTCGGACACGGTGGCGAAGGCCACCGAAGTCAGCGCCGCGCCCTTGCTGGCCTCGCGGATCGCCAGGGTGGCCGGGTCGTTGTAGACGCCGGTGATGATGATGACCAGCGCGGTCATGGTGCAGATGACGATGGTGTCGATGAAAGGTTCGTAAAGCGCGACCATGCCCTGGCGGATCGGGTATTTCACCGACGCGGTCGAATGCACGATCGCCGCCGAACCCAGGCCCGCCTCGCTGGAGAAGGCGGCGCGCTTGAAGCCCTGCACCAGCACGCCGACCATGCCGCCGGCGACCGCGATCGGCGCGAAGGCTTCGGTGACGATCTTCGCCAACGCCTGCGGCACGTGTTCGAGGTTGCCGAGCACGATCCACAGACAGGCGGAAAGATAGATCAGGATCATGGTCGGCACCACCGCCTCGGCGGTATGCGCGATGCGGCGCAGGCCGCCGATGATGACGACGCCCACCGCCACGCCCATGATGAGGCCGTAGGCAATCGGCACGTCGTGGAAGAAGGGCAGCTGCTCCTGCACCGCGCCGAGCGACTGGCTCACCTGGAAGGCGCTGCCGGCGCCGAAGGAACCCAGCACGGCGAAGATCGCGAACATGCCGGCGAGGGCCTTGCCGGTGCGCGGCCAGTTGAATTCGGCAAAACCTTTCGACAGATATTCCATCGGGCCGCCCATGATGCGCCCGTCCGGGCGCACTTCGCGGTAGCGCTGCGCGAGCGTCGCCTCGGTGAACTTGGTCGTCATGCCGAGGAAGCCGGCGACGATCATCCAGAAGGTCGCACCCGGTCCGCCGATCGAGATCGCGATCGCCACGCCGGCGATGTTGCCGAGGCCGACGGTTGCCGACAGCGCCGTGGTCAGCGCCTGGAACGGGCTCACCTCGCCCTTGTCGTCGACGGTGTGGTACTTGCCGATGAGCACCCGGAAGCCATGGCGCATCATGCGCAGGTTGACGAAACTGAAGCGCAGCGTGAGGAAGACCGCGGCGACGATCAGCCAGGCGACGATGAAGGGCATTTCCGCTTCGCCGGGAAAAACGTCGAAGAAGATGACGCTGGCGAGATAACCGTTGAGCGTGCCGAAGAACGCGTCGAGCCGGCCCGGCTCGGCAGCCCAGGCCAGTTGCGGAAACAGCCCGACGGCTGCGACGAGGATATAGGGGTGTATGGCCACGCTTGCCTCCCATCTTGTTGTCGTTGCCCGCAACGATAACAAATTTGCCGCCACCGCGGCCCGCAGCGTGAAGATTGCAGGCACAAAAAAGCCGACGCGAGCGTCGGCTTTTCGATCCTTAAAACAGCTCAGGTCACTTCAGGCTCAGCACCCAGGTAATGATCTTTGCCGCGTCTTCCGGCTTGACCTGCGGGCTCGGCGGCATGGGGATCGGACCCCACACGCCCTTGCCGCCGGTTTTCACTTTTTCGACCAGCACGGCGTGGGCGTTCTTGTCGCCGGCGTACTTGGCGGCGACTTCCTTGAACGCGGGGCCGACAATCTTCTTGTCGACACCGTGGCAGGACATGCAGGCGCTCTTCTGGGCCAGTTGCTGGTCGGCAGACGCGGCGCCGGACATCAGCAGCAGGGCGGCGGGCACGGCGGCCATCACGAGTTTCTTCATCATCAGGGTATCTCCAAAAAAATCGGGGTTGCGGGGGGGTAATCTCGGAAGATTCGTGAGTGCAATATTAAGGCAAAACCCCCGTCCCGCAAGGCGAAAAGCTGGTTATTTGCTACCAACTTTGCTAACACCTTCGTTGCCGCCTTCACTCGCGTTCTACCAGTTCGCGATAGGCGTGCCAGCTGGCGTGGCCGAGCCAGGGGAAAATGAGCGCCATGGCGATGAAATCGGTCGCCATGCCGACCGCGACGAGGACGGCGATCAGCGCGGCCCACAGCAGCAAAACCGGGAAATTGAGCCGCGTCGTCATGAAACTGGTGACCAGCGCAGTGGCGAAGTCGACCTTGCGGTGCAGCAGCATCGGCAGCGACACCACCGACAGGCTGAACACCATCAGCGCCAGCACGCCGCCGAAGGCGAGGTAGGCGAGCACGAAATCGGTGTGCTGCTGCACGGCGGAGAGCGTCAACAGATCGCCGAGGCTGCCGATGCCCGAGCCGCCGAGGAAGAGACCGACCAGGATCGCCGAAATGCGCTCCCACGAGATCAGCACGAACACCAGCGCGAGCGCATACAGGCCAAGCGACGCCGGGTTGGCGCGCCACGACAGCAGGGGCACGAAGAGGTGCGGCAGCTTGTGGTGATGTTCGAGCCGGTGGCTCACGCAGTAGAACACCGAGGCGAGCACGGGGGCGACGAAAAGGAAACCGGAAATCAGCGCCATCGCAAGATGCGGCTTGCCCGCCGCAGCGTGCACCAGCCCGTAGCCCAGCGCGGCAAAGAGGACACCGTAGAAAAGGCTCAGCGGCCACGCCCGGGCCATGTCGCGCGCGCCGTCGCGTAGCCAGCGGAAGGGCTGGTCGAAGCTCGCCCGGCGGATGCCGGGCAGGTTCATGCGCGCGGCCTGGGGATGGAAAACGGCAGGTTCGGTGTGCGTGCTCATGGTGACTCCCTTCACGTAACGAACGGACACCTCCTTTTGATAGCAGCGACGGGGACGGGTTCCTAATAGCAAATTCTGATGCGGGCATTCAATCCAGCAATGCCTGCCACGCGTCGACCGGCGGCTGGCACGCCGTGCCGCTGCACACCCAGGCCGCGACGTGCGCGGATTCCGGCTTGGCGAGCGCGGCCGGCAAGGCGAGGCCGTTGGGCAGGGCGAGCACCAGGTCGCGGGCGCGCAGGCGCGATGCCAGCGCGGCGGTCCAGGTCGCGATCTCGTCACGGGGCCCGCGCAGGATGATCACGCGCGGCTGCGCCAGCGCCTCGTCGAGCACGGCCAGAAGCGTCGGATAGGCGATGGGGTGGTGCGCGAATTCCGGCTGGAAGAGCCGCAGGCAGCGCGTGGCCGCGTCCAGATAGCGCGGTTCGCCGAGCAGATGGCCGAGCCGCTGCAGCGCGAAGGCGGCGACGCCGTTGCCCGACGGCGTGGCGTTGTCGTAGCCCGGCTTGGGACGGGCGATCAGCGTCTCGTGGTCGTGGCTGGTGAAGAAGAAGCCGCCCGCGTCGGCATCCTCGAAATGCGTCAGCAGCGCATCCGCGAGTTCGCGCGCCCAGGCAAGATCCGGTTCGCGAAAGCCGGCCTGCAGGGTTTCCAGCAACGCGTCGAGCAGAAAGGCGTAGTCGTCGAGGTAGGCATTGAGGCGCGCCGCGCCGTGCTTGTAACTCGCCCGCAGGCGGCCGTCGCGCCACAGCTTTTCCCGCAGGAAATCGAGCGCGGCGTGCGCCTCGGCGACCCAGTCGGGGCGCTGCATGACGCGGCCGGCGTGCGCCAGCCCGGCGATCATCAGCGCGTTCCAGCTGGCGAGCTGCTTGTCGTCGCAGCCCGGGCGCACGCGCGACTCGCGCGCGGCAAAGAGCCTGGCGCGGGCGCTCGCCAGCCGCCGCGCCGCCTCGCTTTCCGCGATGCCGAGCGACGCGGCGACTGCGGCGAGCGGCTGCGCGAGAATGGGGTTCCAGTACGCATTTTCGAAATTGGGTGGAGCATCGAATCCATAGCACGGCGCCGCCACGACGTACTCGTCTTCGCTCAGCAGCGCACGTACTTCGTCCGCCGTCCACACGTAGAACTTTCCTTCGTGGCCCTCGCTGTCGGCGTCGAGCGCGGAATAAAAACCACCGTCGGGTGCGTGCATCTCGCGCAGCAGCCAGTCGACGATGCCCTCGGCGGTATCCCGGAACAGCGCCTCGCCGGTCAGCGCCCAGGCGTCGGCGTAAAGCTGCAGCAGAGGCCCGTTGTCGTAGAGCATTTTCTCGAAGTGCGGGATCGCCCACTGCTCGTCCACGGAATAGCGGCAGAAGCCGCCGCCGAGCTGGTCGACCACGCCGCCCGAGGCCATTTTCGTCAGCGTGAACAGCGCCATGTCGCGCGCCTGCGCATTGCCCGCCTGCGCCTGCCGCAGCAGGAAAAAGAGCTCGCCCGGGCGCGGAAACTTGGGCGCGCGGGAGAAACCGCCCCACACCGGATCGAAGGCCTGCGCCAGGTCGCGCACCGCCTGGGCCAGCGGCGCCTCGTTCAGCGGCGCCGCGTGCCCGGCGGCCGGCTGCTGGGCGGCCAGCGCGTCGCGCAGGGCGGCGTTCTGCGCCAGCACCTCGCCGCGCCGATCACGCCAGGCGCCGGCGACGTTTTCCATGAGATCGATGAAGCCCGGCAACTGGTAGCGCGGCGTCTTGGGGAAATAGGTGCCGGCGAAGAACGGCGTCTGGTCGGGCGTCAAAAACACCGTCAACGGCCAGCCGCCGCCGCGCTGTGCCAGCAGCTGGTGCGCGGCCTGGTAGATCTGGTCGAGGTCGGGGCGCTCCTCGCGGTCGACCTTGATGTTCACGAACAGGCGGTTCATCACCGCCGCGACCTCGGCATCCTCGAAACAGTCGTGCGCCATCACGTGGCACCAGTGGCAGGCCGAATAGCCGATCGACAGCAGGATGGGCTTGTCCTCGCGGCGCGCCTTCTCCAGCGCTTCCTCACCCCACGGATACCAGTCGACGGGATTGTCGGCGTGCTGGAGCAGGTAGGGACTGGGTTCGGTGGCGAGGCGGTTGGGCATGGCGGCGTCTTAATAGTTGATTAAATCGCTCAACAATTGTACGCTCACTCGAACCGTATTTGCAGGAGCGCCTCATGTCCCAGGAATTGTTCGCAGCCGCCCAGTCGGGCGATGCCGCCAAAGTGAAATCGCTGCTCGAGGGCGGCGTCGCCCACAGCGTCACCGACGAAGCGGGCGAGACCGCCTTGATGCACGCCGCGCATCACGGCCACGTCGCCGCGGTCGAAGTGCTGATCGCCGCCGGCGTCGACGTCAACGCCCAATCGCCGCAGGGCTGGACCGCGCTCGCCAAGGCGGCCTACAACGGCGAGACCGAGCGCGGCTATGTCGAGGTGATCGAAGTCCTGCACGAGGCCGGCGCCGCACTCGACGCGCGCATCTTCTTCGGCATCACGCCGCTGATGCTGGCGGCCGGCGGCGGCGACGCCCCGGTGGTGGAATGGCTGATCAACGCCGGCGCCGACGTGCTCGCCGCCAACGAGGGCGGCCGCACCGCGCGCCTGATGGCGAACGACAAGTTCTACGTCGACGTGATCAACCTGCTGACCGAAGCCGAGCGCCAGCTCGGCGTGCAGGAAGACGGCTCATGCTCGTCGACCAGGAGCGTGGTGAAGCCGCAGGTCGTCAACCTGCTGAAGCCGACCACGCACTAACGTTTCGCACCCGTCATTCCGGCGAAAGCCGGAATCCAGCGAAGCCAGACTGGCCCCCGGCGTACGCCGGGGTGACGATCGAATCAGTGCTCCAGCCAGGCGATCAGGCCCTGCCATTGCGCCACGTCGCGCTCGGCGATGTGCGGCGGCAGGTCGAACAGGCTTTTGCCTTCGAACGCGGCATTGACGTAGTGCTGGGTGTTGCGCAGGTAGGTCAGCACCGGCAGGTCCTGCTGCGCCATGAACTGGTCGAGCGTGACGCCGGCCCGCGTGCGCGGATCGACGCGCATGCCGACCACGCCGACGAAGGCGTGGCCCTTGCGCACCGCCTTTTCGGCGTGCAGCGCGGCAAGAAAATCCTGGGTCGCACGGATGTCGAACAGCGAGGGTGCGATCGGCACCGCGACCTTGTGCGCGAGCTTCAGGGCGCGCTCGAGATTTTTGCCGTGCAGGCCGGCCGGCGAATCGATCACCAGCCAGTCGGCCTCGCCCTTCTGGCCTTCGTGCAGCAGCGCGATCTCGGGCAGCGACGCGTCGCGCATGGCGAGCCACTGGGTCGCCGACTTCTGCCGGTCCAGGTCCAGTATCGCCACCCGCTCGCCCATCGACGCCAGATAGCCCGCAAGATTGATCGACAGCGTCGTCTTGCCGCTGCCGCCCTTGGGGTTGGCTACGAGAATCGCGCGCATGTTGTCTCCTTTGAAAACCGGTTCATCCGCGAAGGGCGCGAAGCGGCGCGAAGGAAAACCGAAGCATCAATCTGGTTTTCATGAAGCTTGCCTCGCGTTACTTCGCGTCCTTCGCGGATAAAAAATCACAACACCTCGACGCTGTACGTCACCGCCAGCGTGTGGGTTGCGCCCGGCGCGACGGTGACGACGTTGTCCATCGCATTGGCCGATTCGACGCACACCATCTCGCGCCAGCCGGCGCCCGACTTGCCGCGGCCCATGTCGCCCATCTTCTCGGCCTTTTCGGTCCACGGCGTCCACACGATGGTGGACTGCGAGCCGGTCTTGGCGATGCGGATGCGGCGCTTGAGGCCGGGGTCGACGACCACGCAATCCGCGCCGGTGTTGACGTAGACGCGGTCGACCTCGCCCGCGAAGCCGATGTCGCCCTTCTGCTTCTTGCGCGCGAAGTTGTCGACCTTGTCGTGGAAGGCGCAGCCTTCGAGGCCTTCGACCTTGACCGCGCCGATGTCGCTGATGTGGAGATAGGTGTGCAGCGCCTCGCCGATCTTCACCGGCGTGTCGCCGGTGTTGGTGGTGGCGAGTTTCACTTCGAGCCGGTCGCCGACGATGACGGTGAGCGTCAGGCGGGTGGCGTGCGGCCACTGCGCGCGCGTCTGCTCGTTCTCGACGAGTTGCAGGGCGATTTCGGTGCGCACGTCGCTGCGGCGGCGCGTGCCGACGACTTCCCACGGCACGGTGCGGGCAAAGCCGTGCGCCGGGAAACCCGGCTCGCTGTCGTGCGCGCCGAACCACGGCCAGCACACCGGCACGCCGCCGCGGATGGATTTGCCGGCGGCGAACTTGGCCGCGTCCGACACCCACACCACCGGCGCCTGCTGCGACTTCGGCCGGTAGCTGACGACGTGCGCGCCCTGCAGGCAGATGGTCGCGCGGCCGCCGTGGTTGTCGATGTCGACGTAGGTCAGCCCGCCGACGCCGGTGCGGAAGGTGAGCTGGCCGGGGATGACGAAGCGCGCGAGCGGATCGGCGTGCACCTGCGCCGCGGTCGGGTGCTCGACCTGCGACACGTCGCGCACGGCGCCAAAAGCAGCGGAAGTCGTCATCGCGGCATAGGCACGCAGCGCAGCCGACACCGGGCGCGTGCGGTTGACCGGCTTCCAGGCCTGCGCGCCTTTCGCGTCCATCGCGGCGCGGCGGCGCGCGAGTTCGGCCTCGCTGACGTCAAGGTGGATGCGGCGCTTGGCGATGTCGATCTCGATCAGGTCGCCGTCCTCGACCAGGCCGATGGTGCCGCCCTCGGCCGCTTCCGGCGAGGCGTGGCCGATGGACAGCCCCGAGGTGCCGCCGGAGAAGCGGCCGTCGGTGAGCAGCGCACAATGCTTGCCCAGGCCCTTCGACTTCAGGTACGAGGTCGGGTAGAGCATTTCCTGCATGCCGGGACCGCCGCGCGGGCCTTCGTAGCGGATCACCACGACGTCGCCCGGCTGGATGCGGTCGCCGAGGATGGCTTCGACCGCGGCGTCCTGCGATTCATAGACGCGCGCGGGGCCGCGGAACACGCGAAGGGTCGAGGTCGGCACGCTGGTCGTGTAGCGCAGCTGCTCGACTTCGAACATGCTCTCGTCCACGCCCGCGGTCTTGACGATGCAGCCGTCCTCGGCGAGGTTGCCGTAGAGCACGGCCAGTCCGCCGTCCTTCGAGTAGGCGTGATCGTAGTCGCGGATGCAGCCGCCCACGCGGTCGTCGTCGAGTTTCGGGAAGCGACGGTCCTGCGAGAACGCGACCTGGGTCGGCACGCCGCCGGGCGCGGCGCGGTAGTAGTCCTTGATGTCGCGGTCCTGCGTGCGACGGATGTCGTAGACGTCGATCTGCTCGCCGAGCGTCTTCATCAGCACCGTCGGCACGTCGCGGTGGACGAGGCCGGTGCGCTCGAGTTCGCCGAGGATGGCCATCACGCCGCCGGCGCGGTGCACGTCTTCCATGTGGTAGGTCTGGATCGACGGCGCCACTTTGCTCAAGTGGGGCACGCGGCGGCTCATGCGGTCGATGTCGGCCATGGTGAAGTCGACGCCGGCTTCGTGCGCCGCGGCCAGGAGATGCAGCACGGTGTTGGTCGAGCCGCCCATGGCGATGTCGAGCGCGATGGCGTTCTCGAAGGCGTCGAAGCTGGCGATCGCGCGCGGCAGCACGCGGGTGTCGTTCTGCTCGTAGTAGCGACGGGTGTTCTTAACGATCAGCCGCGCGGCGGCGAGGAAGAGATTGCGGCGGTCGGCGTGGGTCGCGAGCAGCGAGCCGTTGCCGGGCAGCGAGAGACCCAGCGCCTCGGTGAGGCAGTTCATCGAATTGGCGGTGAACATGCCCGAGCACGAGCCGCAGGTCGGGCAGGCCGAACGTTCGAGTTGCTGCACCTTTTCGTCCGACACCTTGTCGTCGGCCGCCGACACCATGGCGTCGACGAGATCGAGCTTGATCGTCTGCTTGTCCCACACCACCTTGCCGGCTTCCATCGGCCCGCCGGACACGAACACGGTCGGGATGTTGAGGCGCAGCGCGGCGTTGAGCATGCCGGGGGTGATCTTGTCGCAGTTGGAAATGCACACCAGCGCGTCGGCGCAGTGCGCGTTGACCATGTACTCGACCGAGTCGGCGATGAGATCGCGCGAAGGCAGCGAGTACAGCATGCCGCCGTGGCCCATGGCGATGCCGTCGTCGACGGCGATGGTGTTGAATTCCTTGGCCACGCCGCCGGCGGCCTCGATCTCGCGCGCGACCAGCTGGCCCATGTCCTTGAGGTGCACGTGGCCGGGCACGAACTGGGTGAACGAGTTGGCAACGGCGATGATGGGCTTGTCGAAATCGCCGTCCTTCATGCCGGTGGCGCGCCACAGGGCGCGGGCGCCGGCCATGTTGCGGCCGTGGGTGGTGGTGCGGGAACGGTAGACGGGCATGGCTCGATCCAGAAAGGCAAACGAAACCGTGATTGTATCGCCAGCCGCCGGCCCTGCACGGGAGTCGCGATATCCCTGACGGGATGGTGGAATCAGGCCGGTCCGCCGCGCCGCGCCCGGCGCAGGTCGAGCAGCACGCCGAGCCGCATCTGCAGGTCGGGGGTGTGGTAGGGCTTCACCAGGTAATCGTCGGCGCCGTCGCGGTAGCACTGGTCGATGGTTTCCTGGCTGCCGTCGGCCGACAACATCAGCACCGGCAGGCCCTGACAGCCCGGCTTCGCGCGTATCGTGCGCAGAACCTCGAAGCCGTCGATCTCGGGCATCTGGATGTCGAGCAGCACCGCGTCGAGGCGGCCGCGCCCCAGCAGGTCCAGCGCCTGCTGCCCGCCGGACGCGCTCACTGCCTGGTAGCCCATCTGGGCGAGCCGGCGCTCGAGCAGCTTGAGGTTGAGCGGTTCGTCGTCGACGATGAGGATGCGCGAGCCGGCGATGTCGCCGAGCTGCACCGTCGGCTCGACCGGGGCGCCGCGCACTTCGAGGCAGCGGTGCACGCGCTGGGTCAGCTCCAGCGGGTTGACCGGCTTGATGAGGTAGTCGGCCGCGCCCAGCCCCAGGCATTCGACCACCGACTCGCGGCTGCTGGTCGCGGTGATCATGACGACCGGGGTGTTTTGCAGCGCCGCGCTCGACTTGATCGCCTTCAGCACGGCCAGCCCGTCCATCTCGGGCATGTTGAGGTCGAGCAGCACCAGGTCGAAGCGCTCCAGCTCCATCAGCTGCAGCGCATGGCGGCCGTGCACGGCCAGCGTGACCAGGTAGCCCACCTGCTCCAGCCGCCGGCCCAGCAGCAGGCGGAGTTCATGCTTGTCGTCGACGAGGAGGACGGAATAGGGTCGTGTCGCGACGGCTTCCTTGAGTTCGAGCGGCATGCCGTTCAGTTCCCCGCCGGCTGGGCAGCGCCGGCCTGGATGCGTTTCACCAGGCGCGCGAATTCCTCGATCTGTCCCCGCACGTCGTCCCGATCCCCGGCCTGCACGCTGGCCTCGATCCGGACCGCAAGCTGGGTCACCAGCGGATAGCCGTAGCCGCCGCCCACCGATTTCAGGTCGTGCGCCTGCGATTTCAGGGCCGCCAGATCGTCCGCCTCGGCGGCGGCCCGCAACGCCGCCTCATAGCCGGGCAGGCGCTCGAGGAAATAGTCGACCAGGTCGGCCATCTCGGGGCCTTCCTGCAGCAGGTCGGACACCAGCGGCGCCTCGCCGCCGGCCGGGGCGTGCGCGCCGTCCTGCGGCGCCGGCACGGGGATGCGGATGCGGCCAGCCAGGGCTTCAATCTGCCCGGCCAGTTCGCGCATGGTCTTGACGTTGCCCACCGTCGCGGCGAATTCGAGCTGGCCGACCAGTTCCGTGAGCTGCGGCGACAGGTAATCCGAGCCGGCCGCCTTCATCTGGCGCGCCTGTTCGCGGACCGCCTCGTCGTCGCCTGCCGCCAGCGCCGACCGCAGCGACGCGCAGTAGGCCACAAAGCGCGCGTGCAGGTGGCCGACCAGTTCGTGCAGGCCCGGGTCCTGCCGCAGCAGGGCCGGGATCACCGGCTCCTGCGCGGCAGCCGGCGCCTTGCCGCTGACGTGCAGATAGCGCCGCAGCGTGTCCGCGAACAGCGCATTCTCGATCGGCTTCGACAGGAAGCCGTCGCAGCCGGCTTCGAAGCAGCGTTGCCGGTCCTGCAGGGTAGTATTGGCGGTCAGCGCGACGACGGGGCCCGTGTAGCCCAGCTTGCGCAGGGTGCGCACCGCGGTCACGCCGTCCATGACCGGCATCTGCATGTCCATCAGGATCAGGTCGTAGGGCCGGGTCAGCGCCGCGTTCACCGCCTCCGCGCCGTTCTCGGCGGTCTCGACGTCCGCCCCCAGGTGGCGCGCCTTGAGAACGATCACACGCTGGTTGACCGGGTTGTCCTCGGCCAGCAGCAGGCGGCCCTGCAGATCGGGCAGTTCCGCATCGGCTTCGGCTGCCGCTTCCGGCTGCTGCACCTCGCCGGCATGCTGCGCCAGCGCCAGCACCGGTCCGATGCGCAGCGTCACGGTGAAGCGGCTGCCGCGGCCCGGGGCGCTGTCGACGCTGATGCCGCCGCCGAGCTTTTCGGCGAGCTGCTTCGACAGGGCGAGGCCGAGGCCGGTGCCGCCGAAGCGGCGGGTGGTGCTGGCGTCGGCCTGGGTGAAGGCCTGGAACAGCCGCACCAGCTGCTCGGCGCTGATGCCGATGCCGGTGTCGATCACCTCGATCACCAGGCGCTCGCCGGGCGCGTCGTGGCGCACGCGCAGCATCACCTTGCCCTGCTCGGTGAACTTGATCGCGTTGCTGATGATGTTGAGCAGGATCTGCTTGACGCGCACCGGGTCGGTCTTCACCGTCTGCGGCAGCGGGAATACCGGTTCGACCTCGAAATCCACGCCCTTGGCTCCGGCCTGCAGCCGCGCCAGCGCGGCGACGTCGTCGATCAGCCCGAACAGCGGCACCGGCAACTTCTCGATGTCGAGCCGGCCGGCTTCGATCTTCGAGAGATCGAGAATGTCGTTGATGATGCCCAGCAGATGCTTGCCGGCCTGCTTGATGGTCTGGATGCCCTCGATGCGCTCGGGCATGGACTGCTTGACGTCGAGCAGCGCCTCCGAATAACCGATGATCGCCGTCAGCGGGGTGCGGATCTCGTGGCTCATGTTGGCGAGGAACAGGCTCTTGGCGCGGCTCGCCTTCTCGGCGGCGGTCTTCTCGACCATGGCCTCGCGCGCCTGCTGTTCGGCCTGCTTGAGTTCGGTGAGGTCGGTGATCGCGCCGATCAGGCCGATGATGCGGCCGTCGGCATCGGTCAGCGTGGTCTTGGCGTACATCACGTGATGATGCTCGCCGCGCGGCGTGCGGATCGGAATGCCGCAGGTCTGCACGCCGCCGTCGCGCATCAGGGCCTCGTCCATTTCCTCGACGTAGCCCGCGGTCTCGGGCGAATCGGCGTACAGATCGTTTTCCCGGCGGCCGAGCATTTCGGCGCGGCTGGCGCCGAAGAAGCGCTCCCACGCCTTGTTCACGCGCGCATACTCGCCGCGCCGGTTCTTGGTGTAGAGCGGCAGCGGCAGCGTCTCGATCATCTCGTCGGAGAAGTGCAGCTGCTCGCGCAATTGATGACGGCTTTCGGACAGTTCGCCCAGCAGGCCCTGCATGCGTTCGGCCACGTTGTTGAACGCCAGCGCCGCGCTGCGCACCTCGCGCGCGCCGCCGGGCCGCACGCGCACCGCATGATCGCCCTGGCGAAAACGGTCGGCGGCGTCGGCCAGTTGCCGCAGCACGCGCAGATTGGCCCGCAGCACGAAGAACAGCGCGACCAGCAGCACCAGCATGGCGCTGCTGCTCAGCCACAGGTTGTGCACGGTGGTCTGCCACAGGGCGTGCTGCGCACGCGAGGGGTCGAGCACCACTTCGAGCTCGCCGTAATCGGCGCCGCCCAGCCTGACTTCCGCCGTCTGGCGCACTTCCGGCATCGTCGCGGCGCGGCGGAACCACTCGGGCGCCTGCTCGCGCGACGCATCCGGACGCACGGCGACGCGGTCGCGCCCGCCCCAGCGCCAGATCAGCTGAGAAATCTCGGGATACACCGTCGCCTGGCGGTCGAGCAGCTGCTTGACCGCGGCAAAGTCGCCGATCAGCGCCTGCTCCGCCACCAGCGGCACGGCCACGTCCAGCAGCAGCCGCGCCTTGGCGACCTGCTCGCCGGTGAGCTGGGCATGGTACTGGCGCGCGAACAGGAGGGTGATGAGGCCGGCGCCGCACAGCAGCAACAGTCCCTGCACCGCGGCGATGCGCGGCAACAGGCCCAGACTGCGCCAGGCATCCATCCAGCGCGCAGCCAGGCTCACCTAGTCCCCCTTCACCACGGTCGAGCGGTAGAAGCGTCGGTAGTTGTCGTACTCGGCGTCGTCCGCGCGCACGAAGCTCCAGAGTTCGCGGCTGCCGAGCCCGTCGGCGCTCGCCTGCAGGGCGCGGCGTCCGTCCGGGTCCTGGTCCATGCCGATGAAGGCGGCGCGCACCGCCTCGACCAGCCTGGGCGACAGCGACGGGTGCGCCATGACGGGAATGTCGAGATAGGGCTCGGACACCCAGATCACGCGGTAGCGGAAATCCTCGCGCTGCGCGTAGCGCGACAAGAGCTTGCGGTTGACCGCCGCCGCCGCCACTTCGCCGAACTGCAGCTGCGACATGGCGCCTTCCTGGTTGCCGGCGAACACCTCGTTCACCTGCACGCCCGACTTCAGCAAATGGTCCATCGGCAGCCAGTAGCCGACGAAGGCTTCCTTCGACGGGAAGGCCACCCTGGCGCCGGCGAGGTCGGCCACGCTGCGGATCGGGCTGTCGTCGCGCACCACGATGGCGCCGTGGATCGGTTCGCCCCGCATGCGCAGCACCACCTTGTAGCCGATGCGGTCGCGCTCGGGCGTGAACATGTGGTTGGTGTAGGCGAAGGCGTGCTCGCCGCGCACCGTCATCGCCGTCGTCTCCGGCGCGGTCTTGCCCATCTTCAGCGCCAGCGGCGCGCCCACCTTCCTGCCGACGTAGCTGAGAATGGGGTTCCACGACTGCGCCGTCAGCGGCACGCTGCGCTGGTTGATGACGCCAAAGGCCAGTGGCGCCTCCGCCTGGGCATGCGCGCTGCCCGCCAGCGTCCACCCGAACGCCATCGCCAGAATGAAATGATGCCAACGCACGACAGCGACTCCGCTTCTTGTTATCCAGAGTGACTTATCGGGGTGACCACGCAAAACTTGAGCCAGCAGCAGGGGAATCCCGCCGCGCCCGATACAATGGCGTGTCGCCCGCCCCCCCGCACTGCCATGCTGACCCACCCGCAATTCGATCCCGTCGCCCTGCAACTCGGCCCCGTCGCCGTCCACTGGTACGGCCTCATGTACCTGCTGGCCTTCGCCCAGGTCATCCTCCTCGGCCGCTGGTGCATCGCCCACCGGCCGTGGACGCAGTGGACCCCGAAAATGCTCGACGACGTGCTGTTCTACGGCGTGCTCGGCGTCATCCTGGGCGGGCGACTCGGCTATGTGCTGTTCTACAAGCCCGCCGAGTATCTGGCCAACCCGCTCGACATCCTCAAGGTATGGGAAGGCGGCATGAGCTTCCACGGCGGCTTCCTCGGCGTGGTGGTCGCGATGATCGTGTTCGCGCACCGGCACCAGTTGCGCTGGCTCGCCGTCACCGACTTCATCGCGCCGCTGGTGCCGCTGGGCCTCGCGGCCGGGCGGCTCGGCAACTTCATCAACGGCGAGTTGTGGGGACGCGCCACCGATCTGCCCTGGGGCATGGTCTTCCCGCAGGCCGGCGACGGCATTGCGCGCCATCCCTCGCAGCTCTACCAGTTCGCCGGCGAAGGTCTGCTGCTGTTCGTCATCCTGTGGCTCTACGCCAGCAAACCGCGCCCGGTCGGCGCCGTCTCCGGCGTCTTCCTCACCGGCTACGGGGCGTTCCGCTTCCTCGCCGAATTCGCGCGCGAGCCGGACAGCTTCCTGGGTCTGCTGGGCCTCGGCCTGTCGATGGGCCAGTGGCTCAGCCTGCCGATGATCGTCGCCGGCGTGCTCATGCTGCGCTGGGCGCGGCGGCAGGCGTGATCGAACGCCACCGCAGCCATGCCTGATGTTTCACGCCTCTGGCGCCATGTTTGAGCTTGCGCGCCTGTGCCGCCAAATCGACTGGACGCGCCTGTGGCGCGTCGGCGGCTGGCTCGGCGTCGCGCTCACCCTCGCCTTCTCGCTCGGCCCGCCCACCGTCGGCGAGGACGACAGCCAGCTCGACAAGCTCGCCCACCTCGCCGGCTATGCGCTGCTCATGTTCTGGTGGGCGCAGCTCGTGGTGACCCGGCGCTGGCGTCTCGCGCTGGCGGTCATGGCGTTCGGCGGCGCCATCGAGTTGCTGCAAGGCCTCACCCCCGAGCGCCAGCCCGACCCTGTGGACGCGCTCGCCAACGCCGCCGGCGTGCTCGCGGGCTGGGGCATCGCCCGCCTGCTGCCCAATCTCCCCGCCCGCATCGCCGCGCTTCCCGCTTTCAGGCGGTAAGGCTATAATCCGCGCCACGTTGGGGCGGTAGCTCAGCTGGGAGAGCGTCGCGTTCGCAATGCGAAGGTCGGGAGTTCGATCCTCCTCCGCTCCACCATCACATCCAGGCCAGATAAGCTCAATGTCTTTGGACAACCACCAATGAGCACGAGCCGCAAACCTTTCGATTGCTGCTGCGACTTTGCTGGCTGTCGGCTCTACCGGTCATCGCCGCACGAGTCCGCGCGCGGGATCACGCCGTGACCGCTGCCGAACTGCTCGAAAGCCTCAATCTCCTCGACGAGCACGAGCGCATCGAGGCCAAGCGCGCCTCTGACGCCGGAAAATCCTTGCTGGAAACGATTTGCGCCTTTGCCAACGAGCCCGGTCTCGGCGGCGGCTGGATCGCATTGGGCGTCGTCCGCGAAGAGATGGCGCTATTCCCATCCTACGAAGTCGAAGGCATCGAGCAGCCGGACAAGCTCTCGGCGGATATCGCCAGCCAGTGCCGCGACATGTTCAACGTACCCCTGCGGGTGGACATTTCGACAGAAAACGTCCAGGGCAGGAACGTCGTGGTCGTCTTCGTCCCCGAAGCGCAACCGCAGGACAAGCCCCTCTTCTTCAAGGGCCAGGGCCTGCCCAGGGGCGCGTTCCGCCGCATCGGCAGCACCGACCAGCGTTGCACCGACGACGACCTGGCGGTGTTTTACCAGGGGCGCCAGCAGGAGAGCTTCGATGCCGGCATCGTCGCCGACGCCTCGCTGGAGGACTTCTCTCCCGAGGCCATTGCCGACTATCGCCAGTCCCGCGCCGAAGCCAACCCCGATGCCGAGGAGTTGCGCTGGCCCGACGACGAGTTGCTGCAATCCTTGGGCGCCCTTCGCCGTGATGCCGGGAATCAATGGAAGCCCACCGTCGCCGGCCTGATCCTGTTCGGCAAGCCCGCGGCATTGCGCCGCTGCTTCCCCATGACCCGCGTCGATTACATCCGCGTGCCCGGCCGCGAATGGGTGCCCGACCCCGACCGCCGTTTCGATACCGTCGAACTGCGCGATTCATTGTTCCGCCTGATCCGCCGCGCCCAGGCCGCTGTCCTCGACGACCTGCCCAAGAGCTTCGGCCTCGACGAAGGCGCGCTGCAACGGCAGGACAAGCCGGTGATCCCCTTGCGCGTCATCCGCGAAGCGCTGGTCAACGCCCTGATGCACCGCAGCTATCGCAGCCATAGCCCGGTGCAGATCATCCGCTACGCCAACCGGCTGGAAATCCGCAATCCTGGTTTCTCCCTCAAGTCGCCGGAGCACCTCGGCGAGCCAGGCTCCCAGCCGCGCAACCCCAAGATCGCTGCCGTGCTGCACGAAACCCGTTTCGCCGAAACCAAGGGCAGCGGCATCCGCGTCATGCGGGAAAGCATGGAACAGGCCGGCCTCACCCCGCCGCTGTTCGAATCCGACCGGGGTGCCGATCAGTTCGTCGCCCGCTATTTCTTCCATCACTTCCTCGGCGAGGGCGACATCGCCTGGCTCGCGCAATTCCGCGACTTGCACCTCACCGACGAAGAGGCCAAGGCGCTGATCGTGGTCAGGGAAGCCGGCGCCATCGACAACGCCACCTACCGGGAATTGAACAAGGTCGATGCCCTCGCCGCCAGTGGCGCCTTACGGCGGTTGCGGGATGCCGGCCTGCTGGCGCAGAAGGGCCGGGGTTCGGCCACCTACTATGTGCCGACCGAGCGCCTCGCCACGGATGAAACGGGCTTATCTAGCAAGTCACAGGAGCGCTTATCTAGTAACCCCCCCGCCTTATCTACCAACCCCCCCGCCTTATCTACCAACCCGGACGGCTTATCTACCAACCCCGAAGGCTTATATGCCGAGCACTCCGAGGAAGAGGAAAACAGGCGCAAGGCCCTGCTGGACGAGTTGCCGGGCGCGCTGGCCGCAAAAATAGGCGCCATCGGCCAACGTAATCCCCCCGGCGAGGTGTGCGATGTGATTGTGGAAATCTGCCGCCAGCGTGCCTGGCAGGCCGATGAGCTGGCAGCCCTGGTAAGGCGGCACCCCCGCTATGTGCGCAACAACTACCTGCGTCCCCTGATGCGGGATGGGCGGCTGGTCATGACCAACCCGAACGAGCCGAACGACCCCCAGCAGGCATACCGGGCGGTACCGGACGCAATAAAACCCGAACACTAAACATCCATGCCCTCGAAGCCGATCCGCGAGCAGACGCTGCGCGCCTTGCGGGATCGCAGTCATCCCTACCACACGGCGCTGCGTGAGGCCGGCCCGATCACGGTGATGGATCTGGACGAAGCCAAGAGCGTGACGCGCGCCACGCTGGACACCTCGACCACGGTCATCGTCGCCACCCGGCAGGCGTTTCAGGTGGAAGAGGAAGAGTGCCGCAAGGTATACCAGTCGAGCGGCGCACTGATGCATCACTTCGACAATCTCGCGCCGGCCCAGCGCGACGCGTTGCTGAAGGACGGCGCGGGCGCGGAGCAGACGACGCCGTATTCGCTTGCCAACGTGCTGCGGCTGCGCCGACCTTTCGTGGTGGTCGACGAGGCGCACAACAGCCGCACCGAACTGGCCTTCGACATGCTGGCGCGCTTTCGCCCCAGCGGAGTGATGGAGCTGACCGCCACGCCCGATCTCGAACGCACGCCGTCCAACGTGTTGCACAGCGTGTCGGCCGCCGAGCTGAAGGCGGAAGAAATGATCAAGCTGCCGGTGGTGCTGGAAACCGAACCCAACTGGCAGCAGTGCCTGGCGGATGCCATTGGCCGCCGCGATGCCCTGCACAAGCTGGCCGACGAGGAACGCCGCGCGGGCGCGCCCTATCTGCGGCCGCTGGTGCTGATCCAGTCGGAGCCGCGCCGGGCCGGGGTGGAGACGCTGGACTACGAGCGCGTGCGCAACGAACTCATCACCAACCATCGCATCCCGGCCGAGGAAATCGTGGTCGCCACCGGCGAGGAAAAGGGGCTGGAGCAGATCGAGACGGACTACAAAGGCGGCATTGCCGACCCGGCCTGCCCGGTGAAATTCGTCATCACGCAGAAGGCGCTGGCCGAAGGCTGGGATTGCCCCTTTGCATACATTCTGGTGAGCATGGCCTCGCTGCACTCGGCCACGGCGGTGGAGCAGTTGCTCGGACGGGTGTTGCGGCAGCCGGGCGCCAGCCACCGGCAGGCACGTGCACTCAATCAGTCGTATGCCTTTGTGGTGTCGCGCAATTTCGCCGAAACCGCGAGCGCGTTGCGTGACCGCCTGGTGGCCGGCGCTGGCTTCGAGCGGCGCGAGGTAAGCGAGTTCGTAACCGCAGCCAAATCCGAGCAGGCCCGGTTCGATCTCGAAGGGCATACGGGCCGCGTGGTCGTGCGGCCGGTGGCGATCACCCTGTCTGAAAAGCCGGACCTCAAGAGCATACCCAAACCTGTCCGCGACAAGGTGAGCTGGGACGGCAAGCTCAATACGCTGACCATCAGCGCGCCGCTGACCGAAGACGAGACGGAAGCGCTCAAAGCCGCGGTGGCGTCTGAAACCGCCGTCGCTGCGATTGCGGAGGCGGCCGAAGTCAGCCGCACCACGGCCATCGAGTTTTTCCAGACGCCCGCCGAACTGGGCGAACGATTCCGCGTGCCGCAGCTTGCGCTGCGCGTGCAGGGCGAACTGCAATTGTTCGACGACCCGGAGGTGCTGGAGTACCCGTGGGAGCTGTCGCCTTACGACGCCACCCCGACCGGCGACGACTTGAGCCTGCTGGGCGCAGGGCTGAAAGTATCGGAAGGCGGCGAGATCGATGTCGACGACGACAGCGGCAAGGTCGTATCGCGCTTCCTGCCCGAATTGCAGCGTGACCTGGGTCTGGTCTATCAGCCCGAGCATTGGGATGAAGTGCGCCTGGCTGCGTGGTTATGCCGGAACCTGCCAGAGCCCTCGCTTACCCACGCCAGCAAGCAGGCATTCGTGGCCGCCTGGCTAAGCGAGTTGCTGCGACGGGATGGCTTCACGCTGGCCCGCGTGAACCTGCAGAAGTTTTTGATCCGCAATCTGATCGAGGCGCGTATCCGTGACTTGCGCAAGCTGGCAGTGGGCAAGGCTTTCCAGCAGGCCTTGTTTGGCGACGACGTGGCGTCGCGCGTTGCGGTGAGCGATCATTACGCTTTCGAATTCCACGCCCAGGCCTACGCGCCGAGCCGCGACTATGATGGCCGTTTCGGTCATTTCGATTTCCGCAAGCATTTCTACGGTCGCATCGGCGACTTCGACAGCAAGGAGGAATTCGAATGCGCCTGCTGGCTGGACATGCAGGCGCAACAGGGGCGCATTCAGTTCTGGGTGCGCAACCTCGTGCGGCGCGAAGGCAGTTCATTCTTCCTGCAGAAGGCCGACGGGCGCTTCTACCCGGACTTTCTGTGCCAGCTTCCTGGCCCGGGAGAAAGTCCCGGGCCGATCCTTGCCGTCGAATACAAGGGCGCCGATCGTTGGACCGCGGCCGAGGATGACCGCCTGATCGGGGGCCTGTGGGCAAATCTATCCAACGGGCGCTGCCGGTTCGTGATGGTCAAGGACAAGCGCTGGGACTGGATCGAGGCGTGTCTGGCATGACAGGTATTCACTTCATGAGCATTTCGGGGGCGCTTTAGAGGACGCACCACCCGTCTCCATTCAGTGCGGCGCGGCGCGGTGCGGTCACATGGCTGTCATGGCGCGTTGGTAGTTTTCGGGGCTACACCCACTTCCTGACCGAGGCCCCGCCATGAAGAAGACCCTGCTCGCCAGCGCCCTGTCCGCCCTGCTCGTCGTGCTGCCCGCCGCGGGTTGGGCGGAGTCGAGCCTGTCCGCCACCTTGCTCGCCACCTACAGCACCGGTCTGGCCGATGTCGAGGAAGAGATCTCTTCGGGCGAGACCGTTGCCCTGCGCGGCGACCGCCTGTACGTGACCAACGCCAGCGACGTTTCGCTGGATATCGTCGACGTGTCCAACCCGGCGGCGCCGCAACGGATCAAGCGCGTGGACCTGAAGGCCTACGGCGCCACGGTCAACAGCGTGGACGTGTCGTCCAGAAACCTGATCGCAGTGGCGGTCGACGCACCGAAGAAAACGAACCCGGGCACCGTGGTCTTCCTGACGCCGGGCGGCCAGGTGATCCGCACCGCGCAGGTCGGCGCCGGGCCGGACATGCTGGTGTTCACACCCAGGGGCGACCGCCTGCTGGTGGCGAACGAGGGCGAACCCGACTGCTATGGCGCCGGCTGCACCGACCCCGTCGGCTCGGTCAGCGTGATCGACGTCCTCCCCATGAAGCCGAAGCTGACCGTGCACACCGTCGGCTTCGACAATGTCATCCTCCCCGCCGGCGTGCGCGTCTTCGGGCCCGGCGCCACGCCCGCGCAGGATCTGGAGCCGGAGTACATCGCGGTGAGCGACGACGGCAAGACCGCGTGGGTCACGCTGCAGGAGAACAACGCCATCGCCAGACTCGACCTCGACACCCTGTCGGTGAGCGCGATCTTTCCGCTGGGCTACAAGGATCACGGCCTCACCGGCAACGGCCTCGACGCCAGCGACCGCGACAGCGCGATCAACATCCGCCCCTGGAGCAAGGTGCTGGGCATGTACCAGCCGGACGCCGTCGCGCAGTTCCGGGCGGGCGGCCAGACCTGGCTGATCAGCGCCAACGAGGGCGACGCGCGCGATTACGATGGCTACGCCGAGGAAGTCCGCGCGCGCGACGCCGGCACGACCGTGGCGGACGCCGCCAGCAACAGCCGCCTGGGGCGGCTGACCGTCTCCAACACGCCGCCCGGCGGCGACCTCGACAATCTCTATGTCTTCGGCGCCCGCTCGTTCTCGATCTGGCATGCCGACAGCGGCAGCCTGGCCTGGGATTCCGGCGACCAGCTCGAACAGGTGACCGCCGAGCGGCTGCCCGCCCATTTCAACAGCAACAACGACGAGAACAACTTCGACAACCGTTCCGACAACAAGGGACCGGAACCGGAAGGCGTCGCCGTGGGGCAGGTGGGCGGCAAGACCTACGCCTTCGTCGGCCTGGAGCGCATTGGCGGGGTGATGGTGTACGACGTCACCGACCCCCAGGCCCCGGTGTTCCAGGATTATCTGGTCACGCGCGACTTCACGAAGCCGGTAAGCGAAAGCGACAGCGGCCCGGAAGTCCTGCGTTTCGTCGACGCCCGCACCAGCCCGACGGGCACCCCCATGCTGGTGGTCGCCAACGAGACCAGCGGCACGGTCAACCTCTGGCAGCTGCAGCCCAGGCCCTGAATCCCTCCTCCGGCAAGTCCTCGGGCCCGCGCAACGCGGGCCTTTTTTTCGATTGGCCTCAGGCGAGTTCCACCCATACCGGCTGGTGGTCGGACGCCTCGGTCGCGGCGTCGATGCCGTGCGATTTCAGGCGGCCCGCCAGCCCCTCAGTCAGAAATACGAAGTCGAAGCACTCGGGCCGGTCGACGAAGTCGACGGGGTGGATGCCGCAGGTCGGCGCATGCGGCACGCCGGGGTGCAGCACCTCCCAGGTGTCGCGGAAGCCCGGCACGCCGTCACCGAACGGCGCGAGCAGGCGTGCGCGCTCGGGCGCCCAGGCGGGGAAGTTGAGGTCGCCGCAGAGAAGGGCCTCGGCGGGGCGGGCGAACACTTCGAACGCGCCGCCGACTTCCTCGGGCAGCGGCGCGCGGCGCGCCATCGCGCAGGCTTCGACATGCAGGCGGCGGATGGCGTCGATCTGGATTTCACGCTGGCGTTGCGAGTAGTACTCCAGATGCGTCGTCATCACGCGCAGCGGGCCGACACCGGATTCGACCACGGCCTCGACCAGCACGCGCTGCATGCTCGGCGTACCGGCTTCGGCCGGCCACGGCAGCAGGTGGCGCCACACCTGCCCGACCGGCAGACGGGAAAAAATGGCGTTGCCGAACTGCTTCCTGCCGCCCCGGCCGTCGGGCACGTCGGTGGCGGCACCGAAGATCGGCGTGGTGCCGGGCAGCCGGGCGGCGAGTCCGGCGACCTCGTCCTCGCCGCGGCTGCCGGGCAGGCCGGGGAAATTGACCGCGACCTCCTGCAGGCAGATCACGTCGAAGTCGCCCAGCGCGCGGATCGCGTCGGCGATACGCGCAAGGTCGACGCGGCCGTCCATGCCGCGCCCCCACTGGATGTTCCAGGTCAGAAGCTTCATTCGGTTTTCCTTTCCCCCTTTCATCAGCATAGGCAAGGAATTTTCCGCGGCGACAGTGCTCGCACGGAAGCCGGCATCCACGCTAAACCCTTGCCGCGGCGGGGCTTTGGCAAGGGGCGCATTGCCCCGGCAGGCGGACAGGATTAAAATGCCGCACTTTTCGCTTGAATTTTCTGCGGCTTGTCCCGATGGACAGGCCGCTGCTATCTGGGCTCACGGAAACATGGAACGACAACGCTGGCTGGACGGGACGCTCTACTCGCCCGATTTCGAACAGGATAGCTGCGGCTTCGGCCTGATTGCGCAGATCGACAATCAGCCCAGCCACACGCTGGTGCAGAACGCGATCGGCTCGCTGGCCTGCATGACGCACCGCGGCGCGATCGCGGCGGACGGCCTGTCGGGCGACGGCTGCGGCCTCCTGTTCAAGAAGCCGGACGCCTTCCTGCGCGCGGTCGCCAGTGAGGCCGGCTTCACGCTCGGTGCGCTGTACGCCGCCGGCCTGGTGTTCCTCTCCCGCGACGCCGCGCCGCAGGCGCATGCGCGCAGCACGCTGAAATCCGCGCTCGAAGCGCAGGGCCTCGTCGTCGCCGGCTTCCGCGGGGTGCCGACCGACGCGTCGGTGTGCGGCGAATCCGCGCTGGAATCGCTGCCGCACATCGAGCAGGTGTTCGTCAACGCAGCCGCGGGTCAGTCCGAGGACGACTTCGAGCGCAAGCTCTACATCGCGCGCCGTCAGGCCGAGAAGGCGCTGGAGCCGAGCGACCCGG
Organism: Pseudomonadota bacterium; assembly: GCA_040753235.1. GTDB lineage: Bacteria > Pseudomonadota > Gammaproteobacteria > Burkholderiales > Thiobacillaceae > Thiobacillus. The sequence continues at coordinate 31,862 of JBFMET010000014.1, forward strand.
TGTTCTACCTGCCGACGCTGTCGTGCCGCGTCATCAGCTACAAGGGTCTGGTGATGCCGGACAACCTGCCGCGCTTTTACCCGGACCTCAACGACGCCCGCTTCGCGTCCGCACTCGTGGTGTTCCACCAGCGCTTCTCGACCAACACCTGGCCGCAGTGGCGCCTGGCGCAGCCTTTCCGCTACCTCGCGCACAACGGCGAAATCAACACCGTGCAGGGCAACCGCAACTGGAGCCGCGCGCGCGAGCAGAAGTTCGCGACGCCGCTGATCCCGAACCTGGACGACGTGCGTCCGATCGTCGGCACCAAGGGTTCGGACTCGATGAGCCTCGACAACATGGTCGAAGGCCTGGTGATGGGCGGCGCGGGCCTCTTCCGCGCGCTGCGCCTGGTGATTCCGCCGGCCTGGCAGAACGTCGAGTCGATGGACGCCGACATCCGCGCCTTCTACGAATACAACTCGATGCACATGGAGCCGTGGGACGGCCCCGCCGGCGTGGTGCTGACCGACGGCCGCTACGCGGTCTGCACGCTCGACCGCAACGGCCTGCGTCCGGCACGCTGGGTGCTGACCAAGGACCGCATCCTCACCATCGCCTCCGAAGTGGGCGTGTGGCAGATCGACCCGGCCAACGTCGAGAAGAAGGGCCGCGTGAAGCCGGGCCAGATGGTCGCCGCCGACCTCGAGACCGGGCGCCTGCTGATGCCGGAAGACATCGACAACGAGCTGAAGGGCGCGCAGCCCTACCGCGAATGGCTGAAGGCCAACGCGGTGAAGCTCGACCTGTCGATCAACCAGGACGCCGACCTCGCGGTGATGGACGCGCCGAGCCTGCTCACGCACCAGAAGCTCTTCAACGTGAGCTTCGAGGAGCGCGACCAGATCATCCGCGTGCTCGCCGAGGACGGCCAGGAAGCGATCGGCTCGATGGGCGACGACACGCCGATGGCGGTGCTCTCGCAGAAAGTGCGCTCGCCGTTCGACTACCTGCGCCAGCAATTTGCGCAGGTCACCAACCCGCCGATCGACCCGATCCGCGAGGCGATCGTGATGTCGCTCAACACCTCGTTCGGCCCCGAGCGCAACCTGTTCGAGGAAACCGCGGCGCACGCGCATCGCGTCGAGGTGCACACGCCGCTGCTGTCGAAGGAAGCCTTCGACAAGCTCTTGAACCTGAACGACCCGGCGTTTGCCGCGACCACGCTCGACCTGCACTACGACCCGGCGACCACCGCGCTGGAAGCCGCGATCCAGGCGCTGACCGCGCGCGCCGTCGACGCGGTGAAGGCCGGCAAGGTGATCCTGGTGCTCACCGACCGCAACCTCGCCAAGGATCGCCTGCCGATCCACGCGCTCTTCGCCACCGGCGCGGTGCACCACGCGCTGATCAACGCCGGCCTGCGCTGCAACGCGAATATCGTCGTCGAAACCGGCACCGTGCGCGACCCGCACCACTACGCCTGCCTGATCGGCTACGGCGCGACCGCCGTGTACCCCTACCTCGCCTACCAGGTCATCGGCGAATTCGTGAAGACCGGCGAGATCAAACCCAACCTCGACAAGGCGCTGTCCAACTTCCGCAAGGGCATGGACAAGGGCCTGTACAAGGTGCTCTCGAAGATGGGCATTTCGCTCGTCGCGAGCTACCGCGGCGCGCAGCTGTTCGAGGGCGTCGGCCTGCACGAGAGCGTGGTCGAGCTGTGCCTCAAGGGCACGGTGTCGCGCATCTCGGGCGCCAACTTCGACGACTTCGAGTCCGACCAGAAACTGCTGCACAAGACGGCGTTCAATCCGCTCAAGCCGCTGTCGGCCGGCGGCCTGCTGAAGTTCATGTTCGGCGAGGAATTCCACGCCTACAACCCGGACGTGGTGCAGCAGTTGCAGAAGGCGGTGAAGACCGGCGACTACGCCGAATTCAAGAAGTACTCCGCGATCGTCGACACCCGCCCGGTGGCGATGATCCGCGACCTGATGAAACTCAAGGGCAACGCCACGCCCATTCCGCTAGAGGAAGTCGAGCCGCTGGAGTCCATTCTCAAGCGCTTCGACTCCGCCGGCATGTCACTCGGCGCGCTGTCGCCGGAAGCGCACGAGGCGCTCGCCGAAGGCATGAACCGCATCGGCGGCCGCTCCAACTCGGGCGAAGGCGGCGAAGACCCCAAGCGCTACGGCACCGTCAAGACCTCCAAGATCAAGCAGGTCGCCTCCGGCCGCTTCGGCGTCACCGCGACCTACCTGGTCAACGCCGAGGTGCTGCAGATCAAGATCGCGCAGGGCGCCAAGCCCGGCGAGGGCGGCCAGCTGCCGGGCGACAAGGTGTCGCCGATGATCGCGAGCCTGCGCCACTGCAAGCCCGGCACCCCGCTGATCTCGCCGCCGCCGCACCACGACATCTATTCGATCGAAGACCTGGCGCAGCTGATTTACGACCTCAAGCAGGTCAACCCCGACGCACTGGTGTCGGTGAAGCTCGTCGCCGAGCCCGGCGTCGGCACGATCGCCGCGGGCGTCGCCAAGGCCTACGCCGACCTCATCACCATTTCCGGCTACGACGGCGGCACCGGCGCGTCGCCGCTGACCAGCGTGAAGTACGCCGGCACGCCGTGGGAGCTGGGTCTGTCGGAGGCGCAGCAGGTGCTGCGCGCCAACGGCCTGCGCGGAAGGGTTAGAGTCCAGACCGACGGCGGCCTGAAGACCGGCCTCGACGTCGTCAAGGCGGCCATCCTCGGCGCCGAGTCCTTCGGCTTCGGCACCGGCCCCATGGTCGCGCTGGGCTGCAAGTATTTGCGCATCTGCCACCTCAACAACTGCGCCACCGGCGTGGCGACGCAGAACGAAAAACTGCGGAAAGATCACTTCATCGGCCTGCCCGACATGGTGGTGAACTACTTCAAGTTCGTCGCCGAGGAAACGCGCGAACTGATGGCCAGCCTCGGCATCCGGAAGCTCACCGACCTCATCGGCCGCACCGACCTGCTCGATCTCTCGGCCGGCGACACCCCGCGCCAGGGACGGCTGAAGCTCGACGTGCTGCTCTCGCAGGGCGACATCCCGGCCGACGCGCCACGCTTCTCGCAGCAGGAACGCAACCCGTCCTTCGACAAGGGCGAGCTCGCCGAGCAGATGGTCGCCGACGCGATCGGCGCGATCAAGGCCGGCACGGCCATCGAACTCGCCTACACCGTGCGCAACGTCAACCGCTCGATCGGCGCGCGCCTGTCGGGCGAGATCGCCAAGGCGCACGGCGGCAAGGGGCTGCCCGACGACACCCTCCGCATCAACCTGACCGGCTCGGCCGGCCAGAGCTTCGGCGTGTGGAACCACAAGGGCCTCACGCTCACCCTCGAAGGCGACGCCAACGACTACGTCGGCAAGGGCATGGGCGGCGGCCGCCTGGTGATCTTCCCGCCGAAGGCGGCCACCTTCGACGCGCACCGCAACACGCTCATCGGCAACACCTGCCTGTACGGCGCCACCGGCGGCGAGCTCTACGCCGCAGGCATGGGCGGCGAGCGCTTCGGCGTGCGCAACTCCGGCGCGCTGGCGGTGGTGGAAGGCATCGGCGACCACGGCTGCGAATACATGACCGGCGGCACCGTCGTCGTGCTCGGCGACACCGGGCTCAACTTCGGCGCCGGCATGAGCGGCGGCATGGCCTTCGTGGTCGACGAGACGGGCGACTTCATGGCCAAGACCAACAAGGAAATGGTCGAACTGACCCGCATCACCAGCGTCGAGACCGAGCCCTACCGCGTCTTCCTCAAGGCGCAGATCGAGCGCCATCTCGGGCTCACCGGCAGCGCGCGCGCCCGCGCCCTGCTGGCCGATTTCGACACCACGCTGGCGCGCGTCTGGCTGGTCAAGCCGAAGCGCATTTCGATAGAAGACCTGGTCGAGGACATTCCCGGCCAGTCACGTGTGACAGTGGAAGCATAAGATGGGTGACGTATTCCAGTTTCTGAAGCAGCCCCGGCGCGACGGCGACAAGACCGAAGCGGACGTGCGCAAGCACGAGTTCCGCGAAATCTACGCGCTGATGGACACCGCGCACGCGCAGGAGCAGGCCGACCGCTGCCTCGGCTGCGGCAACCCCTACTGCGAGTGGAAGTGCCCGGTACACAACTACATTCCCAACTGGTTGAAACTCGTCACCGAAGGCCGCCTGTTCGAGGCGGCAGAGCTTAGCCACCAGACCAACTCGCTGCCCGAGGTGTGCGGCCGCGTCTGCCCGCAGGACCGCTTGTGCGAAGGCGCCTGCACCCTCAACACCGACGGCTTCGGCGAAGCGGTCGGCGGCGGTCCCAACACCGGCGGCTTCGGCGCGGTGACCATCGGCCAGGTCGAGAAGTACATCTCCGAAGAGGCATTCAAGGCCGGCTGGCGCCCCGACATGTCGAACGTGGTGCCGACCGGCCGGAAGGTCGCGGTGATCGGCGCCGGCCCCGCTGGCCTGGGTTGCGCCGACGTGCTGGCGCGAAACGGCGTGAAGCCGGTAGTGTATGACCGCTACGAGGAAATCGGTGGGCTCCTCACCTTCGGCATCCCCGAGTTCAAGATGGAAAAATGGGTGATGACGCGCCGCCGCGAAGTGCTCGAAGGCATGGGCGTCGAGTTCCGCCTCGGCACCGAGGTCGGCCGCGACGTCAGCATGCGGGCGCTGCTCGACGACTACGACGCCGTGTTCATGGGCATGGGCACCTACACCTACATGAAGGGCGGTTTCCCCGGCGAGGATCTCCCCGGCGTGCTCGAGGCCCTGCCCTTCCTGATTTCCAACGTGAGGAAGTGCCTGAGCCTGACGAAGCCCGGCGAAACCTTCCACGACATGCGTGGCAAGCGCGTCGTCGTGCTCGGCGGCGGCGACACCGCGATGGACTGCAACCGCACCAGCATCCGCCAGGGCGCGGCGTCTGTGACCTGCGCCTACCGCCGCGACGAGAAGAACATGCCCGGCTCCAAGCGCGAAGTCGCCAACGCCAAGGAAGAAGGCGTGCAGTTCCTGTGGAACCGCCAGCCGGTCGAGATCGTGGGCAACGGCCGCGTCGAGGGCGTGAAGCTCGTCACCACCGAGCTCGGCCCGCCCGACGCGCGCGGCCGCCGCACGCCCGTGGTCATCCCCGGCTCCGAGGAAATCGTGCCGGCCGACCACGTCATCGTCGCCTTCGGCTTCCGTCCGAATCCGCAGCCGTGGTTCGCCGAGCACGGCATCGGCACCGATCAGGGCGGACGCGTAGTCGCCAGCGGCCAGCCGCACGCCTTCCAGACCGCCAACCCCAAGGTCTTTGCCGGCGGCGACATGGTGCGCGGCTCCGACCTCGTCGTCACCGCGGTGTGGGAAGGCCGCGAGGCGGCCAAGGGCATCCTCGGCTATCTCGGCCTCGCGTAAGCCTGCCGGCGGCGGCCCAGCCGTCGCCGCGGCCGGTCGCGGTATGCTTGGGCTTTGCCGCCGCTCCGCATCCGCATGACCGCTGGCCGCTACGACCCCCGTTCGTTCACCCTGCTCGTCGTCGTCGCGATGGGCGTGCTCATCGTGCCGCTCGCCAGCGGCCTCATCAACGCCGTGCACGTGCTGCAGGGCGTGGCCGACACCCAGCGCCAGTTCGCTGCGACCAGCCTCGCCGTCACGCGCGACGTGCGCCAGGTCGCCGAGGCGGTCGGCCAGTTGCAGCGCGCCGCCGGGCAATACCATCTGCTGCAGGACGCCGAATTCGGCCCCACCCTGCGCCGCCGTCACGACGAACTGCAGGCGCTGCTCGCGCGCCTCGACGCGCCGCTGGCCGGCACCCCGGCGCACGCCACGCTGGCCGCCGTGCGCGCGCGCGTGCACACGCTCTACCGCGCCCTCCGGCCCGGCGCCTTCCTTGAGAGCGACCGCTTCCATGCCCAGGCGCCCGCCTTCGACGCGCTGCACGCCGCCGCACGCACCCTGCTGGTCGAAGCCGACACCGCGGTGCAGCGCGACCAGCAGGCACTGGAGGCACGGCTGCAGAGCACGCGCCAGCGCCTGATCGGGCTCGCGCTCGCGCTGATTCCGCTGACGCTGCTCCTCGCCGGCGTGTTCTCCTGGCTGATCAACCGGCCGATCCGGCAGATGAAGGCCGCGATCCAGCAGCTCGGCCGCGCCGATCTCTCCCCGCTGCCGACGATCAGCGGGCCGCACGACCTGGTCGAGCTGGGGCGCGAGCTCGACTGGCTGCGCCAGCGCCTGCAGGCGCTGGAAGAGCAGAAGCTGCGCTTCCTGCGCCACGTGTCGCACGAGCTGAAGACGCCGCTGGCGTCGCTGCGCGAAGGCGTCGCGCTGCTCGACGACGAACTCGCCGGCAGCCTCAACGCGCGCCAGCGCAGCATCGTCGCCATCATGGACGCCGGCAGCCGCGACCTGCAGAAGCGCATCGAGGACCTGATCCGCTACGGCGGCATGATGCGCGACGGCGCGCAGCTGCCTGCCACGCCGCAGCCGCTCGACGCCGCGCTCGACGCCGTGCTCGCGCGACACAAGCTCGCGCTGACGGCACGCCGCATCCGCGTCGAAACGCAACTCGACGCCGCCAGCGTGATGACCGAGCGCAGCCAGCTGGAAACCGTGCTCGACAACCTGCTGTCGAATGCGGTCAAATTCAGTCCCGAGGGCGGGCGCATCCTGGTGAAGAGCGAAGCCGCCAAGGACGCGGTCGCGGTATCGGTGTGCGACGAAGGCCCCGGCATTCCGGCCGACGAGCAGCCGCGCGTGTTCGAACCCTTCTTCCAGGGTGCGCGCCAGCCGGCGAGCACGGTGAAGGGCAGCGGGCTGGGGCTGTCGATCGTGCGCGAGACGCTGCGCGCGGCCGGCGGAACCGCCGAGATCGTCGACTGTCCGCCCTGGTCGACCTGTATTCGCTTAACCTGGCCCGTTTAACCCGGCCCACGCACACGACGCCATCGACATGACTGTCAAACCGCTTCTACTTGCCGTGCTGTTGCTGACGCTCGGCGCCTGCGCCCAGTTCGCCGACTCGCCGGCGCTGCGCGCGCTGCAGCCCGAAACCGGCGCCCACGCCATGCTGGGCGAACTGTCGCGCGTCGCGTCGCTCTCGGCCGAACAGCGGCGCCGCGAACTCGCGGGGCTCGAAGGCGCCCGTCTCGACGACGCGCGGCGCTTCCAGCTCGCCGCGCTGCTCGAGCGCGACGACAGCCCCGATGCGCCCGAACGCGGCCTGCGCGCGCTCAATGCACTCGACCCGTCCGACGCCCGCGCGCAGGCGCTGGTCGAACTGATGAAGCGTTCGCTGCGCGCGCGCATCGAGCTGCGTCAGCAGAGCGCGCGCGCGCAGGAACTGCAGGACAAGCTCGACCAGATCAAGACCCTGGAAAAATCCCTGCAACAGCGCACCCCCGCCAAGCCATGAAGCAACCCGCCATCCTCGTCGTCGACGACGACGCCGCACTGCGCGAACTGATCACGCTGCGACTGGAAGCGAACGGCTTCCACGTCGACGCGGTCGACAGCGGCGAGGCGGCGCTGGCGCGGCTCGCGGTGGCGCGCCCCGACGCCGTGCTCACCGACATGCAGATGGACGGCATGGACGGCATGGCGCTGTTCAACGCGATCCGCGCGCGCGACCCGGCGCTGCCGGTGATCGTGCTGACCGCGCACGGCACCATTCCCGACGCGGTCGCGGCGACGCAGCAGGGCCTGTTCGGCTACCTCACCAAGCCCTACGACGCCGCCACCCTGGTCGACCTGCTGAAGCGCGCCACGCGGCTGGCCGGCAGCGGCGCGGACACAGGCGACGCCGGCTGGCGCAGCGAAATCGTCACCGCCAGCCCGGCGATGGAAACCCTGCTCGCCGAAGCGAAGCTCGCCGCGCAGAGCGAGGCGGCGCTGCTGATCCAGGGCGAATCGGGCACCGGCAAGGAAGTGCTGGCGCGCGCGATCCACCGCGCCAGCCCGCGCCGCGGCAAGCCCTTCGTCGCGATCAACTGCGGCGCCATCCCCGCCGAGCTGCTGGAGTCCGAGCTCTTCGGCCACGTGAAGGGCGCGTTCACCGGCGCCACCCGCGACCACCCCGGCCTGTTCCAGAGCGCGGACGGCGGCACGGTCTTCCTCGACGAGATCGGCGACATGCCGCTGCCGCTGCAGGTGAAGCTGCTGCGCGTGCTGCAGGAAGGCGAGGTGCGCGCGGTCGGCGCCACCGAGACGCGCGCGGTCGACGTGCGCATCCTGTCGGCGACCCACTGCGACCTCGACGAGGCGGTCGCCAGCGGCAGCTTCCGCGAGGATCTCTACTACCGCCTCAACGTCGTCAACCTGCGGCTGCCGCCGCTGCGCGAGCGGCGCGAGGACATTCCGCTTTTGGCCCAGCACTTCCTCGCCGCGCTCACCGAAAAATACCGCCGCCGCATCCGCGGCTTCGCGCCCGACGCGCTCGACATGCTGACCGCGGCCGACTGGCCCGGCAACATCCGCCAGCTCGCCAACGCGCTCGAGCAATGCGTCGCGCTGTGCACCACCACCACCATCCCGGCGAGCCTGGTCGCGCGCGCGCTGCGCGACAAGCCGGCCGAGATCCAGCCGCTCGCCGAGGCGCGCGCGGCTTTCGAGCGCGACTACCTCGTCAACCTCCTCAAGCTCACCCGCGGCCACGTCAGCGAAGTCGCACGGCTGGCGGGTCGCAACCGCACCGAGGTCTACCGCCTGCTGCAGCGCCACGGGCTGACGCCGGCGCTGTTCAAGGACCGCGACGACGCCGGCTGAGCCGCCGGTTGTGCTCGTTTCCGCCCGGGATGCGCCGTTGTCGCCGATCGCCGACTCGCGCTTCTCATAAAATCAAACACTTGGCAATTTGACCCTCATCCTGTCGCTCTATGGCGACGGATTTCGGCCTTTTGCGTCGCATCGCGCCGACGCCCTCCCGGCACGACGCTCTAATACACTGTTATCAAAGCATTAATCCAGACTGGCACGGTCGTCGCTGTATCCGGCTTGAGTGCTACGGCATTCATTCCGACTCACACAAGGAGATAGCGATGAAGAACCTCAAGCATTCCATTCTGACCCTCGCGCTCGCCGGCGCCCTCGGCACCGCGGGCGCCGCCCTCGCCAACCCGGTGATGCCCAATTTCAAGGCCGCCGACAGCAACGGCGACGGCGCGGTCAGCCTGCAGGAATTCATGGCCGTCGGCGGCTACGAGCAGGCCTTTCACGAGGGCGACACCAACGGCGACAAGCAGCTCACCAGCGACGAATACGCCAAGGCCGTCGCCAACAACGACCGCCTCAAGGCCGGCAAGTACGTCGACGACGCCTGGATCACCGCCAAGGTGAAGGCCTTGCTGGTGAAAGACGAGGGCGTGAAGGGCCTCGAGGTGAAAGTGGAAACCTACAAGGGCAACGTCCAGCTCTCGGGCTGGGTCAGCCACCCGACCCAGATCGCGCAGGCCGAGCGCATCGCGCGCGGCGTCGACGGCGTGAAGGGCGTGCGGAACGACCTGCAGGTCAAGCGCTGACCCTGCTCCGGCCACGGCGCGGTCGTGGCCGGCCTGTCCCGACATCGAGGAGCGAACAATGAACCTGCGACACCCGCATCAAGACGAGCACATGACCCACTACGAATGGAGCGGCGCCCTCACGGCGATTCCGCTGAACTTTCCCGCCGGCACCCGCCGCGACCACCCCTGGCACGCCTCGACCGCGATCCTCGCGCTGCTGGCCAGCCTGCTCATCCTCAACGGCTGCGACCGCCAGGGCCCGGCCGAAGAGGCCGGCGCGCAGATCGACGAGGCCGTGCAGGACATGAAGGACGCCGTCGACCCGCCGGGACCGGCCCAGGAGGCGGGCCGCGCGATCGACGACGCGCGCGAGGATCTCGGCGAAAAAGTCGAGCAGATCGGCGAGGACATGCAGAAGCCGTGAGCCGGCGCGCCGCCAGCAAAAAGGCCGGGCGCTCGCGCGCCCGGCCTTGTATGGGAACCGCCCTGCGATCAGAAGCGGTAGCTGACCATCAGCTGCCAGTTGAGCTGGCTGTGCTCGATGGTGATGCCTTGGTTACCCATGGGCGGCAACGCGCCGGTACCGGTTACCGCCGTCTCAGGCACGTAGCTCACGGCGAAATTGAGTTCCGACTGCTTGCTGAACGCGTAACCGAAGCCCACCGTGTAATGATGCTCGACGATCGCCGGCCACAGAAAATTGACGTTCGCATCAGGAATCGGGTTCTTGCCGTAGTTGTAGCCGACGCGGCCGGTGAGGGCGTCGCTGAACGCGTACGCCATGCCCAGCGACACCACGGTCTGGTCGTCCCAGTCCTGCTGGAAGGGTACGACCAGACCGCCGGGGCCGCGGATCGTCACGGTGTTCATGGAGTCGCCCCACAGCAGCTGCTTGACGTCGGCCGCGAACAGCAGACGCGCGTTCGCCTGCCAGGCGAGACCGAGACCGACGACCGCGGGCATGTCGAAGCCCTCGACGGTGTAGCCGTCGCCCTTGAGCTTGGGCAGGTTGCCGGCGGTCTGGTAGACGCCGCCGACGGTCAGCGCGTCGTCGAGCCTGTAGGTGAAGCCGAGCTTGGCGGCGAGGCTGTAGCCCTTGGCCGCGCCGGTGAAGTCGCTGCCGTCCTTGAAGTTGATTTCCTTGCTCAAGGGCGTGTTGTTGATGTCGGCCACCAGGTCCATGCCCGCCCACACGACGTCGACGCTGCCGCCCACGGTAAAGCGCTCGTTGACGTTCCAGGCCAGCGGGAAGATCAGCCGGCCCACCCCCACCTGCGCCATGTCGCCGCTGGCGTACTCGGTACCCATGCCGCCCTGGCCGTAGATGCCGACGCCATAGGTGAAGTCGCCCGCCTTGCGAACGAAACCGAAGGCCGGCATGTAGAAGGCGTCGGCGCTGGAGTCGCCCAGGCCGCTTGCCGACACGTCCGGGCCGACATGGCCCAGCATGAGGTCGATGCGGCTGCCCGGCGCCATCAGGCCCAGCGTGGCCGGGTTGTTCGCCATGGCGGCGGTGCCGTTGTCGTAAGCCAGCGATGCGCCGCCCATGCCGGCAGCGATGGGGCCGTAGCCTTCCATCAGCATGCCATTGGTGGCATGGGCGAAACCGGGCATGGCGAGGCCCAGGGCGGCCAGCGCGGCCGCGTATGCGTTCTGTCGCATCGGGGAATCCTTAGGGATGATATTTAGAAAATTACCGCTTACTAATAGCCAACGGCAGCGGGGCGCCATCCTTGAGGCCTGCGCGCAAAAAAAATCCGCGCCTGCCGGTAACACTTGGTAACACTGCGACCATTTAACATTTACATTAGGGCGCCAGGCTGTTCACATGGCCGGCCCACCCGGCCAACACACAGGAGGAAAACACACATGACGACACGCTGGATCCATCCCGCCCTCGGCGCACTGGCGTTCGCCGGCATCGCTGGCAGCGCGCACGCCGCCTGGGGGCACAGCGACTACGCCCATGTTCAGGCCTACCGGCATCTGGAGACTTTAGCGGCGCCCGGCCCGGCCAATCCAGGTGTTTTATTGAACGATCCCGTCACGATCCGTGCTTTCGATGAAGATTTCGCCGAAATTAGCAAACACCCGACGCGCAAGACCAGGCGTTCCGGCCGCGCCGCGGATCCGGCCCGCAGCTGAACCCGGCCTGAACGACACGCCACTCCCCGCCATCCAATCACCACAACAACACCCGGAGAACGCCATGAAACTCGCCCTCGCCCTCTCGCTCGCCGCCCTGGCCGGCGCCGGCCCGGTTCTCGCCGACCCGCCCGCCCATGCGCCGGCGCACGGCTACTACAAGGACAAGCACAATAAAAAGCACCACAAGGGCAGGAGCGGCGTCGTCTACGGCCACGACTACGGCATCGCGTCCGGTCGCTGCAACCGCGACGAAATCGGCACGGTGATCGGCGGCGTGACCGGCGCGGTGATCGGCGGCCAGGTCGCCGGCCGCGACGACCGCGTGGTCGGCATGGTCGTCGGCGGCGTCATCGGCGCGGTGCTCGGCCACGCCATCGGCGACGCCATGGACGAGCGCGACCGCGCCTGCATGGGCCACGCGCTGGAACTCGGCCGCACCGGGGTGCCGGTGGTGTGGACCAGCGGCGGCCACCGCTACCATTTCACGCCGCGCGGCGACGCGCGCGACGGCTGCCGCTACGCCACCGTGAGGGTCGACGGCCGCCGGCCGAAGGACGTGCTGGCCTGCCCGTCCGGCCGCCGCGGGGAGTGGCATTTCCGCGGCGTCTGATTCCGCTGCCTGATCCATCCGTGCCACGGGGCCGCCGCGCCAAGCCTGCTAAACTAGCGGCTTTGCGCACCGGCCCTTGTTTTGGCTGCCCCCATGTCCGCTCTCAAGAACGATACCTTCCTGCGCGCGCTGCTGCGCCAGCCCACCGACTACACGCCGCTGTGGCTGATGCGCCAGGCCGGCCGCTACCTGCCCGAGTACAACGCCACCCGCGCGCGCGCCGGCGACTTCCTCACCCTGTGCAAGACGCCGGACCTCGCCACCGAGGTGACGCTGCAGCCGCTGGCACGCTATCCGCTCGACGCCGCGATCCTGTTTTCCGACATCCTCACCGTGCCCGACGCAATGGGCCTGGGCCTGTATTTCTCCGCCGGCGAGGGCCCGCGTTTCGAGCGCCCGCTGCGCGACGAATGGGAGATCCGCGATCTCTCGGCGCCCGATCCCAGCGACAAGCTCGGCTACGTGATGGATGCCGTCAGAAGCATCCGCCGCGCGCTCGACGGCGCGGTGCCGCTGATCGGCTTTTCCGGCAGCCCCTACACGCTCGCGTGCTACATGATCGAAGGCGGCAGCTCGGACGATTACCGCCACATCAAGACCCTGCTGTACCGCCGGCCGGATCTGCTGCACCGCATCCTCGAAGTGAACACCCGCGCGGTGACCGACTACCTCAACGCGCAGATCGAGGCCGGCGCGCAGGCGGTGATGATTTTCGATTCCTGGGGCGGCAGCCTCACGCCCCATGCGTACCGGGAGTTCTCGCTCGCCTATATGGAGCAGATCGTCGCCGGCCTCATCAAGGAACGCGAAGGCCGCCGCGTGCCGAGCATCGTCTTCACCAAGGGCGGCGGCAACTGGCTCGACGCCATCGCGGCCTGCGGCGCCGACGCCGTCGGCCTCGACTGGACGGTCGACATCGGCGACGTACGTCGCCGGATCGGCGATCGGGTCGCGTTGCAGGGCAACCTCGACCCCTGCGCGCTGCACGGCACGCCGGAGAGCATCCGCGCCGAGGTGCACCGCATCGTCCACAGCTACGGCAACCACCCCGGCCACGTGTTCAACCTCGGCCACGGCATTTCGCAGTTCACCGACCCCGACAACGTCGCGGTGCTGGTCGAGGCGGTGCACAGCATGAGCCGCGCCGTGCGCCTCGGCTGAGGCGAACCTTTTCCGTTTTTCCCTGACTATCAGCAGTCGTCATTTCATTTGCGAGGCATTTCCATGAAAACCTTCCTGATCAGCCTGTTCGCCGTCGTGCTGTCCTTCGGCTTCGTCGCCCCCGAGGCCGAAGCCAAGCGCATGGGCGGCGGCAAGTCCTTCGGCATGCAGCGCAGCGCGCCCGCCAAGCAGGACGCCGCCCCCGCGCCGCAGCGCCAGCAGCAGGCCGGCGCGCCGGCGCAGGCCGCGCCGCAAAAGCGCAGTTGGATGGGGCCGATCGCGGGTCTCGCCGCCGGCCTCGGCCTCGCCGCGCTGTTCTCCCACCTCGGCCTGGGCGAGGAAATGGCCAACTTCCTGATGCTGGCGCTGCTGGCCTTCGCCGCATTCATGCTGTTCCGCTTCTTCATGCGCCGCAACGCGCCGCAGCCGGCGATGCAGTACGCCGGCATGCCGAACGCCGGGCAGCGCGCCGCCTTCGATCCGCTGCCGGGTGCGCCCGCCGCCGCCAGCCGCGTCGCGCAGGCCTTCCCGCCCGGCTTCGACGCCGCCGGCTTCGCGCGCGAGGCCAAGGTCAACTTCATCCGCCTGCAGGCCGCGTTCGACGCCGGCAACCTCGACGATCTGCGCAGCTTTACCTCGCCCGAAGTCTTCGGCGAACTGTCGATGCAGATCGCCGAGCGCGGCGCCGGCACCCAGAGCACCGACGTCGTGCACGTCGACGCCGAAGTGCTGGAAGCGCTCGACGAGGCCGACCGCCATGTCGTCAGCGTGCGCTTCACCGGGCTCGTTCGCGAGGCCGACGGCGAGGCCGCCCACCCCTTCGACGAGGTCTGGCACCTCGTCAAACCGGCTTCCGGCCCCGGCGGCTGGACCATCGCCGGCATCCAGCAGGCCTAAACGCCTGATTCGACAAGGCTTTGCGCCCCAATCCGGGGCGCAAAACGCCGTCGCGCCGGGCATAGAAGCATTGACTTATGCACAGTTTCGGCGCAGGGGGGCTTTTTTTGCGTCAAGCGCTTGACAGCACGCGTATGTTTATAAGTCTTTGATCAAAAAGAGACTTGTGCTTTGCCTGCTTTTTGGTCGCCCGCCCGTGACGACGCTGCGACGGGCTTTGTGGACTTTTCCAGCCCGTTCGCCCACAAAATTATCCACAGAATCTGTGGGCAAACCCGAATTCACCATTTACCACAGCCACTTGGGGGCCATTCCGAGAAACCCGGTCAGAAGAGTCGGCTAAGCACCGGTCACGCCGCCGCCGGGGTTTGGGCATAATCCCGGTCATCCCCGTTCATGCCCCATTCCATGCCCGTCCGCCTCCAGGTCGCCCTCGACGCGCCGCTCGACCGGCTGTTCGACTATCGCCTGGCCGACGGTCCCGTGCCTCCCGGCACGCTGGTCGAAGTGCCCTTCGGCCGCACCCGCCAGGTCGGCGTCGCGCTGGGCGAAGCCGACGACGACGCGGTCCACCCCGACAAGCTGCGCGACGTGCTGCGCGTGCTCGACGACCGCCCGGCGCTGCCCGCCGAACTGCTGCGTCTGGCGCAGTTCTGCGCCGACTACTACCAGCATCCGCTCGGCGCGGTGCTGCTCGCCGCGCTGCCGCCGCGACTGCGGAACGCAGCGCCCTTCGCCGCCGACACGCCCTGGCTCGCCGTCACCGCCGCCGGCCGCGAGACCGAACTGCCGGCGCGCGCGAAGGCGCAGCGCGCGCTGCTCGACGCCTTGCGCGCGGCACCGCAGGCACGCGAGACGCTGCGCGCGCAGAAGCAGACGCGCCACGCCGCCGCGCTCGTCGCCGCCGGCTGGGCCCAGTGGACGCGCGAACCGCCCGCCGTCGCCACGCCGCCGACTGCGCCGGCGCCCGCCGCCACCCCCGAACAGCAGGCCGCGCTCGACGCGCTGCTGCCCGCGCTCGGCAGCTTCGGCGTGCATCTCGTCCACGGCGTCACCGGCAGCGGCAAGACCGAGGTCTACCTGCGCCTGATCGATGCGGTGCTCGGCCAGGGCCGGCAGGTCTTGGTGCTGGTGCCGGAAATCGCCCTCACGCCGCAGCTCGAACAGCATTTCCGCGCGCGCTTTCCGGGCCGGCGCATCCTCGCCCTGCACAGCGGGCTCGCCGACAAGGAACGCGCGGAAAACTGGCTCGCGGCGCCGGACGGCGACGTGCTGCTCGGCACCCGGCTCGCGGTGTTCGCGCCGCTGCCAAGGCTGGGGCTGATCGTCGTCGACGAGGAACACGACGGCTCGTTCAAGCAGCAGGACGGGCTGCGCTATTCGGCGCGCGACGTCGCCATCGCGCGCGCCAAGCAGCGCGGCGTGCCGGTGCTGCTCGGCTCGGCGACGCCGTCGCTGGAAAGCTATGCGCAGGCATTGCACGGCCGCTACCGCCTGATCGAGCTGAATCAGCGCGCGGTCAGCAGCGCACGCCTGCCGGACATCGAGCTCATCGACCTCAAGCACATACCGCTCGACAACGGCCTCACCCGCCCGGCGCTCACCGCCCTGAACGAAACCCTGGCGCGCGGCGAGCAGAGCCTGGTCTTCCTCAATCGCCGCGGCTATGCGCCGGCGCTGTACTGCCCGAGCTGCGCCTGGGTGGCGCCGTGTCCGAGCTGTTCGGCGCGGCTGGTGTTCCACCGCGCCACGCCTCACTCAACCCGGTCCCACCGCCTGAAATGCCACCACTGCGGGTACGAGGCGCGCATCCCGCACGAATGCCCGAACTGCGGCGAACCCGATCTCAAGCCGCTCGGCCAGGGCACGCAGCGGCTGGAGGAAACGCTCGCCGGCTTCCTGCCCGCCGCACGCATCCGCCGCATCGACCGCGACACCATGCGCCCGCGCGCCTGGGCCGAACTCGGCGACGCGGTGCGCGCGCGCGAGGTCGACATCCTCGTCGGCACCCAGATGCTGGCAAAAGGCCACGACTTCCCCGACATGACGCTGGCCTTGATCCTCGACACCGACGGCGCGCTCTACAGCCCCGACTTCCGCGCGACCGAACGCCTGTTCGCGCAGCTGATGCAGGTGGCGGGGCGCGCCGGACGCGCCGACAAGCCGGGACGCGTGCTGATCCAGACGGCGTTTCCCGACCATCCGCTGTTCCGCTACCTGCAGCGCCACGACTACGCCGGCTACGCGCGCGAACTGCTCGCCGAGCGCCGCCAGCTCGACCTGCCGCCGTTCACGCGCCAGGTGCTGCTGCGCGCCGAGGCGACGACCATGGATGCCGCGCTCGCCTTCCTGCAGCGCGCCGCCGCGCTGGCGCCCGCGACGCCGGGCGTGACCGCGTTCAACCCCCTGCCCGCGCCGATGGCGCGCGTCGCCAACCTCGAACGCGCGCAGCTTTTGCTCCAGTCGCCCTCGCGCCAGGCGCTGCACGCCTGCGTGCGCGCCTGGCGCCCGCTGCTGGAAACCATCAAACCGCGCATCGCGCGCTGGTCGCTCGACGTCGATCCGCTGGTGTTCTGAGGCCGGCGCGCGTTTGGCCGCCCCGCGCGCGGCGCATATAATCGCGGACTACCCGTTCGACACGTGAAGACCTGCGTCTTCCGGCCCGTTTTGCCCACATGTCCAGCCTGCACCCGCTCAAAGAACAACTCGGTCTCCTGATCGCCGCCGCGCTTGAAACGGTGGCGCCGGATGCGCCCGTCAGCCTCGAAATCGAGCGCCCGAAAAACGCGTCGCACGGCGACTTTTCCAGCAACGCCGCGATGCAGCTCGCGCGCCCGCTGAAGCAGAACCCGCGCGAGCTGGCGCAGAAGCTCCTCCTCGAACTGCCGAAATCGCCGCTCGTGGCCAAGGCCGAGATCGCCGGTGCCGGCTTCATCAATTTCCATCTGGCCCCGGCCGCGTGGCACGGCATCGTGCGGCGCGTGCGCAGCGAGGGCGCGGCGTTCGGCCGCGGCGACGCCGGCCAGGGGCATCGCGTGCTGGTCGAGTTCGTCTCGGCCAACCCCACCGGCCCGCTGCACGTCGGCCACGGCCGCCAGGCCGCGCTCGGCGACGCGATCTGCAACCTCTACGCGGCGCAGGGCTGGGACGTTCATCGCGAGTTCTACTACAACGACGCCGGGGTGCAGATCGCGACGCTCGCCAACAGCGTGCAGGCGCGCGCCAAGGGTCTGAAACCGGGCGACGCCGACTGGCCGGAAGCCGCGTACAACGGCGACTACATCGCCGACATCGCCGCCGACTTCCTGGCGAAGAAGACGGTGAAAGCGGACGACCGCGAAACCACCGCGTCGGGCGACGTGAACGATCTGGATTCGATCCGCCAGTTCGCCGTCGCCTACCTGCGCCACGAGCAGGACCTCGACCTGACGGCCTTCGCGGTGCGCTTCGACCACTACTACCTGGAATCGAGCCTCTACACCAACGGCCGCGTCGAAGCGACGGTGCAGAAGCTGGTCGCCGCCGGCAAGACCTACGAGCAGGACGGCGCGCTGTGGCTGCGCACCACCGACTACGGCGACGACAAGGACCGCGTGATGCGGAAATCCGACGGCACCTACACCTATTTCGTGCCCGACGTCGCCTACCACCTCGCCAAGTGGGAGCGCGGCTATGAGCGCGCGATCAACATCCAGGGCACCGACCATCACGGCACCATCGCGCGGGTGCGTGCCGGCATCCAGGCGGTCGGCCTCGGCATCGCACAGGGCTACCCCGACTACCTGCTGCACACCATGGTGCGCGTGATGCGCGGCGGCGAAGAGGTGAAGATCTCCAAGCGCGCCGGCAGCTACGTCACGCTGCGCGACCTCATCGAGTGGACCAGCAAGGACGCGGTGCGCTTCTTCCTGCTCTCGCGCAAGCCGGACACCGAATACATCTTCGACGTCGACCTCGCGCTGGCGAAGAACAACGACAACCCGGTGTACTACGTGCAGTACGCGCACGCACGCATCTGCCGCGTGTTCGAGGAATGGGGCGGCACAACGGATGCGCTCGATGCCGCCGACCTCGCGCCGCTCACCGCGCCGCACGAACTCGCGCTGATGCAGCGCATCGCCGAGTACCCGGAAGTCGTTGCCGCCGCCGCGAAGGAGCTGGCGCCGCATCTCGTCGTGCACTACCTGCAGGGACTCGCCGGCGACTTCCACGCCTGGTACAACGCCGAAAAATTCCTCGTCGACGATGAAGCGCCCCGGCTCGCCCGCCTCGCGCTCGCCGACGCCACCCGCATCGCGATCGTCAGCGGGCTGGGCTTGCTCGGCGTGTCGGCGCCGGAGAAAATGTAGCCATGGCCCAATCCGCTTCCCGCAATTCCGGCCGCTCGGGCGGCAGCTCCGTCATGGCCGGCGTGCTGATCGGCCTTGCCATCGCCGCCGCACTCGCCGTCGGCCTCGCGCTGTGGGTCACCGGCAACAACCCCTTCAAGGCCGCCGACCCGGCGCCCGCACCGGCGACCGCGCCGACCGCGGCGGTCGCGTCCGAACCCGAGCCCGCGCCGAGCTTCGACTTCTACAAGGTGCTGCCGGGCGACGCACCCGCCGAACTGCCGGCCGCGCCCGCCGCGCCGGCATTGCGCTACTACCTGCAGGCCGGCGCGTTCCAGAACCCGGCGGACGCCGACAACCTGAAGGCGCAACTCGCGCTGCTCGGCATCGAGGCGGTGATCCAGACGAGCGAGGTGGCGGACAAGGGCATTTTCCACCGCGTGCGCATCGGTCCCCTCGATGCCATGAGCGAGGTCGAGCGCACCCGCGGTCTGCTGACCCAGAACAATATCCCGGCCACGCTGGTCAAAGAAGTTCCCTCAACACAGGAGACGCCTTGATGTTCACCCGCGCACTGGCCCTGATGGCCGCCGCCATGCTGTCCTTTTCCGCCTTCGCCGCCGGCCCCGAAGCCTTCGAAGGCCACGACTACGCCCGGGTGAAGGCCCAGCCGGTCGCGACCGGCAACAAGATCGAGGTGCTGGAATTCTTCTGGTACCGCTGCCCGCACTGCTTCCAGCTCGAGCCCGCGCTCAACACCTGGCTGAAAACGCTGCCCAAGGACGCCCAGGTGCGTCGCGTGCCGGCGGTATTCCGCCCCGACTGGATGCCCGGTGCCAAGCTCTACTACACGCTGGAGCAGATGAACCTGCTGGGCCGCCTGCACGACAAGGTGTTCGACGCCTACCACGTCGGGAACATCAACCTCAACGACCCCAAAATCCTCGGCGACTGGATTGCCAAGCAGGGCGTCGACCGCAAGCAGTTCGAAAGCCTCTACAACTCGTTCTCGATCCAGTCGAAAGCGACGCAGGGCGCGCAGCTGGCGACCGCCTACGGCATCAACGGCGTGCCCTCCTTCATCATCGACGGCAAGTACAACACCTCGGTGTCGATGGCCGGCAGCCAGGCCCGCCTGTTCGAGGTGCTCGACCAACTCATCGTCAAGGCGCGTGCCGAACGCGCCGCCAAGAAGCCGGCGAAGTAAGCCTGTTGCCGACCGCCCCGCTCAAGGTCTTTATTACCGGCGCGAGTTCCGGTCTCGGCGCCGCGCTCGCCCGCCACTACGGCGCGCAGGGCGCGCGGCTCGGCCTCGCCGGCCGCCGCCGCGACGCGCTCGAAGCCAGCGCGGCCGGGCTCGACGCCCGCTGCTACGTCGCCGACGTGCGCGATGCGGCCGCCATGCAGGCGGCGGCGGCAAGCTTTCTCGACGAAGTCGGCGCGCCCGACATCGTGATCGCCGCGGCCGGCATCAGCGTCGGCACGCTGACCGACGCGGCCGACGACCTGCCGGTGTTCCGTGCCGTGATGGACGCCAACGTGCTGGGGCTGGTGCACACCTTCCACCCCTTTGTCGGCGCCATGCAGGCGGGCGGCGTGCTGTGCGGCATCTCCAGCGTCGCCGGCGTGCGCGGGCTGGCCGGCGGCGGCGCCTACTCGGCGTCGAAGGCCGCGGCCACGGTCTATCTGGAATCGCTGCGGCTGGAACTGCAGCCGCGCGGTCTCGCCGTCGTCACGGTCGCGCCGGGTTACATCGACACGCCCATGACCCGCGTCAACCCCTACGCCATGCCGTTCAAGCTGTCCGCCGAAACGGCCGCTATCAAGACCGCACGCTGCATCGAACGCCGCCGCGCCTACGCGGTCATTCCCTGGCAGATGGGCTGGGTCGCCCGCCTGCTGAAATGGCTGCCGATTCCGGTTTATGATGCGTTGTTCCGGAACGCACCGCGCAAGCCACGCGGCCTGCCGACCTAGAATTACATAATCAAATTTGCTGTGGAGCAGACATGGCCAACCCCCTGAACATTATCCTCATCGACGACCACCCCCTGCTGCGCATGGGCGTGGCCGGCTACATCGAGCAGGAAGCCGACCTCAAGCTCGTCGCGCAAATGGCCAACGCCGCCGAGCTGCGCACCTGGCTCGCCGCCGGCAACAAGGCCGACGCCGCCCTGCTCGACCGCTCGCTGCCCGACGCCGACGGCCTCGACCTCGTCTCCGACCTGCGCGACCTCGGCATCAAGGTCATCATGCTCACCATCGCCGATTCCGACGAGGAAATCTCCGAAGCCATCTCCTCCGGCGTCGACGGCTACGTCGTCAAGTCCAGCGACCCCGAGCAGGTGCTCGCCGCCATCCGCAGCGTGTGCGACGGCCAGAGCAGCTTCCCGCTCAACATCATGCAGAAAATGGCGCGCGGCGAACTCAACAACAGGGCCTTGTCCGCACTGACCGCGCGCGAGATGGAAATCGTCAACCACGTGAAGGAAGGCCTCTCCAACAAGGCCATCGCCTACCAGATGACGCTGTCGGAAAACACCGTGCGCAACCACCTGCGCAACATCATGGAAAAGCTGGGCCTGCGCAACCGCGTACAGGTCGCGACGCTGGCGCTGAAGGAAGACCAGAAGCGGCATTGAGTTCGGCTTACTCCACAGAAAAAAGCGCGGTCGAAGCCGCGCTTTTTTTACGGGACAAGGCAGGCGCATAATCCGCATGCGCCTGTCTCTTTATTTAAAAACGTCCGGGCCCACGGGGCCTTGATTAGCTGTTGGCCGGCACAGGAGTAATCCCGCGGTGCAGGAAATTTTCGAAGCAATTGACCAGTACGCAAGCGCCTATGCAAGGCTTGAACGGATTCAGCGCTCTCGCCCTCTTGAGATTCCTATCGGGGATCAAAAGACTGGCGTCATTGCCGAGTTTTTCGCGCGAATCTACGCAAGACATCGGTTCCCCGAAGCCGTATTGGAATTTGGTTCCGCGAGTGAGCACGCTTGGGATATCAAAGTTCTTCGCCCTGGCCAACCTGAACTCAAAGTGCAGGTCAAAGCTGTTTCCGCACACTCACAAACGAGCCGTGTATCTCCCATTCATCCTGGGTGGCATCAGCTCTGGCTCATGCGCCTAGATGAACATCTTCGACCACATGCGCTCTGGGTGATTGAAGCGAAGACCGCACCCTGGTCAAACACTGTGCTGAAAAACCGCACCATGCCCAAGCTCGGAAAACCTCAATCCGGCTCTGCTGAATTGAGAGCGGGTACAAATGAAACCACCCCGTTCCTCGCCACGCTGCTGACAGCCAACCCATCATTCCACCAGACCCGCGTGAAAAGCCGCGCAGGGCTCTGAATTCAGACGTTGCATGGTGCCACTATTCGACCGTAACTGATTTCGCCAGATTCCGCGGCTTGTCCACATCCGTCCCCTTCTGCAGCGCGGCGTGATACGACAGCAGCTGCAGCGGCACGGTGTGGAGGATGGGCGACAGCGCGCCGTTGGCGCCGCCGGGCAGCTTGATGACGTGGACGAATTCGGATTCCTCGATGTGCACGTCGCCGTCGGCAAAGACGTAGAGCTCGCCGCCGCGCGCGCGCACTTCCTGCAGGTTCGATTTCAGTTTTTCGATGAGCTGGTCGTTGGGCGCGATGGTGACGACCGGCATGTCCTCGTCGACCAGCGCCAGCGGGCCGTGCTTGAGCTCGCCGGCGGGGTAGGCTTCGGCGTGGATGTAGGAAATTTCCTTCAGCTTCAATGCCCCTTCCAGGGCAATCGGGTAGTGCACGCCGCGGCCGAGGAAGAGCGCATGGTGCTTGTTGGCGAAGCGCTGCGACCAGGCTTCCACCTCGGGTTCGAGTGCCAGCACCTGCTGCGCCTTGTTCGGCAGGCTGCGCAGCTCGGTCAGGTACGCAGCTTCCTGTTCGGGGGTGAGCCGCCCGCGCAACTTGGCGAGCACGAGCGTGAGCAGAAACAGGCCGGCGAGCTGGGTGGTGAAGGCCTTGGTCGAGGCGACACCGATTTCGGTGCCGGCGCGGGTGAGGAATTTGAGGCGCGAGGCGCGGGTGAGCGCGGATTCCGGCACGTTGCAGATCGTCAGCGTCTTGTCATGGCCGAGCGACTTGGCGTGGTTGAGCGCCGCCAGCGTGTCGGCGGTTTCGCCCGACTGCGAGATGGTGACGACGAGCGCGTCCGGGTTCGGCACGCTGGTGCGGTAGCGGTATTCGCTGGCGATCTCCGCGTTGGCCGGGATGCCGGCCAGCTCTTCCAGCCAGTAGGTGGCGACCTTGGCCGCATGGTAGCTGGTGCCGCAGGCGAGGAAGGTCACGGCCTTCACCTGGGAGAGCACCTCGGCGGCATCGAAGCCGAACCACTCGGGCTGCACGCGGTCCTGCGCCACGGCGGTGAGCAGCGTGTCGGTGAGCGCGCGCGGCTGCTCGTGGATTTCCTTCTGCATGAAATGGCGGTAGTTGCCGAGCTCGGCCATGTCGGCGGAGAGCTCGGAGACGTGCACGCTGCGGTCGACCTGCTTGCCCGCCGCGTCGTAGACCGTCACCGCGAGCAGACCGATGTCGGCGACGTCGCCCTCTTCCAGGTACATCACGCGCTGCGTCACCGGCAGCAGCGCCGAAACATCGGACGCGATGAAGTTCTCCTCGATGCCGAGGCCGACGAGAAGCGGGCTGCCCTTGCGCGCGCAGATCAGGCGCGCCGGCATGTCCGCATGCACCACGCCGATGGCGTAGGCGCCTTCGAGCTCGGCCACGGCTGCACGCGTCGCCGCGAGCAGATCGGACGATTGCCGCAGGTAAAGTTGGATGAGGTGAGCGATCACTTCGGTGTCGGTTTCCGAAGTGAAGACAAAGCCCGCGGCCTTGAGCCGTGTGCGCAGCGCGTCGTGGTTTTCGATGATGCCGTTGTGCACCACGGCGAGGCTGCCGCTGACGTGCGGGTGGGCGTTGGCTTCCGACGGCGCGCCGTGGGTGGCCCAGCGGGTATGGGCGATGCCGAGCGGGCCGCTCACCTGGTCGGCAGCGCACGCTTCGGTGAGCGACGCGACGCGGCCGACGCTGCGCACGCGGTGCAGGCCGCCGTCGATGACGACGAGGCCGGCCGAGTCGTAGCCGCGGTATTCGAGACGGCGCAGGCCTTCGAGCAGGATGGGAACGACGTTGCGTTGCGCAACCGCGCCGACGATGCCGCACATATCAGCTTTCCTTTTTCTGTTTGACCGGCCGCTTCCAGCCGGGGACGGTGACCTGCTTCGCGCGCGAAAGGGTGAGTTCGCCCGCCGGCGCGTCGCGGGTGAGCGTGGTGCCGGCGCCGAGCGTGGCGCCTT
This sequence comes from Pseudomonadota bacterium, assembly GCA_040753235.1. GTDB lineage: Bacteria > Pseudomonadota > Gammaproteobacteria > Burkholderiales > Thiobacillaceae > Thiobacillus. The sequence goes on from JBFMET010000014.1 coordinate 55,814, forward strand.
TTCCGACGGTGACCGGCGCGACGAGCTGGGTGTCGGAGCCGACGAAGACTTCGTCCTCGATCACGGTGCGGTGCTTGTTGGCGCCGTCGTAATTGCAGGTGATGGTGCCGGCGCCGATGTTGACCTTCCTGCCCATGGTCGTGTCGCCGACGTAAGAGAGGTGGTTGATCTTGGAGCCGTCGTCGATCTGGCTGTTCTTGATCTCGACGAAGTTGCCGACGTGAACGTCGCGGGCGAGCTTCGTCCCCGGGCGGATGCGCGAGAACGGGCCGAGGCGATTGACCTCGCCGATCTCGGCGTCGTCGATCAGGGTGAAGGCGTCGATCTTGGTGCCCGCGGCGACCTTGACGTTGCGCAGCACGCAGTTGGCGCCCACTTGCACGCCGTCGCCCAGCTCCACGCGGCCTTCGAAGACACAGTTGACGTCGATGACGACGTCGCGGCCGCAGGCGAGCGTGCCGCGCACGTCGAGCCGCGCCGGGTCCATGAGCGTCACGCCGGCGGCTAGCAGGCCGCGCGCGACTTCGCGCTGGTGGATGCGCTCGAGCTCGGCGAGCTGCGCCTTGCTGTTCACCCCGAGCACTTCCCATTCGTGCGCGGGCTGATGCGCCTCGACCTCGACGCCGTCGCGCACGGCCATGGCGATGATGTCGGTGAGGTAGTACTCACCCTGCGCGTTGTCGTTCTTCAGTTCGGCGATCCATTTCTTAAGATGCCGGGTCGCGACGGCAAGGATGCCGGTGTTGACCTCGCTGATCGCGCGTTCGGCGGGGTTTGCGTCCTTGTGTTCGACGATGCGCACCACCTGGCCGTGATCCCGCACGATGCGGCCGTAGCCGTCCGGGTGGGCGAGGTTGACGGTCAGCAGGCCCAGCTTGTGGCTGCGCGCGGCGTTGACCAGCGGCTGCAGGGTCGCGACGCGGGTCAGCGGCACGTCGCCATACAGCACCAGCGTGACCGACTCGTCGCCCAGCCGCGGCAGCGCCTGCTGCACCGCGTGGCCGGTGCCGTGCTGTTCGGCCTGCAACACGAACGTCAGCTTGTCGTCAGCCAGCGCCTGCGGCACCGCCTCGCCGCCGAAGCCATAGACCACGCAGGTCTTCACCGCGCCGAGCGCGTGCGCGGTGTCGATGACGTGGCTGACCAGCGGTTTGCCGGCGAGGGGGTGCAGCACCTTGGGCAGGTCGGAGCGCATCCGCGTGCCCTTGCCCGCGGCGAGGATGACGATGTCGAGTTTGGCTGTCATGCGTGGGGGGTCTGGAGGTTGTCGGAGGCCAGGCAATTCGCGCTGCAAGTATAAGGCCAGCGCCCTGACAGCCGCATGAAAAAAGGCAACCCGGAGGTTGCCTTGTTTCACTGCGTGCGCCGTGCACCGATCAGGTCAGCTTGCGCAGCTTCTTGATCGCGGCCAGTTGCGCCACCGCCTGCGCCAGCTCGGCCTGCGCCTGCGCGTAGTCGATGCTGGCGGCCCGGTCCTTCATCGCCTCCTCGGCGGCGCGCATGGCTTCGAGCGCCTTGGCCTCGTCGAGGTCGGCGCCGCGGATCGCGGTGTCGGACAGGATGGTGACGACGTGCGGCTGCACTTCGAGAATGCCGCCGGAAACGTACACCAGCTCTTCTTCCGCCTGGTCCGGCACCTTGATGCGCACCGAGCCGGGCTTGAGCGTGGTGATGAGCGGGGTATGGCGCGGATAGATGCCGAGCTCGCCGCGCTGGCCAGGGGCGATCACCACTTCGGCGGTGCCGGAGTAGAGCGATTTTTCTGCGCTGACGATGTCGACGTGTAGGGTCATGGCCATTTTGTAACCTCGGTTTTAGGGGCTAGGGACTAGGATTTAGGGGCTAGGGAAAGGCGCGCGTAGCGCTCATCACCCCTAATCCCTAGCTCCTAGCTCCTAGCTCCTCAAGCTTTACTGAATCGTCTTCGCCTTCTCGACGGCTTCTTCGATCCCGCCGACCATGTAGAAGGCCTGCTCGGGCAGATGGTCGTATTCGCCTTCGACGATCGCCTTGAAGCCGGCGATGGTGTCCTTCAGCGAAACGTACTTGCCGGGCGCGCCGGTGAACACTTCGGCGACGAAGAAGGGCTGCGACAGGAAGCGCTGCAGCTTGCGGGCGCGGGACACGGCCAGCTTGTCTTCGGGCGACAGTTCGTCCATGCCCAGAATCGCGATGATGTCGCGCAGTTCCTTGTACTTCTGCAGCGTGCCCTGCACCTTGCGGGCGACCGAGTAGTGCTCGTCGCCGACGACCTGCGGATCCAGGATACGCGAGGTCGAGTCGAGCGGGTCCACCGCGGGGTAGATGCCCAGTTCGGCGACCTGACGGCTCAACACCAGGGTGGCGTCGAGGTGGGCGAAGGTCGTCGCGGGCGACGGGTCGGTCAGGTCGTCCGCCGGCACGTACACGGCCTGGAACGAGGTGATCGAGCCGGTCTTGGTCGAGGTGATGCGCTCCTGCAGGCGGCCCATTTCGTCGGCCAGGGTCGGCTGGTAGCCCACCGCGGACGGCATCCGGCCCAGCAGCGCCGACACTTCGGTACCGGCCAGGGTGTAGCGGTAGATGTTGTCGACGAACAGCAGCACGTCGCGGCCTTCGTCGCGGAAGTATTCGGCCATGGTCAGGCCGGTCAGCGCGACGCGCAGACGGTTGCCCGGCGGCTCGTTCATCTGGCCGTAGACCAGGGCGACCTTGTCCAGCACGCCGCCTTCCTTCATCTCGTGGTAGAAGTCGTTGCCTTCGCGGGTCCGCTCGCCCACGCCGGCGAACACCGAAAAGCCGCTGTGCTGCACGGCGATGTTGCGGATCAGTTCCATCAGCGTCACGGTCTTGCCCACGCCGGCGCCGCCGAACAGGCCGACCTTGCCGCCCTTGGCGATCGGCATGATCAGGTCGATGACCTTGATGCCGGTTTCCAGAATCTCCACCGTGGCGGCCTGGTCGGCATACGCCGGGGCCTTGCGGTGGATCGGCATGGTGGTTTCCGCGCCGATCGGGCCGGCTTCGTCGACCGGATCGCCCAGCACGTTCATGATGCGGCCCAGCGTCTTCTGGCCGACCGGCACCATGATGGGGTTGCCGGTGGACAGCACGCTCATGCCGCGGCGCAGGCCGTCGGTGGAGCCCATCGCGATGGTGCGAACGATGCCGTCGCCCAGCTGCTGCTGGACTTCGAACGTCAGTTCGGGGGACTGCATTTTCAGCGCTTCCATGACCTTGGGCATGGCATCGCGCGGGAATTCCACGTCAACCACCGCGCCGATGATCTGAACAATTTTTCCGTTGCTCATGTTGATTTCCTAAAAGTTTGAATGCTTTAAACCGCTGCGGCGCCGGCGACAATTTCCGACAGCTCCTTGGTGATCGCAGCCTGGCGGGTCTTGTTGTAGACGAGCTTGAGTTCGCCGATCACGTTCTTGGCGTTGTCGGACGCGGCCTTCATCGCGACCATGCGCGCCGACTGCTCGCACGCGATGTTCTCGGCCACGGCCTGGTACACCAGCGACTCGATGTAGCGCATCAGCATGGCGTCGACCACCGGCTTGGCATCGGGTTCGTAGATGTAGTCCCAGTGCGTCTTCAGGCTCGCCTCTTCCTCGCTCTCCAGCTGCGACAGGGGCAGCAGCTTGGTCAGCGTCGGCTCCTGCTTCATGGTGTTGATGAAGCGGTTGTAGACGATGTAGAGCCCGTCGATGCGACCTTCCAGGTACGCGTCCAGCATGATCTTCACCGGACCGATCAGCTTGTCCATGTGCGGCGCGTCGCCGATCGCGGTCAGCTGCGACACCACGTTGGCACCGAGGCGCTGCATGAAACCCAGGCCCTTGTTGCCGATCGCGGTGACGTCGATGCCGACGCCGGCGGCTTCCCACTGCTTCATCTGGTTCACCACCATGCGGAAGGCATTGGTGTTGAGACCGCCGCACAGGCCCTTGTCGGAGGTGACGACGATGAGGCCGACGCGCTTGACGGTGTCGCGCGGGATCACGAAGGGGTGCTTGTATTCCGTGTGCGCATACGCCATGTGGGTCGCCACATTGGCGATCTTCTCGGCATACGGGCGCGCGGCCTTCATGCGTTCCTGCGCCTTGCGCATCTTGGACGCCGCAACCATTTCCATGGCCTTGGTGATCTTGCGCGTGTTTTCCACGCTCTTGATCTTGGTCCGAATCTCTTTTCCGGCTGCCATGCCTGCTCCTAATTAAAAACTGGCGCTCCTACAGCGCGGTCTATCAATAGACGCCGGTTTTCTTGAACTCGTCGCAGGCGGCGGTGATCGCCTTCTCGCTGGCCTCGTCCATGTTGCCCGAGGCTTCGACGGCTTCCATCGCGGCACCGGCCTTCGACTTGACGAAGGTGGTCAGCGCGCTTTCGAAGGCGAGGATCTTGTTCACTTCGACGTCGTCCATGTAGCCCTTGTTGACCGCGAACAGGGTCAGCGCCATGTCGGAAACCGACATCGGCGAGTACTGCGCCTGCTTCATCAGCTCGGTCACGCGGCGGCCGCGTTCGAGCTGCTTGCGGGTGGCTTCGTCGAGGTCGGACGCGAACTGGGCGAAGGCCGCGAGTTCGCGGTACTGCGCCAGCGCCAGACGCACGCCGCCGCCGAGCTTCTTGATGACCTTGGTCTGCGCGGCGCCGCCGACGCGGGACACCGACAGGCCGGCGTTGATCGCGGGACGGATGCCGGCGTTGAAGAGGTCGGTCTCGAGGAAGATCTGGCCGTCGGTAATCGAGATCACGTTGGTCGGCACGAAGGCGGACACGTCGCCGGCCTGGGTTTCGATGATCGGCAGCGCGGTCAGCGAGCCGGTCTTGCCCTTGACGGCGCCCTTGGTCAGCTTCTCGACGTAGTCGGCGTTGACGCGCGCGGCGCGCTCGAGCAGACGCGAGTGCAGGTAGAACACGTCGCCCGGGTAGGCTTCGCGGCCCGGCGGACGGCGCAGCAGCAGCGAGACCTGACGGTAGGCCCAGGCCTGCTTGGTCAGATCGTCGTACACGATCAGCGCGTCTTCGCCGATGTCGCGGAAGAACTCGCCCATGGTGCAGCCGGCGTACGGTGCGATGTACTGCATCGCGGCGGCGTCGGACGCGGTCGCGGCGACGACGATGGTGTGCTCCATGGCGCCGTGCTCTTCGAGCTTGCGCACCACGTTGGCGACCGACGAAGCCTTCTGGCCGACGGCGACGTAGATGCACTTCACGCCGGTGCCCTTCTGGTTGATGATGGCGTCGATCGCGACGGCGGTCTTGCCGGTCTGGCGGTCTCCGATGATCAACTCGCGCTGGCCGCGGCCGACGGGGACCATGGCGTCGATCGACTTGAGGCCGGTCTGCACCGGCTGGTCGACCGATTTACGTTCGATCACGCCGGGGGCGATGCGCTCGATCGGCATGGTGGTGTCGGCGGCGATCGGGCCCTTGCCGTCGATCGGCTGACCCAGCGAGTTCACCACGCGGCCGAGCAGGCCGCGGCCGACCGGCACTTCGAGGATGCGGCCGGTGCACTTGGCGAGGTCGCCTTCCTTGATGTGCTCGTAGTCGCCCAGCACCACGGCGCCGACCGAGTCGCGCTCGAGGTTGAGCGCCACGCCGAAGGTGTTGCCCGGCATCTCGATCATTTCACCCGACATCACGTCGGACAGGCCGTGGATGCGGACGATGCCGTCGGTGACGGACACGATCGTGCCCTGGGTGCGCAGTTCGCTCGACGCACCGAGGTTCTCGATCTTGGCTTTAATCAGTTCGCTGATTTCGCTTGGATTCAATTGCATGTCTGTTCTCCGAACCGTGAGGTTCCGATAAATATGAGTTGGATGAGCCTAAGCCGCGTTAACCCTGCAAGGCGAAGGCCATCTTCTGCAGACGCCCTTTCACCGAGCCGTCCATCACCTGGTCGCCGATGGCAATCACCGCGCCGCCGATCAGTTCGGGGTCGACGGCGGTATGCACGTTCACCGCGCGGTTGAACTTGGCCTTGAGACCGGCGACCAGATCGTCGATCTGCGCCTGATTCAGGGGCTGGGCGCTGGTGATCGTGGCTTCGAGCGTGCCTTCGGCGTGGGCCTTGAGCGCCTCGTACTGCGCGTGAATCTCGGGCAGCACGGCGAGGCGGTCGTTCTCGGCCAGCACCTTGACGAAGTTGGCGCCGCGCTCGCCGAGGCCGCTGCCCGCAACGTCGGCGATCAGCGCGGCGACGCGCTCGGCCGACACGGCGGGATCGGCGATCAGCGCCGCCACCCGGGCGTCGGACACGATCGTCGCCAGCGTGGCGATGCGCGAGGACCAGCCCGCCAGGTCGTTTTCGCCTTGCGCGAGGCGGAAGGCCGCTTCGGCGTAGGGACGTGCCAGGGTAGACAGTTCGCTCATGATTACAGCTCGGCTTTCAGCTGGGCGAGGAGGTCAGCGTGGGTTTGCGCGTTGACTTCGCGGCGCAGGATCTTCTCCGCACCGGCGACGGCCAGCGACGCCACCTGCTCGCGCAGGCTTTCGCGCGCACGGTTGGCTTCCTGCTCGATGTTGGCCTGCGCGGCTGCCAGCTGGCGCTCGCCTTCCTGCTTGGCGGCGTCCTTGGCTTCTTCGATGATCTGCGCGGCACGCTTCTCGGCCTGGGCGATCACTTCGGCAGCCTGGGCCTTGGCGTCACGCAGGTTGTCGGCAGCCTTCTTGGCGGCCAGCTCCAGCTCGTGCTTGCCGCGGTCGCCCGCGGCGAGGCCGTCGGCAATCTGCTTCTTGCGCGTTTCGAGCGCGTTCATGATCGGCGGCCACACGAACTTCATGCAGAACCACACGAAGAAGATGAACGTGATGGACTGGCCGATCAAAGTTGCGTTGAAATTCATATCCGCACCTTTAAATGACGGGGTTAATAAGGTTCCGAATCAACCCGCGAATTAACCGGCAACGGCGAACAGAACGTACATGGCGATACCGACGGCGATCATCGGCACGGCGTCGACCAGACCCATGACGATGAAGAACTGGGTGCGCAGCATGGGGATCAGTTCGGGCTGGCGGGCGGCGCCTTCGAGGAAGCGGCCGCCGAGGATGCCGATACCCACGGCAGCACCGAGTGCGCCCAGGCCCATCATCAGGGCACCAGCGATGTACAGCACGGCTTGAGTCATTTCCATTTGTTGCTCCTAATTAAAAGTCAAAGTTGAAAACAGAAACAGTGAAACCAAAACACGAAATCAGTGATGCCCGCTTTTAGTGATGCTCGGCGTGCGCCATGTCCAGATAGACGATGGTCAGCGTCATGAAGATGAAGGCCTGCAGCGTGATGATGAGGATGTGGAACACCGCCCACGCCCACTGCAGCACACCGCCGAACGCAGCCATGACCCAGCCGCCGCCGAACATCAGGGCGATCAGGATGAAGATCATTTCGCCGGCGTACATGTTGCCGAACAGACGCAGCGAGTGCGAAATCGGCTTGGCGATCAGACCCACGCCTTCGAGCAGCAGGTTGACCGGGAACAGCCACTTGGGGAAAGGCTGGAAGGCGAGTTCGGCGAAGAAGCCGCCGGGGCCCTTCATCTTCAGGCTGTAGTACAGCACGATGACGAAGACCGACAGCGACAGGCCGAAGGTGATGTTGGGGTCGGTCGACGGCACGATCTTGAGATAGGGCACGCCGGCAAGGCTCGCCAGCCACGGCAGCCAGTCGACCGGGATCAGGTCCATCAGGTTCAGCAGGAAGATCCAGACGAAGAGGGTGAGCGCAAGCGGCGCGACCATCGCGTTCTTGTGCGAGAAGGAGCCGCGCACCGAGGTGTCGATGAATTCGACGATCCACTCGACGAAGTTCTGCCAGCCGCCCGGCACGCCGACGGTGGCGCGCCTGGCCGCCATGCGGAAGAAGAACAGGAACAGCACGCCGAGGCCGATGGAGAACAGCATGCTGTCGACGTTGATCGACCAGAAGCCCATGGCCTTGAGTTCCTCGGTGCCGTGGGCAAAGGTCCAGGTCGGCTCGGTGAGCACGGTGCCGTCGTAGCGCACGGTGCCTTCCGGCAACTGGCCATAGGTCAGGTTCTGCAGGTGGTGCTTGATGTACTCGGCGGAGCTTGCGTATTCCGAAGCCATAGTGATCAACTTCAATAAGTGGGTTTTGGATGGACGCGCCGCGCGCTCCCATTCAAAACCTACCTTGCGCAGGCCGCCCGGCCTGCAGCGCAACTCATTTCGTGTGACGCCCCGTCGTCGTCGCCGCCAGCCAGGCCAGCTGCGCCAGCACCAGGCCCAGCAGCATCGGCAGCGGCGCCAGCTTCAGCACGCCCAGGCCCGCCACGAGCAGCGCGCTCAACACGACGAGGCGCTCGATGCCGGTGCGGATGAACTGCTTCAGCAGGCGGTGCTGGTCCCACTCGGGATGGCGCATCGCCTGGCGCTCCCGCCACACCAGCACTCCCGTGACGGCCAGGGCGGTCAGACTGCCGTACAGTGCGGCCGCGCCCGCGAGCGGACCGGCGAACACGCCGCTGACCAGCGCAAGCAGGGGGGCCATCGCCGCCTGCGCCAGCGCTACCCGTCGAATGCCTGAAACACCGATACGGGGGGCGCCGGTAAACATTAGCCCGCGATGATACTTGAATTAGCCGTGTCTATGCAAACATCAAGACACTTGATGATGAATTTCAGAACATAGTGAAATAGTACCGGCCCCGCCCCTTACAGCCGGATCCCGAGGCGCGCGAGCAGGCCGTCGAGCTCGTCGGCGCTGCCGAAGGCCAGGGTGAGCTTGCCGCCGCCTTTTTTCGTCGTCTGCACGTGGGCGGTCATGCCGAGCGCATCCGACAGCGCCTCCTCCAGGCGCAGGAGATCGCGCGACGCCGGCGCCTTGGCGGGTTTCGCGGCCGGCACCTCCTTCAGGCGCGCGACGCGGCGCTCGACCTCGCGCACCGACAGGCCGCGGGTCTCGGTCTCGTGCGCAAGTTCGCGCTGCTGCGCCGCATTCAGCGGCAGGAGCGCACGCGCGTGGCCCATCTCGATGAGGCCGGCGACGAGCATGTCCTGCACCGGACGCGACAGATTGAGCAAACGCAAGAGGTTCGACACCGCCGCGCGCGACTTGCCGACCGCCTGCGCCACCGCGTCGTGGGTCATGCCGAATTCGTGGATCAGGCGCTGCAGGCCGTGCGCCTCGTCGATGGCGTTGAGGTCCTCGCGCTGGATGTTCTCGATCAGCGCCATCGCCGCGACCGCGTCGTCGGCGACTTCGCGCACCAGCACCGGCACTTCGGTGAGCCCCGCAAGCTGCGCCGCGCGCCAGCGGCGCTCGCCGGCGATGATCTCGTAGCCGCCGGTGACCTCGCGCGCGAGGATGGGCTGCATCAGCCCCTGCGCGCGGATCGAGTCGGCGAGCTCCTGCAGCGATTCGCTGTCCATCTGGGTGCGCGGCTGGTATTTGCCGGGCGCCAGGTGCGCCACTTTCATCATGCGCAGGTCGCCCTGCGGCGGCGCGGCGCTGTCCTCGCCGCCCAAGAGCGCGTCGAGTCCGCGCCCCAGTCCCTTAGGCCTCGCCATGTGTCGTCTCCTTTGCTGTGAGGCCGGCGCGCCGCAGCGTCTCTTCGGCCAGTTCCATATAGGCTTTGGTGCCCTTGCATTGCGGGTCGTAGGCGAGCACCGGCAGGCCGTGGCTCGGCGCTTCGGCGAGCCGCACGTTGCGCGGGATCACGGTGTCGTACACCTTGTCGCCGAAATGCTGCTTGATCTGCTCCGACACCTGCTGCGCCAGCGTGCTGCGCGGATCGAACATCACGCGCAGCAGACCCTCGATGCGGATGTCGGGGTTGAGCCGCTGCTTGACCTTCTTGATGGTGGCGACCAGATCAGTGAGGCCCTCGAGCGCGTAGTACTCGCACTGCATCGGGATCAGCACCGCCTCGGCGGCGGCGAAGGCGTTCACCGTCAGCAGGTTGAGCGTCGGCGGGCAGTCGAGCAGGACGAAATCGTAGGCGCCCGCCTCCTTCGCCAGCGCCTCCTTCAGGCGCAGGTCGCGATGTTCCAGGTTGACGAGGTCGATCTCGGCACCCGCGAGTTCGCGGTTGGCGGGAATGACGTCGAAATGCCCGGGCTGCGAGCGCATCGTGGCGTCGCGCAGCGTCACCTGTTCGAGCAGGATCTGGTACACGGTCGGCAGCGCGCTGCGCTTCTCGATGCCGGCGCCCATGGTCGCGTTGCCCTGCGGATCGAGGTCGACCAGCAGCACGCGCTGACCAAGGGCGGCGAGACTGGCCGCCAGATTCACCGCCGTCGTGGTCTTGCCCACGCCGCCCTTTTGGTTCGCTATTGCCAGAATTCGGCTCATACAACAGGCTCCAGAACGATCAGATGTCGGGTGGCGTCCAGCCCCGGCACGGCAAGCGCGTGGTCAGCGCTCACTTTCACGCCAGCGGGCAGCACGGCGATCTCCTCATGCGGGTACAGACCCTTCATCGCCAACCAGCGCCCGCCCGGATTCAGCAGGTGGCGGGTCAGCGTGACGAATTCCCTGAGGTCGGAAAATGCCCGCGAAGTGATCGCGTCGAAGCCGGTTTCCGGCTGGTAGTCCTCGACCCGGCTCGTGACCACAGCCAGGTTGGCGAGCCCCAGCTCGGCCTTCGCCTGCAGCAGAAAGGCGGTCTTCTTGGCGATGCTGTCGATCAGCGTCACTTGAAATTCAGGCCGGGCGATCGCCAACGGAATCCCGGGCAGGCCGCCGCCGCTACCGACGTCCAGCACGTTAATCGGTTTGGGCACGCACTGCGCAACATTCGCTCCCTCCCCCTCGAGGGGGGAGGGTTGGGGAGAGGGTGAAAGCGCCACCACTGGCCTATCAAAGAAAGGCACCGCCGCCAGCGAGTCCAGCAGATGGTGGCTCACCATGCGCTCGGCGTCGCGCACCGCCGTCAGGTTGTACACGCGGTTCCACTTGTCGAGCAACGCCAGATACGCCAGCAGCCTGGCCGCGGCGCCGTCGGGCAATGCAAGGCCGAGGGCGGCGATCCCCGCCTTCAATTGCTGTTCGACGCTCATGCGCTTTTCTTTTCTTCGTCGGGCTTGAAGCCGCGCTGAGTCTTATCTGGCGCGAAGCCACGCTTGGCGTAGATCAGCAGCACCGAAATCGCCGCCGGGGTGATGCCCTGCAGGCGCGCGGCCTGGCCAAGCGTTTCGGGGCGCGCCTTCTGCAGGCGCTGGCGCACTTCCATCGACAGCGCGGTCAGCTGCGTGTAGTCGAGGTCGGCCGGCAGGCGCAGGCTTTCCTGTTCGCGGTGCTTGTCGACTTCCTCGTTCTGGCGGTCGATGTAGCCCTGGTACTTGGCGGCGATTTCGACCTGCTCGGCAACGCTTGCATCGCCCACCCCTGCCCCGCCGCCCGGCAGCGCGAGCACCTGCGCGTAAGTCAGATTGGGCCTGCGCAACAGGTCGAACAGGTTGTACTCGCGCTCGATGGCCTGGCCGATGAGGCGCGTGGCTTCCTCGGCGGGCAGGATGGCCGGGTTGACCCAGGTGGCTTTCAGGCGCTCGGTCTCGCGCGCGACCTCATCGCGCTTGCGGTTGAAGGCGTCCCAGCGCGCGTCGTCGACCACGCCCAACTGGCGGCCGATTTCGGTGAGGCGCATGTCGGCGTTGTCCTCGCGCAGCTGCAGGCGGTATTCGGCGCGGCTGGTGAACATGCGGTACGGTTCCGACACGCCCCGAACGATGAGGTCGTCGACCAGCACGCCCAGATAGGCTTCGTGGCGGCCCGGGCTCCAAGCGTCTTTCCCCTGCACCTGCAGGCCCGCGTTGATGCCGGCCAGGAGGCCCTGCGCGGCGGCTTCTTCGTAGCCGGTGGTGCCGTTGATCTGGCCGGCGAAAAACAGCCCACCGATCGACTTGGTTTCGAGCGAGGCCTTGAGGTTGCGCGGGTCGTAGTAGTCGTACTCGATGGCGTAGCCGGGGCGCAGGATGTGCGCGTGCTCCAGCCCGGGGATCGAACGCACGATGGCGAGTTGCACGTCGAACGGCAGCGAGGTCGAGATGCCATTGGGGTAGATTTCGTGCGTCGTCAGCCCCTCGGGTTCGAGGAAGATCTGGTGCGAAGCCTTGTCGGCGAAGCGGGTGATCTTGTCCTCGATCGACGGGCAGTAGCGCGGCCCCACGCCCTCGATGACGCCGGTGTACATCGGCGAGCGGTCGAGACCGCCGCGGATGATTTCATGCGTCTTTTCAGTGGTATGCGTGATCCAGCACGGGCGCTGCTCGGGGTGCATGGCCGCGTCGCCCATGAAGGAAAACACCGGCGCGGGGTCGTCGCCGGGCTGCACCTGGGTCTGCGAGTAATCGATGCTGCGGCCGTCGATGCGCGGCGGGGTGCCGGTCTTCAGCCGCCCCACCGGCAGTTTCAGTTCGCGCAGGCGCGCGGCGAGCGACACCGCGGGCGGATCGCCCATGCGCCCGGCCTGGAAGTTCTCCAGCCCGACGTGCACCAGACCGGCGAGGAAGGTGCCGGCGGTGAGCACGACGGCGTGGCCGGAAAACACGATGCCGAGCTGGGTCTTCACCCCGGCGACGCGGTCGCCATCGAGCAGCAGGTCGTCGACCGCCTGCTGGAAGAGCGTGAGATTCGGCTGGTTTTCCAGGCGGCGGCGGATCGCCGCCTTGTACAGCACGCGGTCGGCCTGCGCGCGGGTCGCGCGCACCGCGGGGCCCTTGGACGAATTGAGCGTGCGGAACTGGATGCCGGCCGCGTCGGTGGCGAGCGCCATCGCGCCGCCGAGGGCGTCGACCTCCTTGACCAGATGCCCCTTGCCGATGCCGCCGATCGACGGATTGCACGACATCGCGCCGAGGGTTTCGATGTTGTGCGTCAGCAGCAGCGTCTTCACGCCCATGCGCGCAGACGCGAGCGCAGCCTCGGTGCCGGCGTGGCCGCCACCGACGACGATGACATCGAAGGACTCGGGGAAATTCATGATGGGCGCCATTCTACCCCGGGGCGGGGTTTCACGTGAAACAGCCCCTAAACGGCCGTTTGTTTCGCCTCCAGCGCCTCCCAGCGCGCCAGCGCATCGAGCAGCTCGGCCTCGATGGCCTCGGTCCGCGCCTGCAGCGTGGTCGCGGCCTGCGGGTCGGTCTGGTACAGCGCAGGGTCGGACAGCTTCGCGGCGATCCCGGCCTGCTCGGCCTCCAATGCCGCGATGCGTGCCGGCAGCCCTTCCAGTTCGCGCGCCTCCTTGTAGCTGAGGCGCGATTTGGCCGGCAACTGGGCGGCCGGGGTCGGCCTGGCAGACGCCGGCTTCGCCCCGGGCTTTGCCGTCTCGGCCGCGCGCCGCTGCCGCCATGCCTGCCAGTCGGCGTAGCCGCCGACGATCTCGGTCAGCCTGCCCTCGCCCTCGAACACGATGGACTGGGTGACGACGTTGTCGAGGAAGGCGCGGTCGTGCGAGACGATGATGACCGTGCCGGCGTAGTCCTGCAGCAACTGCTCCAGCAGCTCCAGGGTGTCGATGTCGAGGTCGTTGGTCGGCTCGTCGAGCACCAGCAGGTTGGCCGGGCGGGCGAACAGGCGCGCCAGCAATAATCGGTTGCGCTCGCCGCCCGAGAGCGCCGACACCTTGGCGCGCGACCGCTCGGCGGGAAACAGGAAGTCCTCCAGATAGCTGATGACGTGCTTCTTCTGGCCGCCGATCTCGACATAGTCGGAGCCGGGCGAAATGGTGTCGACCAGCGTCGCGTTGTCGTCGAGCTGGTTGCGGAACTGGTCGAAGTAGGCGACCTCGAGCTTGGTGCCCTGCTTGATCCAGCCGGCCTGCGGCTTGAGATCGCCGAGGATGAGGCGGATCAGCGTCGTCTTGCCGGCGCCGTTGGGGCCCAGCAGTCCCAATTTGTCGCCGCGCAAAATGGTGGCGGAAAAATCGTGGATGAGGGTGCGGCCGTCGTAGCCATAACCGACATGGTCGAGCTCGGCGACCACCTTGCCCGAGCGTTCGCCGGCGTCGAGCTGGAAGCCGACCTGGCCGGCGTGCGCGATGCGCGCCTCGCGGGTGCGGCGCAAGGCCTCCAGCCGCCGCACGCGGCCTTCGTTGCGGGTGCGCCGCGCCTCGACGCCCTTGCGGATCCAGGCCTCCTCCTGCTTCCAGAACTTGTCGAACTTGCGGTTGTGTACCGCCTCGACTTCGAGCTGCTCGGCCTTCTTGAGCTGATATGCGCTGAAATTGCCCAGATATTCGCGCAATTGGCCGCGATCGAGCTCGATAATGCGGTTTGCGACGTTATCCAGAAAGCGCCGGTCGTGGGTGATGAAGAGCAGCGCGCCGCGGTAGTCGTTGAGCAGGGTCTCCAGCCACTCGATCGCGGAAAAATCCAGATGGTTGGTCGGTTCGTCGAGCAGCAGCAGCTCGGGGTCGGTGACTAGCGCGCGCGCCAGCGCCACGCGTTTTTTCAGGCCGCCTGACAGGGTCTCCACCGCCGCGTCGGCGTCGAGACTCAGGCGCTGCAGCGTCTCCTCCACCCGGCTGTTAAGCCGCCAGGCATCGGCCGCTTCCAGTTCGTGCGACAGCCGCTCGAAGTCCGCGTACACCGTTTCGTCGCCTTCAGCCATCGCATGCGCCACGGCGTGGTATTGCGCCAGCAGCGTCTGCGCCGCGCCCACCCCTTCCGCCACCGCCTCGAACACGCTGTGGCCGGGCCGGAAGACCGGTTCCTGCGGCACGTAGGCCAGCCGCAAGCCGGGCGCGCGCCACACCTCGCCCGCATCCGGCTGGCTGTCGCCGGCGATGATTTTCAGCAGGCTGGATTTGCCGGTGCCGTTGCGGCCGATGAGGCCGATGCGCTCGCCCGCCTCGATCACCAGCGAGGCGCCGTCGAGCAGCGGGTGGTGACCATAGGCGAGTTCGAGGCGGTCGAAGGTCAGGAGGGGCATTGCTAGGGGTTAGGGGTTAGGGGTTAGGGGTTAGGGGTTAGGGGTTAGGGGTTAGGGGTTAGGGGTTAGGGGTTAGGGGTTA
>JBFMET010000015.1:0-70004 GCA_040753235.1 Pseudomonadota bacterium
CTCGAAGGCGGCCTTGTTCCAGGCGGCCATCGCCTGGGTCGGCTTGAGCAGGCCTGCAGCCACGGCAACCGCCACGGCGCCGGCGCCGGCAGCGCCTTTCAATACGTTTCTACGAAGTGCGTTCATGGGCATATCTCCTTTGGGCTGCACAAACTTGAACATTGTTGATAAGGGGATTCGCGACCTGATCGCCAGATCTATCGCTTAGGTGTCCGATAGCGGAAATGGTTGCACGTCAAGCATGGTTTTTTAGAACCATGGCGACGCCCAACAGCATCATGCGCTCTCAACATAAGTGGGGGATTTCGCAACAAAATTTACCATGTCGGGCGCTTGCCCTTTCCCCACTCGCGACCTGGCGCGCGTCAATGCAAAGGGGGGCGCAGTCGGATCTGTCCAGCCGCCTCGGCCGCGAGGTCGGCCCAGGGGCGCGTGCGCGCCGAGGTCTGCTTCAGCGTGTCGTCCTCGCAGCCCTGGCCGCGGAAGGCCTGGACCACGTGCTGCTTCACGCCGCGTGCCGATAGATCGCGCGTCAGGGCGATCACCTCGGCGTCAGCCAGCAGGGTGGGATGCACGGTGGTGCGGATCTCGGCATCGACGCCCGACGCCAGCACGAGGTCGAGGCTTTGCCGGGCCGGATCGCCGCTGCCGGCGATGCCGGTGATGCGGGCATAGTCGGCGAACGGGGCTTTCGCATCGAGCCCGACCCAGTCGACCAGCGGCAGCACTTCGGCGAGCCGGCGCGGATAGGCGCCGCCGGTGTGCAGGCCGATCCTGAAGCCGAGCGCGCGCACGGCGCGCATCGCGTCGGCGAGTCCGGCCTGCGCGGTCGGCTCGCCGCCGGAAAACACGACGGCATCGAGCAGTCCGCGGCGGCGGTGCAGGAAGGCGAGCACGTCGTCCCAGGGGATTTCGTGCTCGCCGCGCGCGGGAATCAGGTCGGGGTTGTGGCAATAGCCGCAGCGCCACGGGCACCCCTGGCAGAACACCACGGCCGCCAGCTGGCCGGGCCAGTCGGTGGTGGAAAGCGGGGTGAGGCCGCCGACCCTTATGGAGGCGCTTGAGTTCATGTCGTCATTGCGAGCAACGCGAAGCAATCCGGGATGCCAGCGGCATCAATGGGCCCTGGATCGCCACGGCTCTGCGAGCCTCGCGATGACGGAATACACTTCATTACCCCAGGCGGCAACGGCCTTCGACGAAGAACTGCCGCTCGCGGTGCTCGCTCTTCTTGCCCTTGTTGAAGCTGGTTACCGGGCGGTGGTAGCCCATCACGCGGGTCCAGACTTCGCAGCGGGTGCGCTCCTCGTCCTTGAGGGCGAGGGATTCGGCAAAGTTCGCAACGGTCATGTCGTTCATGTCAATCTCCTTGGTTTATGCGGAAACAGCGCGTTTGCGGGACAGGGCTTCCTCGTCGCACTTGGGGCAGAACGCGTGCTCGCCGGCGAGGTAGCCATGCTTGGGACAAATGGAAAAAGTCGGCGTGATGGTGATGTAGGGCAGGCGGAAATTCTCCAGCGCGCGGCGCACCAGCTTGCGGCACGCGTCGGCGGAGGATATCTGCTCGGACATGTAGAGATGCAGCACGGTGCCGCCGGTGTATTTGCGCTGCAGGTCGTCCTGCCGCTCCAGTGCCTCGAAGGCGTCGTCGGTGAAGCCCACCGGCAGCTGCGACGAGTTGGTGTAGTACGGCGCGTCTTCGGTGCCGGCCTGCAGGATCGCCGGATAGCGCCTGGCGTCCTCCTTGGCGAAGCGGTAGGTGGTGCCCTCGGCCGGCGTGGCTTCCAGGTTGTACAGGTGGCCGGTTTCCTCCTGGAACGCGGCAATCCGACCGCGGATGTGGTCGAGCAGGCGCACCGCGAAGGCGTGGCCCCATTCGGTCGTGATGTCGTGCGAGTCGCCGCTGAAATTGCGAATCATCTCGTTGATCCCGTTCACCCCGATGGTCGAGAAGTGATTGCGCAGGGTGCCGAGATAGCGCCTGGTGTAGGGGAAGAGGCCGCTGTCCATCAGGCGCTGGATTTCCTTGCGCTTGATTTCGAGGCCGTTGCGCGCCATGTCGAGCAGGGCATCGAGGCGGCGCAGCAGGCCCGCTTCGTCGCCGCGGAATTCATAGCCCAGGCGCGCGCAGTTGACCGTCACCACGCCCACGCTGCCGGTCTGCTCGGCCGAACCGAACAGGCCGTTGCCGCGCTTCAATAGTTCGCGCAGGTCGAGCTGCAGGCGGCAGCACATCGAGCGGATGTGGTTCGGCTTCATCTCCGAATTGATGAAGTTCTGGAAATAGGGCAGGCCGTAGCGCGCGGTCATGGCGAACAGGCGCTCGGCATTTTCCGATTCCCACGGAAAGTCCGGCGTCATGTTGTAGGTCGGGATCGGGAAGGTGAAGACCCTTCCTTTCGCGTCGCCCGCGGTCATCACCTCGATGTACGCGCGGTTGATCATGTCCATCTCGGCCTGCAGTTCGCCGTAGGCGAAGGGCATTTCCTTGCCGGCGATCACTGGCACCTGTTCACGCAAATCCTCCGGGCAGGTCCAGTCGAAGGTGAGGTTGGTGAACGGCGTCTGCGTGCCCCAGCGCGACGGCACGTTGAGGTTGTAGATCAGTTCCTGGATGCACTGCTTCACCGCTTCGTAGCTCATGCCGTCCTTGCGGATGAACGGCGCCATGTAGGTGTCGAACGAGGAAAAGGCCTGCGCGCCGGCCCACTCGTTCTGCAGGGTACCGAGGAAGTTGACGATCTGTCCGACCGCGGACGACATGTGCTTGGGCGGCCCGGCCTCGACCTTGCCCGGCACGCCATTGAGGCCCTCGTGCAGCAAGGTGCGCAGCGACCAGCCGGCGCAGTAGCCCGCCAGCATGTCGAGGTCGTGGATGTGCAGCGAGCCGTCGCGGTGCGCCTCGCCGAGCTCGGGCGGGTAGACGTGGTTGAGCCAATAGTTGGCGACGACCTTGCCGGAGACGTTGAGGATCAGGCCGCCGAGCGAATAGCCCTGGTTGGCGTTGGCGTTGACGCGCCAGTCCTGCTGCGACAGGTATTCGTTGACCGAGGCTTCCACATCCACCAGCGTCCTGCGGTCTTCGCGCAGTTTCCTGTGCGAGTCGCGGTAGGCGATGTAGGCGCGCGCCGTCTGCAGATGGTTGGCGGCGATCAGCGTTTGCTCGACGACGTCCTGGATGCGTTCGATGTCGGGGGGCGCGCCGCGCAGGCTGTGGGTCAGCACCTTCAGGGCCTGGGCGGTCAGCAGTTCGGCTTCCGCCGCGCCGTATTCGCCCGTCGCCTGGCCGGCGCGCAACAGTGCCGAGCGGATCTTGCCCGCGTCGAATGCCACCCGGCTGCCATCGCGCTTGAACACTTCGCGCGGCAAGGTCTGTGCCGGTCTGTCGGCCTGTACGTACACCATGTTCGCCTCCCCAGATTATCAAGATGTTGTGGTCGCCATGAATCAACCATACTACATCTTGCTAAAAGGTCAAGAAAATTTATAGATGTGTTTGTCGTGATAGTGGACGAGGGTGCTCGCCCGCATCAGGGGACAGGAGACCGTGCCGGGGAGGCACGCGCTGTCGTTTGCACGGGCGGGCTGGCCAGGTCGCCCTGGCGTCTGCCGCGGCGCGCCAGCTCGTCGGCGATGCCGTTGAGAATGTCCCATTTCCTGGCGCACCAGGCGGGCGCGAGCAGGAGGTCGGGCGAGGCGGTGCCGGTGACGCGGTGGAAGACCACCGGCCACGGCGTGCGCTCGATGAGGTCGGCGGCAATCCTCACGTAATCGGCCTCTTCCAGTGGCGTGTAGCCGCCGCGCTTCCAGTCGATCGCCAGCCGCGTGTGCTTCACGACGTGCAGCGGATGCAGTTTCAGCCCGTCGACGCCGACGTCGAGCACGCGCGCGAGACTCGCGTGGCTATGCGCCGCATCCTCGCCGGGCAGCCCGACGATGAGATGGCAGCACACCGGGATGCCGCGCGCTCGCGCGGCGCGGGCGGCGGTCACGTACTCGGCGAAACCATGGCCGCGGTTGACGCGGTCCAGCGTGGCATCGAAGGCCGACTGCAGGCCGAGTTCCAGCCACACTTCGTGGCCGCGATCGCGATACGCGGCGAGGAGGTCGAGCACCGGCGGCGGCACGCAGTCGGGACGCGTGCCGACCGACAGGCCGATCACGCCGGGCTCGGCGAGCGCCTCGTCGTACAGCGCGCGCAGCGCGTCGACGTGCGCGTAGGTGTTGGTATACGCCTGAAAGTAGGCGATGTAGCGCCGCGCAGCCGTGCCATGCGCGATGCGGTTGCGCGCACGCGCGAATTGCGCGCCGAGCGGGGCCGGCTCGCGCACGCCGGGGGCAAAGGAGCGGTTGTTGCAGAAAGTGCAGCCGCCGATGCCCTGGCTGCCGTCCCGGTTGGGGCAGGTGAAGCCGGCGTCGAGCGCGATCTTGTGCACCCGCTCGCCGTAGCGTTCGAGCAGGTCCTGGCCGAAGGTATGCACATGGTCGCTCAGTAGGGCCATATCGACTCCAGTGTCGGGTGACGGGCGTTCCAGGCTGTAGCGCGGGCGGCTGCCATCTCAGGTATTCGCCGTCAGGGGCCGCACACTGGAACAGCCGCCGGATTGATTTGCAGACAAGGCAATCCTGATATAGATTAACATGTATCTTTAATGCATGTTATGGGGGGTAGGCATGATCACGATACTCGAATTCCTGGGGACGGATCACCATCAGTGCGACGCGCATTTCGCAGCGGCCGAAACCGCCGTGGCCGAGGGCCGCTGGGACGTCGCCCGCGCGGCGGCCGGCCGTTTCCTGGATGCGATGGCGCGGCATTTGGCGATGGAAGAGGACGTGCTGTTTCCGGCGTTCGAGGCGCGCACCGGCATGCAGTCGGGCCCCACGGCGGTGATGCGCATGGAACACGCGCAGATGCGCGAGCTCATGGACGGCCTGGCGCAGGCTGTCGAGGCGAACGACGCAACGCGCTTCCTCGGCCTGTCGGAAACGCTCAACATGCTGATGCAGCAGCACAACCTGAAGGAGGAAAACATGCTCTACCCGATGGCCGACCGGGTGCTGGGCGACTCGCGCGACGGCCTCCTCGACGACATGCAGGCCTGCGGCAAGCCGCACCCGGTGTGAACGCCCCCGG
Organism: Pseudomonadota bacterium; assembly: GCA_040753235.1. Taxonomy (GTDB): domain Bacteria; phylum Pseudomonadota; class Gammaproteobacteria; order Burkholderiales; family Thiobacillaceae; genus Thiobacillus. The sequence goes on from JBFMET010000015.1 coordinate 5,138, forward strand.
TGCCCTCACCCCTAGCCTCTCCCCGAGGGAGAGGGGCGAACGCAATGTCCAAACCGATTAACGACATCCTGCTCGATGCCCGCGGCCTGGAACCGCCCGAGCCGCTGGAACGGGTCATGCACGCACTGGCCCTTTTGCGTCCTGGCCAGACGATCCGGCTGCTGCTGCATCGCGAACCGTTTCCGCTGTATCCCATGCTCGCCGAGCGCGGCTATCGCCACGACACCCGGCGCGAAGCCGACGGCAGCTACACCATCCTGATCCGCGCGGCCGGCGAGGCGGGACAGGGCAGCCATTGAGCGTGCACGCCGGCCTGTCCTTCGAGCAGGCGCCCCCCTTGTCGGTGCCGCTGCGCTTCCTGCTGACGGCGCCCGCCTTCCTGTTCGCGGCGGGCCTGCTGCTCGTGTTCTATCCCGAAGCCCTGGCTTCGCGCTGGACGCCGCAGGCGCTCGCGCTGACGCACACGCTGACGCTGGGCTTCCTGGCGATGGTGATGCTGGGCGCGCTGATGCAGATGCTGCCGGTGGTGGCGGGCGCCATCCTCCCGGCAGGGCGGGCGGTGGCGGGAATCGGTCACGTGTCGCTCGCGCTCGGCACGCTGGCGCTGGTCGCCGGATTCCTGCTGGGGGCGCCGGCCGCCTTCGGCGTCGCCAGTGTTCTGCTCGCGGCAGGGTTTTCGGTATTTCTGCTGGCAGCCGCGCTCGGTCTCGCGCGCGCGGTGACGAACGAAACCGTGGCCGGCATCCGCTACGCGCTGCTGGGGCTCGCGCTCGCCGCAGGGCTCGGCATCGTCCTTGCACTGGTGCGTGCGGTGGCATGGATGCCGGCGGCGATCGATGCGGTGCGTGGCGCGCACGTGGTGTTCGGCCTGCTCGGCTGGGTGCTGCTGCTGGTGATCGGCGTTGCCTATCAGGTGGTGCCGATGTTCCAGATCACGCCGCCGTATCCGCCCTGGCTCGCCCGCCGGCTGGCCGGCGCGATCGCGGCCTTGCTCGTGGCGCACGCGGCATCGGCCTGGCTGCTGCCTGAGGCGACACCCCTCGTCGAAGCGGGCCTCGCCGGCGCCGTGGTGTTGTTCGCCGTGACGACGCTGCGGCTGCAGGCACGCCGGCGGCGCACGCTGCCCGACGTGACGCTCGACTTCTGGCGCGTCGGCATGGCGAGCCTGCTCGCCTGCGTCGCCCTGTGGAGCGCAGCGCGGCTCTGGCCGGCGCTGGCGCACAGCGACGCCCATGCGGTCCTGCAGGGCGTGCTGTTTCTCGGCGGCTTTGCGGTCAGCGTGGTCACCGGCATGCTGTACAAGATCGTGCCGTTTCTGGCGTGGTTTCATCTGCAGGCGCAGTTGCAGGCCAAGGCGGGAAGCATCCCGACCATGAAGGACATGATCGCCGCGCGCGCAATGCGCTGGCAGTTCCGCCTGCACCTTGCGGCCTGCGCACTCCTGGTCGGGGCCGCGCTGTGGGCGCCGCTGACCGCTGTCGCGGGCGGTGTGCTGGCCTTGTCGGCGGGTGTGCTGTGGCTGAACCTATTTTCTGCGACGCGCCGCTTTGCCGGACACGGCGGACTGTTTTCCTGAAGCCGGCGCGACGAGGTCGGCGAGGGTGTGGCGGTCGAGGCTTTCGAGGAAGACGCGGCCCGCCTCGGCGAGCATGCCCTTCAGTCCGCACCCCGGCAGCAGCACGCAGCGGGAGCCATCGGTGCGGAAACATTCCGCGAGATCGAAGCTTTGTTCCATGTCGCGCACCACGTCGCCGATGCGGATCGCCTCGGGTGGGCGCGCCAGCCGGAAGCCGCCGCCCTTGCCGCGCACGGTTTCGATATAGCCCCGGAGTCCCAGCTGATACACGACGCGGGTCAGGTGGTGGCGCGAGACGTCGTGCAGGGCGGCCAGTTCGGATACGGTTGCCAGCCCATCGGGATGGTTGCCCAGGTGGATCAGGACTCTCAGCGAATAGTCGGTGAAGCGGGTGAGTTGCACGGCGTCGGCAGTTAAAAATGTAAATGCAACTCAGATTATAGACACCGGTTTGCGTCCGTCTATAATATGTATTCCATTTACATCTACAGGACGACACCATGCACGCCCATCTGCATCTCCGCACCGACCAGGTCTACGAATTCGACGCCCGCGGCATTGCCAAGCGCTTTCGCCATGCGGCCATCTTCGGTGCGCTCGACGCGCTGAACGGCGGCGAGCGCATGCGTTTCGTCAACGACCACGATCCGCTGCCCCTGCTCGATCAACTGCGCAACCGCTACGGCGAAGCCGTTGCCATCGAGTACCGGCAGCGCGAACCCGGCGCCATCGTGATCGACTTCATCCGCGTTTGAGCGTCATGCTGCTGCCCGCACTGGTCTTCCTCGCCCTCGCGGCCTTCCTCGCCGCCGTGCTGGGAATACCGCTTGCCGGGCGTGCAGCGGGGGCGCACCTGGCGCTCGCGGCCGGCGCGATGCCGCTGATCTTTGCCGCGATGAGCCACTTCATCCCGGTGCTGACGCGCACCCGCGCGGCGCCCGCGGCACTGGCCGGCGTGCCGCTGCTGGGGGCGACGGGCGGTGCGCTGGCGGTGGCCGCGATCGGCCTGCCCGACGCGCTGTGGGCGCAGCATGCCGGCGCGCTGTTCGCGCTCGTCGCGGCCAGTGCGCTATTGATATGGAGCCGGCTGCGCCGTGCCGGCATGCTGGGGCGGCCGCATGCGTGCCTGGCCTGGTACGAAGCCGCACTGGCGTGCCTGATCGTGGCGCTGCTGGCGATCCTCGCCAGCGCCGTCTGGCCGGCGCAGACGCTCGCGCTGCGCCGCCTGCATCTGCACCTGAATACGCTCGGCTTCATCGGCATGACCGCGCTCGGCACGCTGGCCGTGCTCCTGCCGACGGTCATCGGCCGGCCCGATCCGGAAGCCGCGACGCACCTGCGCCGCGGCCTGCCCTGGGCCGCCGGCGGCACGGTTCTCGTCGCCGCGGGCGCAGCCTGGTTCGCACCGCTGGCAGCGCTGGGCGCAGCAGCCTGGGCCGTGCCGCTGGCGCGCATGGGCCATGCCTGGCAGCGCCGATATCGTGCCGAACTCTTCGCGGCGCACGGCGCCGCACCGCTGCTCGGCGCCGCCTTCATGGGGCTGGTCGTCAGCCTGCTGCTGGGCGCGGCAGCCGTCGTCGTGCCCACGCTGAACCCGCTGGCAGCCTTCGTTGCCGGCTTTTTGTTTCCCCTGGTGAGCGGCGCCGCGACGCAGTTGCTGCCGGTGTGGCTGCGGCCCGGCGTGCAGGACGCCTGGCACGCCGCGCTGCGCGGCCGGCTCGGCCGCCACGCCGGCCTCCGCGCGCTGTCGTTCGGCCTCGCGGGCGTGCTCGCGGGCACGGGCTACGCCTGGGCGCTGTGGCTTGCCGCGGCCGCGCTGGCGTGGTTTCTTGCGCACGCGGGCATTCCGCACGAAAGGCATCCTTCATGAGTTTTCCGGAATTTTTCAACGCCGTGCCGCGCGTGACGCTGCGCGATCCCCTGGCCGAGGTGCTCGGCGCCGCCGACCGTGGGCAGATCGAATACGGCTACGCCGATGCCGTCCGCCTCGCCGGGCATTCGTGTCCCACCGTCGCGGGTGCCTACCTGATGACGCTGCATGCGTTGCGCGCGCTGTATCCGCAGGGCGTGCCGCAGCGCGGCGGCCTTCGCGTCGAACTCAAGGCGGCGCAGGCCGAAGGCACGGCCGGGGTCGTCGGCGCCGTCGCCGGGCTGATCACGGGCGCGGCGGGCGAGGGCGGGTTCCAGGGGCTGGCAGGGCGCTTCAGCCGCCGCAACCTGTTGCTATTTGCCGTGCCGATCGACGGTGACATGCGCTTCACGCGGACCGACACGGATGCGCAGGCGACGCTCGGCTATCATCCCGAGGCGGTGCCGCCCGCGGCCGAATTGCAGGCGCTGATGCCGAAACTGCTCGCCGGCAGTGCAAGCCCGGCAGAGCAGGCCGAGTTCGGCCGGCTGTGGCAGATGCGGGTCAAGCGCATCCTGATCGATCATTTCGACGACCCGGCGCTGGTGCGCTGCGTCGCCGCGTGATGCAATCGCAGCGATCCGCCCACGGGTTTATAGCACGTCGCGGGTAGCGACTCTTTTCGGAGGCCCACGAAACCATGAACACGAATCCTGACGACGCATCTCCTGCCCGCACGCCCCGGCGTCTGCCGAGGGGCCCGCTGATCCTCATCGCGCTGGTCATCGCGACCATGCTGTGGGTGTACTGGCTCACGCGCTCGACCCCGCGCCCGCCGCCGGAACTGCCGCCGGTGCGCGAGTTGCCGCTGCCGCTGGAAGGACTCGATCCGCCGGCGCAACCCGCCATGCTCCCGGCAGAAGGCAGCAACTGAAATCGCCCGGGGCGGCGCGCACGGTGCCGCCCCGACCGGTTCAGCACTCGACCATGTCGCCGCGCGTCGACTGGATGAAGGCGACAACATCCGCGCGCTCGGCCGCCGGCACCCCGAACTTGTCGAGCGTCGCGTTCAAATGCCCCATGAACGCATCCCAGTCGGCTGCGCTGATGCGCATGCCCTTGTGGGAGAGCTTCATGTCGCGCCCGGTGTAGTACATGGGGCCGCCCGCCGCGTTGCAGAGAAAATCCACCAGCAACTGATACTCGCGCTGGATGCCGTCCGCGCCGCGGTGCAGCCAGAAGCGTTCGAGTTGCGGATCCGCCTGCAGGCGCGGCAGCAGGTCGGCACACACGGCGGCGATGGCGTCGTAGCCGCCCAGGCGTTGGTAGAGCGTGGCTTCAGGCATGGTGTTCTCCTTGGAAGTGAGGCGGAAAGGGGGCGGCACGGCGCCGACGGATCGGCTTCGTGCAACCCGGTGAAAAGGGCGGGCGGCCACGCGGCATCGCGATTCAGCCCGGTTTGCCGTCTGCGCGCGGGCGCAGCAGCATCGGCGCGTAGACGATGACGAACAGGCCGAACGCGGCCATCCACAGCGCGCCGCTGGCGATCATGCCGGGCAGGGTCGTGCCCGGCGCCAGCATGGGCAGGGCGACGCGGATCAGCGCCGCCAGATTGATCGCGACGAAAGCCCATTGCATCACCGGCGGCGCTTCCAGCAGACGCCCGGTATGCCCGAGCGACACCCGCGCCATCATGCCCAGCGTCAACACGCCGATGCCGCCCGCGGTGAAAGCGTGCAGCGCCGGCGAAGTCGAAGGCACGACGCCGGCTGCCGCCAGCGCCAGCAGGGCGAAGCCGAGCGGCACCCAGGCATAGCCGAGGTGGAGCACCCACAGCAGCGGCACCGCCCAGAATTTGGGCGTGTACCAGCCCGCCAGGCGCACGCCGTGGGCCGCGCACGCTGCGGCGGCCAGCAGCGCCGTCACCCATGAATCCGGCGCGGCCAGCGCGGCGAGCAGCGCCGCCACCGTGACCAGCGGCACCAGGATTTCGAGCGGCTTCGAGCGCCGCGCGCGGGAGCCGAGGCGGTTGTCGGTAAAACTCGGAATCACGCGGCCGCCGATCACCGTGATCATGCCCACCACCGCATACGCGGCGAGGTGCAGCCCCAGACCGGCAGTCGCGGCGAGGTCGAGCGCCTCCAGGTGCACCAGCACGTTGGCCGCCGCGAGCACCAGCAGCAACAGCGGAAACACCGCGTTGCGGCGCTGGTTCGCCCGCACGATCGGCGCGGCGAGCGTCAGCGCCAGCAGCGGCAGGAAGGCGAGGTCGACGAGCGCGACGGCGAGCGGCGGCAGGCCCGGCAGCAGGAAGCCCGCACGCCCCGCCAGCCACAGCAGAAACAGCCCGGCCAGCGGCGCACCCGACGGGGTAGGCAAGCCCGTCCAGTTCTGCGCCGCCGTGAGCAGAAAGCCCGCGATGACCGCCACCGTGAAGCCGAACAGCATTTCGTGTCCGTGCCACGCCGGCCCTGCCCACGCACCGGTGTCGAGACGGCCGTGCAGGATCAGCAGCCAGGCGCCCATCAGCACGACGGCGAACACGCCGGCGGCGAGAAAAAACGGCCGGAAGCCGAGCGCGAAGAGCGCGTAGCCTTGAGGCGAGGGCGCGGGGCGAAGCGGGCTGGCCATGCGCGCTCAGAGCGAAAACGCCAGTTCGGCGACCACGCTGCGGCCAGGCAGCAGGAAGAAGGAATAGGCCTTCTCGTCGAGCAGGTTGGTGATCGCGAGCGAGCCTTTCACGCGCTTCGTGAAGGCGTAGCCGACCTTGGCGTTGACCATCGTGTAGGCGTCGTAGCTGCCGGGGACGCCCTCGACGACGTCGCTGTTGTCCGACGTGAAATGCACGTGACTGGTGTAGCGGGCGTCGAGCGTGCCGGTCCAGGGGCCCTGCTGCGCGGTGAGCGCGACGCCGGCGATGTGCTCGGGCGACTGGGTCAGACGTTTGCCGACGCTATCCGAGTCGAATGAATTTTCCAGGATCTCGGAATCGACCCAGGCGTAATTCGCGCCCAGTTCCAGCCAGCGTGTGAGGCTGGTCTGGCCGGTCAGTTCGATGCCGCGGACGCGTGCCTTGCCGGCGTTCAGGCAATTGATCTCGAACCCCACGTGCTTGGTGTAAATCAGATTCTTGAGGGTGGATTCGCAGACCGTCACCCCTGCTTTGTTGAGGCCCGGGAAGCGCCATTCGCCGCCCAGTTCCCAAGTGGTCGCTGTCTCGGGCATTTGTTCTCCTGTGTGCTGTGGCTACCCCCTTGGATCGAGAACGATTGCGCATTCAGTGATCTGGCATCGCCTGGTCCCTCAATGGCTCGTCCCTTCCGACAGCCGCGTCTTGTTCCATACGTTGTATTTTCCAACCGGACGCTTCATCGGCAGGCGCTTGACCTCTTTCAGGGTTTTCGCGTCGTAAACGATCAGCGCGCCATCCTTCTCCCAGATCGAGACCAGCGCGTACTTGCCGTAGCGGTCGAATTCGACGTGGGTGGCAGTCTTTCCCGGCATGGGCGTCAGGTTGGCGACGATCTCCAAAGTTTGCTTGTCGATCACGTGCATGGTGTCCTTGCCTGCGCCGAAGAACACGTCCGCCCAGACGTAAGGCGAATTTTCGTGGCTACGCAGAAAGAAGCCGGCGCCCAGGGTGGGGATGGTCTTGATGGTTTTCCACGCCTTCATGTCGATCACGGAAATCAGCCCCTGCTTCAGGTTGGGCGAGGCCATCACGCGATGCGTCTTGCCTTCCGGATCCACCCAGTCCCAAGTGATGCCGGAGCCCAGATGCGGCATGCCGGCGAGGTCCAGATCGGCGATCTTGCGCCCCGCGCCCAGATGGATGACCTGGCCCTTGGGACTCGTTCGCGACGCGCCGAGGATGTAGTCGTAGTGCTGGTCGAAGAAAAAATCGTCGAGATAGTCGTCGAGCACGACATGCCTGACCGGCAGCGGCCCCGGTTCGGGGATCGCCTCCTTGAGCCGGTGGTCGTGCACCAGGCCCTTGTAGACTGGGCGGCCGTCGTAGGGGATTTCCCACACTTCGGGGATGTCCTTCAGCGCGGCGATGAAGCTGCTGCGCGGACGCGCGTCGTAGACAGCGGAGACGCGAGAAGTTTTGCCGGTGTTGCCGACGACCGGAATCACTTTCACCAGCGTCAGGTCCCTGGCGTCGAGCGCGACCAGGGTATGCGGCAGGTAATTGGCGGCCATCACATAGCGGCCGTCGCTCGAAACCGCGACATTGCGGGTGTTGATGCCGACCCGGGCTTCCGCGACGACCTTCAGGTTCCATAGGTCGTACTTGGTGACCCAGCCGTCGCGGCTGGCCCAGTAGACGAACCGCCCGTCCGGGGTGAATTTCGGGCCGCCGTGCAGGGCGAAGCGGGTCGCAAAGCGGGTGATCGGCTCCATCGAATCGCCGTCGAGCACGGTGATGTGATGATCGCCGTGTTCGACGACCAAGGTCACGTTCATGGGGTCGGCCTTGAACACCGGTTTGGCCGGCAGGTCGACGGCGTCGGCATTGACGATGCGGGACGCGGCGATGTCCTGGGCGTCCCACTTCGGGGGTAGTGTCGGCGGTGTGTAGATCCATTTCGCCAACGCCTCGATTTCGTCCAGCTGCAGCACAGCCTTGAACCCCGGCATCTGCGTCGCCGGCAGGCCGTCGGCGATGGCCTTGATCGCATCCGGCTTCTTCAGTCGCGCCAGCGATTCCGGCAGCAAGGCCGGCCCCATGCCGCCCAGGCGATTGGGCGCGTGACAGGACAGGCAATGGGTCGCGTAAAGCTTTTCCGGGTCTGGGGCCGCGTGGGCCGGACCGACCGTAATGAACAAGATCAACATGGCCAGCGCGCAGGATTTGCCAGTGGTATCGATTTTGCGGCGCGCATAGCGCACCTTGCCGAATAAGCTCATGTCAGGCCCTGATGAGTTGAGGTTTGGCGACGCCGATTTCTTCATCCGTCAGATAGCAGCCCGGGTCTTCCGCCCAGAAATCATTCGTGGTTTGCCACGCCCGCACCCGCGTATTGCCGTTGCAGATGGCGCGGTGCGCGCATGCGGCGCAGCGGCCTTGCACAGGGCGCTGGGTGCGCTTCAACCCCGCCATCAGGGGGTCAGAGGTGTCCATCCAGATTTCCGAGAACGGCCGCTCGCGCACGTTGCCAAGCGGATAATCCCACCACATGGTGTCGGGGTGGACTGTGCCCAGGTTATCGATGTTGGCGATATTCACGCCGGATGCGTTGCCGCCCCATTGCGTGAGCTTCCTCTGGATGTGTTCGGTGCGATCCGGGAAACAGCGGCGCACCCAATCCAGCAGATAGACGCCGTCAGCGTCGTTGTTGCCGGTGACGTATTCCCGCGGATGCCCCGCCTGGATCTGGCGCCAGCACAGGTCGAACAGCAGGTCGAGCGCATGGCGGGTGGTGCGGAAATGCGCGTCGTCCTTGCGGTTCCTGTTGCCGCGCCCGGCGTAGTTGAGATGCGACAGATAGAACTTGTCGATTCGCTCGGTTTCCATCAGATCGAGCAGCGCAGGAAAATCCTGGGCGTTGTCCTGCGTCAGCGTGAAGCGCATACCGACCTTGGCGCCGGCATCGCGGCACAGTCTGACGCCGTTGAGCGCAGCCTCGAACGAGCCCTGCTTGCGCCGGAAGCGGTCGTGGGTCTCACGCAGGCCGTCGAGACTGATGCCGACGTAGTCGAAGCCGACGTCGGCGATGGCAGCGACGTTGGCCTCGTTCACCAGCGTGCCGTTGGACGACAGCCCAACGTAAAAGCCCATTGCCTTGGCGCGCCGGGCGATGTCGAAGATGTCCGGTCGCAGCAGCGGTTCGCCGCCCGACAAAATCAGCACCGGCACGCCGAAGGCTTTGAGATCGTCCATCACGGCGAAAACCTCCTGGGTGCGCAGTTCGCCACTGAAGGCCTTGTCCGCCGAGATGGAATAGCAGTGTTTGCAGGTGAGGTTGCAGCGGCGTATCAGGTTCCAGATCACGACTGGTCCGGGCGGGTTGCGCCTCGGGCCGGGCGGGGTCGGGCGGACGAGCTCCTGCATGAATTGGGTGACACGAAACATGATCAATCCCTCTTTTCGTTTGCGGTCAGTCGCCGATGCGCAGACCGGTCTTCTTCAGGATGCGGCTGCTGTAAAGAATGTCGGACTGGCGGCAGGCGCTGCCCAGCGCGGCGGCAATCTGCCTGGCATACGCCTGTGCCTGCTCGCGGGTCCTGGCATGCACCATCGCGAACAGGTTGTAAGGCCACAGCGGCAGATGGCGAGGGCGGCGATAACAGTGGCTGACGAAGGGCAGCCTGCCGACTGCCTCGCCGAGCGCCTCGACCTGTTCGTCGGCGACATCCCATACGGTCATGCCGTTGGCCGTATAACCCAGCGCGTAGTGGTTGGGCACCACACCGATGCGGCGGATGACGCCCGCTTGCATCATCGCTTGCATGCGCGACATCACTTCGTCCGCGCTCAGACCGACTTGTTCTGCGATGGCATGGTAGGGGCGCGGCGTCAGCGGCAAGCCGGCCTGACAGGCTGCGACGAGAGCAAAATCGACTGAATCCATCATGCCTCCTGCTTCAAGCTTCCAGGATCAATTCGACGAAAAATTCGCGTTCCTTCGGGAAGCGGGACACCGGCAAACCGCTCGCCGACTCGATATGGGAAAAGGCGGCCTCGACCTTTTCCGGCGTTTCCGCTGCGCCGACAAACCACAGATTCAGGGCATGTTCGCGCCGGTAGTTATGGGCAATTTCCGGTTGCGCATTGACAATCTGGACAACTGTGTCGAACCGGGAGGCCGGTACCGACATCGCCGCCAGGACGTTGACACCCCCCATGCGTTCAGCGTTGAACAGCGGCCCGAAGCGGGTCAGCACGCCGGCTTTCAATAGCGCGTCGATACGTTCGATCAGCTTGGCCTCGTCGATTCCCAGGGCTTCGGCCGCGGCCTGGAAAGGCCGCTCGCAGATCGGGAATCCACCCTGGAGAGCGTTGATCAGACGGCGATCGATCTCGCTCAAAACCCGCGCCTGCGGCGCGGCGTCATGCTCCTGGCCAAGCCGGCGACTCGCCCTGGTAGGCTTGGCTGGCTGCGGGGAGGGGGCTCGGTTCATGCGGCTTGCACCAACCCGGAATAGCGGGCGCCGCACTGCTTGAAACGGCGACGTGAGAACAAGGGCTGGCAGGGCAGATGCTCCAGGCCCAGTTCCTTGCGCATGCGCTCGATTTCCGCCAATACCGCCTGACGATCCTGCCCATGCACCATCGAAAAGAGGTTGTAGCACCACTCCGGCAGCCGCCGCGGCCGTCGGTAGCACAGCGTGACGGCGTCTTGTTTCGCCAGCAGCCGTCCGACCTCGGAGACCGTTGCATCGGGGACGTCCCACACCACCATGGCATTGGCGGCGTATCCCAGTTCGTGGTGACGGACCACGACGCCGAACCGGCGGATGACGCCAAGCTCGAGCAGGCGGGCAAGGCGCGCAAGAACGGCTTCTTCGCCGACGCCCAGTTTCGCGGCCAGCATGGCATAGGGGCGGGAGGTGAGCATGAGGCCGCCCTCCAGCGCGGAGGTCAGCGCATAGTCGGCGGATTCGAGGCTGGACAGCGCGGCGCTTTCGCCCGTGCGCCGCTCCGGCTCGCGGTGGGGACGCCCGGAACGGCCTCCGCCGCGCAGATCGAAGCCGAGGTCGATGTGGAAGTTTTCCAGCATCGGCAGGTCGAGCACGGTACTGCCCGCCGCGCGGCCGATTTCCGTCAGTACCTCCGCAACCCGCTCGCGGCTCGGTGCGGTGGCGACGAACCACAGGTTGAATGCGTGCTCGCGCTCGTAGTTGTGGTTGACTTCGGGGAAGCCGTTGATCACTTTCGCGACATCTTCGATCCGGTTTCCGGGGGCCGATACGGCGGCCAGCGTGCTCCAGCCCAGGGCGTGCACCCGGAAAACCGCGCCGATGCGAGAGATCGTACCGGCGTCGGCCAGTTTTTTCAGGCGGGAAAAGATCGTCGCTTCGGATACGCCCAGGCTGTGCGCCAATTCCGCATAAGGCCTGGAAACCAGGGGGAAGCCGCGCTGCCAGTCGTTGATCAGGCTGAAGTCGATGGGGTCGAGGTGCTTGCTCATAGACCAAACCGATGGGCGCGCGACGAGAAGAAGATGCCGCTGGGTGCCTGCGCCGGAATTTCCGCGATCTTTTCGAAGCTGGCGGTGTCGTGGACCTGGATACGGTTCTCTTCGCGCACCGAGATCCAGACATGCTCGCCGCGCGGGGTGAATTCCATGTGCAGGACGGCTTTTCCGGGTTTCATGGTGTGCACGATCTGGCGGCTTTCGACATCGATCACCTGCACCGTGTCGTAGTGCGGCAGGGCGAAATTGACCCACAGTCGGCGGCCGGTTGGCTCGGCCATCACGAACACGGGCTGGCCGGCGACAGGGATCGTGCCGACCTTCTGCCAGGTGGAAATGTCCACCAGCACCACTTCGTGGCGGCCGACACCGGGGATGAACGCCAGATTGCCGGCCACCGCCCAGGTTTCCAGGTGCGGCATCTTGTAGACCGGCAACTTCTGCTCGCCCTTGCCGTAATCCGGCAATGCTCGTTTGACGCCGCGCTCCGGGTGCCACAGGTCGAGTACGGCAATGCCGTCCTCGCCGAACAGGCCGGCCACGTACCAGCGGCCGTCGCCGGTCACCAGTGCATCGTAGGGTTCCTTGCCGATGCCTGTGTGGCGGGTGATTTGCGGATTCTTCGGGTCTTCCGACAGGTCCGCCTGCCAGATTTCACCGGCCTCGAAAAGGCTGAAGGTGAAGCGGTTGCCGGCGGCTTCCTCCAGTCCGACCACCTTGGAAAGCTCGCCGGTCACCGCGGACCGAGCAGGAATCTCGCTCAACAGTTCCAGCGTTTCGCTATCGAAAAACTTGACGCCGCCCGGCTTGTAATTGGCCGCGGCGACGATGCGGCCGTCCTGCGAGATCGCGCCGCCGATGCTGTTGCCGGACTGGATTATGCGCTTGACGATCTTGCCGGTCAGCAGGTCAATTTTGCTCAACCCGCCGTCGCGGCCGAACACGTAGGCGTAACGCGCGTCGCGTGAAAAAACAGCCGAGGCATGGGACAGGTCTCCCAGTCCTTCAACTCTTTGCAGGGCAGTTTTGCGGGTGGTATCAAGCAGTTGGAGGCTGCCGCTGGCGCGTTCGACGACCAGACCGAGGTCGCCGCTGCCGCGCAGTCCCTGGGCTGGCGCGATCGGGGCGAGCGCGAGGAGGGCGAGGCAAGTGGCAAGCCCTGCCAGACGGGTCGTGCGAAGCGAGAGGCGCTGAGGGCTCATTCGGGAAATCCTTTCAGCAACATGGCCACGATCCATGCCACATCGGCCTCGTTCAGATACGGCTTCCAGCCAGGCATGGCAGTGCCTGGAAGGCCATGAAGAATGGCAGCTTCGAGAACTTCCGGCGGTTTGCCGGACAGCGTTTGCGCAGTCAGCGGCGAGCCGAGTCCGCCGGTAAGCCTGAGGCCGTGGCAGAAGCCGCATTCCTGGCGTACGAAACGGGTAAGCTCGACTTGGCGTTCGGCCGAGGGTGCAATGGGTGGGAGATCCGCCAACACCGGGTTGACCATTGCGGCCAGCGCCAGTATCGCGACGGTGAAGGTAGCAATTACGCCAAGGCCAAGCAGGAACGACAGGACGGGTCCGGGACGGGATTCGGCGTCGTTTGAAGCTTCGCCGGTCGGATCAGGGGTACCGCAAGCATGTCGGTGCATGGCTCGTTTCCTTTCGGGTTTGCGTGGCGCCCCGCTTCGAGGCGCCCTGCAAACCCGCCCGGCCGGGGCCGGGCGGGACACTTCGTTTTTAATACACGTCGTGCTGGGTGTTGTAGACGTTGAACTTGCCGGTGGGCGTGACGAGGCGCTTGTCCTTGATCACGGCCTTCAGCGCGCGAGTCTTGTCGTCCATCACGACGATGGCCGATTCGCCGTCCTTCGGACCCCACACCGAGAACCACACCTCGTCGCCCGCCTTGTTGTATTCGGGGTGGGTGACGCGTGCCTTGCTGATGCCGGCGAGCTTGGCGAGGTTGATCACCTGCGCCGGCTTGTCGAGGTTTTTCAGGTCGAACACCGACACCGACTGCTGCGCCTCGTCGTCCGGCGACAGCGCGGCGTCAACCCAGAGGTTCGTCGACTTCGGATGGGTCTTGATGAACAGGCTGCCGTTGCCGTGGTTCTTCAGGCTGCGCACCACCTTCCAGGCGTTGGCCTTGTGCTTCGCCGGATCGGTGCCGATCACCGCGACGGTCTCGTCGCCGAGGTGGCCGGTCGCCCATACCGGACCGTACTTCACGTCGTTCCAGTTGGCGCCGCGGCCGGGGTGCGGCTTCACGCCGACCTTGACGTTGGCGGCGAGCTTGCCTTCCCTGGTGTCGACCACCGAAACGGTGTCGCGCATGTTGGCGGCGACCAGGAAGTAACGCTTGGACGAATCCCAGCCGCCGTCGTGCAGGAAGCGTTCGGCCTCGATTTCGGTGGTCTTCAGGTTCTTGATGTCGGCGTAGTTCACCAGCAGCACCTTGCCGGTTTCCTTCACGTTCACCACGAACTCGGGCTTGATGTGCGACGACACGATGGAGGCGACGCGCGGTTCGGCGTGGTACTCCTGCTCGTCGTAGGTGTAGCCGCGGGTCGACATCACCTTCCACGGTTCGAGCGTGAAGCCGTCCATCAGCACGTAGGCGGGCGGCCAGTAGGTGCCGGCGATGGCGACCTTGTCGTCGTAGCCCTTGTACTTGGAGGTGTCGATCGAGCGCGCGTCGGAGCCGGTGCGGATCGTCGCCACGGTCGCCGGGGTTTCCATCCACAGGTCGATCAGGTTGATGAGACCGTCGCGGCCGGTGGTGTAGAGATAGCGCCCGGACTTGGAAATGCGCGAGATGTGCACCGCGAAGCCGGTCTTGAGAACGGCGACGATTTCCTTGCTCTTGCCGTCGATCAGCGCAACCTCGCCGGAATCGCGCAGCGTCACCGAGAACAGGTTCGCCAGGTCGAGCTTGTTCATCTGCTTCTTCGGACGCTTGTCGACCGGCACGATCACCTTCCAGCTCGCGCGCATTTCCTTCATGCCCCACTCGGGCGGCTGCGGAGGCGGCTGCTGGATGTAGCGCGCCATTTCCTCGATCTGCTTCTCGGTCATTTCGTTGGCGGTGCCGAAGCCGGGCATGCCGCCCGGCGTGCCGTAGTGGATGAAGATCTTCAGGCTCTCGGTGCCGAGCTTCTGCATGTCCTGCGGCAGCAGAGGCTTGCCGGTCGCGCCCTTGCGCAGCACGCCGTGGCAGCCGGCGCAGCGGTCGAAGTAGATTTGCCGGGCATTGTCGAATTCGACCTTGCTCATCGGCGGCGCCTTGGGGTCGGTCGATTGATGCATCTCGACGCCTGCCAGGGTGGAGCCGCCGCCGCCGATGTAGGTCGTTTCGGGTGTCTGCGGCTGCACCTTCTGATCGGCCGCATAGGCGAGGGAAATCGCCATCGGCAGGGTCGCCAGGGCGAGCAGCGTGTGTTTGATCGAAGTTTTCATGTTGCCTCCACGTCAAAAAGTTACGGGGTACGCCGACTCCCTTCCCCGCGTCGCGCGGGGAAGGGCATCACTCAATCCGCCGCAGCCGGAACCGTGGCCGGGCGCGTTTCCTTGCGGCCGATGGTCAGCAGGTCCCACACCAGCAGCACGAAGCCCGCGGCGAAGACCCAGCCGCCGATCATCCGCCACTGCATGCCCTGCACGAACCAGGGATGCGCCTGCGCGGCGAAGTAGCCGGCCCAGCTGGAGCCTTCGATCGCACGCTCGATGTGCGACTGCTCGTAGCCGGAAATCAGCAGCGCCATGGTCATCGTGATCATGCCGATGTGCAGCAGCGCCAATGCCCATTTCCACTTCCAGGCGCCGATCACGTTGCCGCTCATGTACACGTTGCCGCGCCATTTCTGCAGGGCGATGTAGAAGAAGGCGATGACCATGGTGACGTAGGCGCCGAAGAAGGCGAGGTGGCCGTGCGAGGCGGTCCACTGGGTGCCGTGGGTGTAGAGGTTGATTTGCGGCAGGGTGTGCATGAAGCCCCACACGCCGGCGCCGAAGAAGTTGCCGAAGGCCTGCGCGATGATCCATGCCAGCGCCGGGTTGTTGCTGCTCTTCAGCTTGTGGTGGCCGGCGTCGAACACCGCGTGCACCACCATCGCCACCAGCGGGATCGGCTCCAGCGCGGAGAAGAAGCCGCCGATCGCAAGCCAGTATTCCGGCGTGCCGATCCAGAAGTAGTGGTGGCCGAGGCCGAGGATGCCGGAGCCGAACATCAGCGCGACTTCGATGTAGAGCCAGGTTTCCACGATCTTGCGGCGCACGCCCAGGGTCTTCATCAGGCCGTAGGCCATCAGGCAGCCGACCAGCACTTCCCAGGTCGCCTCGACCCACAGGTGGATCACCCACCACCACCAGTGCTGGTCCATGGAGATGTTGGGAGTGAACCACATGCCGGCGAGATACAGGCCCGCGAGCGCGACCAGGTCGAGCACGAGCACGCCGCCGACGCCGGTGTAGCGGCCCTTGGTGAAGGTCGCGGCGACGTTGTAGAAGAAGGCCAGCACGCACACCACGATGCCGATGTCCGCCCAGCGCGGCGCCTCGATGTACTCGCGGCCTTCGTGGATCAGCCAGATCGACGCATGCGTGCCATCGCCGATCTGGATCAGCAGGTAGACCGCGACCACCACCACGACGGCGAGGGTGAATACCCAGAAGATCAGGTTGGCCAATCCCAACCCGACCACAGGGACGCCGGATTCATCCTCCAGCAGCCAGTACACCGCGCCGATGAAGCCGAACAGCAGCCACACGATCATGGCGTTGATGTGCACCATGCGGTTGACGGAAAAATCCAGCACGCCGAACAGGAAATCCGGCTGCAGGTACTGGATCGCGGCCAGCAGGCCGAACAGCACCTGCGCGCCGAACAGTGCGACGGCGACGGTGAAGTACTTGATCGACAGCTTCTGTCCGCCGTTCAGGTTGGAAGTATCGAGCTTGCCCAGTGCAGTCATCTCAATTCTCCTGGTCGATGGACACGAAGTTGGCGGGGAAGCCGTTGGTGTCGATGGACGACATCCACTTCAGGAAGGCGATGGTGGCGCGCGCCTCTTCCTCCGTGATGCCGAGGTTCGGCATGCGGCGGCCGAGGCCGTTGTGCAGGCGGTCCTGGGGGTTCATGAGAAAGTCCACCATCTGCTGCTCGCGGATCTCCTTGGAGCCCCACGAGGGATCGAGCCAGGATTTGGTCAGGTCGGGCGCGAAGTAGGCGCCGTTGCCGAGCAGGGTGTGGCAGTTCATGCAGTTCTTGGCCTGCGTGGTCAGCTTGCCGCGCGTGACCAGGGCCTTGGCTTCCTCTTCGGTGAGCTTCTGGCCGAACAGGGGCTCCTCGACGCCGATCCTGGGTACCAGCATGTTGCGTTCTTCGTTGAACTCGTAGGTGATGCGGTGGTTGATCACCGAATAGCCGGGGACGCGTTTGCCGCCCGCCGTGATCTGGCTGATGGTGTCGAAGGTCAGAAAGATCAGTACGACGAACGAGCCTGCCGTGATCCAGATGGCGTTCTTGCGCCAGAAGGATTCGGATGCCCACCATTCTTGATTTGACATGGTCATGCCCCCCTTGATTTAACGACGGTTTGGAAAGTACTGGCCGGCCCACCGGCTTCGTCCCGATGCGTGCCCACGCACAGGTGCCAGATCGCGTGCGGCGCGAGCAGGTAGCCGATGAGCATGAGGGCCACTATCGTGATCCAGAACGTGCTGCCGAACAGGTTGGCGGCCCAGGCCAGCGTCACCACCGAGGCGATCAGGCCCGCGTAGGCGGCATAGGCCAGCCACATGAGCCCGGGACGCCGCTTGATGCGCGCGTAGGCGAACAGCAGGGCGTAGAGGCCGCCCGTCATGATCACCATGGCGGCGGAAAAGAAAGTGATGAAAAAGTCCTTCAGTGCGACCGGTTCAAGCATGGCCTGTCCCTCTCTGGTTGCGTCCGGTCCCGATCCGCATACAAGCTGACTGCGGTTGGCTGGCCGGTGCGGTTTTTATTGTCAAAGAACTGGTATAGACCACATTTTCCCAAGTGCTATTGCCGTCGCCGGGCGGGCCGACTGGCGCCGCCCGATTCGATTGCGTCTGCATCACGGTTCGCATGGCCCGTCCCGCCTAGACGATCCGGAACAGGTACAGCATGCCGAAATGGAAGACGATGAAAATCGCCACGGTCACGAACACGGCGGCGTTTTCGCTTTTGTCGAAGATCTTTTGCAACATGACTGCTCTCCTTGGTGGTTGGACGCTTGCTTCATCCGGGCGCCGGCAGGGCAGCCCGCCATACCCGGTGCTCCTCATCCTAGTCAGGCGCGGCGGGCTTTCCAGCCCGATCTTCTGCCGCCCCGCCAGCCCCGGCCCGTCTTGCCGCCCTGTACCAGAGCCGGTCCCGCGTCGCTGAAAATCGGTGAGACAGGATATTCGGATACGTAGGACCTGTTAATAACTTGTATTTTTATAACATCTTTAGAAGGGATGCAAGCTGCGATGTGAAAATAATTTCGGATGCACGGGGGACGTCCACTCAAGGCACGCGCCCGTCAAAAAATCGTCACCCTGCATCGGGACAATCGCTGCATCCGGCTATCCGGATCCACCCAACCCGATTCCAGGAGGCGAAATGAGCAGCAGTCTTCATCCCGACGGCAAGCTGAATCCCAGCGACAGCGTCACCAACACCAGCGGCAACGCATCCATCCTCGACCTGATCGAGGCGCGCCAGATGTCACGCCGCGCGTTCCTGAAAAACTCGCTGGGGGCGACGGCCGTCGCCGCCGTGAGCGGCAGCGCCCTCGCCGGCGTGTCCGTCGACGCGCTCGCCAAGCCGGCCGCGCTCCCGCACGCCATTGCCGCCTCGCTTCACAGCCCGTCGCCCACCGGCGGCATCGGCTTCACGGCGATCGCGCCGAACGTCGCGCCGATGAGCGACAAGGTCACCGTGCCCGCGGGATACACCGCACGCGTGCTGGTGTCGTGGGGCGATTCGCTGACCGCCGACCCGCATTGGGACGCCACCGGCGCGATGGACGAGGCGACGCAGCTGCGCACCTTCGGCGCGCACAACGACGGCATGCACTATTTCCCCTTCACCCCCGCCGGCAAGGGCAAGGCCGCCGAGAAGATCGGCAACTGGCGCGGCCTGCTGGTCGCCAACAACGAGTACGTCGACCCGGGCCTGGTGTGCAACACCCTGAGCTATGACACCGACGTCGTCACCGAGGACATGGTGCGTGCCCAGGTCGCCGCGCACGGCGTCAGCATCGTCGAGGTGTGGAAGAAGCGCGGCGGCTTCGAGGTCAAGCGCCCCTCCGCCTTCAACCGCCGCATCACCGGCAAGACGCCGTGCCGCGTCAGCGGTCCGGCGGCGGGCCATCCGCTGCTGCAGACGGCGGCCGACGCCTCCGGCAAGCGGGTGCTGGGAACGCTCAACAACTGCGCCCACGGCTACACGCCCTGGGGCACCTACCTGACCTGCGAGGAAAATTTCAACGGCTACTTCGGCAGCACCGCCGCCGCGCTGGCCGCCGCGCCGCTGACCCCCCACGAGCGCCGCTACGGCGTGTCCGGCAGCGGCTTCGGCTACCGTTGGCACGAGGCCGACCCGCGCTTCGACATCCGCGCGAACCCCAACGAGCCGAACCGCTTCGGCTGGGTGGTCGAGATCGATCCGTGGAACCCGAACAGCACGCCGGTCAAGCGCACCGCGCTCGGCCGCTTCAAGCACGAAGGCGCCTGGGTCGCGGTCGACGACGACCATCGCGTCGTGGTCTACTTGGGCGACGACGAGCGCAACGAATACATCTACAAGTTCGTCTGCGCCCGCAAGTACAACCCGAAGAACCCGGCCGCGAACCGCGACCTGCTCGACGAGGGCACGCTGTATGTCGCGCGCTACAACGCCGACGGCAGCGGCCAGTGGCTGCCGCTGGTGTGGGGCCAGAACGGCCTCACGCCGGACAACGGCTTTGCCAGCCAGGCCGAGGTGCTGATCAAGTGCCGCCAGGCCGCCGACCGCGTCGGCGCGACCATGATGGATCGTCCGGAATGGGGTGCGGTGCATCCCGAGACCCGCGAGGTCTACATGACGCTGACCAACAACAGCCGCCGCGGCAACACCCCGGCGTCCGCCAACAAGGTCGACGGCACCACCCCGGCCGCCAGCGCCAACCCGGCGGTCGACGCAGCCAACCCGCGCCCGGACAACGATTACGGCCACATCATCCGCTGGCGCGAGACGCAGGGCCGCGCCGACGCGATGACCTTCGAGTGGGACATCTTCGCCCAGTGCGGCGACAAGCTGGTCGGCAACACCACGAAGAAGCTCGGCGCCAGCTACAACCCGGCCGGCCACGACGGTTACACGGGCAACATCAACGGCGACGACTACGGCGCGCCCGACGGCCTGTGGTTCGATGCCGACGGCCGCCTGTGGATCCAGACCGACCAGGCCGGCAATGCGCGAGGCGATTGGGTCAACATCGGCGGCAACATGATGCTGTGCGCCGACCCCGCCACCGGCGAGACGCGCCGTTTCCTCACCGCGCCGCCGCACGCCGAAGTCACCGGCGTGGTGACGACGCCGGACGGCACGGCCATGTTCGTCGGCCTGCAGCATCCGGGCGAGGACTGGAGCGGCAGCTTCACCGCCAACTCGACCTGGCCCGACAACGGCGCCAACGGCCCGACCACCTTCACCGGCAGCACGGTGGCCAAGCCGCGCTCGTCGATCGTGGTCATCACCAAGGACGACGGCGGCGTGATCGGCACCTGATTCGTCGGCCAGCTGTCCATGCGGCGCCTGCGGGCGCCGTTTTTTTTTGGGGTGCGCCCGGCAGGGCGCGCTTACCTGGAGGGGGAAGTCCTCTCCATGCCCGACACGGGGAAGCTGCACGGCAAGGGCGTTCTGGGTGGCTGGAAATCTGGAACAAGCCGAGCAAAGCGCTGGCCTGGCGAACAGGAAGCGGATACGAGGCGGCACGGCGGGGCAAGGCGGCCAATATCGTCGAAGCCCGAAACTTGTACGAAACGCCGTGATGCATGTCCGGCAGGCATAAGCGTGAAGGTGAGTGCGCAATACCCGGGGAGATCTGGCGGTCTGCCTTGTGCTACTGGCATCGAGCGGTGCCGGGTCGGGATGACGGAAATCGGCAGAGGCCACAGTAGCGGCTTCGACCAAGTCGCGAAGGACCGAACCTGCCGGGGGCGGAAAGGCGGTTTTCTCTCCCTGCAGCCTGGAAAATTGTCGTGCAAGCGAGTGGGCGACAGTGCCGCAGGGGCCGGAAGCACCGAGGGTGGCCGCAACGTCTATAGGCTGGCGGGCGAACAGTCCTCGGGACGCAAGCTCAATCCCGGCAGCGAGGAGGCAGAAACCACCGGATGCGTGATCCGTGCGTCCGGCGGTGTGGGAGGACGGCAGGGGGCCCCGCCTTCTACCCGAATGCGCAGGAAAAGCCGAATCAAGGCGCCTCGCCCAAGCCCGTCCGCACATTCAGACGCTCGCGAGCAGATGCCGCGCGAACCTTCCCATCGGTGCGGGCAGGCGGTCGAGCACACACTCGGGGTCGAGTGCGTCGAGCAGGTTCTTCACGATGAGGCCGAGTTCGGTGTCGCCCTCGCTCACCAGGCGGCGGCTGAAAAACAGTGTGTCGGGGTCCTCGCGGCGCGACAGCAGCAACAGGAAATCGCGCGTGCTGGCGCTGATGGAGAGTTCGGGCGTACCGTGGGTCGGTGCGAAGCCGCGCGGCGTCACGACGAAGCGCACGCGAAGGCCCAGATCCTTCATGCGGATGGCGTAGCGCCGCCCCACCAGCGGCTGCCAGTCGAGCGCCTGCAGCGCCGGCCATAGCAGGCGGTTGGCGGCGAGCGCAAAGGCGCGGCTGGGCGGCGCGTCGGGCAGACGCGATACCAGCGCGATGACAGCGGGCGGAATGGCAGGATTCAGCATGACGGCTCCGCGGAGAATGCGACGACGCAGCGTCCGCCCGGTTGCCGGGGGATTCGCACTGCCGAAGGCGCACATGCGGCGGACGGTTGCAGTTGCGGTCGAAGCCGGCGGCGTCGAGGATGCCGGAGGTCTCGGCCGTGCCGGTACTGGCTGTCGTGGCGGGGAATGCGGTGGCCGGCGTCGAAATCCGGCTGCCGCGTGACGCGCGTTTCAGACATGCCGGGCGGCACCTCGTTCGAGGCCGGCGCGGCCGTGCCAGTAGCCGTCGACCGAGGGCCCCGGCATTATTTTCTCCAGCCCCGCGGCGGCGGCGGTATCGCCCGCGAGCGCGGCGTCGAACGACCTGACCACGCGCTCCATGTGGCGCGACTGCGGCGACAGGCGCAGGCAGGTGACGCCCAAGCCTCGCAGCGCCGGAATTTCGTTGATGAGGTTGTACACCCCCGCCGATTGCGTCTGGATGCCGTTGAGGGTGAGGAAGCGTGCTCCTTCGCGCGTCGACAACGACAACCCGTCCGCATGGTCGAGACAGCGGAACTGGCAGTCGTCCTTGGGCAGGTTGTAGTGGCGCGCAGTGAAGCAGCGCGCCGAGTAGGCGAGCGGCAGCTTGCCGTAGGCGAAGACTTCGGTTTCGATGCCGACCGGCGCGTGTTCGAGCAGCGCAGCCAGCGCTGCGCGCGAGATCTCCACCGGCGGCAGCCAGCGGCGCGCGCCTAGCCGGGCGAGCACGTCGAGCGTATCCGGGTTGTAAACGTTGAGCGTGGAGCCGGCGACGAACGACCGCTTCGCGTCGGCCAGCAGGCGCACCGCACCCCATTCGTTCGCTTCGACCAGCAGGCGGCTGTCGCGCACGGCCTTGCGCAGTGCCTTGAGGTCGGGTTCCGACTCGATCAGCGTCTGCGTGGAGAGCACCACGTCCTTGCCCGCGGCGGCGAGATTTTCTGCAAGCGCGAACCAGTCGGTCAGCCGCAGCACGTGACGGCGCGCGCATACGGTCTCGCCCAGATAGACGCGTGCCACCGGCCAGCTTGCCGCCGCTTCATAGAAGGCGCAGGTGTCCTCGCGGGACCAGTAATACAGCAGGGGGCCGAGGGACAGTTGCATGGGGCTAGGGGCTAGGGGCTAGGGGCTAGGGGCTAGGGGCTAGGGGCTAGGGGCTTGTTGAATTTCGCGGCCTCCGGCCGCTCATTCCCTGAATCCTGTCCCTGGTTCCCAAGCAATCATTTCCACGGCCGGTGATAGGCGCCCAGCGTGTGGCTCTGGCCTTCGGACAATGCGTTCAGCTCGGCCATCCACATGGGCGCGGGGACGAAGCCGTCAGCGTTCTTCTTTACCGCGTCGATGGCGGCGCGCCATACCCGGGTGACCTGCGCCACATACGCGGGACTGCGCTGGCGGCCTTCGATCTTGACCGCGGCAATGCCCATCCTGAGCATCGCCGGCAGGAGATCAAGGGTGTTGAGGCTGGTCGGCTCTTCGAGCGCGTAGTAGGTCTCGCCGGACACCTCGAAGCGGCCTTTGCACACCGTGGGGTAGCCGGTCTTTTCCTGACTTCCGCAGCGGTCGAGCAACACGCCGTTGAGGCGCGACTCGAGCCCCGTTGGGGTTTCCTTCCACTGCACCGCCTTGGCCGGCGAGCACACGCCGGCCGAATTGGGCGATTCGCCGGTGCAGTAGGACGACAGCAGGCAGCGCCCCTCGACCATCACGCACAGGCCGCCGAAGCCGAACAGCTCGATCTCGACGGGTGTGTTCTTCACCACATTTTCCACCTGCGCAAGCGACAGCACGC
Organism: Pseudomonadota bacterium; assembly: GCA_040753235.1. GTDB lineage: Bacteria > Pseudomonadota > Gammaproteobacteria > Burkholderiales > Thiobacillaceae > Thiobacillus. The sequence continues at coordinate 28,432 of JBFMET010000015.1, forward strand.
GCGGCAGCACGGCGCGCTGCACGCCGAAGTGCTCGCGGTAGAAATTTACCGCCTCGTAGCTGGTGGCCGAGCCCTGCACCGACAGGTGCAGCCGGAGCTGTGGATGATGCTTCACCGCATAGCGCATCAGGCCGGCATCGGCGAGGATCGCCGCGTCCACGCCGAGCTTCGCGGCACGGTCGACCGCGCCGGTCCAGCGCTGCCAGGTGTCGGCCTGCGGATAGGTGTTGAGCGCGAGCAGAACCTTGCGGCCGCGGTCGTGCGCATAGCGCAGGCCTTCGGCCGCCTGCGCCTCGTCGAAGTTGAGGCCGGGAAACGCGCGCGCGTTGGTGTTGTCGCGAAATCCCATGTAGACAGCGTCGGCGCCGTTGTCGAGGGCAGCCTTGAGCGACAGGAGGTTGCCCGCAGGGCAGACCAGTTCAAGCGGCACGAGGGTGCTCCTTCCGTGCTGGGCACACGCGCGACGCCCGGCGGCTGCCCCGCTGCGCCCGTTCGTCGACGCGCGCGCCGAACAGGCGACGCTCGCCTGTTCCGGACGAATGCAGACTGCCGAGGCGACCAGGCAATGCAGGTTGCATCCTCTTTCCAGGGCTCAGCCCGTGCTCCAGGCGCGCGGTCGTTTCATGCCGGCGATCTTGCATGCCTGCTTGACGTAGCCGTAGGGGAAAAGCGCGAACAGCTTCTTCTGCGCGTCGCGGCCGTAGCGTCCGGCGAGATGCTTGATGGCGAAGCGGGCGTCCGCAGCAATCTGATGCTCCTCGTAGTACGCGCGCATGAAACGGATTACGTCCCAGTGATCGTCGTCGAGCACGAGTGCTTCCTCGTGGGCCAGCGCGCGAGCGATGCCTTCGTTCCAGTCGCCCGGCTCGATCAGATAACCTTCCGCGTCACGTTCGGCCAGTGTGCCGTCCATCTCGTTCTCCTGCTGGGTTGTTCGCAAAAAACGGCATGAGGGCTGAGCGGCCATCAGGTTCCGCCGCCGTGGAACTCGACCCCCGGCTGGCGCTCGGGCAGGGCCTCGACCAGCAGTTCGCGTCGCGCACGCGCCAGTGCCTCGACCCCCCGCTCGTCGAGAAAGGCCCTGGCGTCGCACACCGCAGCGGCGAGCAGTTCGGACGCGAGCGCATCGGGTTCGCGGCCGGTCGAACGTGCCAGTGCGCGCAGTTCGATGCAGGGATCCTGCGGCATGCGGACTTCGAGCGGCTTGCCGCTGCCGGGCGGAGTCTCCGGGCGATGCGCATCCGCAAGCCCGGAGAGCAGGCGGCCCATCACGCCGGCAATCCGCGAAGCCGGCGAGAGGATCTGGCTGCCGGGTTGCAGGCGCACCTTGTTGACGAAATATTTCTCGAAATCGACCTTGGCCTGGTGGACCCAGCGACCCTGGCGCATCCAGTTGATGTCGCGCAGCGGCACTTGCGGCTCGGACAGATAGGATGCGCCGCTCGTGCCCATGTCGGTCAGCCACCTGGCGCGCTGCGGCACATGGCTGACAAGCGGGGCGTCGCCGATCATGGCGAGAATGTTCTGGACCACGATTTCGCCGGCCCTGGAAATGGAATACACGGAATCGGGCGCCCCGACCGGCACCGGCGTCGCGTCCACCGCCGGCTGGGCCACGCAGGCGCCCAGGGCAAACACATTGGGGTAGTCCGGATTGCGCAGATACTCGTCGACCACCATCAGGCCGCGCGCGTCGACCAGGCCGGATGCTTCGCGCACGCCCGGCACGCCGCCGAAGGCCGGCCAGTACACCGAGTAGGCGTAGGGCAGGGTGTGGCTCTGCTTCACCTTGCCGCTGCGGTCGAGCTCTTCGACCTGGATGGTGTCGCGGTCGATGCGCACGGTGCGTGCATTACAGATCGCGCCGATGCGGGTGTCGGCCAGCGCGGCCGTGACCGCGCCGCGACTGGGGCCTTCGCCGCCCAGGCCGAGGTGACCGGGCCAGGGCTCAGGCGTGACCAGCGTGATCGACACCCGGTCGCGGATATTGCGCCGCTTGAGGTCGGCGTCGACGAGGAATGCGTATTCATAGAGCGGGCCCAGAACGCTTGCCCCCGATGCAGCGCCGATAACGATCGGACCGGGATGTCGCACGAACTCGCGATAGGCGGCGAACGCCTTCTCAGCCTGCTCGATGTGGATGACCGAATGCGTATGTTCTGCCAGGCCGGGGACCGCGTCGGCCATGCCGATGGCGCCAGTGGCCACCAGCAGGTAATCGTAGAAGAGCACGTCGCCGTTCTCAAGGTCGATCTGGATGACGTCAGGCTGGATGCGCTTGACGCCACTTTGTATGAAATTGATGCCGCGGGCTTCCAGGTGAGGTCCGATCGGAAAGGCGATATCGGCGCGGTCGCGCCAGCCCATTGCGATCCAGGGGTTGGAGGGGACGAAGTGGAAGTAGGGCTTGTCCGACACCACAGTGATTTCGTCGTGCGCCCCCATTTTGGATTTCAGGGCATAGGCCGCAGTTACGCCTGCAATACCGGCACCCAGGATGACAACATGCGTCATTTCAGTCTCCTAAATCGTTAATCGGTTTGGGCGCGGCAAAGCCGCATCGTTCGCCCCCTCCGCCGTTCGGGGGGAGGGTTGGGGAGAGGGCGCGAAGCCATCAATTCGGGACAGGCAAGCCCCCTCTCCCCAGCCCGCTCCCTCCGGGGGAGAGGGCGTGAATGTTGCTGCGCGCTTCTTCACCCCCGCGGCCGCACCAACTGCCAGGCGCGTCCCAGGTAGGCGGTTGCGGCGAAGCCGCTCCATACGTGCACGAGACGGGTGAACGGGAACACCAGGAAGATCGTCATGCCGAGGAACAGGTGGGTCTTGAAGATCCAGCCCGCCCCCTCAAGCAACTCGACCGCGCCGCCGCGGAAAGTGACGATGCGCTGTCCCCATTCTGCCAGCCGCACCATCATGCTGCCGTCAAGGTGCTGTGCCGACAGCGGGATGGTGGCCAGGCCGAGCAGCAGTTGCAGCCACAGCAACAGCAGAATCAGGATGTCGCTGGGCTTTGAGGTGACGCGGATGCGCGGCTCGGTCAGCCGGCGATGCAGCAGCAGGGTCAGGCCGATGAAGGCCAGTACGCCCGCGATGCCGCCCGAAACCATGGCAAGAACCTGCTTTTCGCCTGAACTGATGAAGGGCTCGTAAATGAAATGCGGCGTCAGCATGCCGAAGAAGTGTCCGAAAAACAGGAACAGCACGCCAATGTGGAACAGGTTGCTGCCCAGCCTGAGCTGGCCGCGCCTGAGCAGTTGCGACGAATCGCTCTTCCACGTGTACTGCTCGCGGTCGAAGCGGATCAGGCTGCCGAGAAAGAACACCGCAAGCGCGATATACGGGTAGATGCCAAACAGTAGATATTGTGAGTAGGACATGATTCGATCCTCCTAGGGTCAATGCGTTGCGGGCGCAGCAGGCTGCCGGCGCGAGGCCGGCATCTGTACCACCGATGTCTGCGGACCGGGCTTAAGGAGCGGCTCCACGCCATCCAACGTCGGGCCGAACATCTCCATCGCCTCGTCCATGTCGCGCACCGGCGGCTCGGCCAGTTCCTGCGCCGCCACCGGGGACAGCGCTTCCAGCAACTGGAACGCACTGGCGTAGGGGCTGCCGTTGGCGTCGAGCTTGCGGCCGACAGCGGCCAGTACGTGCACGGCGTCGCCGAGCAACTCAAGCGCTTCCTCGGGCGGCAGCAGCGACAGGAATTCGAGGAACAGCGGCACGAAGTCCGGCAGTTCCGCGGCCGACGCGTCGAAGTCGCGCTTCCAGTACTCCTCCAGCAGATCGATCATCGCCGAGCCGCGGTCGCGCGATTCGCCGTGGATGTGCTCGAACAGGTGCAGCGAGTGCGACGGGTTGCGGTCGAAGGTGGCGACGTAGTTTTCCTGCAGCGCGATCAACCCCGTCTCGTGCAGCAGGTCGAACAGCGGTGCCAGGCGTTTGGCTGCGTCCCGGTTGAAACCGGCCTCGTCGACCAGCGCGGCATGCATTTCGGGCAGCGCCGCCAACCAGTCCGATTCCGGATACATCAGCAGCAGGGACAGGACCTTGAAGGTTTTCATCGTGTGGTTCCTTAAATAAAGCGCCGATCAACGCCGTCATCGCGAGGTTCGAAGATCCGTGGCGATCCAGAGCCCGTTCATGCCGTTGGCATCCTGGATTGCTTCGCTTCGCTCGCAATGACAGTGCGGAAATTGTTGGCCATGTTCTCAACCCGTCTTCTTCCTGGCGTGCAGTTGCGACAGATCGACCGGCACGGCATTCTTGCGATTGCCGAACAGCGTGGTTCTGGGCGACACGCCGTCCGAGCAGCCGTTGCCGAAGGTGAAGCCGCAGCTCGATTTTTCCTCGAAGGTGTTGAGCGTCTCTTCGCGGTGGGTCGTGGGCACGACAAAGCGGTCCTCGTAGTTGGCGATTGCGAGATAGCGGTACATCTCGTCGGCCTGTGCCGACGTGAGGCCCACCTGGTCGAGCGCAGCGGTGTTGGGCTTGCCGTCCACCGACTTGCCGCGCATGTAGGCGCGCATCGCCAGCAGGCGGTCGAGCGCGGTGATCACCGGTTTTTCCTTGCCGCCGGTGAGCAGGTTGGCCAGATAGGTGATCGGGATGCGCAGCGACTTGGTGTCGGGAATGATGCCGTTCATGCCCATCTGGCCGGACTCGGCCGCGGCCTGGATCGGCGACAACGGCGGCACGTACCAGACCATCGGCAGGGTGCGATATTCCGGGTGCAGCGGGAAGGCGATCTTCCAGTCGATCGCCATCTTGTAGACCGGCGATTTCACCGCGGCGTCGAGCCAGGCTTCCGGTATGCCCTCGGCACGGGCGGCGGCAATGACTTCCGGATCGCTCGGATCGAGGAAGATCTTCAGCTGCGCTTCGTAGAGTTCCTTCTCGTCGGCGACGCTGGCGGCTTCCTCGATGCGGTCGGCGTCGTACAGGATGACCCCAAGATAGCGGATGCGGCCGACGCAGGATTCCGAACACACGGTCGGCTGGCCGGCCTCGATGCGCGGGTAGCAGAAGATGCACTTCTCGGCCTTGCCGGATTTCCAGTTGTAGTAGATCTTCTTGTAGGGGCAGCCGGAGATGCACATGCGCCAGCCGCGGCACTTGTCCTGGTCGACCAGCACGATGCCGTCCTCCTCGCGCTTGTAGATCGAGCCGGACGGGCAGGAGGCGACGCAGGTCGGATTGAGGCAGTGTTCGCACAGCCGCGGCAGGTACATGAGGAAGGTGTTCTCGAAGGTCGCGTGCATTTCCTTCTGCACGTTGTCGAAATTCTTGTCGCGGCCGCGCGAGGAGAATTCGCCGCCGAGATCGTCTTCCCAGTTCGGGCCCCAGTGGATCTTGTCCATTTTCTCGCCGGTGATGGCCGAGACCGGGCGCGCGGTCGGCGGGGTCTCGGACAGCGGCGCCTTCTGCAGATGCTGGTAGTCGTAGGTGAAGGGCTCGTAGTAGTCGTCGATTTCGGGCAGGTTGGGGTTGCCGAAGATGTTGGCGAGGATCTTCAGCTTGCTGCCCTGGCGCGGCTCGATCTTGCCGTCGCCCTTGAGCTTCCAGCCGCCGTTCCACACGTCCTGGTTTTCCCATTGCTTGGGATAGCCGATGCCGGGCTTCGACTCGACGTTGTTGAACCACACGTATTCCATGCCCTCGCGCGAAGTCCACACGTTCTTGCAGGTGATCGAGCAGGTATGGCAGCCGATGCACTTGTCGAGGTTCAGCACCATGGCGATTTGCGCACGCACTTTCATGTTGTTACTCCTTGCCTGCCAGGAGCGAACCCCTGGTCGTTGTATAAAAAACCCGCGTCGGAGAGAGGTGGCGCGGGCGAGGACGACGGGAGAACCGTCCTCAAAACCCTGTTGCTCAGCGCTCGACCCGCGGGCCTTCCAGCCAGTCGACCTTCTTCATCTTGCGCACGATCACGTACTCGTCGCGGTTGGAACCCACCGTGCCGTAGTAGTTGAAGCCATAGGCCAGCTGCGCGTAGCCGCCGATCATGTGCGTGGGCTTGGTGATGGTGCGCGTCACCGAGTTGTGGATGCCGCCGCGGAAGCCGCTGGTCTCCGCGCCCGGCACGTTGATGATCTTTTCCTGCGCGTGGTACATCAGGCACATGCCCTTGGGCACGCGCTGGCTGACCACGACGCGCGCCGTCAAGGTGCCGTTGACGTTGAACACCTCGACCCAGTCGTTGTCGACGAGCCCCGCCTGCTTCGCTTCGATCTCCGACACCCAGACGTGAGGGCCGCCGCGCGACAGCGTCAGCATGCGCAGGTTGTCGGTGTAGGTGCTGTGGATGCCCCACTTCTGGTGCGGGGTGATCCAGTTGAGCACCAGCTCGTGATGGCCGTTCGACTTCTTGCCCAGCAGCGGCGAAATTGTCTTGGTGTCGACCGGCGGCTTGTACACGCACAGGCCTTCGCCGAAATCCAGCATCCACTTGTGATCCTGGTAGAACTGCTGGCGGCCGGTGAGGGTGCGCCAGGGGATCAGCTCGTGCACGTTGGTGTAGCCGGCGTTGTAGGACACGTGCTCCGATTCGAGGCCGGACCAGGTGGGCGAGGAAATGATCTTGCGCGGCTGCGCCACCACGTCGCGGAAGCGGATCTTGTCGTCCTCGCGCGGAATCGCCAGATGGGTGTGGTCGCGGCCGGTGATCTTGGACAGCGCTTCCCAGGCCTTCACCGCCACCTGGCCGTTGGTTTCCGGCGCCAGCATCAGGATGACCTCGCAGGCGTCGATGGCCGAGTCGATCTTCGGCAATCCCTTGGCCACGCCATCCTCGGTGACGGTGTAATTCAGTTCCGCCAGCTGCTTGACTTCGTCTTCGGTGTTCCAGGCAATGCCCTTGCCGCCGTTGCCGATCCTGGTCATCAAGGGGCCGAGCGACGTGAACTTCTTGTAGGTGTCGCCGTAGTCGCGCGTCACCACCGTCATGCTCGCCATGGTCTTGCCCGGGATCGGATCGACCTCGCCTTTTTTCCAGTCGCGCACGGCCATGCTCTGGCCGAGCTCCGAGGGCGTGTCGTGCATCAGCGGCGTCAGCACCAGGTCCTTCTGCGTGCCAAGATGCGTCGCCGCGATCTCGGAGAACTTCTTCGCGATGGTCTTGTAGATTTCCCAGTCGGACTTCGACTCCCACAGCGGCTGCACGGCCTCGGACAGCGGGTGGATGAAGGGATGCATGTCCGAGGTGTTGAGGTCGTCTTTTTCATACCAGGTGGACGACGGCAGCACGATGTCGGAATACAGGCAGGTGGTCGACATGCGGAAGTCCAGCGTCACCAGCAGGTCCAGCTTGCCTTCGGCGCCCTTGTCATGCCACACCACTTCCTTCGGCTTGGCTTCGCCGAGTTCGCCCAGGTCGGGACCCATCACCGCGTTCTGGGTGCCGAGGAAGTACTTGAGGAAGTACTCGTGGCCCTTGCCCGAGGAACCCAGCAGGTTGGAACGCCATACAAATAAATTACGCGGGAAGTTCTTCGGGTTGTCGGGATCCTCGCAGGCGAACTTGAGCGCGCCGCTCTTGATCTGCTCGACCGCATACTTGACCGGGTCGATGCCGGCCGCATCGGCGGCCTTGGTGACTTCCAGCGGGTTGGTCTCCAGTTGCGGCGCAGACGGCAGCCAGCCCATGCGCTCGGCCTGCACGTTGAAATCGATCAGCCGGTAGTCGCCGTGGGCCTTGTCAGCCGTGGGCGACATGATCTCGGACACGGCGAGCTTCTCGTGGCGCCACTGGCTGGTGTGCGCGTAGAAGAACGAAGTCGAGTTCATCTGGCGCGACGGACGGTGCCAGTCGAGGCCAAAGGCCAGCGGGGCCCAGCCGGTTTGCGGGCGCAGCTTTTCCTGGCCCACGTAGTGTGCCCAGCCGCCGCCCGACTGGCCGATGCAGCCGCACATCATCAAGAGGTTCATGATGCCGCGGTAGATCATGTCGTTGTGGTACCAGTGGTTCAGCGCCGCACCGAGGATGACCATCGACTTGCCATGGGTCTTGTCGGCGTTGTCGGCGAACTCGCGCGCCACCGTGATGATGTCGGCGCGCGGCACGCCGCAATGCTTCTCGGCCCAGGCCGGGGTGTAGGGCACGGCGTCGTCGTAGCTGCCGGGAATGTTCGGCCCGCCGAGGCCGCGGTCGACGCCGTAGTTGGCGAGCGTCAGGTCGTAGACCGTTGCCACGCGCACATCCTTGCCGCCGATGCTGATGATTTTCACCGGCAGGTTGCGGACCAGCAATTCATCGTGGTCGTCGCCGCCGAAGTAAGGGAAGGCGACTTCGGCCACTTCGTCTTCGTTGCCCAGCAGGGTCAGTTGCGGCTTGACCTCCTTGTTGGAGTAGCCGTCGCGCATTTCCAGGTTCCACGCGCCCGACTGGCCCCAGCGGAAGCCGACCGAGCCGTTGGGCGCCACGAGGTAACCGGTGTTCTCGTCATACACCACCGTCTTCCACTCGGGGTTGTTGTCCTGGCCCATGTTGCCGGTCAAATCGGACGCACGCAGGTAGCGGTCGGCGACCAGCTTGCCGTCGTGCTCCTTCAGCATCACCAGCATGGGATGGTCGTTGTACTGGCGGCAGTATTCGTCGAAATAGGCGCTCTTGTTCTTGTTGTGGAACTCGGTGAGGATGACGTGGCCCATCGCCAGCGCCAGCGCGGCATCGGTGCCCTGCCTCGGCGCCAGCCAGATGTCGCCGAACTTGACCATCTCGCCGAAGTCGGAGGACACCGCCACCGTCTTGGTGCCCTTGTAGCGCACCTCGGTGTAGAAGTGGGCGTCCGGCGTGCGCGTCTGCGGCACGTTGGAGCCCCAGACCATCAAATAAGTGGAGTTGTACCAGTCGGCCGATTCCGGCACGTCGGTCTGCTCGCCCCACACCTGCGGGCTGGAGGGCGGCAGGTCGCAGTACCAGTCGTAGAACGAGCCGCACACGCCACCGATCAGCGACATGTAGCGCGAGCCCGCCGCGTAGCTCACCATCGACATCGCAGGAATCGGCGAGAAGCCGTAGATGCGATCGGGACCATAATCCTTGATGGTGTGCACGTTGGCGGCGGCGATCATTTCCGTCACCTCGTCCCACTTGGCGCGCACGAAGCCACCCTGGCCGCGCACCGACTTGTAGCGTTTGGCCTTCGTCGGATCGCTGGCGATCGATTTCCATGCCGCGACCGGGTCCAGGGTCTTGCGGGCATCGCGCCACATTTCCATCAGGCGGCCGCGGATCAGCGGGTATTTCACGCGCTGCGCCGAATACACGTACCAGGAGTAGCTGGCGCCGCGCGGGCAGCCGCGCGGCTCGTGGTTGGGCAGGTCGGGGCGGGTGCGCGGATAATCGGTCTGCTGGATTTCCCAGGTGATCAGGCCGTTCTTGACGTAGATTTTCCAGCTGCACGACCCGGTGCAGTTGACCCCGTGGGTGGAGCGCACCACCTTGTCCTGCTGCCAGCGGCTGCGATAGGCATTTTCCCAGCTGCGGTCTTCGTTGCTGACGACGCCGTGGCCGTTGGAATATTCGGCGATGTTCTTCTTGAAGAAGGTCAGTCGGTCGAGGAAGTGACTCATTGTTGTTGCTCCTTTCAGTCGCAGGATTCAGGGGTCAGGATTCAGGGATCAGGGGGGCCGGGTGCAAGGTCTTCAAGGTGCGCGGCCGAAGGACGCTCATTCCCTGAATCCTGACCCCTGGCCCCTACGGATTCCGAATCTCCGAACCCTTGCGCAAATAAAACCACCAGTTCAACACCAGGCACACGGCGTAGAACACCGCGAAGCCGTACATGGCGTTTTCCGGCGTGCCTGCCTTGATCTGGTTGCCGATCACCACGGGTGCGATGAACGATCCGTAGGCGCCCACCGCCGAGGTCCATCCCAGCACCGGGCCTGCCTGGGTGCGGTCGAAAATCACGCCGACGGTACGGAAGGTCGAGCCGTTACCGATGCCTGCGGCGGCGAACACCACCACGAAGGTCGCCATGAACTGGGTAAAGTAGATTTCAGGCGTGGCCGACTGGTAGGCCTGCATCATGATGTAGCCGGCGTAGATCGACGCCGCCACCATGATCGTGGAGATGATCTGGGTGACGATGGACCCCCCCACCTTGTCGGATATCCAGCCGCCCACCGGGCGAATCGCGGCGCCGACGAAGGGGCCGATCCAGGCGTAGGTCAGGGCCGAGGGGGCATTGGGATTCTTGACGTGGTTCCAGGTCTGGGTAGCCGCGTCGAAGATGTGCTGCTCGCCGAAGATCACCGTGATCGCCAGCGGCACGGCCGCGGCAAAGCCGATGAAAGAGCCGAAGGTCACGATGTACAAAGCTGTCATCGACCAGGTGTGCTTGTTGCCGAAGATCGCGAACTGCTTGCTGATGTTGACCTTCATGTCACCGAAGGCGGCAAGCTTCATCACCCCCAGCGTGGCGACGATGATGAGAGGCAGCGCCACCCACATGTTGATTAGGCCGAGTCCGCCGGAGGCCGGAGGCAGGTACAGATAGAGACCAACCCCGGCCGTGGCCATGGCGAGGCCGTACAGCCACAGGATCTTGATGAAGGCGTTTGCCGTGGAACCGATTCCAGGGGAAATCGGCAGCAGGTTGTTCATGCCGAAGAAGCCGAGGAAAGCGAGCGGAACCAGTGCCAGCATCCAGACGAAGCCGGCGTTCTGAATGAAGGTCGGCGTGCCTGCGACGATCTTGCCCAGGATCCAGCCCGAATCCTTCAAAAGTTCCATCGATTCGCCAGCGAAGGCGCCGAAGATGCCTGCGGTCATCACCAGAGGAATCAGGACCTGCATGGTGGTGACGCCGAAGTTGCCCAGGCCCGCGTTGAGGCCCAGCGCAGTCCCCTGCAGGCGCTTGGGGTAGAAGCTGCTGATGTTGGACATCGAGCAGGCGAAGTTGCCGCCACCGATGCCGGAGAGCAGCGCCAGCAGCTGAAACACCCACAGCGGCGTGTCCTTGTCCTGTAGCGCGAGGCCGGTACCGAAGGCCGGAATCATCAGCAGCGCCGTGGTGAGGAAAACGCTGTTGCGGCCGCCGGCGATGCGAATGAAGAAGGAGGAAGGAATGCGCAGCGTCGCGCCGGCGAGGCCTGCGATGGCTGTGAGGCCGAACATGTCCTCCTTGGTAAAGGGGAAGCCCAGGTTCAGCATCTGCACCGTGATGATGCCCCACATCATCCAGATGGCGAAGCCGAGCAGCAGGCTGGGGATGGAAATCCACAGGTTGCGGCTGGCAATCTTCTTGCCGGTGGATTCCCAGAAGGCGGTGTCTTCCGGGTTCCAGTCCTTGATGTTGGTTGGCATCGTCTAGTCCTCGTTCTGGCTGTCCAATTGGGCAGGGGGGGTTGATTCGCGCATGACTACTCCATCAGATCGCCGGTCCTGAGCCGTTTGAGTTCGCGCTCCTTGTCCATCGGGCGCACTTCGGTCCAGTACATCCACATCAGCGACACCCACACCACGCCGAACATGAGCATGAAGGCCGAAGAGCGGATGCCGGTTAGGTCGACCAGGGCGCCGAACATGATCGGCATGAGAAAACCGCCAAGGCCCCCGGCAAGGCCGACGACGCCGGAAATGACGCCGATGTTCCTGGGGTAATCGTCGGAGATGTACTTGAAGACCGAGGCCTTGCCGATGGCAAACACAACGCCCAGGGTGAACATGATCACGGTGAACGCGGTCGCGCTCAGGCCGAGGTGGAACGACACCGGGCCGTCGATGGTGTGGATCCTGATTTCGCTCTGTGGATACGAGAGGAAGAACAGGCACACCAGCGAAATCCACAGCACCCACCAGGTGATGGCATGTGCACCGTACTTGTCGGAGAACCAGCCGCCGACCGCCCGCAGGATCCCGCCTGGAATGCTGAACGCAGCCGCCAGCATCGCGGCGGTCTTGAGGTCGAAGCCGTACTCGCTCACGTAGTACTTGGGCATCCACAGCGCCAGCGCGACATAGCCGCCGAACACGATGGAGTAGTACTGGCTGTAGCGCCACACCTTGGGATCCTTGAAGGCGGCAAGCTGCTCTCGCAGCATGACATGCTTGCCAACCTTGTGCGTGGAGTCGCTGTAGGTGAAGAACCAGAAGACGATGGCGGTCACCAGCATCAGCACCGCGTAGACCTTCGGTACCATCGTCCAGCCGTAGCCGACGACGATGATGGGCGCCAGCAGCTTGGTGATCGCGGCCCCGGTGTTGCCCGCACCGAATATGCCCATCGCCAGGCCCTGCCGCGCCTTGGGGAACCAGCGCGCACAGTAGGCGATGCCGACGGTGAACGAACCGCCCGCCACGCCGACGAACAGGCCGGTCACCAGAAAATGCCAGTATTCCGTCGCCCAGGAGATCATCCAGATCGGGATGACCGTCGAGAGCATCAGGATGAAGAACACGGCGCGGCCGCCGTACCTGTCCGTCCACATGCCTATCGGTACCCGGATCAGCGAGCCGGTGAGCACAGGCGTTGCAACCAGGATGCCGAACTCGGTCTCGTTGAGGCCGAGCTGCGCCTTGATGGGCACGCCGATGACGGCGAACATCATCCAGATCATGAAGCAGACCGTGAAGGCCAGCGTGCTCATGCCCACCACCGACCATGCCTTGTATTCCTGCGTTGCCATTCTGGATGCCGCCATTCCGAAACGCGAGTTAGTCAGATAAAAAGACCTTTGTGTGCTTTTTACGCCACCCAGCCCATGGACGCCACCGGGTGGCCAACCCTACACATCCGCGCCTCTACCTCTTTGTGGGTAGAGTAGGTATGGGGTAGTGCATTGTTCCGGCAGGGTTTTCTGGATGGGATGGCGAAATGCGGCCCGCCGCCGGATAAGAAGAGGTATACCCTCGGGGACGGCATGGCGGCGGCAGGGCGTGTACCCTTGTCGCGTGCCATGACAGAACGGGGAGGGAAGCGAGGAGTGCGCAGTTTGCTGGGAACGAGATTGCAGAATTCGCTGCTATTGAGGCTGGGCGGCATGTTCGCCGCCATCAGCCTGCTGGCTGTGGCGAGCATGTCCACGTCCTGGATGGTGGCGGAAACCATTCAGGGCAGCGGGGAGGCGATCAACATGGCGGGCAGCCTGCGCATGCAGAGCTGGCGCATGGCAACGATCCACTATCGACTGCTGCACGGCGGCCAGGCCGAAGACGCGAAAAAACTTCGGCAGGCGGTGAGCCAGTTCGATCGAGACCTGACGTCGGCACCCATCCTGTCCGTCTTGCCTGATGACGAAACCGCCCCGCTCAGGCTGGCCTATCGCAAGGTCGAAGCGGCTTGGCACTCGGGAATCAAACCGCGCCTGGACGGGAGGGCGACGCCGCTCGTCGAGCCCCCGGTGCTCGAGGACATTCCCGACTTCGTGAACCAGATCAACTCACTGGTGAAGCAGATCGAGGATGACACCGAGGCCAGGATCATGGTCATGCGCGTGATCCTCGGTGCCGCGGTGATCGCCACGCTCCTTGTGGTGGTCTTCTCCATCTACCTCGTGCACAGCATTCTCGTGCAGCCGCTGCGCAGCCTGCTCGACATGGCTGACCGGATCGGCCGGGGCAACCTGGCGATTCGCACCGACCTCGTCGACGACGACGAAATCGGACGTCTGGGGCAGGCCTTCAACCACATGGCAGGGGATCTTTCCAAGCTCTATCTCAATCTGGAAGCGCGCGTGCAGGAGAAGACCGCCGAGCTCACCATTGCCAACCAGTCGCTTTCGCTGCTCTATCACTCGATCGCGAGGCTCTATAGCGGGCCTGTCGCGCACGACACCTACGCCATCCTGCTGAACGACCTCGAGAACGTGCTAAGCGTCGGGCGCGGGCTTGCCTGTCTGGTCGAAACCAGCAGCGAACAGTCCCGCATCATCGCCAGTACGCTCGACCCGGCGCGCGGCGACGTCGACGTCTGCGGCCTCACCAGCTGCGCCGCCTGCATGGCGAGCCGCAGCTTGTCGGTGCATCCGCTCGCCAACGGCCGGCGCGTGCTGGCGCTGCCGCTGAAAGACACCGAGCAGCAGTACGGTGTGCTGCAGCTGGAATTGCCGCCGGGACATGAACTCACGGCGTGGCAGACCCAACTGCTCGATGCACTCTCGCGCCACATCGGCATCGCCATCGGCACGGCGCGGCGGATCGAGCAAAGCCGGCGCTTGTCGCTGCTGGAAGAACGCGCGGCCATCGCTCGCGAGCTGCACGATTCGTTGGCGCAGTCGCTCGCCTACATGAAGATACAGGTCAGCCGCCTGAAGCCGCTGGTGGAAAAATCGGGTGCCGGCGACGAAGCAGCCGAAGTGCTCGCCGAACTGCGCGAAGGCCTCAACAGCGCCTACCGCCAGCTGCGCGAACTGCTCACCACCTTCCGCCTGCGCATCGAGGGCGAAGGCCTGCCTGCGGCGCTGCATGCCACGGCAGCCGAATTCGCCGGGCGCGGCGGCATTCCGATCGACGTCCATGTCCATCTGGCCGGCTGCACTCTCGGTCCCAACGAGGAAATCCACGTTTTGCAGATCGTGCGCGAGGCGCTGTCCAACGTCCTCAACCACGCCCGGGCCAGCCGTGCCGAGGTAAAGGTGACGTGCAACGCCGACGGCTCGGTCGCCGCCACCGTTACCGACGACGGCATCGGCATTCACGGGGCCGCAGGCACCCATCACTATGGCATGGCCATCATGGAAGAGCGCGCCCGCCATCTCGGTGGCACGCTCGCCGCGGAGAATCTGCCGACGCTCGGCACCCGGGTCACGCTACACTTCGTGCCTGGCCCGACCCATGGCCCCGCCGCTACCATCCACCCCGAGCAACCCCGCTGAGCCCTCCATGTCCATGCCCACGGCAGAGCCCCAGTCCATTCTCATCGTCGACGACCACCCGCTGTTCCGCAAGGGCGTGATCCAGCTGATCCAGGCCGACCCCGAATTCCGCTTCGCCGGCGAGGCGCCCAGCGGCCGCGAGGGCATCGCACTTGCGCTCGGCCTGCGGCCCGACATGATCCTGCTCGACCTCAACATGAAGGACATGAGCGGCATCGACGTGCTGAAAATCCTGAAGGACGCCGGCATCGACTCGCGCATCATCATGCTCACCGTCTCCGACCAGGCCGAGGACCTGATGGCTGCCCTGCAGGCCGGCGCCGACGGCTACCTCTTGAAGGACATGGAGCCGGAAGACCTGATGCAGCAGCTCGCCGAGGCGGCGCGCGGCAAGATCACCATCAGCGAACGCCTCACCCAGCTGCTGGTCACCTCGCTGCGCGAGAAGAGCCGCCCCGTCAGTCTGGCCGAGGCGGGCCTCACCGAGCAGGAAAGCCGGATTCTCGATCAACTCGCCGAAGGCAAGAGCAACAAGCTCATCGCCCGCGACCTCGGCATCGCCGAAGGCACCGTCAAGGTCCACGTCAAGCACCTGCTGAAAAAGCTCAACCTGCGCTCGCGCGTCGAAGCCGCCGTGTGGGCCGACCGCAGCCGCCGCCAGACCAAGTCCTGAGTCCTTGCTTTTTCGGGCCTTCGCTCTTCAATGAAAGCGAAGGATTTGGAGAGGATGAGGACATCATGCCCATCGGCGAAATCTGCAACCGCGAAGTCGTCATCGCGGAAAAAGCGCTGACCGTCAGCGCGGCCGCGCAGTTGATGCGCGCCCACCACGTCGGCGACCTCGTCGTCGTCGAGGAACGGGCAGGGCAAAAGCATCCCGTCGGCATCGTCACCGACCGCGACATCGTCCTCGAAGTCGTCGCCGCCGGCGTCAATCCGGAAGCATTGACAGTCGGCGACATCATGGGCGCCGACGTCGCCACCGTGCGCGAAAGCGAAGGCCTGTTCGAAGCCCTGCGCTACATGCGCGACAAGGGCGTGCGGCGCATGCCGGTGGTGGACGCGTCAGGCGGGCTGGTCGGGATTCTCACGCTGGACGACCTGCTGAGCCTGCTGGCCGAGGAGATGATGGAACTGGCCAAGCTGGTGTCGCACGAGCGTCAGCGGGAGAAGGCGCGCTCATAAACCACATCGATAGTTGCTGTCCGGCAGCTATCGGCGCGTAGCAGGAATTCATGTGGGTTATGGCGAGCGTCTCTCGTTCGGCCTGAACAGACTGTCACGGGAATATCCATGACGGTCTGGTTTGCGCGCTGGAGCTGACGTCCAGCGATCAGCACGAGGATCTGACTGTTCAGAAGGGGGATGTATCTTGCAAAATCTGCCCTCGCGTCCCACACCTCGAAACCTCGTGGCTCAACGCAAAACAAGAGGCTCCCGTGCTGACCGAACGAATAACAGGTCTCAACTGGCGGCTTTAACCGCGCGCGCGCTGAACGAACCTTCGATGATGCGGACCCGATCGCCGACCCCGATGGGGTTCTTGTCGTCCTGCTCCTGCACCAGCGCCATCACCTCGCCGTTCTCAAGGCGATAGGTGATCTCGATGCCGGTTTTCTTCTGGGCCACGTGCTCGATGCCGGCGCCAGCCAGGCCGCCGACGACCGCGCCGGCGACAGCACCTGCCACGCCCGCGCGAGAGCCGCTGGTGTACCCGGCAATGCCGCCCAGCGCTGCACCGCTGCCGGCACCGGTACCCGTGCTCTGCCCCTGGATTTCGACCTCGCGGATCTCGAGCACGGTCGCATACTTCACCCGCATCGGCTGCATGGCCTGGTTGCTGTTGTATGTCTGCGCCTTGTAGCTCGCGCACCCGGTCATCATTGCGGCGCCCAGCACCACCGCCAGGGCAAGAGTCGTTTTCTTCATCATTTCATCTCCTTTCGGTTTAGTTGGAGCGCCACCGCAGGACGCGGAAAATCCCGTCCTCGAGCGCGATCGTACGCAAATCGTCATCCGAAATGTCGTCGTAGGAGACGCTGATGACCGTCCGGATCTCGTTGACCTCCATCACCGCCACCTGGATAACCCGTTTAGCCCCAGGAGGAAGATCCGCCAGCTGGTCGATCCCGATCGCGTGCTTGCCAGACTTCACTCCGGAGTTCGGATGCTGCTTGAATTCCTCTGCGGTACCCAGAAAGGCCTCCCGGATCAGCAGTGCTGGTGTCTCCGCACCCTTGCATTTGTCGACGAGAGTCCGGTTGACGATATCGCACACATAGGACTGCATCGATCGCACCTGCGCGACACGCATATCAAGCCAGGACACATTGAAGCTTCTTATATAGGGCCGGAATACCCGCGGCATCTTGTCGGAAATGAACGTCACCACGTTGGGCTTCGTTTCACCCCAGTCCCGGTATGTCACCTTGTCCTCGTCGATGCCGTTGGCAGCCTGCGCCGGCGCGACGCCGATCGCTGCCAGGATAACGGCTAGGTAAATGATTCTTTTCATGTTCTACCCCTTCAACTATGGAATCCGTGCGATGTCACGGTGTTGCGCTTGCCTGACGCACTGCTTTTTATCGTGGTGGCGAGCCGATCACCACTAATCAGCCGTAGCCTCTGAGATCGCTTGGCCACCTCCGCCTGTTTGGTTGAGATGCGCAACAGCGTCAGCCAATTCATGCGTCTGAAACATCCAGTGCGCCTTGATGGCAACGCGACCATCGCCGTGCTGGTCGACAAGGTAGCTCTGAATCCCCAAAGGGCGGTTGAATGCAACGACTTTCTTACCTGTCTTCAGGTCCAGAATGAAAATGTCTTTGAAGCCATTTTCCATTGTGATGGCGATTGGCCCTTGGGGCGTGTCCATCCAATAGACCTTCCAGAAATAGTGGGACATATTCGGTCCCCCATCCGTCCGATAGAGGGATTCGTAGGAAACAGCGTCAGTGCATTCGTTGACTAGGGCATTACGTCTCCTGCAATTCTGCATCTGCGTAACCATTTTTCCGTCCACCTGGATGTTGAGGGAATGAAGCTTCCCGGTATCCACGTGCATCAACGCATAATCCTCTTTGGTCGTTAGCCCAAAAATGCGACCAAAATCTTTGACGGTATTGGCTATTCCCTCTGCAGACCGGGGGTCTCCCTCCGCACCTTCTTTTTCGAGAAGAACATATCCTGTCGATCCGACGTCTCCTCGCTGGATTCGGGCAATTCTGTAGCCTGCAGGCGGCGCGATATTTCGGATGCCCTTACCCGGCTGATAATAAAATGCCGCTGCTTCTCGGGTCACAAGAAGGCCATTCGGAACGGGGAAAAGTGAATCGCCGACGAGCCGTTTGCCTGTCACGCTCGTCACTTCCCACGCGCCACTGGAGTTGCGCGTAGCCGTGGCAATGCGTACCGGATCTACAGCAGTTCCTAACCTTGTGGTCTTGATCACGTATTGCGGCCCCGCCTGCGCTACGTAGGTGGCATTACCTGTCAACACGTTGAAGGCATACCTGTTGATACGGCCCTCAGGATCGATGAAGGGCTGGCCGTTTACATCAAAGCCATCTCGACGGCTTCTGATTTCAAGACTTGTTGTTTTTTCGGGAAACTGGGCAAGTACATTTCCCATGTGCTCTTCGGTTATGGCGCCGGCAACCGGTCGCTCTGCTTGAGCCGGAGCACCACTATCGGCCGCTGCCTTTGCAGCCAGCATCCCCTGAATCATGGACATGTTGCTTCGCTGCTGGGCCATGCGCTTGCGCATGTTCTCAATGGCGATCTGTTCTTGTTCCGACGTAAGTGGAGTGCCTGCCCGTTCATACTGCGTACGCAGGAATGCAATCGCGCTTTTTTCCTGGTCCGTCCACTCCGATAATGGGATACCCCGCTTCGGCGCTGCTTTGGCACGCATCTCGGATATGGCCACACCGGCTTGCACATCAGTAAAGGTGAGGCCTTGCTTCTGGTAAAGGGCTCTCGCCTCAGTCACCCATTGGCGCTCTTGATCTGACCACTCGCTCACCGGAATCCCCGACGCTAATGAAGCATGGGAATAAGCGAGTACAAACAAAATGATTACCAGAAAACGTGCAGCTGAAACCATGACTCCTCCCTGAACCGGTTTCGAGACAGCCCTGCCATGACGCGCGTCTTTGACGGCGCCTGTTGGGCACTTGCACTCCGCAAACTTAGAATTGGTATTTGGACGTCCCCAATCGGGAACGCTAGTAATTTTCGCATCCTATTCGCAGCGCTCAAATAGGAGAAATGGACATCCCTCCCACTCCGCGGGGGCACCTTGCGTTGCGTGCCGTCTGCGGCCTCCCCACAACAAATCCGGGGCATATGTCTTTCCGCTTACGCATTGAGAGCAGACATATTTACGAGACGGCATGACAGGCCGCTTCGGCCGAACACTGGCCGCTTGGACTTCTCATTCAGGGTGTCTGCTCCGGATCAATCTCCGCCTCTCAACAAATCCGCGGCAGCGGATCATCCTCCAGTTCGTCGATCACCCGTCGCCCGCCCAGCCCCGTTTCCAGGATCACGCGTCCGCCGCCGGTTTCGACGCGGCCGATGATGGCGGCGGCGTGGCCTTCGGGCAGGGCGCGCCAGCGGGCGAGCACCTCGCCGGCGGCGAAGGGATCGGCGACGGCGACGACGCGGCCTTCGCAGGCGAGGAAGTAGGGGTCGTAGCCGAGCATCTCGCATACCGACACGACTTCGGGGCGCAGCGGCACGGCGTTCTGGTCGAGCACGAGGCTGTGGCCGCTGGCGCGGGCGATTTCGTGGGCGACGGTGGCGAGACCGCCGCGCGTGGGGTCGCGCATGAACTTGAGGTCGGGGAAGTCGCGCACGGCGCGCGTGAGCGGCAGCACCGAGGCGGAGTCGGAGCGCAGCTCGCCGGAGAGGCCGAACTGCTCGCGCGCCAGCATCACCGCGATGCCGTGGTCGCCGACCGGGCCGGAGACCAGCACGACGTCGCCGGGCGCGATGCGGTGCATGGCGAGCCGGGCGGCGGCGCGGCGGATGCCGATGCCGGCGACCGACAGATACAGTCCGCCGCCTTCACCGCGGCGCACCACCTTGGTGTCGCCGGCGACGACGGCGACGTGGTTGTGGCGCGCGGCGCGCGCGAAGCTGGCGATGTAGCGGTCGAGCGCGGCGATTTCGAGGCCTTCCTCGATCTGCGCCGACAGCGTGAAATAGAGCGGATCGGCGCCGGCGACGGCGAGGTCGTTGACGACGCCGTGCACCGCCAGCGAACCGATGTCGCCGCCGGGGAAATCGAGCGGCTGCACGGTGAAGCCGTCGGTGGTGACCATGATCTCGCCGTCGATCGGCGGCAGCGCGACGGCGTCGGCGTCGGTGTCGAGCAGCGGGTTGCCGAGGTGGCGGGCAAAGATGTCGGCGATGAGTTCGCGCATGTAGCGGCCGCCGTTGCCGTGCGCGAGGAGGATGCGGGTGTCGTCCATGAGGCTGTTTATGAGTGGAGCGTTTCGATGACCTGGCCGAAGCTTACCCCGGCGTCGTTCACCGGGAGTCGGCTCGGCAGATAAACGACGAAGCCGACGGCCTGCAGTCGCGCGATCGCGGCCTCGGCGAGCACGCGGTTCTGGAACACGCCGCCGGTGAGGCCGACGCTGCGGATGCCGGTGTGCGCGCGCAGCAGCTGGGCCTGCTCGGCCAGCGCCTGCGCCAGGCTGAGGTGGAAGCAGGCTGCGCGTTCGGCCGCCGGGCGTGCTGCGTCGGCGAGCATCGGCAGCAGCGGCGCCCAGTCGGTGCGCCAGATGCCGAGGGGGTCGCGGGCCAGCGGCAGCGCGACGGCCTCGCCGCCGATCGTTTCTCCAACGATTCCGTCATCGCGAGGCCAATAGGGCCGTGGCGATCCAGAGTCTGTTGATTCCGCCGGCATTCTGGATTGCTTCGTTTCACGCGCAATGACGGGCTCGCTTCGACTCAGTTCAGGACGAATGGCAAGAAGCGCCTCCAGCCGCATCGGGCCTTCGCCTTCGAAGCTGGCGTGGGTGCAGACCCCGGTGAGCGCCGCGGCGGCGTCGAACAGGCGGCCGACCGACGAGGTGGCCGGGCTGTTGAGCCGCGCCTGCCACGCCTGATGCAGGGGCGCGGGGGCGAAGGGCGCGTCCGCGCCGGTTTCCAACAGGAGCGCTGCCGCCGCGCGCCACGGCTCGCGTCCCGCCTTGTCGCCGCCCGGCAGGCGGAAGGGGCGGAACGACGCGGCGTGGCGCCAGCAGCCCGGCGCGCCGGTGAAGGCTTCGCCGCCCCACAGGCTGCCGTCCGCGCCGAGGCCGACGCCGTCCCAGGCGAACACGATCCATTCCTTTTCATTCGGGAATTCCCAGGCCAGCGCCGAGGCGTGGGCGGGGTGGTGCCAGATTTCGGTGAGCGGCAGTTTCGTCTCGCGCGCGTAGCGGCGGTAGCCGAAGCCGGGATGGCGGTCGACGATCAGCCGCTGCGCCTGCACCTGGTACAGCCGCTGCAGGTCGCCTGCGACCTGCGCCAGCGTGTCGAGGCTGCGCGCGCTGTCGAGTTCGCCGATGTGCGGCGAGACGACGGCGCGCGTGCCCCAGGCGAGACAGAGCGTGTTCTTCATGTGGCTGCCCAATGCGAGCACCGGTTCGGCGAGCGGCGCGGGCAGGTCGAGCTCCAGCGGCGCACTGCCGCGGCCGGGTCGAATCGGCCGCGGCCGGCCGGCGATGACGCGATACACCGGGTCGTCGGCCGGACGCACGATCGGGCGGTCGTGGTGCAGGAAGGCGTCGGCGACGCGCTGCAGTCGCGCCTGCGCTTCGTGATTGTCGGTCAGCACCGGCTCGCCGGAGAGGTTGCCCGAGGTCGCGACGAGCGGCCCTTTGAGGTCGCCGAGCAGGAGCGCATGCAGCGGCGAGTAGGGCAGCAGGCAGCCGATCTCGGCCAGCCCCGGCGCGATGCCTGCGGCGAGCGTCGTGCCGGTGCGCTTCGGCAGCAGCACGATGGGGCGCTCGGGGGAGGCGAGGAAGGCGTCGAGCTCGGGCGTCGTGTGCACCGCCGCGCGCAGCGCGGCGAGATCGGGGAACATCACCGCCAGCGGCTTGGCCGGGCGCGGCTTGCGCGCGCGCAGCGCGGCGACGGCGGCGTCGCTCGTCGCGTCGCACATCAGGTGGTAGCCGCCGACGCCTTTCACCGCGACGATCTTGCCGGCGCGCAGCGCGGTGACGGCGGCGGCGAGCGCGGCTTGGTCGCCAACCGAACTCCCTCCCCCTTGAGGGGGGAGGGGCGTTGACTGCCACAAAATGCAGATGCGGCCCGCACACCGGGCACGCGATCGGCTCGGCGTGGAAGCGGCGGTCGAGCGGGTTCTCGTATTCGGCGCGGCAGTCCGGACACAGGACGAAATCGCGCATCGCCGTGTTGGGCCGGTCATAGGGCAGGGCGGTGATCAGCGTGTAGCGCGGGCCGCACTGGGTGCAGTTGATGAAGGGATAGCGGTGGCGGCGGTTGGCGGGATCGTGCAGTTCGGCGAGGCAGTCGGCGCAGACGAAGCCGTCGGCCGGCAGGTGGATGGACCATGCATCGGCCATTTTTGACGATGCATCATTGAGGCAGGCCTGACTCGAGGTCGCGCTGTCGAGAATGAGGAAATCGCTCGCCTGTTCGCTGGCGCAGGCCGACACGCCGAGCGGGCCGGGCGCCGACAGCGGCGGCGCCTCGGCAATCAGCGCCTCGCCGAAGCGCAGCAGCTGCATGGGCTCGCCCTCGGCGTGAATCTCGACCGCGCCGTTGACGTTGCGCACCCAGCCGGTGATGCCATGGGCGTGGGCGAGGCGGTAGACGAAAGGCCGGAAGCCCACGCCCTGCACCTTGCCGCTGAGGGTGAGGTGACGTGCCTCGCGTTCAGGCATCGGCGGCGACGCGCACTCCGCCCGCCCACCAGATGCGGCAGGCGCCTTCGTCCGACACCATGCAGGGGCCGACCGGATTCCTGGGCGTGCAGGCGCGGCCGTAAATGCGGCACTGGTTGGGATAGATCCTGCCGAGCACGACCTGCGCGCAGTCGCAGCCCGGCGGCATCTCGCCGGCGCGGCGGCGTTCCGGGTCGCTGTGGTCGGGGAACAGCACGCGCGCGTCGTGCTGCGCAAACTGCGGCTTCAGCGCGTAGCCCGACTTCGGAATGACGCCGATGCCGCGCCAGTTGGCGTCGACGACATCGAGCGCCGCGTGCATGAAACGCTGCGCGGTCGGGTTGCCGCCGGGATGCGCGACTTCGGGGTAGCAGTTGTCGAGGAAGCGCTCGCCGCTCTTCAACTGACGCAGCACGGAGTAGAAGGAGGCGAGCAGCGACTCGGTGCCGAAGCCGGCGACCGCGCACGGGATCTCGTGTTTGTCCACCACGAAGCTCCATTCCTCCGGCCCCATCACGGTCGAGACGTGGCCCGGCGCGACCAGCGCGTCGAAGCCGGGGGTGCCGGAGTCGAGCAGCATGGCGACCGCAGGCCAGGTCAGCCGGCCGGACAGCAGGATCGACAGATTGGCAGGCACGCCTTCGGCGAGCATCGCCGCGACCGGGGCGGTCGTCGTTTCGAAACCGGCGGCGAAGAACACCACCGGGCGGTCGGGGTTCGCGCGCGCGATCTTCTTCGCGTCGAGCGGACTGGCGATCGGGCGCACGTCGGCGCCGGCGGCCTGCGCCTCGGCGAGCGAGCGCACTTCGCCCTTCTTCACGTTGACCGGCACCCGCAGCATGTCGCCGAAGGCGACCAGGATGACCTTGTCCTGCAGCGCGATCTGCATCGCCTGGTAGACGTCTTCCTCGGGGCACACGCACACCGGGCAGCCGGGGCCGGGCACCAGCTCGATCCATTCAGGCAGCGCACCGCGCAGACCGGCGTGGGTGATCGAGCGTTCATGACCGCCGCACACGTTCATGATCTTGATCCTGCGGTCGAATTCGAGGGCGTGGATCTTGTCCAGCCAGACACGGGCCTCGTCCATCAGCGTTTGTCACCCCGGCAGACGCCGGGGTCCAGTGGGTTAATCAGGCTGGATTCCGGCGTTCGCCGGAATGACGAAAGAGATGTGGTCTTCATGTTTCAGGCCGTGACGCTGTGGTACTTCTGCCCATCGGGCTGGATCGCCGGGCGGCGGGTCTGCCCGGCGGCGACGCGGGCGCGCTGCGCGGCAAGCTGCTCGCGCAGCCAGGCGAGCCAGGCAGCCATGCCCAAGTCCTTGCGGGCGGAAAGCCGCATCACCGGCGCCGGATTGGCGAGGTCGCGCAGGTGCGACTCGGCCTTGTCCGGGTCGAAATCGTCGAGCACGGCGAGCAGATCGGTCTTGGTCAGCAGCATCGCATCGGCGGCGCGGAACATCACCGGGTACTTGGCCGGCTTGTCGTCGCCCTCGGTGACCGAGAGCAGGGTGACATTGAGGTGCTGGCCGAGGTCGAAGCTCGCCGGGCAGACGAGATTGCCGACGTTCTCGATGAACAGGAGGTCGACGCCGTCGAGGCTCATGTGGTGCAGTGCGTCGTGCACCAGGTGAGCGTCGAGGTGGCAGGCGGTGCCGGTGACGATCTGGTGCGCCTGCACACCCTGGGCGCGGATGCGCTCGGCGTCGTTCTCGGTCTCGAGGTCGCCCTCGATCACGGCGCAGGTGAATTCGTCCTTCAAGGCGGCGAGCGTGGCCTCGAGCAGCGCGGTCTTGCCCGAGCCGGGCGAGGACATCAGGTTGATCGCGAGGATGCCGCGGCGGTCGAAGTGCTCGCGGTTGTGCGTCGCCTGGTCGTCGTTCTTCTGGAGCAGGCCTTTCAGCACCGAGACCGCGGTCGCGCCCTTGGCGACGGGCTTGAACGCGAGGTGCTGGTTGCCGGGGGTGAGGGTACAGCCGCAGGTGTCACACATTTTTAGGGGCCAGGGGCTAGGAGTTAGGGGCTAGGGGCTAGGGAGGGCGCGTTTTCGAGTTCGACGCTTTCGAGCAGGAGTTCGTCACCGGAAATGACCTGGGTGTGCCAGTCGCCGCAGGCGCCGCAGACGAGGCGGTTCAGCGCGGCTTCGGTTTCGGCGCCGCAGGTCTGGCAGCGGACTTTGATCGGCGCGGCGACGAGGTCGAGCGTGGCGTGTTCCATGAGGCGGCCGGCGGCGGCAAGGGGGAAGGCGCTCGCCAGCAGTTCGGGCACGACACCGGCGAGGGGGCCGATGCGGACGCGGATGAGCGATGCGGACACAGCGTGGTGCTGGCGGATCACGCCGTCCACCTGTTCGACCAGCGCCTGCGCGACGGCGAGTTCATGCACGGCTTTCTTCCAGGATCTGGTCGAGCAAATCCCACGAGGTGCGCGCGTCGGCTTCGGTGACGGTCTGGATCGCGTAGCCGACGTGGACCATGACGAAGTCGCCGACCGCGGGCAACGCGTCCTGCATCATGAACAGGCTGACGTCGCGCCACACGCCCTTGGCCTGGCAGCGGGCGGTGAAGCCGTCGATGGCTTCGATCTGCATGGGGATGGCAAGGCACATGCGCGTCAACCTGGAACCAATGTGCTAATCAGTATAAGTCGATTCCCGGTTTGTCGCCGTTTTGGAATATTGCAAATTTATGATGAAGAATCATAAGCTTGAGCGATTTGCTTGGTTGTTATCCAACTGGGCCGCTGGTACATTGCCACCAATGAAAACGCTCGTGCTCGGCATCGGCAACACCCTCCTCACCGACGAAGGCGTGGGGGTGCACGTACTGCAGGCACTCGAGCCCGAACTGGGCCAGCGCGACGACGTGACCCTGCTCGACGGCGGCACGCTGTCCTTCACCCTGGCAGGGCCGATCGAAGACGCCGACGCACTGATCGTCGTCGACGCCGCCAACGTCAAGGCCCGCGCAGGCGAGTGGGACTTGCTCGAAGGCGACGCGATGGACGCCTTCCTGATGAGCAACCGCAAGGCGACGGTGCACGAAGTCGGGCTGACCGACCTGCGCGCGATCGCCCTGCTCGCCGGCCACTGGCCGGACAAGCGTGCGCTCGTCGCGATCCGCCCGCAGGTCGTCGACTGGGGCGAGGTGCCGACCCCCGCCGTCGCCGCAGCGATTCCGCCGGTGTGCGAGGCGATCGTCGAACAGATCCGCGCCTGGAACCATGTCGCTTGACGCCATCCCCATCCATGTCGTCGGGGCCGCGTCGGCCGATGCGGGCCTTTCCGGCAACGCGCCGCCGCTGTTGCGCGAACTCCTAGACCGGGTGCAATGCCTGCTCGACCACGGCGAATCCTCCTCCATCGATCTCACCGCCTTGCCGCTGACGCCGGCCGATCTCGACTGGCTGCGCGAGAAGCTGGGTCGGGGCGAGGTGGGCGTCATGCTCGACGCCCACGGCGAGTCGTCGCTCGACGAAACGGCGTGCCCGGGCGTGTGGTGGGTGACCCACCGCAACGAGCAGGGGGCGACGCTCGCGCAATTTCTGGAAGTGACTTTCGTGCCCGAGCTGGTGAGGGCCCAGGTCGAGGACGTAAAAATCGGATCAGAATATCTTGAATTACTGATCGCCCAGCACTAAGGTGTATTGAGCAGAGCCCCACACGACCAAGGAGGCAGCATCATGCAGGGTCCGTTGATCGAATTGCTGGCGCGGCAGGGCATTACCCGCCGCACCTTCCTCAAATACTGCGCCACGCTGGCGTCGATGATGGCGCTGCCGCCGTCGGCGGGGCGGGCGATGGCCGAGGCGATGGCGGCGGCCCGGCGGCCGTCGGTGATCTGGTTGCCGTTCCAGGAATGCACCGGCTGCACCGAGTCGATCACGCGCTCGCACTCGCCCAGCATCGAAGGCATGATCTTCGACCTGATCTCGCTCGACTACCAGGAAACGCTGATGGCCGCGGCCGGCCACCAGGCGGAGGAAGTCCTGCACCGCATCATGAAGGAGAACCACGGCAAGTACGTGCTGATCGTCGACGGCTCGATCCCGCTGGGCCTCGACGGCGCCTACTCATGCATCGGCGGCCGTTCCAACGTCGACATCCTGAAGGAAACGGCGGCGGGTGCCGCGGCCATCGTCGCCATGGGCTCGTGCGCGTCCTTCGGCGGCATCCCCAGGGCCAATCCGAACCCGACCGGCGCGGTGTCGGTGTCCGACCTCGTCAAGGACAAGCCCATCGTCAACATCCCGGGCTGCCCGCCGATCCCGGTGGTGATGACCGGCGTGCTGGCGCATTACCTCACCTTCGGCTCGCTGCCCGAACTCGACGCGAAGGGACGGCCCAAGGCCTTCTACGGCGAGACCATTCACGACCGCTGCTACCGCCGGCCATTCTACGACCAGGGCAAGTTCGCCAAGACCTTCGACGACGAAGGCGCGCGCAAGGGCTGGTGCCTGTTCGAGCTCGGCTGCAAGGGCCCGGTCACCTACAACGCCTGCGCCACGGTGAAGTGGAACGGCGGCACCTCGTGGCCGGTGGAATCCGGGCATGGTTGCCTGGGCTGCTCCGAGCCCGATTTCTGGGATGCCGGGGGCTTCTACAAGGCCCTGTCGATGCCCGCCGATCCCCTGAAGCTGGGGGCCGCGGCCGCGGTGGCGGGGGCGGCCGCGGGGGTGGCGGTGAGCTTCGCCAACCGGGCCAAGAAGGGCGCGGCCAAAGCCTCCCACGAGAAGACCACGCTGGCTGATCTGGAGAAATAAGCATGAATGAACTGCAATTTCTGAGCTGGGTGCGCGGACCGGGCCTCGACATCGCGCTGGGCATTTTCGTGCTGGGCGTGCTGTGGCGCCTGATCGAGATCTACACCCTGGGCCGCAAGCCCGACCTCGCCGAAGCGCGCCACGCCGCCGGCGCTTCCGGCTGGCATACCGTGTTCCGCCGTTCGCTGCCGCCGCCCGGCATGATGAAGCGTTCGCCGGTGAGCTACGTCGGCGGCTACATTTTCCACGTGGGCCTGGCGATCATCGTGTTCCTGTTCGCACCACACATCCTGCTGGTCACCAACCTCACCGGCCTGTCGTGGCCGGGGCTGCCGTCGCAGTTCGTCGACCTCGTCACGGTGGTGACCATGGCGGCGATGATCGTGGTGCTGGTCGACCGCATCAACAAGCCGGCCAAGCGCTTTCTCTCGACCTTCGAGGACTGGTTCACCTGGGCGGTGACCTTCCTGCCGGTGCTGACCGGCTGGATGGCGGTGCAGCACCTGCTGCTGCCGTACACGCTGATGCTCGCGATCCACATCCTGACGGTCGAGATCCTGCTCATCGTGCTGCCCTTCACCAAGCTGTTCCACGCGTTCACGCTGATCGGATCGCGCTGGTACAACGGCAAGGTCAACGGCCAGCGCGGCGTGCCCGTGTAAGCCCACCGGATTCCACAAGGAGAAAGCGGCATGAGCGCCTCACTCGAAAAAGGCATCCACGCGCTGAAGGAAGTCATCGACGCCCCGATCGCCAGCTATTTCAACAGCTGCGTGCACTGCGGCCTGTGCGCCGAGGCCTGTCTGTTCTATCTCGAAACCGGCGACCCCAAGTACACGCCGATCCACAAGGTCGAGCCGCTGCGCCGCGTGTACGAGCAGGAATACACCCTGCTCGGGCGGCTGAAGAAGTGGACCGGGCTGTCGAAGCCGGTCACCGACGCCGAACTCGACCAGTGGCAGGAACTCGTCTACGACAGCTGCACCATGTGCGGCCGCTGCTCGCTGGTGTGCCCGGTCGGCAACGACATCGTCTACATGGTGCGCAAACTGCGCGAAGGCATGGCGGTGTCCGGCCACGTGCCCGACGGCATCAAGGGCGCGACGAAACGCACGGTCGAGATCGGCGGACCGATGGGCCTCAAGTGGCCGGCGGTCGCCAACGTCATCAAAAAGGCGGAGGAGGCGACCGGCCTCACGATCCCGGTCGACAAGGCGGGCGCCGACTATCTGGTGCTGCTCTCCTCGATGGAGATCGTCAACTTCCCCGAATATCTGGAAGCCCTGGCGAAGATCTTCAACAAGGCCGGCATCACGTTCACGCTGGCGTCCGACGCCTTCGAGGCGACCAACGCCGGCATCCAGATCGGCAACTCGGACCTCGCGCGCGTCATCGTCTCGCGCATCGTCGACGCCGCCGAACGGCTCAAGGTGAAACACGTGCTGTCGCCCGAGTGCGGCCACGCCTACATGGCGGTGCGCTGGGAAGGCCCCAACCTCATCGGCCGGCCCTACACCTTCAAGGTCGTGCACGTGCTCGAACTGCTCGACGACCTGCGTCAGCAGGGCGTGCTGAAGGTGAAGGACAAGTTCAAGGAAAAGCTGATCCTGCACGACCCCTGCCAGATCGTGCGCCGCGGTGGCGTGCTGAACGCCCCCGAGCCGCTGGTCCAGATGGTGGCGGAAAACTACATCCCGGTCGTCGACAAGCAGAAATGGAACTGGTGCTGCGGCGGCGGCGGCGGGGCGTCGGCGATCCACACCGAGGAGGCCGAGGCGCTGCGCGCCAAGGCCTTCGGCATCAAGAAGCGGCAGATCGAGGACGCCGGCGTGAAGACCATGGTGACCTTCTGCGCCAACTGCCGCATCGTGATGGAAGAGGCGATCGACCACTACGAAATGGACACCCAGCTGCTCGGCCTGACCGAACTGCTGGCGGAACACCTGGAGGATTAAGCATATGAGCACCGCACAACGCGTCGTCGTCGACCCCATCACCCGCATCGAGGGCCATTTGCGCATCGAGGCGGAGACCGACGCCGACGGCCGCATCACCCAGGCGTATTCGGCCGGCACCATGGTGCGCGGCATCGAGATCATCCTGCGGGGGCGCGACCCGCGCGACGCCTGGGCCTTCGCCCAGCGCATCTGCGGCGTCTGCACCCTGGTGCACGGCATCGCCTCGGTGCGCTCGGTCGAGGACGCGCTGCACCGCGCGATCCCCAGCTACGCGCTGCCGCCCAATGCCGAACTGATCCGCAACCTGATGATCGCCGCGCAGTACGTGCACGACCACGTCATGCACTTCTATCACCTGCACGCGCTCGACTGGGTCGACGTGGTGTCGGCGCTGAAGGCCGATCCCAAGGCCACCTCGGACCTGGCGCAGGCGATTTCGCGCTACCCGAAATCCTCGCCCGGCTATTTCGCCGACGTGCAGAAGAAGGTGAAGACCTTCGTCGAACAGGGCCAGCTCGGCATTTTCGCCAACGCCTACTGGGGCCACCCGGCGTACAAGCTGCCGCCGGAAGCCAACCTGATGGCGGTGGCGCATTATCTCGACGCGCTCGCCTGGCAGCGCGACGTGGTCAAGCTGCACGCGATCTTCGGCGGCAAGAACCCGCACCCCAACTTCGTCGTCGGCGGCGTGCCGTCGGCGATTTCGGTGCACACGGGCGCCGGCCCGGGCAAGGGCCCGCACTACCGCGGCGGCCAGGATGCGACCGCGCTCAACATGGTCGGCCTGCAGACCGTCGCCAACGTCATCCAGTCCATGCGCGACTTCGTCGACCAGGTCTACGTTCCCGACACGCTGGCGATTGCCGGCTTCTACAAGGACTGGGCGAGCCGCGGCGAGGGCCTCGGCAATTTCCTGTCGTTCGGCGACCTGCCGTCGAAGGGCTTCTGGGATCCCGATTCCTACCGCATCCCGCGCGGCGTCATCCTCGACCGCGACCTGTCGACTATCCACCCCATCGATCTCGACGACGACGACGAGATCCAGGAGTTTGTGTCGCACTCCTGGTACAAATACGGCGGCGGCGACGCGCAGGGCCTGCACCCGTTCAAGGGCGAGACCGAATTCAACTACACGGGGCCGAAACCGCCTTACCAGCACCTCGACGTCGAACAGAAGTACTCCTGGCTCAAGTCGCCGCGCTGGAAAGGCAAGGCCATGGAAGTCGGCCCGCTCGCCCGGGTGCTGATGATGGTCGCCAAGGGCGACAAACAGGCCAAGGAACTCGTCGACCTGACCCTGAAGACCCTCGACGTGCCGGTCGGCGCGCTGTACTCGACGCTCGGCCGCACCGCCGCGCGCACGCTGGAATCGAAGATCCTCGCCGACGCCATGCAGGGCTGGTTCGACCAGTTGATGGCCAACATCAAGGCGGGCGACCTGCGCACCTTCAACGACCAGTACTGGGATCCGTCGACCTGGCCCAAGCACATGCAGGGCGTGGGCCTGATGGAAGCGCCGCGCGGCGGCCTCTCGCACTGGATCGTCGTCGACGACGGCAAGATCAGCAACTACCAGGCCGTGGTGCCGAGCACCTGGAACGCCGGCCCGCGCGACGCCAAGGGCCAGCCCGGCGCCTACGAGGCGGCGCTGCAGCACAACCACGTGATGGCCGACCCCAGGCAGCCGATCGAGATCCTGCGCACCATCCATTCCTTCGACCCCTGCATCGCCTGCGCCGTGCACGTGACCGACCCGGGCGGCGAGGAACTGGTGCAGGTGAAAATCAAGTAAGCCCACGAACGCATCCGGAGAACCCGCAATGACTTCATGCAAACCCTCCCGCTGGATCGCCGCCGCCAGCCTGGCGCTCGCCGCCGGCACCGCCTCCGCGCACACCGGCGACCATGCCGTCGCCGGCTTCGCCAGCGGCTTTGCGCATCCCTTTGCCGGGCTGGACCACCTGCTCGCCATGCTTGCAATCGGCCTGTGGGCGGCGCAGCAGGGCGGCCGCGCCGTGTGGGCCGTGCCGTCCGCCTTTATCGCCGCGATGACACTGGGCGGTGTGCTCGTGTGGACAGGCGGGGCGCTGCCGCAGGTCGAGACCGGCATCGCCGTGTCGGTCCTGGCGCTGGGGCTGCTGATCGCCACCCGTCGGCAGTGGACCGTGCCTGTCGCCCTGTCGATCGCCGCCGGCTTTGCTCTCTTCCATGGCTACGCACACGCGCAGGAAATGCCGCAGGCCGCCTCGCCGGCCCTGTATGCGCTGGGATTTGCGCTGGCAACCGCGGCCCTGCATGCGCTGGGCATCGTGGGCGGCCGGGTCGGCCACCGGACGGTGCAATGGGCCGGCGCGGCAATGGCCGCGACCGGTGTCGCCCTGATGATGGCGGGGTAGACAGATGGCCGATCAACTGCAGCGACTGCTGGAAGCCGAAGCGCGCGCGCAATCGCGCATCGAAGACGCCAGCCGGCAGTGCCAGCAACTGATCGACGAGGCGCTTGCCGCGTCACGCGGCGCCGAGGCACGCTTCGAAGCGGCGCGCAGCGAACTGCGCGCGCCCTTCCTGCGCGAGGCGCACGGACGTGCCGAGCAGGCCGTCGCCGAACTCGCCCGCAAGTACACGGAACGCCAGCGCACGCTGCGCGAACTGGCAGTCCGCCACGAAGCCGAAGCGGTGGACGCGGCGCTGGCATTGCTGCTCGACCCCGCCGCATGAATGCGCCCCGGCCCTGACGGACGGGGCAGAGAGAGAAGGCATTTCGACGCCGCGACCGCCATGTCCGCCTATCTCGACACCCGCGTCAGCCTGCACGCCGGCCGTCTGTGGCCGGACGCCGCGCTGGCCGGGCTCGCCGATGCTGGCGACGAAGCCGTCGCCGACACGCTGATCCGCCGCGGCCTGCCGCAACTCATCGCAGGCTACGACAGCCCAGCGCCCGGGGATGATCTGCGTTCGCTGGAACAGCGCATCATTGCGCAGATCCTGGAAGAGACCCAGGTACTGATCCGCCCGCTGGCCGGCGATGCGCGCGCCTTTCTGGCCTTCTGGACCTCTCGCTTCGAACTGTCCAACGTCAAGACGCTGCTGCGCTGCAAGATGAGCGGCGAGCGGCCCGCCGCGGCGCTCGCGCGACTCACGCCGATGGGCGCCTTTGGCCGTCTCGACTCCCAGGACCTCGCGCACGCCGAGGACGTCGGCGAGTTGCTGCGCCGGCTGGAGGCGGGCCCGTATGCCGGCATCGTTCGCCACGCGCGGCGCGCGTTCGAGCAGAGCCAGGATCCGTTCAACCTCGATGCTGCACTCGATCGCGGCTACTACGAAGGCCTGGCGCAGCGCGCTCGTACGGTCGAGGATGCGGCTGGCACGCCGTTCCGGACCCTGATAGCCCAGCTGATCGACCGCATCAACATTGTCTGGCTGTTGCGCTACCGCTTCAACTACGGCCTGCCGCCGGCGCAGGTGTACTACCTCCTGGTCGGCTCGCACTGCGGCCTGCCAAGTGCGCGGCTGCAGGCGCTCGCCGCGCTCGCCAGCCTGGAGGCAGTGCTGGAGGCCTTGCCAGCGCCCTGGCATGCGCGTCTCGCCGGCGCGACCGACATCCCCACCGTGTTCGCGCGCATGGAGCAGGCCGCCGCGGCGCAGGCCGCGCAGGTGCTGCGCTCGCGCGCCCCGGCGATCGCCCGCGCCTTTGCCTACCTGGTCCTGCGCGAGCGTGACCTGCGCGCAGTGCGCGCCGTGCTGCGCGGACGCCATCTCGGCCTGTCGCACGCCCACATCCGCGCCGCTCTGCAGCGCGACGCCGTCGAGGCGATGTGATGCTGCGCGCCGAGCCGCTGCTCAGGACCCATCTGCTCATGCTCGCGTCCGAGGCGCAGGACGCCGCCCTCATGCTCGCGCGCTTCGGCGTTTTCAATCCCGCGCCGTGCACGCTGGATGCGCTCGCGGAAACGCCCGCCGTCGCCTACCGCGAGGCCTGGCTCGAGGCCGACGCGCGCATTGCGAAGCTGCTCGATCAGTGCGGCGACACCGGCCCGCTCGACATACCCGCCGACGCCGAGGCCCCGACGCTCGCCGACCTGGAAGAATTGAATGGCTGGCTTAAGTCGGTCTGGAGCGCCTGCCTCGCGTGCCACGACGACACGGCGCGCCTCGATGAGGCGCGCAGCCACCTCGCGGCCCTGGAGGAAACGCTAAGCAAGCTTGAGCGCCTGAACGTCGATCTCGCGCATCTGTTGCGCGCAGACAGCCTGCTCGCGGTGCGCATCGGCGGCGTGCCGGCAGGCAGCTTCAAGCGCCTCGCCGAGGCGCTCGCAATGACCGGCCATCTGGTCTCGCGCTTCGATGCCGCCGGAGACCAGATATTTGCCGTGATCGCAGGTCCGCGTGCGCGCCACGAGGAGGTGAGCGGACTGCTTGCGCAGGCGGGCTGGCGCGAACTCCCGGTGCCGGACGAGTTGCGCACCCGCCCGCAGGCGGCACGCGCCTGGCTGGAGGCCGAGCGCACACGGCTGCACCACCTGAGCGGCGCCGCATGCGAGGTGCGCGAGCGCTTGCGCGAGCGCTTCGGCCCGGGGTTGCACGAGGCGCGGCTGCGCCTCGCCCTGGCACGCCCCCTGGCCGAGGCGGCCGCCGCCGGCGTGCGCGGCCGCGGCGGACTGGCGGCGTTCTCCGGCTGGGTCCCGCGACGCCGGCTGGAGGCGCTGCGCGCCGTGCTGGACGAGCATTTCCATGGACGCTACTGGCTCGACACGCGCGAACCGGCGGCGCACGAAGTGGCCGAGGTGCCCTCGCTGGTGCGCTATCCGGCCTGGCTTGCGCCTTTCGTCCCGCTGGTGAAAAGCTACGGTGTGCCGCGCTACGGCGAATTCGACCCGGCGCTGCCGTTCGCCGCTACGTATTTGCTGCTATTCGGCGCGATGTTCGGCGACATCGGTCACGGCGCGGTTATCCTGCTGCTCGCCGCGGCGCTCATGCCGCGCCTCGGCCGCGCGGCGTGGATCGGGATCGCCGCGGGTGCGGTTTCGATGGGATTCGGCGTGCTGTACGGCAGCGTGTTCGGCTACGAGGATCTCATTGCGCCGCTGTGGCTGTCGCCGCTGCACGATCCGATCCGCGTGCTGACGATCGCGGTCGGTTTCGGCGTCGGTTTCATCGCGTTCACGCTGCTCGTCAACACGCGCAACAAGCTGGTCGCCGGCCACGTCGGCGAGGCGCTGTTCGATTCCACCGGGCTCGCCGGCCTCGTGTTCTATCTCGGCGCGGTGGGCAGCGTGGCGAGTCTCGCGGACGCGGCCGATCTCGGTACGCCGGCGGCATGGCTGGCCGGGCTGGGCATCGCCGTGATCGCGGGGTTCAAGTGGTTCGAGGCGAAAGCCGGACTCGGCGAGCGCATCCTGGTGACCGCCATCGAGACGCTGGAAGCCGGCATCAACCTGTTCGCCAACACGCTGTCGTTCATGCGCGTCGCGGCTTTCAGCCTGAATCACGTTGCGCTGGCGCTGGCGGTGTTCACGCTGGCGGCCGGCCTCGGCGCTGCGGGGCACTGGCTCACCATCGTGCTCGGCAATATCGTGATCATCGTGCTGGAGGGCGGCATCGTCGCCATCCAGGCGCTGCGCCTGATGTATTACGAGGGCTTCTCGCGCTTCTTCAGCGGCGACGGGAAGGAATTCGTGCCGCTTCGGCTGACGCCGCAGGGGACCAGGGGTTGAACACTTGATCTTGGTTTTCGGGAGGAAAACGCAATGACTTGGCTGATTGCACTCTTGGCGCTGCCGGTGGCCGCGACAATCGCTGCGGGCATCTGGCTGGAATTCAAGCCGCGCCGCCTGCCGGCGCCACACTGGCTGAAGGGCGGGCTGGTCGCGAACCTTGCGCTGTTCGGCATGGGGGTGGCCGGCGCCACGCTGCTTGGGGTGCACGACGTGCTTGCCGCCGAACCGGCTGCCGCGAACCTGACGGAAATATCCCTGGGCAAGGGACTGGCGCTGATCGGCATCGGCCTGCCGACCGCGCTCGCCGCCATCGGTGCCGGCATTGCACTGGGACCGGTCGGCTCGGCGTCGCTCGCGGTGATTGCGGAGAAGCCCGAGATGTTCGGCCGCACCCTGATCTACATGGGTCTGGCCGAAGGAATCGCGATTTACGGCCTGGTCATGTCCATCCTGCTGCTGGGCCGGCTCTGAGACCATGCGCCCCGCGACGCCTCCCGGCAGTGCTCGCCTGGTCGTGCTCGGCAGCGCAGGACTCGCCGAGGGTTTTCGCCTGATCGGTGCGGAGGTTCATGCGGATGCCGACGTGCGGACGGTGGAGCGCGTGCTGGAGCAGTTGGCGAAAAGCGGCGACGAGGCGCTGGTCCTGCTGGAAACGCATCTTTCGCACAGCGGCGGCCCCTGGCTCAGCCGCCTGCGCAACGAAGGCGGCCGCATCGTCCTTACCGAACTGCCGCCGCTGCCCTTGCCGCAGGCTTACGCGCCGGCGGTGGACGAGGTGGTGCGGACGGTGCTCGGACCGGACGCATTGAAGTAGATGTGCGATGCTGGCCGGCAAAACTTGAGAATCTTCTTGAAACGTGTCGCTTGAATCCTGCATCGCAAGCGATTGTTTATTGGAGTGGAACATGGAAGCGGACCACCAGGTTGCGCAACTCGAACAGGCGTTGCTGGAACAGGCCGAGTCACTGGCGCGCGAGCAGTTGCAGAGCGCGCACGCGACGCGCGCGCGCATCCTTGCCGAATCCGCCGGCAAGCTGAAGCTCGCCGAGGAACGCGAAGTACTGGCAGCCAAGATCGAAGCCGAACGTCAGGTGCGGCGGCAGACCCAGGCGGCGGAAACGCGGCTCGCCGCCGAGCTCGACCGCCTGCGCTGGGCGCTCACCGAGGCCACGCTGGCCGAAG
This sequence comes from Pseudomonadota bacterium, assembly GCA_040753235.1. Taxonomy (GTDB): domain Bacteria; phylum Pseudomonadota; class Gammaproteobacteria; order Burkholderiales; family Thiobacillaceae; genus Thiobacillus. The sequence goes on from JBFMET010000015.1 coordinate 64,779, forward strand.
TGAAAACCACATTCCGGCAACTCGTTCAGGACGAGGCGCGCTATCTGCAGACGCTCGAAGCCTGGCTCGCCGCGGCGGCGCAGGCACTGCCGCCGGGCGACCTCGTCGCCGAGGTTCGCGCGGAGGACGAAAGGCATCTCGCACCGCAGTGGCAGGCCATGGCGGCGCGCGCCGCCCCCGGCCGCGCGGTCGCGCTCACCGCGCACGGCCAGCCCAGCGAAGGCGGCCTGCGCGTGCGCCTGGCCGACGACCGCGCGCGTCTCGACCAGACCTTCGAAGCGCGTCAGACGCGGCTCGCCGACGAACTCGCGCGGGTGGCGATGGAGCGCCTGTTCGCCAGCGCACCCGACCTCGACACACTCGTTCACGGGTAAGCCATGGGAAAAATCCTCGAAATCAACGGTCCGCTGGTCAAACTCGAACTGCCGCAGTCGGTGCTCGGCGAGCAGGTGCGGGTAGGGCGCCTGGGCCTGGTGGGCGAGGTGATCGGGCGCGACGGCGACACCGCGCTGGCGCAGCTGTACGAGGACACCGCCGGCCTGCGGCCTGGAGAAGCGGCCGAGGGACTGGGTTGGCCGCTGTCGGTGGAACTCGGGCCGGGGCTGCTGGGGGCGATCTTCGACGGCGTGCAGCGGCCGTTGCAGGCGGTGCGGGCGCAAAGCGGCGACCGCATCGCACGGGGAGTCGCCGTGCCTTCGCTGCCGCGCGACAAGGCCTGGCATTTCGTGCCCGACACCCGGCGCACGGCAGGCAGCACGCTGGCGGGAGGCGACGCGCTCGGCAGCGTGCAGGAAACGGCATCGATCCTGCATCGCATCCTGACTCCACCATTGATCCACGGGGAACTGCTGGAGCTCGCGCCGGAAGGCGACTACACGATCGATGACGTCATCGGCCGGGTGAAGCTGGCCGACGGCCGCATCGAGAAACTGCACCTTTTCCACCGCTGGCCGGTGCGCACGCCGCGCCCGTTCCGGCAGCGCGATCACGCGGTGGCGCCACTGATCACCGGGCAGCGCATCCTCGACACCTTCTATCCGCTGCTGAAAGGTGGCAAGGCAGCGATCCCCGGCCCCTTCGGCGCCGGCAAGACCATGCTGCAGCAGCAGATCGCGCGCTGGTGCAACGCCGAGATCGTCATCTACGTCGGCTGCGGCGAGCGCGGCAACGAGCTCACCGACGTGCTCGAATTCATGCCCGAACTCAAGGACCCGCATACCGGGCGTCCGCTGATGGAGCGCACGCTGCTGGTCGCCAACACCTCGAACATGCCGGTGGTCGCGCGCGAGGCGTCGATTTACGTCGGCATCACGCTCGCCGAATACTTCCGCGACCAGGGCTACGACGTGGTGATGGTCGCCGACTCGACCAGCCGCTGGGCCGAGGCGCTGCGCGAGGTCGCCGGTCGGCTGGGGCAGATGCCGGTGGAGGAGGGTTACCCGGCTTACCTCGGTTCGCGCCTGGCCGCGTTCTACGAACGCGCAGGGCGGGTCGAGACGCTCGCCGGCGACCACGGCTCGGTCACGCTCATCGGCGCCGTGTCGCCGCCCGGCGGCGACTTCTCCGAGCCGGTGACCAGCCACACGAAAGAGATCATCCAGACCTTCTGGGCCTTGTCGAAGGAACTCGCCGACGCGCGCCATTACCCGGCGGTCGACTGGCTGGAAAGCTTTTCGGGCTATGTAAAGTCGGCTGCGAAATGGTGGGCGCAAAACATTGATCCAAATTGGGAAAGCGCGCGCACCGAGGCGCTCGACCTGCTCGCCGCCTCGGAAGAACTGCAGCGCATCGTCAACCTGGTCGGGGTCGAGGCGCTCTCAAGCGAGCAGCGCTGGACGCTGGAAGCGGCGGGACTGATCAAGGAAGGCCTGCTACAGCAGGCCGCCACCGACGACGTGGACAGTTTTTCTTCACCCGAGAAGCAGTACGCGCTGCTCGCTGCCTTGCTCGACATCTATCGTCACGGCATGAGGCTGGTGAAACTCGGCGCGCCTGCCAGAAGACTGATCCAGCTGCCGCTGCTGGCGCAGGCAAGGCGCTGGAAAAGCCAGCACGGCTCGGACGATCTCGCTGCGCTGCAGGCGAAAATCGCCGCGATCCCGGATGTGTTCGAGCCGCTGTTGCAGGAATATGCACAGACCCCCTCTCCCTTGAGGGGAGAGGGGCAGGGGGAGAGGGTGGGCGCGCAAGCGCCTGGGACGCAACCATGAAACAACTCGACTTCGCCCGCCAACTTCGCAGTACGCAGACCGACACCGAAAACCTCCTCTGGTCGCGTTTGCGCGCGCATCGCCTGTCCGGATTGAAGTTTCGACGCCAGCAACCTGTCGGGGTCTATGTCGTGGATTTCTTCTGCCCCGAAAAGAAGCTGATCGTGGAACTGGATGGCGGGCAGCATCAGGAACGCGTTGATTACGACTCGAATCGAGATGCCTGGTTGAAGTCGGAGGGCTATACCGTGTTGCGCTACTGGAACAATGAGGTGATGGGAAATCTGGAAGGCGTGCTGGAAGACATTGGCCGAGTAGCCGGCGTTTTCGCCGAGGCCTCACCCTCACCCCAACCCCTCTCCCCTCAAGGGAGAGGGGCTTATGTGGCGTCCTGTGACAAGAACGAAGGCATCGATAATCCGCAGGCCGGCCTTGCTCCCCTCCCCCTTGAGGGGGGAGGGGCCGAACGAACGCCGGGAGCGCCGAGGTCGAGGGGCCTTGCTCCCCTCCCCCTTGAGGGGGGAGGGGCCGGGGGAGAGGGTGGGGCAATCCCATGAAAAACATCGAATTCCGCACCGCCACCTCGGCCCAGGGCGGCCTCGTCGTCATGGCCGGCGTGCCCGGCGTCGCCGCCGGCTCGCGCGTGCAGTTGCGCGACCACGCCGGACGCATCCGCTCCGGCCTGGTGATCCGTGCGGCCGACGACGCCGTGCTGGTCGAAGTATTCGAAGGGACCGACGCGCTCGACCTCGAGCGCACCTGGGTGCGCTTCCTCGACGAGCCGTTCCGCCTGCCGCTGTCGCGCGACATCCTCGGCCGCGTGTTCGACGGCGCCGGCCTGCCGCGCGACGGCCGCCCGCCGATCATTTCCGCCGACCGCCGCGACGTCAACGGCGAGCCGCTCAACCCGGCGGCGCGCGCGTATCCGCGCGAATTCATCCAGACCGGGATTTCCGCGATCGACGGCATGAATTCGCTGACACGCGGGCAGAAGCTGCCGATCTTTTCCGGCGGCGGCCTGCCGCACAACCGGTTAGCGGCGCAGATCGTGCGCCAGGCGCGCCTCCTGGGCGAGGAGGCCGCCGAGTTCGTGGTGGTGTTCGCCGCCTTCGGCGCCTCGCACGCCGACGCGCGCTTCTTCCAGGAAAGCTTCGAAGAGTCGGGCGTGCTGAACAAGGTGGTGATGTTTCTCAACCTCGCCGACGAGCCGGTGATCGAGCGCCTGCTGACGCCGCGCGCGGCCCTCACCGCGGCCGAATACCTGGCGTTCGACCTCGATTACCATGTTTTAGTCGTGATGACCGACATGACCGCCTACGCGGAGGCGCTGCGCGAAGTCGCGGTGCTGCGCGGCGACGTGCCGGCGAGGAAGGGCTATCCGGGCTATCTGTATTCGGATCTGGCCGAGATCTACGAGCGGGCAGGGCGCATCAAGCACCGGCGCGGTTCGATCACGATGATCCCGGTGCTGTCGATGCCGTCCGACGACATCACCCACCCGATCCCCGACCTCACCGGCTACATCACCGAGGGCCAGATCGTGCTCGGCCGCGAACTCGCCAACCAGGGCGTCTATCCGCCGGTGACGGTGCTGCCGTCGCTGTCGCGTCTGATGAAGGACGGCATCGGCAAGAACTTCACCCGCGAGGACCATCCGCACGTCGCCAGCCAGCTGTTCGCCAGTTACGCCAAGGCGCTCGAAGTGCGCGGACTCGCCGCGATCATCGGCGCGGAGGAACTCTCCGACGCCGACCGCCGCACACTCGAATTCGCCGACGCCTTCGAACGCCGCTTCATCGGCCAGGGCGAGGACGAGGACCGCAGCATCCACGAAACCCTCAATCTCGCCTGGGACCTCTTGTCGATGTTGCCGCCCGAATCGCTGATTCGCGTCTCGGAAGCGGAACTGGCGAAGTATCACCAGGGGGCGCCCGCATGAATCCGACGATAGTCCCTCTCCCTCGAGGGGGAAGAGGTTGGGAAGAGGGTGGGCCGGTACCAATCGGCGCCAGATTCTGGCGAACGGATACGCTGCGGGCGCATCTCACCCACTCCCCCGGCCCCTCTGATGGCACTGCGAGCCGTTCGACTGAGCCCGCAAGCGGGCAAGTCGCTGGTTATTCCCTCAAGGGAGAGGCGCGCGCGTCATGAAGAAACGCCTGTCCGTTCCGCCGACAAAAAGCGCGCTGCTGCAGGTCGGCCGGCAGGCGCGTTTTCTCGAGCAGGGCCGGCAGATGCTGGAGAAGAAGCGCGACCTCCTGACCCGCCTGGTGTACGAGCGGCTGGCGCAATACCGTGAACTGCGCGCGCAGACCCAGCGCGAACTCGCCGAGGCCTACCACTGGCTCGGCATTGTGCAGATGCGCATGGGCGAACAGATGCTGCGCCAGGCCACGGTCGGCTTGAAACCGGCGGTGGCGATCAGGGTGGTGGCGCGCTCCAGCGTCGGCGTCGAATACCCCAGCGTCGCGGCCGAACCGCTGCCGCTGCAGCCGGTGGGCCTGATGTGGACCGACGCCAGCTTCGACGAGGCGCGGCTGCGGTTGCGCAAGCTGACGGTGACGCTGGCGCGGCTGGGCGAGGCGGAAAACGCCCTGTGGCGTCTCCTGGCCGCCAGCCGCAAGACGCAGAAGCGCGTCAACGCACTGAAGTACAACATCATCCCGCGCTACCGCGCGACAGTGCAGCACATCCGTGCGGCGCTGGAAGAGGACGAACGCAACACCCTGTTCCAGATCAAGGTGCTGCGGACCCGCCCGCCCAGATGAGCACACTTGTCCCCAATTCAGAAAAGCAGGACCAGCCGAAATTTCTGAGGGCGTTGCTCTAATTTCGTGGGAGCGACATGAACCGGGAGGGCCGCCCGCCACCTTTCTATTATTTTACATAATATACATTATGCGAAACATGCAAAGCACGGCCTAAAATGGGCGGCCTTTCCCGAACAGGTTTAGATCGTGCAGATTTCCGCCGCTAATGGCCCAATAGTCCGGAAGTGACGTGTCTGGCCAGCAAT
>JBFMET010000016.1:0-67739 GCA_040753235.1 Pseudomonadota bacterium
GCGCAAGGCCCGCGGTTACGGCCGTTTCTCGACCATCCGCACCGTCCTCTTCCTCATCGCCGGCAAGCTCGACTTCTCGCGCTTCAACCCGCATGCAGCTTAACCCACTCGAAATTCAAAAGAGCCTGAAATGTTCTCCAGCCTGTCCAAACTGACCCTGGCGAAAGCTGCGTTGTTCAAGAATGCGCCAGTGTATGTGCAGTTCTACGTTACGGCTCGATGCAACCTGACGTGTGAGCAGTGCAACATAATCTATTCGAATTCGGATGTGCGTGAATGCACGCTCGACGAGATACAGCGCATCGCGGACAACTTTGCCAGAATGGGCGTGGCGATCGTGCTGCTGACCGGGGGCGAACCCTTTGCTCGCAAGGACTTGCCGCAGATCATCCATGCCTTCGAATCGCGCGGCGTTCATGTGCGCATGCAGACGAACGGTTTCGCTACCGAAGAGCAGATTGCAGCGGCTGTCGAAGCTGGCGGCAAGGACATCTCCATCTCTCTCGATTCCCTGGTCCCCAGTCAGCAGGACAAGATCAACGGCGCATTCAACAATTCCTGGCACCAGGCGCTGAAGGCCATGGCAACCTTTTCGCGCTATCTGCCCAAGGAAGGCAGCTTTGCATCTATCGGATGCGTGCTGCAGCCCCAGAACATGGGCGATATCGAGGATGTGGTGCGGTTCGGTACGGCGATCTCCTGGTTCACGTCGCTGGTTCCGGTCCATGTCACGGACTACGCCGTACCGCGAGGATTCCGCACCTTCGACGCCAACCTAAAATTCAGGCCCGATGAATGGCCGGTTGTCGACGCGGTCATCGAACGTGTGCGCGGTATGCGGGAGGAAGGCTATCTGCTGTATGACAGCGATCAGTACCTGGATGACATCAAGCGCTTTGTCCGTGGTGATTCCACGACATGGCGTAGCCACAACGACGGCGTGTGTGATTCACCAAACGTGTACTTCGCCCTGCTACCCAACGGCGAATTTGCGCCATGCTGCGACCATCGACTGACGAATGGTTACCCTGCCTACGATGCGGGGTTCCCGGCGCTATACAAGGAGCGGGCTTGGCGTCAAGAAGTGCTGCAGGTGACGAGCGCGTGCGAGGGTTGCATGTATGGCAGCTATCCTGAAATGACCATCGCCATGCGCTACATGCGGGCCAAGCTGCAGCGCGTGCGCACCTTCTTTACGGCGCCACCGGAAAAAACCAGCTGGCCTCTTAGCTACGAGCAACTGCTCGATATCGCCGAAAGGATCCGCAACGAATCGCGTGAGCGCCCCCGCTCGCGCGAGCCCAACCCTGTACCCATCAAGGTTGCGCATGCCTAAGAAAATCAAGTACGAGAGTTTCAAGTACCGCTTTCTGATCGCGGCGCAGACGCTCGCTCACTCGCGTACCAATCCGGATTTGCCGCGCTGGGACGATTTTCTCAGAGGGCTTGAGTTCAACTACAACAAGGGTAAGGCCAGCGTTACCTGGCAGACGGGGCGTCCGGGCATGATGGAATTCACCCTAGACGAGCCACAATTTTACTTGCGTGGGGACAGCCAACAGAATGCTGATCGCCAGCAGGAGGCCGGCATGTTGAAGGTCGAAGATCCGGTCAAGCTTGCCAATGAAACTTACTTCCGGGACGCAGTGCTTCGTGTGGCGCGAGCGGCCGGATACCGATCCCAGGATGGAACGAACAGTATGGATGCAGAGCGTATTGCGAAGGAAAGGGCATTTCACGATGCCTGGGCGGATAGCGAACGGCCCGAACTCATCGATGTGCGCGCTGCAAACGAAGCCTGTACCGCGCCTGAGATGCGTTATATCACTCATCGCCTCGGCGATATCCGTGGCAAACGGCTATTGGACGTCGGCTGTGGTCTGGGGGAAGCCAGCGTCTATTTCGCGATGTTGGGGGCGGATGTTACATCGGCGGACCTTTCGCCTGGGATGCTGGCGGCCACCGGTCGACTTGCTGAGTCCAATGGGGTCCGGGTGACCCCGCACCTGTCGGCTGCAGAAGACATGCAACTGCCGACGGATGCCCGCTTTGACATCATCTATGCTGGCAATCTGCTGCACCACGTGGATATCGATCAGACCCTCGCGCGGTTGAAGCCTCATCTTGCAGCGGACGGGGTGCTGGTGACCTGGGACCCCCTTGCGTACAACCCGGCCATCAATGTCTATCGTGCCATGGCAACCGATGTCAGGACACCTGATGAGCATCCGCTGACATGGCACGACATCAAACTGTTTCGCAAGCATTTTGCGGAAGTGAATACTCGTTATTTCTGGTTTCTGACCTTGTCGATTTTTTTGATTATGGCGCTCGTCCAGCGCCGCAATCCTAACAAGGAGCGGTTCTGGAAGAGCGTTGTTCAGGAAGGGGAAAAGTGGCGCTGGTTGTACCGGCCACTGGAAGTGGCTGACAGGGTACTGCTTGCGCTGCTCCCTCCATTGCGGCTGCTGTGCTGGAATGTTGTCGTCATCGCTAAGAAACCCCTCTGAGAGAGGGTGGGCGCTTGATTTTGTCTGGTGAGATCGTTCTCGTCGCACATCGGGTAGGCACCACCCCATTTATACGTCTGCGCCGCTCGGGCATGCTGCCATGAGGTTTTTCCAAAACATCAGCATCTACGATGGCTATCGCCCGCGACTCGATGACTTGTCCGGATCGGGGAGCGGTTACGCCGTACGTCTTGAGGCATTCTTGCATGATCGTTATTCTGCCGGCCATATTCTGAAGCCGGTCTGCGACAAAGATCCTGAGGCTTTCCTGGCGGTGGGCAACGACGCAACTTTACAGCGAGCCTGGGCTATCGAGCATGGCTTGCCAGCAAGCACGCCCCTTTCGGAGATCATGCTTGCTCAGATCGAGGAGCACCGCGCAGAGGTTATTTACAATCTTGACCCGATCCGTTTCGACAACGAGTTTGTTGCGAGGCTGCCATCTTGCGTAAAGCGGCACATCGCTTGGCGGGCGGCGCCATCTCCGCATGAGAATTTCGATCGTTACCATCGTGTCGTTTCGAATTTTCCGGCGATCTTGCGACGGTATGAAGAGCGAGGCTTCCGTACGGCCTATTTTTTTCCCGCGCACGACCCGGAGATGGACGAGTATGCAAGACAAGCGGAGCGTCCTATCGACATCCTATTTGTCGGCGGATACTCGCGACACCACCAGCGACGCGCGGAGATTCTGCTGGCCGTTGCAGCATTGGCCGACCACAGGAATGTCCGCTTCCATCTCGACCGGTCGCGTCTGACACGGCTGGCTGAAACACCCCTTGGGGTTATCCCGCCGTTACGGAAACACCGCCGGCCAATCGCGATCCGCAGTGTGACACAGCCAGGAGTATTTGGCAGAGCGTTGTACGACGTTCTGGGGGCATCGAAGATCGTGCTGAATGCTGCTGTGGACATGGCTGGCGTGGAGCGCGGCAACATGCGCTGTTTTGAGACCATGGGATGCGGCGCGCTGTTGCTCACTGACGAGGGCCGCTACCCGGAGGGCATGGTGTCAGGTGAGACCCTCATCACCTATCGAGATGCCACCGATGCGGCAACGTGCGCAGACGATTTGCTTTCGCACGGGATAGAGCTGTGCGGGCAGATCGCCCGACGGGGGCATGAGATGATCCGCACGCACTATTCGCGCGAGCGGCAGTGGCAAGTGTTCCTTGGGTTGTGTGACTGAGATGGACAACGCGCCTACTCGCGGCGAGAGTGCTGCTTCGCGAATTGGTTGGTGGAGCGCAGACCTAAAAGATTTGACTGGCCAGGCTATCGTGACTTCGCGGGTGGTCGCCTTGTTGGAAGAGGCAGAGAGGCAAGCCTTTGTTTATCGTGGGGGAAAATTGAAGTCGATTGTCTCCTGGGCTTGGGCCGCATTGCGCCTATGGGCGTCATTGCCAGCACGACGTGTGCGGGTGCTCTATCTCGTGTGTTCGCGATCGACAGCAGGATTTCTGCGTGATTTGCCCGCTTACATGACGTGGCTTTTTGGCGTTCGGGTTCTGGTGCACGTACATGGCTCCGACATTGTTGATCTTTGCCGGCGGCCGGGGATTGGGCTGCTCGCTAGAGGCATTCTGGCCCGATGCGAACTTATCCTTCCGTCAGTGCATCTCCTTGCCCCGTTGCGGGATTTGGGTATGAACCAGATTCATCTTTGCGAGAATTTTTCGGAGTACTCGGCCCCAGTGGCTTTCTCGTTGCCCCGGCCAACACAGGGCGATCTGCGATTGAGAGTGCTGTGGAATTCCAATGTGATGGCCAGCAAGGGCTTTTTTGCAGTGGCGGATGCGATCAAGTCGCTGGTGGATGATGGGGAATCGATACGGCTGGTGGTGCTGGGTAGGCCAATCGGGGACGAAGTGATGGATCTTCGTGCCTGCCAGAGAGCGCTTTCGCGAACACTTGTAAAGAGCTGGATAGAGTACCTGGGGCCGGTGGACCGGCCAACGGCGATGCGACTGCTACACGAGGCGGACGTGGTGTGTTTGCCTTCCCACTACAGTTCTGAATGCCAGCCGCTGGCCGTGATCGAGGCCATGTGCGCGGGACGCCAGCTTATCATTGCCGATACGTCCGCATTGCGTGCCACTGCAGGAGATTACCCGTGCGTGAAAGTCTCAGGGCCTATCGCATCCGAAATCACCCTCGCGTTACGGCACGTCATGGAAAAGCCTGCAAGCGACGAGGCACTCCAGTCCGCGGCCACTCATGCTCGTCAGCGTTTTTCACCTGAGCGATTTGATCGTGACATGGCGCGTTTGCTGCAGATATGATGCCCGCCACGCTACCCAACGTCACCATGTTCCTGCTTCGCCACTATCTGTCATGGCTATGACTGACCACCCTTGCCCTCTGTGCAAGTCGCACGATTCCGAACTGGTTGAAGTGATCGACGCGGCGGCAATCTCAAAGGTCTACGCAGCGAAACTTGGGGTAGAGGCCCGCTTCACGGTCCCGCTACTGGAATACTGGCGGTGCCGCGTCTGCGGGTTGCAGTATTTCGATCCTTCTGAGTCTGGCGGTGCCGAACTGTATGAGCAGTTGCAGCGGTTTGACTGGTATTACATGGAAGATAAGTGGGAGTATGGCTATGCTGCGAGCCACATTGCCCAAGAAGATAGCCTACTCGAGGTCGGGGCGGGGCGCGCCACGTTTGCAAAGCATGTCGGTAGTGACCGATATCTCGGACTTGAATTCAACGACCGAGCGATTGAAAAGGCCCGGGCAGATGGCATTCACCTGATCAAACAGTTCGTAGAGGTGTATGTCAAGACCGGCAGTCTCCACGACGTGGTAGTGTCTTTCCAGGTTCTCGAACATGTCCCGGATCCGGATTCATTCATCCGCGGCTGCGTGGCTTGCCTCAAATCCGGAGGAAAGCTGATTCTCAGCGTTCCTGCGCATGATGGGTTCGCGGGGAAGGCGGTCAATCATGTGCTTGATATGCCGCCGCATCATGTCAGCCACTGGAGCAAAGCGGTCATGGCTTATCTTGCGGACCGGTATGGGCTAGATGTTATCGACATCGCGCACGAGCCTGTGGCCGCCTATCACGTCAACTGGGCGAAAAAAATCAAGGTGGAGGACTTCTTGAGAAGGCGTCTGGGCCTGCCCCGGAAACTTCTGGATGTGATGTGGCCGGCCCGCCTGGTCGGCTTAGTTTCGCTCGTGCTGGCCCGCCTCCTGCCGATACCGGTCCGCAAGGATCTGGGTCATACAATAACTGCCGTATACAGAAAGCGGTGATGGACGGTTTCTTTGTAAATATCGCATGCGGCGACACCTACCTGCCTAACTGGCACAACTTCGATTACGCGCCGCATTCCCGGCTGGTAAAACATGCCAACCTGCTGGCGCGGCTGCCCTTGCGCGATAACTGTGCAGACGTCGTGTACTGTTCGCATTTTGTCGAGCATATCCCGCGGACGCACATTGTGTCCTTTCTCTCGGAATGTTTTCGTGTTGCCAAGCCCGGCGCCACGATACGGCTGGTGCTTCCAGATTTCGAGGAAATGTGTGCGACCTATTTGGATTGCCGAAGAGCTGGAAATCATGCCGAAGCAGATTTCCTCATTCTGGAGATAATCGATCAGTGTGTGCGCCCAAGACGAGGGGGGGAACTAAGAGACTTCTTCGGGGGCTTGGATCCGGGAAAAGCTGGCGATCAGAGAATGGTGCAATTCGTGCGGCACCGGACCGGATACGCGATACCCCTTGGTGGTCTGGGGCGGGGAATTCCCACCTGGCTCATGAAGAGTCCTCGCATGTGGTTGCTCATGCTCGAGCAGCTTTACATCAGATTCGTCGTTTCACTGTTGCCGCCTTCATTCCGTCGGCAAAACGTCAGCTTGGCGACTGTTGGCGAAAGGCACACCTGGGTATATGACTTTCACTCGCTCTCGAATTTGCTGGAGTCCGTGGGGTTTGAAAGTGTCACCCGCCAATCGGCACTGACGTCCGGGATAGACGGCTTCCCCTGTCACTCGCTGGATGCGACGGCCGATGGCCTGCCGAGAAAGGGTGCCGAGTCGCTGTATATCGAGGCGAGGAAGCCGCAATCGGCTGCCGGTGATTTGGTGACCTCCGCCCCGTAATTCTATGATGCATGCGCGCTAGAACCATGGGGGCCAAGTGAAAATCAGCATTGTCACTGTGGCGTTCAATGCTGCGTCAACCATCGCAGATACACTGGCGTCCGTCGCTGCGCAGACGCATCCTGATGTCGAGCATATTGTGGTTGACGGAGCCTCCACGGATGGGACGCCCGAAGTTGTTCTGACTTTCGGAAGGCACGTTGCCAAGCTGATCTCAGAGCCCGACCGGGGTATATACGATGCGATGAATAAGGGACTGCGGCTGGCGACAGGGGACATCATCGGATTCCTCAATGCCGACGACGTCTATGCAGACCCCAGTGTGCTGGCACGCGTATCGGCGAACATGGAGGCGAACGGGCTCGACGCCCTGTTCGGCGATGCCGAGTTTGTCAGCCCACGCCACCCCGAGCGCCCCTTGCGCCACTATCGCTCGGAACGTTTTCACCCCGAGCGGATTGCCTGGGGCTGGATGCCGGCGCACCCGACGCTGTTCCTGCGGCGGGAACTGTATGAACGTTTCGGGCTGTTCCGCACCGATTACCGGATCGCCGGCGACTTCGAATTGGTGGCCCGCATGTTCCACGGTGACACGCTCAAATATCGCCATGTGCCTGAGGTACTGGTGAGGATGCGGACCGGCGGGGTCAGTACGGGGGGCTGGCGAAATACGCTGCTCCTCAATCGCGAAGTGCTGCGCGCTTGCAGGGAGAACGGCATTTCGACGAGCCTGCCCAAAATACTGTCGAAGTATCCGGCCAAGCTGCTGGAATTCATCCGCCGATGAGGATACTGCTCACTGGCGCCAACGGCTTTGTCGGGCGCGCTCTGGGCGATCGTCTTGCCGAGGGTGGTCATGTTGTGGTGCCTGTCGTGCGGCGCCCGTGCGGCCTTGCGGGCGAGGTGGCTATCGGTGATATGGGCGGCCAGACAGCCTGGGGGGAAGCGCTGCAAACCTGTGCCGCCGTCGTCCACCTCGCCGCGCGCGTCCACGTGATGCACGACACCGTAGCCGATCCGCTGTCGCTCTACCGTGCCACCAACACCGACGCCACGCTCAACCTCGCCCGCCAGGCGGCGCAGGCAGGGGCGAAGCGCTTCGTGTTTGTCAGCAGCATCAAGGTCAACGGCGAAGGGCGTGACGAACCCTATCGGGAAACCGATGCGCCGGTGCCGGAAGACGCGTACGCGATCTCCAAGTGGGAGGCCGAGCAGGGGCTGTGGCGGATCGCGCAGGAGACCGGGCTGGAGGTCGTCGTCCTGCGTCCGCCGCTGGTCTACGGGCCGGGGGTGAAGGCGAACTTCAAGCGCCTGCTCGATACGGTCGCGCGCGGCTGGCCGCTGCCGCTGGGGGCGGTCGAGAACCGGCGCAGTCTCTTGTACCTCGGCAACTTCGTCGATGCGATCCGGGTGTGCGTCGAGCATCCGGACGCGGCGGGGCAGACCTTCCTGGTCGACGACGGCAGGCCGGTGTCGACGCCGGAGCTGATCCGCGCGGTGGCGCATGCGATGGGGCGCCCGGCGCGCCTGCTGGCGGTGCCGGTGGGTGTGCTCGAATTCGCCGCTACCTTGCTCGGCAAGCGCGCCGCGGTGCAGCGCCTGACCGGCTCATTGTGGCTGGACAGTTCGCTGATCCGCGCTCGCCTGGGCTGGACGCCGCCGTTTACGCTGGGGCAGGGACTGGACGCGACGGTCGCGGCCCTGAAGCGAGCCTAGGCGCCCGTTGCGTCGGGGGGAACGGGTTTTGTTCGGCCCCGCTGCCGCCGGCCGTGCTAGACCAAACTTAGTTGAGTGCGGGGGGGCAATGCAAACCATCAATATCCATGAAGCGAAAACTCACCCTTCGCGCCTGCTGGAACAGGTGGCGGAAGGCGAGGAAATCGTTATCGCAAAGGCAGGCAAGCCGATCGCCCGCTTGGTGCCGCTTGAGGCCGCGCCAAAAAAGCGTCGGCTTGGACTGCTCAAAGGCAAACTCAATGTCCCGGATAATTTCGACGCACCACTGACGGAAGGCGAGCTGTCCTTGTTCGAGGGGCGCTAAGTGGTTGTTCTGCTGGATACGCATATTCTGTTGTGGGCGTTGGATGCCCCGCTACGATTGCCGCGGGAAATAGCCGCGCAGATCGAATCCCCTGAAACCACGGTTTATTTCAGCGCCGCCCGTATCCTGGAATGACATTGCATTTCAGAAGTTAATGTTTGAAAATGCAAGGATGATTTCCCGCCATATACAGGCCAAGCTTAACGATTTTTTGGCGCAGTTCCCTGCCGTGGCTTTGCTCGGCCCGCGCCAAGTGGGTAAAACCACGCTGGCCAGGGTGGTTGCGCAGGCCTCGTCCGGTAGCGTGTATCTTGATCTCGAACGGCCAGCCGACCTCGCCAAGTTGACCGATGCCGAGCTGTTCCTGAGTCGCTACGCGGAGCGTCTGGTGGTGCTGGATGAAATTCAGCGATTGCCGGACTTGTTCCCGCTCCTGCGTTCGCTGATCGACCAGGACCGCCGCCCGGGGCGCTTTCTGCTGCTGGGGTCGGCAGCGCCCGAACTGCTGGCGCAGGCAGCCGAATCGCTGGCTGGACGTATCGCCTTTCTGGAACTGGGGCCGTTCGATGTGCGGGAAATCCGGCCGTCGCAGGCTGAGGTGGCGGATTTCTGGTTGCGTGGTGGCTACCCGCTTAGCTGGCTGGCACACTCGGATGCGGCTTCGTTCAACTGGCGCGAGGCCTTTATCACGACGCATCTGGAGCGCGATATTCCCGCATTGGGTATCCGCGTGCCTGGAATGACGCTTCGCCGTTTCTGGCAGATGCTGGCGCACAACCATGGCCAGTTGTGGAATGCCTCGCGCCTGGCTTCGTCATTTGGCGTTTCGCCGCCCACGGTGCAGCGCTACCTCGATATTCTGGAGGCCACCTACATGCTGCGCCGCCTGTCGCCGCTGCTGGCGAATCAGGGCAAGCGCCTGGTGAAGTCGCCCAAGGTCTACATACAGGACAGCGGCCTGTTGCATGCGCTGCTGGGAATCCGCACGCTGGATGAGCTTTATGGCCATCCGGTGGCGGGCGCTTCGTGGGAAGGCTGGGTACTGGAACAACTGGCGCGCCAGTTGACGGACTGGACGCTGTCCTTCTACCGCACCGCGGCCGGTGCAGAACTCGATATGGTGGCGGAGCGGGGAGGCAAGCGTCTGGCGTTCGAAGTCAAGCTGTCCACCGCACCGGCGATGAGCCGCGGGTTCTGGCTGGCGATCGAAGACGTGCGCCCGACACAGACCTGGGTTATCGCGCCGGTTGAGGCGGGCTATCCCTTGGCCCCGAATGTTGATGTGCTGCCGGCCCACATGCTGGCCCAAGGATTGCCGATCGATGGACTTTGATCCGTGGTGGTCGCCACTCGCCGCTTTTCTGGTGTGCTGGGTTCTGCTTTCCTCGCTGCTGCGGCGCCGCCATGTGCTGCCGATGGACCACCCCAACGATCGTTCGCTGCACCATGCGCCAACGCCGCGCATCGGCGGGCTTGGCATCATGGCGGGCGTCGCCGTGGCGGGCGCGTGGCTGGCCGACGCTGCCTTGCTGCCGGTGATGCTGGGCGCCTTTGCATTGGCCGGCGTGTCGCTGCTCGACGATGTGCGCGGCCTGCCGGTACGGGTGCGCTTCCTCGCCCACTTTATCGCGGCGGCGGGCTGCCTGTTTGCGGTGGGGCTCAACGGCTGGGCGCTGCTGGCGGGCATGCTCGCGGTGGTGTGGATGACCAATCTCTTCAATTTCATGGACGGCGCCGACGGGCTGGCGGGCGGCATGGCGGCGATCGGCTTCGGGGCGCTGGGGCTGGCGGCGTGGTTGGGCGGTGCGCCGGCGCTGGCGGCATTCTGCGCGGCGATCGCGGCGGCGGCGCTGGCCTTCCTGCGCTTCAATTTTCCGCCGGCACGCCTGTTCATGGGCGACGCCGGCTCGATTCCGCTGGGCTTCCTCGCCGCCACGCTGGGCATCCTGGGGGCACGTCAGGACGTGTGGCCGTGGGCGTTCCCGCTGCTGGTGTTCTCGCCCTTCATCGTCGACGCCAGCGTGACGCTAGCGCGGCGCGCGCTCCGTGGGGAAAAGGTCTGGCAGGCGCATCGCTCGCATTACTACCAGCGCGTGGTGCTGCTCGGCGCCTCGCACCGGCAGCTCGCGTTCGTGGCTTGGGGGCTGATGCTGGCGATGGGCGGCCTGGCGTTCGCACTGCGGGCATGGCCGCACCTTGCGTCCGGCTTGCTTATACTGTCGGCCATTCTCTACGCATCGATCTTCCTCGCCATCGACCTGCGCTGGCGTCAAACCCGCGATGAATCTTAATCCGCGCACCCTTGTCATCATCCTGCACGACATCGTGGTCGCCGCGCTCGCCTGGCTGGGCGCGTACTGGCTGCGCTTCAACCTCGACGTGCCGCCCGAGTTCCAGGCCGCCGCCTTTGCCACCTTGTCGTGGGTGGTGCCGCTGCAGGCCCTGGTGTTCTGGCGCTTTGGCCTCTATCGCGGCATCTGGCGCTTCGCCAGCCTGCCCGACCTCAAGCGCATCGTGCTTGCCGTCGGCCTCGCGGCGGTGCTGATCCCGGTAGTGCTGATCCTGTTCCGCGTCCAGGCAGTGGTGCCGCGCTCGGTGTTGCTGCTCGATCCGCTGCTGCTGCTGACCCTGATGGGCGGCAGCCGGCTGGCATACCGCGCGTGGAAGGAGCACCGCCTCGCCAGCGTGCTGCGCCCCGGCAGCAAACCGGTACTGGTGGCCGGGGCCGGCTCGGCGGCGGATTTTCTGCTGCGCGAACTGGCGCGCAATCCGGCGGGCTTCCATGTAGTTGGCCTCCTGGACGACAGCCGCGACAAGCAGGGCCGCCTGGTGCAGGGCATCCCGGTGCTGGGGCCGCTGGCCGACGTGGCCGCCTGGGCGAAGAAGATGGAGGTCGACGACATCGTGCTGGCGTTGCCGTCGGCCGCGCACGAGGTGCGCAAGCGCATCACCCAGGCCTGCACCGAGGCCGGTCTCAACGTGATGACCATCCCTTCGCTCGAAGACCTGGTGGCGGGGCGTGTGTCGGTCTCCAGCCTGCGCCGCATCGAACTCGACGATCTGCTGGGACGTGACCCGGTGCAACTCGACGACAGCGGCCTGCACCAGCTGTTGACCGGGCAGGTGGTGATGGTGACCGGCGCCGGTGGCTCGATCGGTTCCGAGCTGTGCCGCCAGATCGCGCGCTTCGCGCCTTCGAGGCTGGTGCTGTTCGAGCAGTCCGAGCTCGCCTTGTACGCGATGGAACAGGAGTTGCCGGCGCGCTTTCCTGAGGTGCCGATCGTGCCGGTGATCGGCGACGTGAAGAACGCTGCGTGGGTGAACCAGGTCATGGCCGAGCAGCGCCCGGCGGTGGTGTTCCACGCCGCCGCCTACAAGCACGTGCCGCTGATGGAGAACGCCAACGCCTGGGAAGCGGCGAGGAACAACGTGCTCGGCACGCAGGTCGTCGCCGCGGCGGCGCAGGCCCATGGCGTCGGCAAGTTCGTGATGATCTCCACCGACAAGGCGGTCAACCCGACCAATGTCATGGGCGCGACCAAGCGCCTTGCCGAAATGATGTGCCAGGCGATGCAGCAGCCGAGCGGAACGCGTTTTGTCTCGGTGCGCTTCGGCAATGTGCTCGGCTCGTCGGGCAGCGTGATCCCGAAATTCCAGAAACAGATCGAGGCGGGCGGGCCGGTGACGGTGACGCACCCGGAAATCACGCGCTATTTCATGTCGATCCCCGAGGCTGCGCAACTGGTGCTGCAGGCCGGCCTGATGGGCGAGGGCGGCGAGATTTTCGTGCTCGACATGGGCGAGCCGGTGAGGATCGGCGAGCTGGCACGGCTGATGATCCGCCTGTCGGGCGCGGACGAGGACCGCATTCGCATCGAATACACCGGCCTGCGCCCGGGCGAGAAGCTCTACGAGGAACTGCTCGCCGACGACGAATCGACCCTGCCGACGCCGCATCCGAAGCTGCGCGTGGCGAAGGCCCGTCCGGCCGATGCCGGCTGGTGCGCCGAATGCCTGGCCTGGCTGGCGGATGCCGCGCCGAAACACGAAGACGAGGTCAAGCGCCAATTGAAAGCCTGGGTGCCCGAATATCGCCAGGATTCTCGATCAGCCTGACGCGGCAGAGCACGTAGACGCCTTATAATCTGCGCTGCCTCGATTCCCGCCCTGGAGCCCGTGCAATCCTCCTGCGCCCTGATCTTCCGCGCTGCCTGCCCGACGTGTCCCCGTCAGATGACGCGTCGACGACCCTCATGAGCCGCCGGGCCAAACTGCTGGGCTGGGCACTCCTGGCCTTGCTGCTTTACGCGGCGGCAGGTGCGATCGTCTATGCCGTCAGCCTTGTTGCCCTGCAGCAGGGCACGCGCATCGACCTGCCCTGGTTCGGCGCCACGCAGAAGGCGCTCTACCGCAACGGCCACGTCAATGTGAACAACTGGCTCGGCATCCCCGGCTGCATCACCCCCGACCCCGACCTGATCTACGTGCCGGCGATCGGCACCTGCGCGTTCGACGACATCGAATTCCAGACCACGCTCACCTTCACAGCGGAAGGACGCGCCACGGGGCCGAAGCCCGCCGGCACCGGCATCGCGGTCATCGGCGACTCGCACGCCATGGGCTGGGGGGCCAACGACGAGGAGACCTTCGCGGCGCAACTGCAGGCGCTGAGCGGCCGGCCCGTGTACAACCTCGGCGTGGCGAGCTACGGCACGGCGCGCGAACTGATCCGCCTGCAGAAATCCGGCGTGCTCGACAGGGTCGACACCGTCATTCTGCAGTACTGCAACAACGACAAAAGCGAGAACCTGCAGTTCGACACGGCTTCGAAGCAGGCGCTGCGCGACAGGGTGTTCGGCTCCAAGCCGGCACCCGCCCCGCCCAACCGCCTCGCACAACTCGCCGACGGCTACGGCTACGCACTCGCCGCGCCCTTCCGGTCTCTGTCGGAAAACCTGCGCCGCAAGAACTTCGAACCGCACTATGAAGCACTGATGCCGGTCCTCGCCAGGCACCGCGATCTCCTCGCCGGCAAGCGCGTGATCGTCTTCTACGCCAACCCCTACGGGCAGCGCTACCGCAACTTCCCCTCGGGGCCGGACGCGACCCTGCCGAACGTCGAATTCGTCGACCTCGGCCTCACCCCCGCGGATCATCGCAAGCTCGACAACCACATGACGCCGGCTGGCCATCGCAAGGCCGCCGAGCGGCTGCACGCGCATCTGCAAACCCTGCCGGCCAGGCAACAGGACTAACGACCATGCAAACCCACGAGGCCCTGCACCGCGACGACAGCGTGAAGACGAGCTCGGACCGCTTCTTCGGGCTGCTTTTCTTCGCCGTCTTCCTGTTGATCGCGCTGTGGCCGCTGCTCAAGGGCAAGCCCGTGTACCCGATCCCCCTCGGCCTCTCGCTGGCCTTCCTCGCCGTCGCGCTCGTCGTGCCGAAGTGGCTGGCGCCGCTCAACCGGCTGTGGATGAAATTCGGCGAGCTGTTGCACCGCATCGTCAGCCCGGTCATCCTCGGCATCATGTTCTTCGGCGTCATCACGCCGGTCGGCTGGCTGATGCGCCTTGCCGGCAAGGACCTGCTGCGCACGAAATTCGACCGCGACGCCGACAGCTACTGGATCCGGCGCGAACCGCCCGGGCCCGAATCCTCCAGCATGAAACGACAATTCTAGGAGCTCTCATGTCCATCTTCCGCGAACTCTGGGAGTTCATGCGCGTGCGCAAGAAATTCTGGCTGCTGCCCATTTTCCTGATCATGGTGCTGCTGGGCGGCCTCCTGGTGCTCGCCAAGGGCTCGGCGGTCGCGCCCTTCATCTACACGCTGTTCTGAGTTTATGTACACGCTGGGCCTGTCCGCCTACTACCACGACAGCGCGGCCTGCCTGCTGCGCGACGGCGAGATCGTCGCCGCCGCGCAGGAGGAGCGCTTCTCGCGCAAGAAGCACGACGCGCGCTTTCCGGTCAACGCGCTGAACTACTGCCTCGCCGAAGCGGGCATCGCGCTCGGCGAGGTCGACCAGGTCGCGTTCTACGACAAGCCCTTCCTCAAGTTCGAGCGCCTGCTGGAGACCTACCACGCCTTCGCGCCGCGCGGCTTCGCGTCTTTCCGCATGGCGATGCCGCTGTGGCTGCGCGAGAAGCTGTTCCAGAAGGACCTGCTGGCGAAGGAACTCAAGGCCATCGAGCCCGGCGTGAACTGGACCGAGCGCCTGCTGTTTTCCGAGCACCACCTGAGCCACGCCGCCAGCGCGTTCTTCCCGTCGCCCTTCGACGAGGCGCTGGTGCTGACCATGGACGGGGTCGGCGAGTGGACGACCACCTCGGCCGCGATCGGCCGCGGCAACACGCTGGAAATCTTCAAGGAAATCCATTTCCCGCATTCGCTCGGCCTGCTCTACTCGGCCTTCACCTACTACCTCGGCTTCAAGGTGAACTCGGGCGAGTACAAGGTCATGGGCCTCGCGCCCTACGGCGAACCGAAATACGCGCAGACCCTCCTCGACCACCTGATCGACCTCAAGCCCGATGGCTCGTACCGGCTCGACCAGTCGTACTTCGACTACTGCACCGGGCTGACCATGACGAACGCGAAGTTCGACGCCCTGTTCGGCGCGCCGCCACGCAAGCCCGAGGAACCGCTGACCCAGCGCGAGATGGACCTCGCCGCCTCGCTGCAGGCCGTCACCGAGGAAGCCGTGCTGCGCATGACGCGCGCGCTGCACGCGGAAACCGGGATCGACAATCTCTGCCTCGCCGGCGGCGTCGCGCTCAACTGCGTCGCCAACGGCAAGGTGCTGCGCGACGGCGCGTTCAAGCGCGTGTGGGTGCAGCCCGCGGCGGGCGACGCCGGCGGCGCGCTCGGCGCGGCGCTCGCCGCGCATCACCTGTTCCGCGAGCAGCCGCGCGCGCCGGGCACGGGCCGCGACCGCATGCGCGGCAGCTACCTCGGCCCGGCGTTCGAGCAGGCCGACATCGAGGCACGCCTGGCCGCTGCCGGCGCGAAATTCAGCGTGCTGGAGGATGCCGAGCTCATCGACCGCACCGCCGGGCTGCTGGCGAGCGAACACGTCGTCGGCTGGTTCCAGGGGCGCATGGAATTCGGCCCGCGCGCCCTCGGTGGCCGCTCCATCCTCGGCGACCCGCGTTCGCCGCAGATGCAGTCGGTGCTCAACCTCAAGATCAAGTACCGCGAATCCTTCCGCCCGTTTGCGCCGTCGGTGCTGCGCGAGCACGTCGCCCACTGGTTCGAGCTCGACCAGGACAGCCCCTACATGCTCATCGTCGCCGACGTCGCCAAACGGCATCGCGTCGAAACCGAAGCCGATCGCGGCCTCTTCGGCATCGAAAAGCTCAAGGTGCCGCGCTCGGCCATCCCCGCCGTCACCCACGTCGACTACTCTGCGCGCATCCAGACCGTGCACGCCGACACCAACCCGCGCTACCACGCGCTGATTTCAAGCTTCCACGAAAAGACCGGCTGCCCCGTGCTCATCAACACCAGCTTCAACGTGCGCGGCGAGCCCATCGTCTGCACGCCTGAAGATGCGTTCCGTTGCCTGATGGGAACCGAAATGGACGCGCTGGTAATCGGGAATTGCGTGCTGCGGAAGGCAGACCAGAACCCGGCGCTGAAGCTGGATTACACGAGCGCGTTCGAGCTGGATTGAGCGCGGCGGTGTGCACCGGCTCAGCGCCCGCGGACGAGATGGTAGGCGAGCGCCCGCGCCTTGCCATACACGTTGCGCAGACCGTGCCCCAGGCTCTGCTTGCGCAAGGCGTGGCGCGAATAGATCACGACGGGCTTGCCCGTCTGCGTCAGTGGACGATGTCGCTTCTCGATTTCGCGTGACACGACGGCGAAAAAATTGTGTTCGAACAACACGCGGCGGCGCGCTTCCATGATCGCCGGGAGGCGTTTCTCGTATTCGTTGTTTTCGATGGCCTGGCGGATGATGCGTGCCGCTCCCTCTGGATCCTTGATGTCGATGGCGATGAAGCTGTCCGCGGGAAAATAGTCGGCCGCGTTGGTGCAGCCCGCATAGAACGGCAGGGTGAGACCGAGGAAGGCGTCGGACAGCTTCTCGGTCCAGTGATGCGGGCCGATGTAGTTCTCGACCGCAACGTGATAGCAATAGTCGTTCAAAGCCCCAGCTTTGTCGTCAAGTGGACGTGCCCCGCGGCCGTAGACGTGCATTTCGGGTATGAGCTGCATGAGAGCTTGCATGAAATCGAAGCGCTGTCTGTGTAGCGTGTGCCGCATGCGCTTGGGCGAGAAGACCATCGACAGGTCATGCTTCTTGTTCGTGGGAGGGTTCGCAACCATCTCATTGAAGGGTATCTCGTGCTGCGCTCCAACGCCGTAGATCCAGACCATGCCGGTCTGAGACCATATCCTGTTGTGATGCGGAAGCGCCCAGGCCTGTTGGCTGGTCAGAACGCAGCCGAATTGGCGAGTATATGCGTTGCCGTAATGCTTGATCGAAGAAGGTTCGCTCGTTGTCAGCATCGTGTGTTGGTGCGCGCAAGCCAGGTTTTCATGGCGTTGGTCGCGCGGTTCGTTTGCCTTTGCGGGCAAGTCGTCGTACACCACGAGCCAATCATATTCCGTGTCTGTTGGCACGAAACTAAACAGGCAGCGCCCCCACTGTCGGCTTCCCTCAGGGATTTGATGCATGAAATAGCGCCGTGGAATGGTCGAGAGCACTTTGACCCTGATCAGGTCACGTGACGGGCTTGGTGGAACAGTCATGGATTTGCGCGAAAGCTGGGGCCATTTGTTGCGTGAGTATAATGAAGGCCCGCCGTTGGTCGGAATTTTTCGCGCCTTCCTTAATCATTCTGTGGGCTGGCAACGTTATAGAAGAAGATGAAGAAGCTGCACTGGAGTCTCCTCAAGAGGCTGTATCGCCTACAGCCCCGGTTTGGCGTCTATTCGCGTCTCAAGCGGAGATGGCTTCTCGACAATCGAAATTGGGTAGATCAGCAGATCATCATTCGGCGGCCTTACGAAACCGGGCAGCTTACACGTTGTCGTGAACTCATCCGCCAACATGACCTTGGCTTTTTTTTCGACGTCGGGGCGAATTTTGGCCTGTACTCCGTGCTCTTGGCTGACGAGCCAAATTTGCGGACCGTCATTGCTTTTGAGCCGCTGCCACGAAACGCAGATCAGTTCTACGCGAATCTATTTCTCAATTCGCTAGACGACCGCATAGCCTTGCGACGTTTTGCCCTGAGTGATCGAGAGGCGGAAGTCGAACTCTTTGTTGATCCTGTTTCCACGGGCGTATCGACGATCGTGGCTGGACACGCAATGACGCGCCCCGGGGTCTACGAGAGAAAAGTTCGAGTCGACATGCGCGTTTTCGACGAGGAGTTCCCGCTCGTGGGTGTACGCGCCTTGATCAAGATCGACGTGGAAGGGGCGGAAACACAAGTGCTTTCGGGTATGCGACGGTTTTTGTCGAACAACGTCGTCTTCCTGCAGGTCGAGACCACGTCGGAAAGCCGAACGCGAGTTGACTCCTTGATGGAAGACGCGGGGTATCGGTCATTTGGGTGCCTGGGGGCTGATTGCTACTACACGAACGAACCGGCATGAGCATTCCGCTGTCCGTATTCATCATCGCCAAGAACGAAGCCGACCGGATTCCCGTCGTGATCCGTGCCGTGCGCGACTGGGTCGACGAAGTCATCGTCGTCGACAGCGGCAGCATTGACGATACCGTGGCGGTGAGCGAGTCGCTCGGCGCGCGCGTGGTGTTCAACGAATGGCGCGGTTACGGACCGCAGAAGGTGTTCGGCGAGTCCTTGTGCAGGAATCCATGGTTGTTGAATCTCGATGCCGACGAGGAAGTGTCTCCCGAGTTGGCGGCGGAAATCCGTGCCCTGCTCGAGGGCGGCGAGCCTACGTGTGCGGCTTACACGTTGCCCATCCTGCCGCTGTATCCGTTTCAGCAATCCGGACATCCCTGGACCGCATTCCACCACCCCGTGCGTCTCTACCGCAAGAACAAGGCCGGTTTCAAGAGTGAG
Source organism: Pseudomonadota bacterium (assembly GCA_040753235.1). Lineage (GTDB taxonomy): Bacteria > Pseudomonadota > Gammaproteobacteria > Burkholderiales > Thiobacillaceae > Thiobacillus. Next base: position 18,701 of record JBFMET010000016.1, read on the forward strand.
CGCGTGCACGATTCCGTCGTCGTGCATGGCGGGTCGATCGGCCATCTGAAAGGGATGGTGCTGCATCGCTCGTTCCGTTCCCTGGCACACCACATCGACAAGGTGAACGGCTATTCCAGTGCCCAGGCCGAGGTGCTGGCTGCGCGGGGACGGGATCCCGGCCTGCTGGCCCTGCTGCTGGTCCCGCTGCTGGCCTTTTTCAAGCAGTATTTTTTGCGTCGCGAGTTCGTGAACGGCGTCGACGGCATCGTGGTGAGCCACATGTACGCCTTCCAGCGCTTCATACGGCTGGCCAAGACGCGCGAAAAGCGGCGCCTGATGCGGCAGGAGAAGTAATGCCCTGTGTGCTGTGGTGGGGGCGCTTCGATCCCGATTACTCCCGAAACAGGGTATTGCGAGGGCTCCTGGCGGAGATGGACTGGGAGATCGTCGATTTTCATCCGCGCTTCAGCCCGCTTGGCAATGCGGAAGCGCACTTCAGGCAAGTGTCCAAGCCGGATGTAATCTGGGTACCCTGCTTCCGCCAGCGCGATCTCGCCGCAGCCAGCCGTTGGGCGAAGCGGCGTCGCATTCCCCTCGTATTCGACCCGCTCATATCCGCGTACGACAAGCAGATTTTCGAGCGCAAGAAGCATCTGCCGCACAGCCGGCAGGCGCAGCGTCTTCGTCACTGGGAGCGTTCGCTGTTCGATCGGGCAGACGTGCTGATTGCTGACACGCAGGCGCACGCGGATTATTTTTCCGAAGAGTTTGGCATCGCACCGGATCGCATCAAGGTGGTGTACGTGGGCGCGGAAACGCCGTTGTTTCATCCCTCGCCCATGCCGGACCACGCGGATGGCTCGCCGCTCGAGGTGCTTTTCTACGGCAGCTTCATCGAATTGCAAGCGCCGCAGATCATCGTCGAGGCTGCGCGCAAATACGCCGGTCCGCCGATTCGCTGGACCTTGCTGGGCAAGGGTCCGCTGCGCGCGGAATGCGAGCGGCTGGCCCGCGGGCTCGACAGCGTCCGTTTCGAGGCGCCGGTTCCGTATGCACGCTTGCCGGCTCGGATCCATGAGGCCGACTTGCTGCTCGGCGTATTCGATTCGGGTGCGAAAGCCGGACGGGTGATCCCGAACAAGGTGTTCCAGTCGCTGGCGTGTGGACGTCCGGTGGTGACGCGACGCTCGGCAGCCTATCCGGCTGCCTGTCGCGGTAGCGGAGAGCGTGGCCTGATCTGGGTCGAGCCCGGCGACCCCGGCGCGCTGGCACAGGCCGTCGCGCAATGGGCCATGCAATTGCGCGACAGCCCTGACATCGGGCAGCGCGCGGCCGATCTCTACCGGGAGGTTTTTTCCGCGGCCGTTATCGCAGAGCAGTTGCGCGGCGCGCTGGCCGCTGCGCAGGCCTTGCAGAGCCGTTAGCTTACGCTTCGGGTACGCGCAGCAGACCGATTCCGAATCCGCATTGCTTGGGGTCGGAAACGAACTCCTGCACGTCGGCCCCCACCTTGAGACGCTTCCAGAAATGGAACACCTGGTTGGTCGGCAGGGGCTGCTTCTCGACGATGTCGTGGAAGGCGATGAGTCCGCCAGGGCGCACGAATTCCTTGTAGTCGTTGTAGTCCGCCTCCACGCCCGATTCGGTATGGTCGCCATCGATGAACATAAAATCGGCCTTTTCGCCATTCAGTTCGCGCGCCAACCTGGCCTTGAAATCCGCATCGTGCGAATTGCCCGAGAGCAGGGTGACCTGGCACCCCGATCCTGGCGGCGGGAACTGGCTGAACAGGGGACGCTGCCGGTGCATGTCGTTGAGGTCGCAGGTGATGACCCGCTGGGAGGCGAGGTAGGACCAGATCAGCAGCGTGCCGCCGCGTGCGGTGCCGATCTCGACGATGATTTTCGGCTTGATCGCCTGTACGGCCTTCGCCAGCTGGGTGATTTCCGAGGGAATCTGCAGGGTCTTGACCGTCATGTAACCGCCCCCGCCGAAATGCATCGCCCAATCGACGACTTCTTCGAGCGAACGCTTTTGCGAGTGGTATTCCCGCAGGCGGCGCTGCGCATAGAGGCGATTGAAGGGCTGGCGTAGGGTGCGGCTCAGGGATTTGAACGGTCTTTGCATGGTATTCAGGAGCGATAGGCTGGGTGAGCGCTTCAGGTTTTTTTCGGCTGCAGGGCGATGATAAAGCCGCTCAGCAAAAGAAGCACCACCGGGAACCACCACGCCCGGTAGAGAACCGGCTGGGACTGCAGCGGAAACGCGATCACGGCCAGCGAAGCCGCGTAGGGCGCGGCCAGCGCGCGCCGATCCGCGGGCGCCCGCCGATACCACCGCACGAGCAAGGCGATCGCGGCAAGCAGACCCGCGAGCCCGATCAAGCCGGATTCCGCGGCAATCGAAACGTACATCTGATGGGCGTGGTAGACGCCGCCGACATAGTCGCCGCCGCTGCGGAAGGGATCCTCCGGCCGGCTCGCGTAGCGGTCGTAGGCGTCGGCAAACGCGCCGGCCCCAACGCCGGTCAGCGGCCGGTCCTTGAGCATTTCACCCGCGGTTTCCCAGATGATCATGCGTCCGCTGAGCATGTGGTCGAGCGTCTGGAAGAGCGACCGCTCGCCGGTCGTATCGAATTGCCTGAACTTGGCGGCGGTGGTTTCGGATTGGCCGATGGCGGCGACGATCCCGGCGACGAGCGCGATCAGGATGAACGCACGGTGCCACCAGTTGAAGCGTGGCAGCAGGATTGCGACACCCAGCAGGTAAAACAGCACATTGCTGCGCGCGCCGCTCATGCCGGCCACGAAGCCGATCAGGGCGATGCACGCAAGAGCAGCCAGAGGGAAGGATCTCGTCATGCGCCACAGCATGATGGGCATCAGCACGGTCATGAACAGGCCGAAGTGCAGGTTGTCGGGGAAGGGCCCCATCATGCGGCCGTCGCTTCCCATGGGCACACCGAGCAGGTCGCGTCCGAAGCCGTACTGGATGAAGCCGTCGGCGAGCCAGATCGCCAGCACGACGGTCAGCCAGCGCTGCAGCCAGGCATGGTCGTCCTCGGTCCTGAGACCTTGCATCAGGCTGAGCCCGACGACGAAAAACAGGACGAGCACGACCGCCACGCTCGCCGTGCCGGCCGGGTTGAACGAGGCGGGCAGCGAGAACAGGACGGGAACCAGCAGCAGCAGGAAGACGGCCGCCAGGCGGCGAACCGCGTCCTCGCCCAGGTCGATCCGCTTCTTGAACAGCAGCCAGCCGCCGAGCAGGAGCAGCACAACCGAAGGCCCGCGCGCGCCGCCGCTAAAAGGCTGCATGGCCACCAGCATGAGCCCCAGAAACCGGGCGGCCAGGTCAGGCGTGATCGATCGGATGAAGTTCGTCATAGACATCCAGGGTCTGGCCGAGCATGCGCTCGAGCGTGAAGGGTTGTTCGGCAGGGACTTCGGGCGGGTGGTCGAGCCAGTTCAGGGTGAGCGCGGCGGCATCCTGGACGTGTCCGACGGGGACGGCGCCCCCCGGCAGAATGGCCTGCAGCTGCTCGCGCACGCCGCCGTGATTGTACCCAATGACGGGAACGCCGAGGCTCAGGGCTTCGACAGTGGTGCGCCCGAATGCCTCGGGTTCACGCGACAGGGAAAAAACGATGCGCGAGATCGCCATGATCTCGCGCAGGTCGCTGCGGTGCCCGACAAAGCTGATCCGGTCGGCGACACCAAGGGCCTCGGCCTTGCTGCGCAGCTCGGCCAGAAAACGGTCCTTGCGGTCCTTGGTTTCGCCGACGATGAGGCCATGCGCATCGGGCGCGGCGTTTTTGATCTGGGCGAGCAGTTCGATGAAATCCTCCTGGCCTTTCCAGCGCGTGATCCGGGCCGGCAGGGTCAGGAGTCGCTTGTCCTGCGTCTCGGGGTGCTGGGCGTACCAGTCGTCGAGCCAGGCCTGCGGCGGGCGATACCGGTAGGGGAATGCTGCCGGATCGACGCCGCGATAGATCAGGCGAAGCCTGGCCGGATCGGTTTTCGGGTAATTCGTGAGGACGTAATCGCGAATCATCCCGGAGATGACGATGACGCGCTCCCCCCGGGTCATGACTGCGCTGTAGGGACTCACCGAATACGGGCCGTGCACCGTGGTGACGAAGCGCGGCCGCGTCGCCGGGTCCATGCCGCGCCAGGCGAGGTACACGATCCACGCCGGCACGCGCGAGCGGGCGTGCACGATGTCGACCTGCTGCTCGACGAGGAAGCGCCGCAGCTTGCCGACGAGCCACAGCGTCTTCAATGACTTCCTGCCGATCGGCCATTCGAAGTGCTCGGCGCCGCTTGCGACCAGGGGCTCGACCAGGCGTCCGCCGCCCGACATCACCAGCGCGCGATGGCCGCGTTCGACCAGCGCTTGCGCGACTTCGAGCGTGCCGCGTTCGACGCCGCCGGACTGCAGCGCAGGCAGCACTTGCAGCACGGTCAGTCTGCGGATTTCAGCCATTGCAGGATCCATGCGGCGCAGCGGTCGGCCTCGGCGAGCGGCTGCGGGTTGGGGTGGAGCGTGCCGTGGGCGCACCAGGCGATGAAGCGGGTGACGCGCTCGCCGTCGGCGAGTTCGGCGATCGCCCAGCCGACGCGGCTCTTGGGATTCACCGGCAGGTCGAACACGCCGACTTCCGCCCCGGCGGTGAGCGCCTCGTACACCATCGACGCGCTGTCGGGCGTGACCCAGGCGGTGCCGCAGCCGGCGAGCTGCTGCGGCAGCCAGTCGGGGCCGGTGGCGGTGTGCGGCACCACCGTCAGATTGGGTTCGGCGGGCAGGCCGGTCAGGAATTCAGCCGGCGTGCGGCGCGAGGTGGTCAGCGTCCACTGCACCGCGGGCGTGCGTGCGAGCACGCTCCGGATCTGCACCTGGATCGCGTCGCCGTCCCACTGGAAATGCGGCGATTCGCCGCCGATCAGCATCAGACCGCGCTGCGGGTCGGGCGCAGCGGGACGGATGCGGTTGAGCGCGCCCTCGGTGACCAGCGTGTGCGTATCGGGTGCGAGTCCGTCGTGACGCGGCACGATGCACAGGTCGAAGCAGCGCCGCGGCAGGCTCGGTTTCATCAGTACCACCGCGCGGCCGCTGCGGGCGCGCCGTGCGGCGAGCAGCGTGAGGTGGGTGCCGTGGCCGGCGCCAATCATCAGATCGGGCGCGGGCAACATCTTGCCCGGCATGCGCTTCAGCAGCCAGGCCTGCGCCGCGCGCCAGGCGGGCAGGGCGGGGATGACGTGGGTCTCGGTCGGCGTCGCCCGCGCCAGCGCTTCGGCGAGCCCCAGCGACTGGTTCAGGTGGCCGGGTTTGCCGTCGCTGACGACCCAGGCGACGAGTGGACGTGTCGTGCCGCTCACAGGGTTTCCGTCCAGCGCCGCGCGAACGCCGCCTGCCAGCGGTAGGGCGCGGGGTCGAGCGCGGGCGGGCGACCGTCGATCAGGTCGGCGAGCAATTCGGCCGCCGCCGGGGCCATGGTCACGCCGTAGCGGTAGTGGCCGGTGTTGACATAGACGTTGCCGAAGTCGGGATGGCGGTCGATGACCGGGATATTGGCCGGCGCACCCGGGCGCAGGCCGGCCCAGTGCTGCACCGGTGCGGCGTCTGCCAGCGCCGGCAGCAGGTCGGCGGCCTCGGCGTGCAAACGCTGCCGCGTGGCGTCGTCGGTCGACTTGTCGAACCACGCGTCCTCCAGGGTGCTGCCGACGAGGACGTGGCCGTCGCGGCGCGGGATGATATAGAGGTCGCGCCGATACAGGATGGCGTCGAGCGCGCCCGGCGCCAGCTTGAACAGCAGCATCTGGCCGCGGATCGGGCGGATGTTGGGCGGCGGCGCGAGCCCCGCCAGCCCCAGCCCCGACCAGGCGCCGGCCGCCAGCACCACATGCTCGGCCGGCAGCGATTCGGTCCCGGTTTGTACGGCGGCCACGCGCTCGCCGTGGGTGAGCACGCCGGTCGCGGCGCAGTGTTCGCGTATCGTGCCGCCGGCCTTCAGCACCGCGGCGCGCAGCGCGGCGACCAGGCGCGGGTTGCGCACCTGCGCGATGTCGGGCAGCCACAGATGAGCGTCCTGCCGCTGCAGGGCCAGGCCGTGGGCGGCGCACCAGGCGAAGGCCTGCTCCGGCGCCTCGGCGTCGAACACGCGCATGCCGCAGCGCCAGTATTCGGCTTCGCGGCCCGAAACGGCCTCCACCTCGGCCACCCAGCGCGGGTAGGCCGCCATCGCACGCAGCGCCAGCGCCGAAACCGCCTCGTCGTAGTCCCAGGGCAAGAGCGGCGACAGAATGCCGCCGCCCGCCCACGAGGATTCGCGCCCTGCCTCGCCGCGCTCCAGCACGGTGACGGCATGGCCGCGCTGGAGCAGGGCCAGCGCGGTGCTCAAGCCCGAGACGCCGGCGCCGACGACGACGGCGCAGCGCGGCGAAGACTTATCCACAGGCGGGACCTACGACTAAAGTCGTATGGCGCGGCGCGTTCCCGTGATCCAAGCTGGAAAGCTTGATCAAACCGGACAAGGGGGAGGGCGACGACATGGAAAACAGGGGATTCACGCTGGTCGAACTGCTGGTTGTGCTGGCGGTGGGCTCGATTCTATTGGCGATTGCCGTTCCGGGCTACGCCTATCTGGCGAATACCAGTCGCGCTGCCGCCGCGACGAACGATCTCATGACGGCGCTTCAACTTGCGCGCTCCGAAGCGATCAAGCGCGCTACCCGCGTCACGGTGTGCAAGACGGGCGATGCCATGGCGGCTGCCCCCGCCTGCGACCCTGCCGCAGCCTGGGAACAGGGTTGGCTGGTGTTCGTCGATGGCGGCACGCGCGGTCTCATCGACGGCGGCGATCTTGTACTGCGGGTACAAGGCGGTGTCCCGAACGTCGCGATCACGGCGCCACGCCCCAATTTCAGCCGCTATGTCAGCTACAAGGCCGACGGCAGCAGCCAGGGAATGAACAATCTTGGAACGGGTACGTTGGCTGTCTGCGCGGGGGGGAAGCGGCGCGACATCATCATCAACAATGCCGGCCGGCCGAGGCTCGAAACCGGCACCTGTTGAGGCCAGGCCTCAAGTTGGCTGCCAAGCCGACGTTAAGTGGCGTGGAGCCGAAAGCGGCCACGGGGCGCACCAAACCGTTCGTAAACCCATTCCCGCCGCCTGTCTCGCGGGGATAGACAGCGCCCGCCGTGGCTGCGTACCGTATAAAACGTGAAAACAGGAAACTTCAATCCCATGTCTGCTGCCCCGGTCGCACCGCGTGGTTTTACCCTGATCGAGCTCGTCGTCACGCTCGCCATCCTTGGCATCATCTTGACCATTGCGATCCCGAATTTTCAGAGCATGCTGGCGAGCAACCGCATGGCTTCGCAGGCCAACGACGTGATCGCCGCGCTGAGTCTTGCCCGCAGCGAGGCGGTCAAGCGCGCCGCCCAGGTGACCGTGTGCGCCAGCAGCGACGGCGCGACCTGCACCGGTACCTGGGAGCAAGGTTGGGTCGTGCGCGACGCCGGCGGCAATGTTCTCCGCGTTTACCGGGCACTCACCGGCAACAGCACGCTCGCGAGTTCCGCCGGCGGCAGCGTCGTCTTCACCGCGACCGGCAGCACCACCCTCGCGGCCGATGCCACCCTGACGGTGTGCCCGCCCGCCCCGGCGACGGTGCAGGGGCGGGTTATCCAGATCGTGCGCTCGGGGCGCCCGCGCGTTGCCAACACCAACTGCCCATGACGAAGATGAAAAAACTGTCCGGATTCACTCTGCTCGAAGTGATGGTCGCCATGGTCGTGCTGTCCATCGGTCTGCTCGGTCTCGCCGGCCTCATGGCCTCCAGCATGCGCAACAACCAGGGGGCCTACCACCGCACCCAGGCCACCTGGCTCGCCTACGACGCGCTCGACCGCGTGCGGGCCAACCGTGCGGGCGCACTGGCAAACGCCTACGCCGGCGCGAATGCGCTGGGCAGCCCGGTGGCCTGCGCGCCGTTGACTGCCCCCGCTGGCGCCAACGTCGCGGCCCAGGACATCAACGGCTGGAAGAACGCGCTCAATTGCGCGCTGCCGGCGGGGGATGGTTCCATCGTCGTCGACGCGGCTAGCCGCCAGGTCACCGTCACCGTGCAGTGGGACGACACGCGCGGCACCGGCGGCGCGGCCGCCCAGCAATTCATCGTTCAGAGCCGCTTATGAAAACGATCCTCCGCACCCCCTCGCACGCGCAGCCGGCCAGAAAGATGAAAATGGCGGGCTTCGGTCTCGTCGAGATCATGGTGGCCCTCGTCATCGGCCTCATCCTGCTCGGCGGCATCGGCGTCGTCTTCCTCGGCGCCAAACAGACTTTTCGCACCCAGGACGACTTCTCGCGCATCCAGGAAAACGTGCGCTACGCGCTCGAAACCATCGGCGTCGACGTGCGCATGGCCGGCTACTCGGGCTGTGTGAACCTGAGTGCGATCGACCCGAACAATCCGGCGGCGCCGATTCCGGTAGGGGTGATTGCAAACAACCCGCCGGCCCTTGGTTTGGACCAGGCGCTGCGCGGCTACGTTGGCGGTGCCTGGACGGCGACCGCCGCCGCGCCGGCCAACTGGGTCGCCAATACCGGTGTCCTGCAGATCACCCGCGCGGCGGACTCGGGGGTCACGCTCACCGGCAACCTTGTGCCGACCAACGCCAACGTGCAGATCACCGGCAACCCCTACAACTTCGTCGCCGGCGAAGCCCTGCTGGTGTCGAACTGCGAGACCGCCGACCTGTTCCGCGCGACCAGCGTTTCTTCCGGGGGCGGCACGGTGACCATCACGCACAGCGCTGCCCAGAACTCTACACCCGCACCCAACACCGTCTACGAGTACCAGAACGGCGCCGAGGTCTTCCGCATCGCCAATACCGTCTATTTCATCGGCACCAACCCCGCCGGCAACCCGGCGCTGTATCGCACGACCTTCGGGGGCGCCACCGAGGAACTGGTCGAGAACGTCGAGGACATGGTGATGCGCTTCGGCGTCGACACCAACAACGATTTCATTGTCGACAGCTACGTCGACGTCGCCGGCGTGACCGACTGGCGCCAGGTGCTCACCGCGCGCATCAGCCTGGTGTTCCGCAGCAGCAACACCAACGTCGCCACCCAGGACCAGAATTCCTACGTCGTCGAGAACACCACGGTGAACCTGGGGGCCGCTGATCGCCGGCTGCGCCAGGTCGCCACCGCCACCTTCGGCGTGCGCAACCGTTTGCCCTGAGAATGACCATGAAAACCCCGCATAAACCGCTAACGACTGTTGCCCACCGCCAGGCGGGGGTGGCGCTGATCACCGGCCTCATCTTCATGGTGATCCTCACCCTCATCGTCATCGCCGCCATGCGCACGACCACGCTGGAAGAACTCATGGCCCGCAATGCGCGCGACCGCGATCTCGCCTTCCAGGCGGCCGAAGCGGCGCTGCGGGCGGGCGAGGAGGAGTTGACGGCCGCAGTGCTGCCGGCGTTTGCGGTCAACACCGGCCGTACCCCGCGGATCACCGACGGCACCCGCCCCGAATACTGGACCGGCACCCATCCCTGGGCGACACAGTCGGTCGCCATGGGTTGGCAGCCGCAGAATACCAGCGCCGCGCCGCGCTACGTGATCGAACTGTTGAGCGCCACTTCCGGCACCGGCGGCGGCCTCGGTTTCGGCGCACTCACCGACCAGGGCATCTACCGGGTCACCGCGCGCGGTGCGGGCAGCAGCGCCAATACCTTTGTGATTTTGCAGGCTGTTTATGAACGTTAGGAAGGAATGAACATGTCAGTCAAAGCAATACTTCGCGCAACCGGCGCGATCGGCCTGGGTGCGCTGCTGCTGGCAGGCGCGGCGGGTGCCGCCGGCATGGCCGTCGGCAAGGTGACGGCAGTCGATCCGGCTCGCAACACGATCGGGATCAACGGCATCACGTTCGAACTGACCGACGCGAGCCGGCGCGAGTTGCTGGTCCGCATCAACGAGGTCAAGCCCGGTACGGCGGTGTCTTTCGAGGCGAACGGCAAACAGGTGACGCGGATCCTGCCGGTGCAGGGGGGAACCGATTTCCCCTTGCTGCCGCCGCCCGGTCCGGGCGCGCGTCCGGTCATGCCGGTCCGTTGAGGCAGACTTCAGCGACCTTCATTGCTGGCGTCAGACGATTTCAGGAGCAGATCATGCAAGCCCAAACCGAATTTCTCAGCACCCACCGCAGCGCGGGCACCGCCCGGCGCCATCTCGGCCGCAAGGTGATGGTCCACGGCCTCGCGCTGTCCATGCTGGTCTCGCCCATCCTGTCGACGCCGGCCTACGCCACCCTCGCAGACTCCCCGCTTTACCTGACCAGCGCGGTTGAGCCCAACATCATGTTTGTGCTGGACGATTCGGGCTCCATGCAATGGGAAGGGATGCCGGATGACATCACCACCTTTACGTACCTCTATCCGCGCCCGAGCGGGCTCTATGGCAGCACCGATTACGGGAATTGGATTCCAGACTTCGACGGTGCCAACATCTACAACCGGCGGATGCGCTCGCCGCACATCAACAAGGTGTACTACAACCCGGCGGTGACCTATTCGCCCTGGGTCGATCAGAACGGCACGTCCCGGGGCAATGCGACGACGCCCTGTGCGCGCTACAACCCGGAATTGACCCTGTCGCCCAATTGCCTGATTTTGACGGCCAATCAGACAGTCAACTTGAGCGGATCGGATTGGTGGTTCGGCAGTGGTGGCTGGTACCAGGGCAACCACACGTTCTATCCGGCAACCTACTACCGCTATGACGGCGGAGACGTCTGGACTACGGGCAGCTATACCGAAGTCAAGATCATCGACACCACGGCGAGTTACACAGGCGAAGGCCGCACGGCGCGTAGCGACTGCACGGCCGGCACCTGCACTTACGCGCAGGAGATCCAGAACTTCGCCAACTGGTTCACCTATTACCGCTCCCGCGTCCTGGCTGCGCGGGCCGGCATCGGCAAGGCCTTTGCCGCCCAGGGCACCACCATGCGGGTGGGCTTCGGCGCGATCAACAAGGGAAGCACCACGGTTGACGGTGTCTCTACGTCCACCATCATCCGCGGGGTGCGAAGCTTCTCCGGCACTGACCGCACGGCCTTTTTCAACAGCCTTTACGGCCATCCCATCCCGGCCGCAGGCACGCCGCTGCGCAGGGCCTTGGATGACGCTGGCCAGTATTTCTCTCGCACCGACAACCCGGGGCCGTGGGGCAATACCCCGGGAACCGACGACGGCGTGGCCACCAACAGCCAGGTCCAGTGCCGCCAGAGCTACACCATCCTCATGACCGACGGCTACTGGAACGGCAGCCAGGCTTCGACAGTCAACGCGCAGGCGAACGTCGACGGCACCGGTGGGCCCACCCATACCGGTCCCGGTAGCGCTTCCTTCACCTATTCGGCAGTGTCGCCCTTCACCGACAGCCACAGCAACACGCTCGCCGACGTGGCCATGTACTACTGGAAGAACGACCTGCGCGGCGATCTCGACAACTCGGTGCCGGTGAGCACGATCAACCCGGCTTTCTGGCAGCACATGTCAACTTTCGGCGTGGGTCTGGGCGTTACAGGTTCGGTGAGCCCGACCGATGCCTTCAATGCCATCACATCGGGTGCCGCCGTCACCTGGCCGGCCCCGACCGCCTCCAACGCGGCGAAACTGGACGATCTCCTGCACGCGTCGGTCAACGGTCGCGGCGGTTTCTTCAGCGCGGGCGATCCGGCGACCTTTGCCTCCGAGTTGTCGAGCGTGCTCAATACGATCACCAGCCGCATCAGCTCGGCCGCGGCGGTCGCGTCGAATTCGACCCGCCTCACCTCGTCCACCCACCTCTATCAGGCCCTCTTCAACAGCGGCGACTGGAGTGGCAACCTGAAGGCCTTCCCATTGCTGTCGAATGGCACGGTGGGTGCCGAGATCTGGGACGCCGCGAACGGCATCCCTGCGCATGGCTCGCGCAACATCAAGACCTGGAACGGTACTGCCGGCATGGATTTCAGCGGCGCGGTCGGCAATTTGTCTGCCAATGAAGTCAACTACCTGCGCGGCGACGGCACTAACGAAATTAGGAACAGTACAGGCCCATTGGATCCCGTGCGCGTATACCGCAATCGCAGCAGCGTGCTGGGCGACATCGTCAACGCCGACCCGCATTTCGCGCACAACGAAAACTTCGGCTACAACACGCTGACGGGAACAGGCGACCCGGGCCTCAACTACACGACCTTCCTCGCTGGAAAGAGCAGTCGCACCGCGGTGGTCTATGCGGCCGCGAACGACGGCATGCTGCACGCTTTCCGCGCCAGCGACGGCGCCGAGCTCTTCGCTTACGTGCCGAAAGCGGGATGGGAAGGGGCTACGCCCAAGCTGCGCCAGCTGACCCAGCCCAACTATTCCCACAAGTATTTCGTCGACGGCTCGCCCACCACCTGGGATGCCTGGTGGAGCAGCAGCTGGAAGACGGTGCTGACCGGCGGTCTCGGCGCCGGCGGCAAGGGCGTGTATGCGCTCGATGTGTCGAACCCGGACAGCTTCGGCAACGGCAACGTGCTGTGGGAATTCACCGGCGGCACCACCCCGAACGACATGGGCCATGTCATGGGCCCGGTCACCGTGGCGCGCTTCTACGATGGCAATTTCTGGGCGGTATTCGGCAACGGCTATCAGAGCACGAGCGGCAAGTCGGTGCTGTTCATGGTGCGCATCGATTCGCCGTCGACGGTGAAGGCCATCGTGCTTGACAGCGGCACGGGCAACGGCCTGTCTGCGCCCATCCTGATTGATCGGAACGGCGACCGCATCATCGACCTGATCTACGCGGGCGACCTCAAGGGCAATCTGTGGAAGGTCGATGTGACGGCCTCCAATACGAATTCCTGGCAGTCCTACTACCGCCAGGGCACCACACCGAAGCCGCTATTCATCGCGCGCGACGGTAACGGCGTTGCGCAGCCGATCACGGCTATCCCGGAAGTCGGCACCGCCCATTCGCCTGCGTCGGGCCTGATGGTCTATGTCGGCACCGGGCGTTACCAACAGGTGGGCGACAACGCCACCACGACCGTGCAGACCATGTACGGCGTGCTGGACAATGGCACGAACCACGAATTGCTGCGCGGCAACCTGCAGTCGCAGTCGATCATCTACGAAGGCACGGTGTCGGGCAACCGCGTGCGCGCCGTGAGCAACAACACGGTCAATTACGGGACGCAGCATGGCTGGTACATGGACCTGCTCACGCCGCCCTCGCCGGGGACGGCCAGGGGCGAACGCGTGATTTCGCCGGCGCGCCTGTTCGGCGGCAAACTCATCTTCCAGTCCATCGTGCCTTCGCTGTCGCCGTGCGACTACGGCGGTGCGAGCTGGCTGATGCAGGTGAATCCGCGCACGGGTGGCGAACCCGCCTCGGCCGCCTATGACGTCAACAATGACGGTCTTTTCAACACGGGCGACCGGATCAATGTGGGCGGCGCGATGGTGAACGTCAGCGGTCTCGACTCCGGGGTCGGTCTCAGCGGCGGCTTCGGCGTACCGATCAGCGCGGGCGACCGGGCCTATGTGCCCTTGAGCGGCACCACCGGGATTCTCGGAACAGCCGGCATCGCATCGGGCCAGATCAAGCCGCGCGCGTCGTGGCGGCAGATCCAGTAAGGGAGCGAATCATGAAAACACAACGCGGTTTCACCCTGATCGAACTGATGATCGCCGTGGCGATCATCGGAATTCTGGCGTCGGTCGCCTACCCGGCCTATATGGAGTCTGTGCGGAAGTCGGCCCGCGCCGACGCGAAGGCGGTGCTGATGGAGGCGGCGCAGTTCATGGAGCGCTACTTCACGACCAACAACACGTATGCAAATGCGGGGCTGCCGTCCGCTGTCTCACCCAAGGGGGCGACGGGCGGGGCGGTGCGATACAACATCCAGTTTAACGGTACGCCCGATGCCACCACCTTCACTATCGAGGCGGTGCCCACCGGCGCCCAGGTGGGCGAGGCATGCGGTACGCTGACCGTGAGGCATACGGGGGCGACGTTGCCAACAGCGGGCAACTGCTGGTAGAAAACTAGGCGATCCAGTCAAGAGCCGGCCCTGCGGGGCCGGCTTTTTATCGGTGATACTGTAAATCAGCGGCACGGCAGAAGGCCGAGTGTTACTTTGGAGTATGCTCCGTCGAGGACGGCGCAGATCACAAGCCCTTGGGGAGTGCGAAAGCCACGTTTTCCGTGGCGCCTTCGATTTGATGTACCGTGCCAGCGCCAAGTGCGTGCAGCCGCGCGATCACCTCGCGTACCAGAACCTCCGGCGCCGACGCGCCGGCGGTGACGCCGACCCGCGCTTTGCCCGCAACCCACTGCGGATCGATCTCCGACGCGTTGTCCACCATGTAGGCCGGCACGCCCAGGTTCGCCGCGACTTCGCGCAACCGGTTTGAATTCGAGCTCGTAGGCGAGCCGACGACGATCACCACGTCGCACTGCGGCGCCAGCGCCTTCACCGAGTCCTGGCGGTTCTGCGTGGCGTAGCAGATGTCGTCCTTCTTCGGCCCGACGATGTCCGGGAAGCGCGCGCGCAGGGCGTCGACCACGCGCGCGGCGTCGTCGACCGACAGCGTGGTCTGCGTGACGTAGGCGAGCCTGTCGGGGTCGGTGACTGTCAGCGTTGCGACATCCTCCGGCGTTTCGACGAGATACATGCCGCCTTGCGACTGGCCCAGCGTGCCCTCGACTTCGGGGTGGCCCTTGTGGCCGATCATCACGATCTCGAAGCCCTTGTCGCGCATCTTGGCGACTTCGACATGCACCTTGGTGACGAGCGGACAGGTGGCGTCGAATACCTTGAGCCCGCGCGCCTCGGCCTCGGCGCGCACCGCCTGCGACACGCCGTGCGCGCTGAAGATCACGGTGGCGCCGGCCGGCACCTCGGCGAGTTCCTCGACGAAGATCGCGCCCTTGGCCTTGAGGTCGTTGACGACGTAGGTGTTGTGCACGACTTCGTGGCGCACGTAGATCGGCGCGCCGAATTTTTCCAGCGCGCGCTCGACGATGGCGATGGCGCGGTCGACGCCGGCGCAGAAGCCGCGGGGATTGGCAAGCAGGATGGTGGATGTCATGGGGCTCTCGCTTACAGGATGCGTTCGATTTCGACCTCGAACTCGATCGAAAGATCGGCGAGCGGATGATTGAAGTCGACCTTCACCGTGTCGTCGCCGACTTCAAGAATGTGGCCGGCGAGCGTCTGGCCGTTGGGCATGGCAAATTCGACCAGCTGGTCGATCTCGAATGTCATGTCGGCCGGCAGGTCGGATTTCGGCAGCGTCTGGATCATGTCGGGCTGGCTGAAGCCGAAGGCCTGCTCGGGATCGAGCAGGAACACGTGGCGCTCGCCCGGCACGAGGTCGACGAGCCATTGCTCGAGCATGGGCGCCAGCGTGCCGTCGCCGAGGGTGACGGTGTCCGCCTCGGGCTCGTCGAAGTTGGAGACGAGGTCGTCGCCGCCGCGCGGGCGCAGCGCGTAGCGGAGTTTCAGGGTGTCGCCGGGCGCGACCGTGCGCGCGTTCATGGCGCGTCCTTCGATGCGGCAGGCTTGCCGCCGCGCAGGCCGTCCCAGACCAGCATCACCGCACCGACCGAAATCGCCATGTCGGCGACGTTGAACGCCGGCCACGCAAAGCCCTGGTAGTGGAAATACAGGAAGTCGACGACGTAGCC
This sequence comes from Pseudomonadota bacterium, assembly GCA_040753235.1. Classification (GTDB taxonomy): domain Bacteria; phylum Pseudomonadota; class Gammaproteobacteria; order Burkholderiales; family Thiobacillaceae; genus Thiobacillus. The sequence goes on from JBFMET010000016.1 coordinate 34,433, forward strand.
GAGCGCCACCCGGTCGATCACGTTGCCGAGCGCGCCGCCGAGCACCAGCGCGAGCGGCAGCGCGAGCGGTTCGTCGCCGTGACGCTTCAACAGGCGCACGATGACGACCGTGGCGATGACGCCGATCGCGATGAAGAACCAGCGCTGCCAGCCGCCGGCGTCGGCCAGGAAGCTGAACGCCGCGCCGGTGTTGTGCACCAGGACCAGCGAAAAGAAGGGCAGCACGGGAATGTGCTCCTGGTAATCGAGGCTCGCCGACACCCACCATTTGGTCAGGTGGTCGACCACGATGATGGCGAGGGCGAGGCCCAGCCACTTGCGCATGGTCGGGCTGAAGTACTCACGCATGGCTGTACCCCTCGCCTTCGCGGGCCGGGAATGGGTATGCCCGAGCCCTTGGTTCTGTCATTGCGAGCGAAGCGCGGCAATCCAGCACTTCGGTCGGCGCGTTGTATCTGGATTGCTTCGCTGCGCTCGCAATGACGGTCGGGAATGATTCACGCATGGCTGCGTCCCTCGCCTTCGCGGGCCGGGAATGGGTATGCCCGGGCTCTTGGTCCCGTCATTGCGAGCGAAGCGCGGCAATCCAGCGCTTCGGTCGGCGCGTTGTATCTGGATTGCTTCGCTGCGCTCGCAATGACGGTCGGGAATGATTCACGCATGGCTGCGTCCCTCGCCTTCGCGGGCCGGGAATGGGTATGCCCCCTTGGTCCCGTCATTGCGAGCGAAGCGCGGCAATCCAGCGCTTCGGTCGGCGTGTTGTATCTGGATTGCTTCGCTGCGCTCGCAATGACGGTCGGGAATGATTCACGCATGGCTGCGCACCTCGCCCGTGCCGTGGAGATTGGAGACGCAGCGCCCGCACAGGCCGGGGTGCTCGGGATGCGCGTCGACGTCGGCGCGGTAGTGCCAGCAGCGGTCGCACTTCTGCGCCGTGCTCGGCGTGACCTCGACGCGGTCGGCGTCGGCCGGCAGCACGCGCGCCTGCGAGGTGATGAAGACGAAGCGCAGGTCGTCGCCCAGCGGCGCGAGCAGGGCCTGGGTGTCGGGGCTGGCGTGGAAGCTCACCTCGGCCTGCAGCGAGGAGCCGATGCCGCCGGCGACGCGCACCAATTCGAGTTCCTTCGATACCATCGCGCGCACCGCGCGGATGCGGGTCCAGCGGTCGAGGAGGCTGGTTTCGTCAATCGGTTTGGGTCCAGCCTTCGCCCCCTCTCCCTCCGGGAGATAAGCAGCGACTTGCCCGCTTGCGGGCTTAGTCGATTGCTTGGTAGTTTCATCAGGGTTGGGGTGAGGGCAGGGGTCCGGCAGCGCGTGCCAGGTGTGCAGGAAGACCGAGTCGTCAATCGGTTTGGGCCCAGCCTTCGCCCCCTCTTCCTCCGGGAGATAAGCAGCGACTTGCCCGCTTGCGGGCTTAGTCGATTGCTTGGTAGTTTCATCAGGGTTGGGGTGAGGGCCGGCAAGCTGCTCCCACACTTCCTCGCCGGTGAACGACAGGATCGGCGCCATCCAGCGCACCAGCGCGTGCGTCAGGTGATAGAGCGCGTTCTGCGCCGCGCGGCGCGCGCGGCTGTCGGCGCCGCTGGTGTAGAGGCGGTCCTTGAGGATGTCGAGGTAGAAGCCGCCGAGGTCTTCCGAGCAGAAGGTCTGCAGCTTCTGCACGATGAAGTGAAACTCATAGGCGTCGTAGTGCGCCTGGATTTCTCCCTGCAGCTGGCGGGTGAGCGCGAGCGCGTAGCGGTCGATTTCCAGCCAGTTTTCCACCGGCATCGCATGCTGCTGCGGATCGAAGTCGGACAGGTTGGCGAGCAGGAACTTCAGGGTGTTGCGGATGCGGCGGTAGCTCTCGACCACGCGCTTCAGGATCTCGTCCGAGATCGACAGCTCGCCCGAGTAATCCGTGGTCGCGACCCACAGGCGCAGGATGTCGGCGCCGTACTGGTCCATCACCTTCTGCGGCGCGATGACATTGCCCTTCGACTTGCTCATCTTGTGGCCGCGGCCGTCGACGACGAAGCCGTGGGTCAGGAGCGCGTCGTAGGGCGCGCGGCCGTCGGTCGCGCAGCCGGTGAGCAAGGAAGACTGGAACCAGCCGCGGTGCTGGTCCGAGCCTTCCAGATACAAATTCGCGGGATGGGCAAGCTCGGGGCGGCGCTTCAGCACGCAGGCGTGGGTCACGCCCGAATCGAACCAGACGTCGAGCGTGTGGCCGGTCTTGTCGTAGTGCGCGGCGTCCTCGCCCAGCAGTTCGGCCGGGTCGAGCGCGAACCAGGCCTCGATGCCGGCCGCTTCGACGCGCTTGGCCACGGCTTCCAGCAGTTCCGGCGTGCGCGGGTGCAGTTCGCCGGTTTCCTTGTGGGTGAAGAAAGGCATCGGCACGCCCCAGTTGCGCTGGCGCGAGACGCACCAGTCGGGACGGTTCTTGATCATCGCCTCCAGCCGCGCACGCCCCCACGACGGGAAGAACTGCGTCGCGTCGACTGCCTTCATCGCCTGCTCGCGCAGCGTCCCCCCCGGACCCCGGACCCCTGAATCCTGGCCCCTCGCATCCATGCCGATGAACCACTGCCGCGTCGCGCGGAAGATGATCGGCGTCTTGTGGCGCCAGCAGTGCGGGTAGCTGTGCAACAGCTTCTCGTGCGCCAGCAGGGCGCCGCTCGCCTCCAGCGTTTCCAGAATCAGCGGGTTGGCCTGCCAGATGCTCATGCCGCCGACCAGCGGCACGCTGGCGTAGAAGCGGCCGTCGTCGCCCACCGGGTTGTCGACTTTCAAGCCATAGCGGCTGCCGACCACGTAGTCGTCGAGGCCGTGGCCGGGCGCGGTGTGTACGGCGCCGGTGCCGGCGTCGGCGGTGACGTGGTCGCCGACGATCACCGGCACCTGGCGCTCCTGGAAGGGGTGCCACAGCAGCGCGCCTTCGAGCGCCTGGCCGGTGGTGTGCGCGACGACTTCGGCGCCTTCATTCAAGCCATAACGGGTCAGCGCGGCCTCACGCAGGCTTTCCGCAAGGATCAAATATCCCTTGCCTGTGCGCACCAGCGCGTACTGGAATTCCGGATGCAGCGACACCGCCTGGTTGGCCGGCAGCGTCCACGGCGTCGTGGTCCAGATGACGACCTGGATCGGGCCGTCGATCGCGGCGAGGTCGAAGCGCTTCGCGAGGTCGGCGTGATCCGCCACGGCGAAGCCCACGTCGATCGCCGGCGAGGTCTTGTCCTCGTACTCGACCTCGGCCTCGGCGAGTGCCGAGCCGCAGTCGACGCACCAGTGAACGGGCTTGGCGCCCTGGTACAGATACCCTGCCTGCTGGATCCGGCCCAGCACGCGCAGCTGGTCGGCCTCGAACGAAAAATCCATGGTGCGGTAGGGCTTGGCCCAGTCGCCGAGCACGCCCAGGCGGATGAAGTCGGCCTTCTGCCGTTCGATCTGCTCGGCGGCGTAGGCGCGGCACAGTTCGCGGAATTGCGCGGGATCAATATTCTTGCCGTGGGTCTTCTCGACCTGCAGCTCGATCGGCAGGCCGTGGCAGTCCCAGCCCGGCACGTAGGGCGCGTCGAAACCGGAGAGCGTCTTCGCCTTGACGATGATGTCCTTGAGGATCTTGTTCACCGCGTGGCCGATGTGGATGTCGCCGTTGGCGTAGGGCGGGCCGTCGTGCAGGATGAATTTCGGCCGGCCGGCGGCGGCCTTGCGGATTGCTTCGTAGCGCTGCTTTTCCTGCCAGCTTTTCACCCAGCCGGGCTCGCGCTTGGCGAGGTCGCCGCGCATCGGGAAGGGGGTGTCGGGCAGGTTGAGCGTGCGCTTGTAATCGGGCTTGGCGTAGTCGGGCATGACGTTGGCGTTTATTTACTCTTGGCCAGGAATTGTTTGGCGTTGTCGACGTCGCGGCGGATCTGCGCGACGAGCGTGTCGAGGTCGGGGTATTTTTCCTCGTCGCGCAGCTTGTGCAGGAAGTCCACGCGCACGCGACGGCCGTAGATCTCGGCCTTGAAATCGAACAGGTGCACCTCGAGCACCGGCACGGCGTCGGCGCCCTTCACCGTGGGGCGGCGGCCGAGGCTCGCCACGCCCGGCAGCGGCGCGCCGTTGAGGCCGTAGAGCTCGACCGCGAAAATGCCCATCAGCGGCGGCCGGTTGTGCTTGAGCTGGATGTTCGCGGTGGGAAAGCCGATGTCGCGCCCCAGCTTGTCGCCGTGCACCACGCGTCCCGAAATGCTGTAGGGCCGGCCCAGGAGGCGCGCGGCGTGCTCGAGTTCGCCGGCGGCGAGCGCCTGGCGCACCGCGGTCGACGAGGAGCGCTCGCCGGCGACCTCGACCGTCGGCAGGTGTTCGGCGTCGAAGCCCAGCCGTGCGCCTTCCTGGCGGAGCAGCGCGAAGTCGCCGGCGCGCTTGGCGCCGTAACGGAAGTCGTCGCCGACCAGCACGTACTTCGCCTGCAGCGTGGTGCCGAGCACTTCGTCGATGAAGGCGTGCGGCGTGAGCGCGGCGAACGCGCGGTCGAAGCGGAAGACGTGCAGGCGGTCGATGCCCAGCCGCGCCAGATGCTCGGCCTTCTCGCGCAGGCTGGACAGCCGCGCCGGCGCCTGCTCGGGCGCGAAGAACTCGCGCGGATGCGGCTCGAAGCTCAGCACGCAGCTCGGCAGGCCGCGCGCGCGCGCCACGTCCTGCAGACGCGCGAGCATGGCCTGATGGCCCAGATGCAGGCCGTCGAAATTGCCGATGGTGACCGCGTGCGGCGTGCCGAGCGGACGAAAACCGTGGGTGATGCGCATGGGGTTGAAGCGAAAGGAGAACCGGCGCGAAAAGCGCCTATTCTAGCCGATTCGAGGGTCTATTCGGCCGCCCGGCGCACGAACTGGCGCGGCCGGAAGCCCATCGCGGCGAGCGCGGCGAAATACAGCGCAGCGCCGCCAACGACCAGCAGCCCCAGTCGCAGCACGCGGTCGGCGAAGCCGGCGTCCAGCCACCACTGCGTCGATCCCATGGCGTAGAAGAGCAGCGCGCCCATCAGCGACACCGCGACGAGCACGCGCAGGAAATAGCCGGTCCAGCCCGGTTGCGGCGTATAGATGGCGTGCTTTTTCAGCAGATGCAGCAAGAGGCCGGCGTTGAGGCAGGCCGCCAGGCCGATCGCCAGCGCGAGGCCGGCATGCCCCAGCGGAATGATGAACGCGAGGTTCATCAACTGGGTGGCGACCAGGGTGACGAGGGCGATCTTCACCGGCGTGCGGATGTTCTGCCGGGCGTAGAAGCCGGGCGCCAGCACCTTCACCAGAATGATGCCGACCAGGCCCACGCTGTACGCGACCAGCGCGCGCTGGGTCATCGCCACGTCGTGCGCGGTGAAGGCGCCATATTGAAACAGCGTGCTGATGAGCGGCACCGCCAGCACCGCGAGCGCGACCGCGGCCGGCAGCGCCAGCAGCAGGGTCAGGCGCAGGCCCCAGTCGAGCAGCTTCGAATAGTCGCCCGGATTGTCGTCGGCGTAGTGCTTGGCGAGGCTCGGCAGCAGGATGGTGCCGAGCGCCACCCCCAGCATGCCGGCGGGGAATTCCATCAGGCGGTCGGCGTAGTAGAGCCAGGACACGCTGCCGGACACCAGGAAGGACGCGAAGATGGTGTTGATGAGCAGGCTGATCTGCGCGACCGACACGCCCAGCGTCGCCGGCGCCATCAGCTTGAGAACGCGCGCAAGGCCGGGGTCGTCGAAGCGGCGGGTCGGGCGGGGCAGCATGCGGATCTTCAGCAGATGCGGCAGCATCCACGCCAGCTGCAGCACGCCGCCGAGCGCCACGCCCCACGCCAGCGCCAGGATGGGCGGGTCGAAATACGGCGCCAGCCACAGCGCCGCGCCGATCATGGCGACGTTGAGCAGCACCGGCGCGAACGCGGGCACCGAGAATTTGCTGTGCGTGTTGAGGATGCCCGCCGCCAGCGCGACCAGCGAAATGAACACGATGTAGGGGAAGGTGATGCGCAGCAGTTCGACCGTGAGCGCGAATTTCTCCGGATCGGCGCGGAAGCCCGGGGCGCTCACGTAGGCGATCCAGGGCGCGCCGACGATGCCCAGCAGCGCGATCGCGACCAGCGCGAGGGTCAGCGCGGAGCCGACCTGGTTGACCAGCACCTGGGTGGCGTCGTGGCCCCGGCGGTTCTTGTACTCGGCGAGGATCGGCACGAAGGCCTGCGAGAAGGCGCCCTCGGCGAACAGGCGGCGCAGGAGGTTGGGGATCTTGAAGGCGACGAAGAAGGCGTCGGTCAGCATGCCGGCGCCGAACACGCGGGCGATGATGGCGTCGCGCACGAAGCCCAGGATGCGGGAAAGCAGGGTCATGCTGCTGACCGCAGCGAGGGCGTTGAGGAGATTCATGGGCGGCGGGGTTTTCGCGCATTGTGCGGGGCGGGGGCGGCGTTCGCAACCGCGCAGGAAAGGCTTGCCTTGCGGCGGGGATTTCCCTTACAATCTCGCGCTTTGGTGAATCCGCCCCCCTGCAAGCCGGGCGCAACAGATTATCCGCCCAGCCCCCGGCCGGGCCCCTTAGGAGCAATTTTTATGGCGAACTCCGCCCAGGCGCGCAAGCGCGCACGTCAGGCCAGCGCACAGCGCGACAGCAACATGAGCCAGCGCTCGGAATACCGCACGGCGGTCAAGAAAGTCCGCAAGGCGATCGAAGCCGGCGACAAGGCCGCTGCCCAGCAGGTGTTCCAGGCCTCGATGAGCCTGCTCGACAGCATTGCCGACAAGCGCATCGTTCACAAGAACAAGGCAGCGCGCCACAAGAGCCGCCTGTCGGCCGCCGTCAAGGCCATGGCCTGATCGCCGCGCTTGATCCCATCAAGCTCGACCCAATAAAAAACGCCGCACTTGCGGCGTTTTTTATTGGCTGCGATGCGCAGGCTCAGTCGGCGTTTTCGGTTTGCAGTTCGTTGCTCAGGGCGAAGGCCAGCAGGAAACGCCAGGCGTTGGGGTCGGCGTCGCGCAGTTTCTTGTCGATGGATACGCAGCGCACGCCATCGAGGGTGACGGGCTGCACATAGGGCGAGTAGTTGGTGCGGCTGTTGGGGTCGATCACCGCGAAGGCGCCCGCCAGGCGGTCGGCCCAGTCGCTCGGCCGGAACGGCGCGCCCCGAAGGGTCTGGCCCCGGATGATGAGGGGCGCGTTGGCGGAAGCGTCATCCATGGATGAATCGGCGGCTGATGAGGTTGGCGGATTCTAGCACGCCACCCGGCGGCGCCGGTGCGCGCCAGACTTGCGCGATGGCATCAATTTGAAGATACTGCGTCTGCTTTACCCGATCAAATCGGTCAACAATTCTTTGTGTGCGAAGTGCCATCAGGCTGAGGAGAGAATGATGAAAAACCCGTTGGATTCCCTGTGGGGGACCGTGATCGCCGGTGTCGTGCTGACCATCGTGCTGGTCGTCTTTGCCAATAACTTTCTGATCGGGGGGCTCTGATCATGGAATATTCGATGGGGATTTTCCGCTGGGTCCATTTCATGGCCGGCGTGATGTGGATCGGTCTGCTCTATTACTTCAACTTCGTGCAGGTCGCCGCGCTCAAGGCGGCCACCGCCGACGGCACCGCGGCCGGCATTTCCAAGCACGTGGCGCCGCGCGCGCTGCTGTTCTTCCGCTGGTCGGCCGTCGTCACCTGGCTCGCCGGCGCCGCGCTGCTGGGCCCGCGCTTCGTGCCCGCGTTCACGCTGCAGCCCGAGGCGGCCTTCATCGGCATCGGCGCCTGGCTCGGCACCATCATGATCTTCAACGTGTGGGTGCTGATCTGGCCGAACCAGAAGAAGATCCTCGGCATGGTCCCGGCCAGCGACGAGGAAAAGAACAAGGCGCGCCGCGTGGCCTTCCTGGCCTCCCGCACCAACACCATGCTGTCGATTCCCATGCTGTTCTTCATGGGCGCCGGGGTGCACGGCTACTGATAGCCCAAAGCCCGCGCGCGGTGTAAACTCGCGCATGCGATACGGCGGCCTAGGCCGCCGTATTGCTTTAACGAACCGAACGCGCAAGCAAGATGGGTTGAAAGCCATGTCCGAACACCTGATGAACACCTATGCCCGCCAGCCCGTCGCCTTCGTGCGCGGCGAGGGCGCCTATTTGTGGGACGAAGCCGGCAAGCGCTATCTCGACGCCGTCGCCGGCGTCGCGGTGAACGGGCTGGGCCATGCCCACCCGAAGCTGGTCAAGGCCATCGCCGACCAGGCCGCCGCGGTCATCCACACCTCGAACCTGTATCGCGTGCCGCGCCAGGAAGAACTGGCCGACCGGCTGTGCGCGCTGTCGGGCATGGACCGCGTCTTCTTCTGCAATTCGGGCTGCGAGGCCAACGAGGCGGCGATCAAGCTCGCGCGCCTGTACGGCCACGGCAAGGGCATCGAGGTGCCGACCATCATCGTGATGGAAAAGGCCTTCCACGGCCGCACCATGGCGACGCTCACCGCCACCGGCAGCCGCAAGATCCAGGCGGGCTTCGAGCCGCTCCTGACCGGCTTCGCGCGGGTGCCGTTCAACGATCTCGATGCGATCCGCCACGTGGCCGAGCATAACAAGAGCGTGGTCGCGGTGCTGGTCGAAGTGGTGCAGGGCGAAGGCGGCATCAACATCCTGCCTGCCGACGTCCTGAAGGAGCTGCGCGCGATCTGCGATGCGCACGGCTGGCTGCTGATGCTCGACGAGGTGCAGACCGGCATCGGCCGCACCGGCACCTGGTTCGGCTTCCAGCATTCGGGCGTGATGCCCGACGTGATGGCGCTCGCCAAGGGCCTCGGCTCGGGCGTGCCGATCGGCGCCTGCCTTGCGCGCGGCGCGGCGGCCGAGGTGTTCCAGCCGGGCAACCACGGCTCGACCTTCGGCGGCAATCCGCTCGCCTGCGCCGCCGCGCTGGCGACGCTGGACGCGATCGAATCGGAAAACCTGCTGGAGAACGCGACGCAGCGCGGCGAGGCGATTCGCGCCGGCCTGCGCGCGGCGCTCGCCGGCGTGCACGGCGTGGTCGACATCCGCGGCGAGGGCATGATGATCGGCGTCGAGCTCGACCGCCCCTGCGGCGAGCTGGTCGGCGTGGCGCGCGACGCCGGCGTGCTGATCAACGTCACCTCCGACAAGGTGATCCGCCTGGTGCCGCCGCTCATCTATGGCGCGGCCGAGGTCGACGCGCTGGTCGCGGCGGTATCCGGCATCGTCAGGAATTACCTGCAGCAGGCGGCGTGATGCTCAAGCATTTCCTGCAATTCAAGGATCTGACGCGCGACGAACTGCAGTACCTGTTCGAGCGCGCGCGGGTCATCAAGAGCCGCTTCAAGCGCTATCAGCCCTACCATCCGCTGGTCGACCGGACGCTGGCGATGATTTTCGAGAAGAGCTCGACCCGCACCCGGCTCTCGTTCGAGGCCGGCATGCACCAGCTCGGCGGCTCGGCGATCTACCTCAACACGCGCGACACCCAGCTCGGGCGCGGCGAGCCGGTCGAGGATGCGGGCGAGGTCATCTCGCGCATGGTCGACATCGTGATGATCCGCACCTTCGAGCAGGAGATCATCGAGCGCTTCGCCGCGCATTCGCGTGTGCCGGTGATCAACGGGCTCACCAACGAATATCACCCGTGCCAGATCCTCGCCGACATCTTCACCTTCATCGAACGTCGCGGCTCGATCCAGGGCAAGACCGTGGCGTGGGTGGGCGACTCCAACAACATGTGCAATACCTGGCTGCAGGCAGCCGAAGTGCTCGGTTTCAACGTCCACGTGTCGACCCCGCCCGGCTACGAAGTCGAACCGGAACGCGCGGGGCTGTACGGCACCGACCATTTCGAGAGCTTCGCCGACCCGATGGATGCCTGCCGCGGCGCCGATCTGGTGACCACCGACGTGTGGACCAGCATGGGCTGGGAAGCCGAGAACGACGAGCGCCTCAAAGACTTTGCCGACTGGCAGGTCGACGCAGACATGATGGCAGTGGCGAAATCCGACGCCGTCTTCATGCACTGCCTGCCGGCGCATCGCGGCGAGGAAGTCACTGCGGACGTGATCGACGGCCCGCAGTCGGTGGTGTGGGACGAGGCCGAGAACCGCCTGCACGTGCAGAAGGCACTGATGGAATACCTACTCCTGGGAAAGATCGAATCATGAATATCGCCTACTTCAAGGACATGGACTCGCTCTATGTCGAAATCAGTCCCGAGAATCCCGCGCAGGCGTGGGAAGCGCACGAGGGCATCGTGCTCAACCTGTCGGAGGACGGTCGCGTCGTCGGCATCGAGATCGAAAAGGCGAGCCAAGCCACCAACCTCGACATCCTGAAGATCGGCGGCTTCCCCGGCCAGATCGAGATCATCGACAAGAACACCTCCGGCTCCACCCATTAATTCAAGCGAATCATGAGCGACATCAAGAAAGTAGTGCTGGCGTACTCCGGCGGCCTCGACACCTCGGTCATCCTGAAATGGCTGCAGGACACCTACCAATGTGAAGTCGTGACCTTCACCGCCGACCTCGGCCAGGGCGAGGAACTCGAACCGGCGCGGCAGAAGGCGCTGAAGTTCGGTATCCAGCCCGAGCAGATCTACATCGACGACCTGCGCGAGGAATTCGTGCGCGACTTCGTCTTCCCGATGTTCCGCGCCAACACCGTGTACGAGGGCGAATACCTGCTCGGCACCTCGATCGCGCGCCCGCTGATTGCCAAACGTCTGATCGACATCGTCAACGCAACCGGCGCCGACGCCATCTGCCACGGCGCCACCGGCAAGGGCAACGACCAGGTGCGCTTCGAACTCGGCGCCTACGCGCTGAAGCCCGACGTCAAGGTGATCGCGCCGTGGCGCGAATGGGACCTGCTGTCGCGCGAAAAACTGCTCGCCTACGCCGAGAGCCACGGCATTCCCATCGACATGAAGCATCGCCAGGGCGGCTCGCCCTACTCGATGGACGCCAACCTGCTGCATATTTCCTACGAGGGCCGCCATCTGGAAGACCCCAACGCCGAAGCCGAGGAAGACATGTGGCGCTGGACGGTGTCGCCGGAAAAGGCGCCCGATGCGGCCGAATACATCGAACTGACCTACGCCAGGGGCGACGTCGTCGCGATCGACGGCCAGGCCATGAAGGCGCACGAAGTGCTGGCGAAGCTGAACGCACTCGGCGGCAGGCACGGCATCGGCCGCCTCGACCTGGTGGAAAACCGCTACGTCGGCATGAAGTCGCGCGGCTGCTACGAAACCCCCGGCGGCACCATTTTGCTGCGCGGCCACCGCGCCATCGAGTCGATCACGCTCGACCGCGAAGTCGCGCACCTGAAAGACGACCTGATGCCGCGCTACGCCAGCCTGATCTACAACGGCTACTGGTGGGCACCGGAACGGAAAGCCCTGCAGGTGCTGATCGACCACACCCAGCAGCACGTCAACGGCACGGTGCGGCTGAAGCTCTACAAGGGCAACGTCATCGTCGTCGGCCGCGATTCGAAGACCGATTCGCTGTTCGACTCGACCATCGCCACCTTCGAGGACGATGCCGGCGCCTACGACCAGAAGGACGCGGGCGGTTTCATCAAGCTCAACGCGCTGCGCATGCGCATCGCCGCCAAACTCGACGCACGGAGAAAATAAGCATGTCCATGTTCGACAATATCAGTGTCATCAAGAAGGCCAACGTCTACTTCGACGGCAAGTGCGTCTCGCACACCGTGCAGTTCCCCGACGGCAGCAAGAAGTCGGTCGGCGTGATCCTGCCGTCCCAGCTCACTTTCAACACCGGCGCGCCCGAGGTCATGGAAGGCGTCGCCGGATCGTGCCGCGTGCGGCTGGCCGGCGAAACCGAGTGGAAGACCTACCACGCCGGCGAATCCTTCGACGTGCCTGCCCATTCGAGCTTCGACATCGAGGTGATGGGCGACCCCTACCACTACGTCTGCCACTTCGGCTGAGTGCGCAGCGTCGGCTTCACGCGCAATAAACAGTCATGACTACCATCACCGTCGTCAGGAAGGACAGCCGCATCGCGATCGCGTCCGACACGCTCACGAAGTGGGGCAGCGGCAAGGAGTCGTCCGAGTATGTCGCCAACCACGAGAAGATCATCCGCGTCGGCGACAGCTACGTGGCGATCACCGGTTCGGCGACCTTCAAGCTGATTCTCGCCGACTATTTCGATTCGCTGGAGGAGGTGCCGCCGCTCGATTCGGTGGCGAACATCTTCAGCGCGTGGAACGCGCTCCATGGGGTGCTGAAGGAGCAGTATTTCCTGCAGACCGGCGAGGACAAGGAGGAAGACCTTGAATCCAGCCGCATGGACGTGCTGATCGCCAACCGCCACGGCATCTTCGGCGTCGCGGCGCACCGCACGGTGCAGGCGTTCTCGAAGTTCTACGCCTACGGCAGCGGCAGCCCCTACGCGCTGGGGGCGATGTACGCGGCCTACCGCGCGCCCTCGCTCGATGCCGAAGCGATCGCGCGCCTGGGCGTGATGGCGGCGGCCGAGTTCCACGACGAATCGGGCCTGCCGGTGCAGTCGTTCAGCTTTGACGTCGCGTAGCGACACGTTCGCCCCCTCGCCCGCAAGCGGGAGAGGGCTGGGGTGAGGGAGCAAGGGAGGAGAATTACGCCATGCCGAGTTTTGACATCGTCTCCGAAGTCGACAAGCAGGAAGTGCGCAACGCGGTCGACCAGGTCAACAAGGAAGTCTCGACGCGCTTCGACTTCAAGGGCTCCGACGCCCGCGTCGAGCAGGCCGAGTACGTGTTGACGGTCTACGCCGACACCGAATTCCAGCTCGACCAGGTGCAGGAAATCCTCTCGCAGAAGCTCGCCAAGCGCGGCGTCGACGTGAAATGCCTCGACATCGGCAAGGTCGAGAAGGTGTCGGGCAACAAGGTCAAGCGCAGCGTGACCGTGAAGACCGGCGTCGAGACCGAGCTGGCGAAGAAGATCGTGAGGATCGTCAAGGACAGCAAGCTCAAGGTGCAGGCGAGCATCCAGGGCGACAGCGTGCGGGTATCGGGTGCCAAGCGCGATACCTTGCAGGACGCGATCGCGCTGGTGAAAAAATCCATCACCGAGTTTCCCCTGCAGTTCCAGAATTTCCGCGACTGATCCCTTTCCGGAATCAGCCATGACTTTGTCGTCTTCGCCTTGCCGTGCTATTTGTACCGTCTGCGGCTCGACTTCGCGTCCTGCCTGATTCTGGAAAGGAATATCCGACCATGGCCAAGGTTCTGATTCCCCTGGCGGACGGCTGCGAGGAACTCGAAGCCGTCACCCTCATCGATCTCTTGCGCCGCGCCGGCATCGAGGTGACGACGGCGGGGTTGAAGCCCGGCATCGTCAAGGCGAGCCGCGGCGTGCAGCTGGTGCCCGACGTCACCCTCGACGTCGCGCTGCAGGCGCATTACGACATGGTCGTGCTGCCCGGCGGCATGCCCGGCGCGACGCATCTGAAGCATGACCCGCGCATCATCGGGCTGGTGAAGCAGATGGCGGCGGCCGGCAAGTACACCGCCGCCATCTGTGCCGCGCCCATGGTGCTCGCCGAAGCCGGCGTGCTGGACGGCAGGCGCGCGACCAGCTACCCGGGTTTCCTCGACGGTTTGCCCGGCGTGACCCTTAGCGCCGACGCCGTGGTGCGCGACGGCAGCGTGCTGACCTCGCGCGGCCCCGGCACGGCGATGGATTTCGCCCTGACGCTCATCGAAACGCTGGCCGGCCGGGCCAGACGCGACGAGGTCGAGGCCGGGCTGGTCCGGTCTTAGCCGGAAGCGCAAGCTCGTTTATCATTGCCCCCATTCCCTGGCGGGCCCCGGAGACTTTCATGCAGATTCGCGAAATCCTCACCCTCAAGAGCGACAACATCCACACCATCGCGCCGACCGAAACGGTCGAGGCTGCGGCCGGCAAGCTGGTCGGCCTGGGCGTCGGCTCGCTGGTGGTGATGAAAGACGGCGAAATGGTCGGGCTGGTCACCGAGCGCGACGTGGTCAAGGGCATGGTCAAGCACGGCTGCGACCTCAAGGACACGCCGGTGAGCCGCATCATGGTGACCGAGCCGGTGGTCGCCAGCGCCGACGATTCGGTCGACTACGCGCGCGACGTCATGACCAAGTCGCACATCGGCCACCTGCCGATTCTCGACGGCAACAAGCTCTACGGCATCATTTCCTTCCACGACGTGGCGCGCGCCTGCCTCAAGGAAGCCAACTTCGAGAACAGCCTCTTGAAGCGCTACATCAAGCACTGGCCGGAATAAGCCAGAGCGGCCTTCCCTCTCCCCAACTCTCCCCCAGAGGGGGAGGGGGCGAACGCTGGGGCCTTTGGCCCCGCCCAAACCGATTAACGAATCGACTCGATGTCGAAGCGCTTGCCCTGGATCTGCGGGACGATCAGCGCGTAGCCCTGCTGTTGCCAGTGCGCGAGTTCGGTGATGGCGTTCGGCACGACCTCGATGAAATCCTGGAAGTCCTCGATCCGGTAGCCGAAGTCGGCCATGGCCTGGCCGCACACCCGGAACGACACGCCGAGGTCGGCGTAGTAGCGCATGCGGTCGACCGCTTCCTGGTATTTCGCCTCGTTGTGCCGGGCCACGGTCACGATTTCGGTGCCGTGGATCACCACCACGACCTTGTTGTCCTCGGCCGCATAGTCGTAGGGCGAGGCCTGCAGCGTGTTGACCAGCGAGCGCACCCAGAACAGCGCGCTGCCGATTTTCTGCGGCTCGTCGAAATAGAAATCGAACAGCACGCGCGCCGGCGCGTAGGGCGTGGCGACGGGCTTGCCCGCGCCGAGCGCCGGGGCGGCGAGCCCCAGGCACAACAGCAATGCCATCAGGGTTTTCATGGTTTTTACTCCTGTGAAGCCGATTGTCTGCTTTATAGGCGCTGGGCGGCGTTTTGCCGCAGCCGGCGCAGGGTCTGGAACAGCTTGAGCCGGGCCGGGTCGATGGCGCCGGCGTCGACCGCCTCGCGCACGCTGCAGCCGGGTTCGTGCTCGTGGGTGCAGTCGCGGAAGCGGCATTGGCCGAGGTAAGGCCGGAATTCGACGAAGGCATGCGCCAGCGCAGCGGCATCGATGTGCTGCAGCGCGAATTCCTGCAGGCCGGGCGAGTCGAGCACGGCCGTCTCGGCGTCGAGCCGGTGCAGGCGGGTATGGGTGGTGGTGTGGCGACCGCTGTCGAGCGCCTCGGAATAGTCGGCCGTCAGCACGTCGGCGTCCGGAAACAGCGCATTGATCAGCGTCGATTTGCCCATGCCGGACTGTCCGATCAAGAGCGTGGTGTGCCCGTGCAGCGCGGGGCGCAGCGGCGCCACGTCGGTCAGCGCCGACAACCGGACGAGGGGATAGCCGATGCGGACGAGCGGCGCCAGGCGTTCGAGCGCGGCCGCGGTTTCCGGCAGGTCGGTCTTGTTGAGCACGAGCAGGCTGGCGATGCCCTGGTCCTCGGCGGCGAGCAGGCAGCGCTGCACCAGTTCGGGCGAGAAGCTCGGCCGGGGGGCCACGACCACCGCGAGCTGGGTGACGTTGGCGGCGATCGCCTTGGTCTTGAAGGCGTCGGAGCGGTACAGCAGGCTGCTGCGCGGCTGCACCGCCTCGATCACGCCGGCGTCGCCCTCGCGCCGGACGTCGACGCGGTCGCCGCACACCACCTTCAGGTGGCGTCCCTTGACCTGGCACGGCAGGATGCCCGCCGCCGTCTCGACCAGGAAGCGGCGGCTGAAGGCCGCGACGACCTGACCGCTCAGATCGACCGCGGCGTCGGGCCTGGCCGGGCTCAAACCTCGAACAGCATGTCGACCTTGGCGGCGCAGATGAAGTCGTTCTCCGACAGCCCGCCGATCGCATGGGTCCAGAACTCGACCTTCACCGTGTTGTAGCCGACGACCAGATAGGGATGGTGATCCTCGCGGTGCGACACCCACATCACCGCGTTGGTGAAGGCCTGCGCCTGGTAGTGGTCCTTGAACTTGTATTCCTTGGCGATCTTCACGCCATCGCGCTGCCAGCCGGCCAGCCCCTTGAGCAGCGGCGCGATCTGCGCGTCGGTGAGCGGGGCGACGCCGCCTTCGCAGGGCGCGCACTTCTTGCGGACGAGTTCTTCAACGATCGTGGTCATGGCAAATCCTTATTTGAATTTGTAGTACTGCTGGTTGAGGTAGGCACCGACGTGGGCCTCGTCCTCCGGGAACCAGCCCGTGCCTGTATTGACGTTGCAGGCGGCTACTCGGGCGGCCAGTTGCTGCGCGGTGCGGATCTTGCGATCGGCGCGCGTGTACATCTTGCTGCCGTCGCCGCCGAACATGCCGACATGGCAACTGACGCAGGTTTTGTCGTGCAGCGCCTTGCCGGCCTTCGGGTCGCCCTGGGCGAACGGCGCCGCCTGTGCTGCCGTGGCGAATGCGGCCGCGGCGATGAATAGCGTCGGGATGTTCATGGCGGGACTCCGGGGACGGGACTTCAAATTATGGCCGCAAGCCGTAGTGTCCGCCACCCCGCACCGCACAGGGTCTCTGGGCTCTGTGCGAGAATACGCGTTCTTCAGATCAGGATCTCCTCATGGCGCTCAACCCCACGCATCTGCTCTGGCTGGACATGGAAATGACCGGCCTGTCGCCCGATACCGACCGCATCATCGAACTCGCCATCGTCGTCACCGACGCCGATCTCAACACCGTCGCCGAAGGCCCGGTGCTGGTCGTGCACCAGCCGGACGCGGTGATGAGCGCGATGGACAGCTGGAACAAGGGCACCCACGGCAAGTCGGGGCTGATCGACCGCGTCAAGGCCTCGCAGCTCGACGAAGCTGAAGCCGAAGCGCAGATGCTCGAATTCGTGAAGCAGCATGTGCCCGAGCGCACCTCGCCGATGTGCGGCAACTCGATCTGCCAGGACCGCCGCTTCCTCGCGCGCTACATGCCCAAACTGGAGGCCTTCTTCCATTACCGCAACCTCGACGTCAGCACCCTGAAGGAACTGGCCAAGCGCTGGCGCCCGGGGCTGGCGGAAGAATTCAAGAAATCCAACAAGCACGAAGCGCTGGCCGACATCTACGAGTCGATCGACGAACTGCGCTTCTATCGCGAGCGCTTCATCCGCGACGCCTGACGCGGACATAAAAAAACCGGCTTCTTGCGAAGCCGGTGGAGACAACGGAACGACTCGGTTATCCATCCCCTGTGCAGGCACAGAGGACCGGATTCATCAGGGCTTAATGTAAGTGTAGCCCTCGCGTGCCTGCACCTTGGCGACCTCGGCCACGCCCGAGGGCACGATATTGGCGCCCTTGACGACGGCGTCGGCCTCGAGCTTGCGGGACTTCAGGGTGTTGTTGCAGACGCGGAAGTCGACTTTCTTGGCCATCAACTCGTCGATGCGCGGCTGGTAGGGGTTGCCGTCCTTGTCGGTGGCATCCTGCAGCAGGAAGTCGATGCCCTTGCCGTGGGTGACCACGACGATCTGGTCCTTGGGCGAGGCGGCCAGCTGGTTCTTGATGTTGTTCATCGCGGCCATGGCGGTGACGCTGTCGTTGATGTGGTAGACGGACTTGATGGGCGGCGGCTCATGAGTGGACGCGCAACCGGTCAGGCCCACAGCGGCCACCATCGAGGCGGCGGCCAGCAATTTCGACATGTTCAGCATTTTGGAAACTCCTCCGTACGTAAGAATTGGACAAGCCGGATAGCCCGACTCAGAGGTAAGACGCGGGCCGCAGTATGCTTATTCCATATTTTTGACAAAAAAAATTTGCCAGGATGGAATAAGTTTGGTTCGTCTGGCGTCTTCGGAGCATGACCATAATTTCAAAACTGCTTTTCGGGCCCTTGCGTCCCAGCATGGAGGCCCAGCGGCCCGTTTTGTACCGCATCGCCTATGCTTGGTGCCACGATCCGGCGCTCGCCGACGACCTGGTGCAGGAGGCCATGGCCAAGGCCTGGGCGCGCCGCGCCCAGTTGCGCGAGGAAGCGGCGCTCAAGGCCTGGATGGTCTCGATCATGAACCATTGCTGGCTCGACTATCTGCGCGGCCAGCGCGAGTTCGACGATATCGAGCAGATGCACGACACGCTCGAATCCGCGGGCGACAGCCCCGAAGTCTGCTGCAACCGCGAACAAGTGATCGCCTGCGTGCGCGCGGCAGTCGCGCGCCTGCCGATGGGACAGCGCCAGGTGCTGACCCTGGTCGACCTCGAGGAATTCGGCTACGCCGAGGTGGCCGAGATACTGGAAATTCCTGTCGGGACGGTCATGAGCCGGCTGTCGCGCGCGCGCGCGAGCCTGAAGCTCATGCTGGACCAGGCGGCCAAGCGGCACGGTGCACAGCCCATGCTGAGGAGAGTGAAATGAACCCCACCGCGATTTCGGACGAAACCCTGCACGCCTTCGTCGATGGTCAACTCGATATCGCCGATAGCGAGGCATTGATCGCATGCCTGCGGGCCGACCAGGCGCTGGCGCAGCGCGTATGCAGTCTGCGCAGCCTGAAGAGCATGGTGCGGCTGGCGCATGCCGAGCCGCCGCCGGCGACGGGCGCCTTGCCGCGCCCGTCGCGCATCCGGCCGCGCCTGCAGCGCCTGCAGCGCTGTGCCGTCGGCTGCCTGGTCCTGCTGGCCGGCCTGATCGCGGGCTGGGGCCTGCGCGGGGGCGTGGAAGCGGAGACCCACGCGCAGACGCCGCTCACGGCGCTCGACGGCTACCAGCCGGTGAGCCTCGCGCAGCAGCCCGACCCGAACCGCATCGTGCTGCACCTGGACAGCGACGACCCCACCCGCATGGCGGCCGTGCTCGACCGTGCCGAGGCCCTCCTTGACGAGGCGGACAGGCAGGGGCGCGCGATCGAGCTCGAGGTCGTCGCCAACAGCCACGGCATCAACCTGATGCGAGCCGGCGTCAGCCCGCACGCCGCCCGCATCGCCCGCATGACGCAGCGTCACGCCAACCTGCATCTGGTCGCGTGCAGCCAGACCATCGCCCGCTTCACCGGACAGGGACAGAAAGTCGAATTGCTGCCCGTGGCGCAGGCCGCGCCCACCGCCATCGGCGAAATCGTGAGCCGCCTCCAGCAGGGCTGGACCTATGTCAAGGTCTGAGCGCGGGAGGGCGTTCGCCCTCCTGCTCTTGGTGCTGTGCCTGCCGCTGACCGCCGCCGCCTCGACGCTCACCAACCGTCTCGCCCATCACCCCTCGCCCTACCTTGCCCTGCACGGCAAAGACCCGGTCGCCTGGCAGGAGTGGAACGCCGACACCGTCGCGCGCGCCCGGCGCGAGAACAAGCTGCTGTTCGTCTCGGTCGGCTACTTTGCCTGCCACTGGTGCCACGTCATGCAGCGCGAAAGCTTCAGGAACGCGCAGATCGCCGCGCTGCTCAACCGCGACACCATTCCGGTGAAGGTCGACCGTGAAATCAACAGCGGGCTCGACGACGCCCTGCAGACCTTCTCGGCCCAGGTGAACGGGGTTGCCGGCTGGCCGCTCAATGCCTTCGTCACGCCCGAGGGCTACCCCGTGTTCGTCGGGCTGTACGCGCCGCCGGACGATTTCCGCACCCAGATTACCCAGCTCAACCGGCGCTGGATCGCCGACCGCGCGGGCCTTGGCACCCTGGCCCGCCAGGCGGCGCCGCCGCCGGCGCGTGTGCCCGCCGGTGCGCCGCTTACCCGGGAACGCGCCGAGCGTGCCGGGCAGCAGTTCGTCGCCAGCGCGTGGAAGGAAGCCGACACGATGCATGGCGGCTTCGGCCAGATCAGCAAATTCCCGATGGCGCCGCAGCTGCATGCGCTGCTCGACAGGCAAGCGCGCCAGCCCGACGCCAAGCTGGATGAATTTCTGCGCCTGACCTTCGACCAGATGGCGAACCGCGGCCTGCGCGACCAGGTCGGCGGCGGCTTCTTCCGCTACACCGTCGACCCGGAATGGGATACGCCGCACTTCGAGAAAATGCTCTACGACAACGCACACCTGGCGCCGCTCTACCTGCGGGCGGCGAGCGTGCTGCGCCAGCCGCGCTACCGCGACATCGCGCTGTCGACGCTCGATTTCATGCGCGCCGAAATGCTCGACGCGAGCGGCGGTTTCTACACCAGCACCTCCGCGGTCGACGACAAGGGACGCGAGGGCGCGACCTATCTGTGGGAGCCGGACGAACTGAAGCAGCGCCTGTCTCCGGCGGCCTACGCGGCGGCGCGCCGGGTGTGGCGGCTGGACGTCGCGCGCGAGCTGGACGACGGCTACCTGCCGGCGGAATACCGCACACCCACTGCCGAGGAGCGTCGCCTGCTGGCCGAGGCCGTGCGCGTGCTGCGCCCGGTGCGGCTGGCGCGGCCGCTGCCCAAGGACGACAAGCTCACCGCGGGTCTGAATGGCCTGGCGCTCACCGCCTTCAGCCAGGCGGCTACGCTCGATCCGGCCTACCGGCAGCAGGCCGACCGCCTGCAGGCCTTTGTGCTGACGCAGCTGGTGCGCGACGGCAAGCTGATCAAGGGCCGCGCGCGCGGACAGGTGCTGCCGCATGCCGAACTGGAGGACTATGCCTACGTGGTGCAGGGCCTGCTCGACCATGCCGACGCGACCGGCAACGCGCAGTCGCGCACCCGCGCGCGCGCGTTGGCGCAGGCGGCCTGGCAGACTTTCTGGAGCGACAAGGGCTGGCGCCACGAGGCGAGCCCGCTGCTGGCGACGCTGCAGCCCGAGCCGGCGCTTGCAGACGGCGCGCTGTACTCGCCCTCCGACGTGCTGATCCTCGCCACGCTGCGCATCCGGGATGCCGCGCTGCAGCGCATGGCGCGCACCGCGGCCGGCTGGCGCGTGCCGGCGATGGAAGCAGACGCGTACGTCTATCCGACCCGCCTGCGCCTGCTGACGCAGGCAGCGCCTTGAACGTTCAGGGCTCCTGAGGCTGCGCGCGCTGCATCGGCCGGCGGCCGACGCGCACGTTGAGGTCGACCGGCTGCTGCTTGCGCGCCACGGTCAGTCTGGCGTCGGCGCCCGGCTTGAGGTCGGCGATCAGGTTGAGCAGCGAAGCCGAGTTCGTCACTTTCTGACCGTTGACCGCGAGCAGGATGTCGCCCGGGCGCACGCCGCCCGCGTCGGCCGGCCCGCCCTTCAACACGCCCGCGATGAGCGCGCCCTCGGTCTGCTTCAGGCTGAAGGATTCCGCCAGTTCGGGGGTGAGGTCCTGCACCTCCACGCCGACCCAGCCGCGCGTCACGCTGCCGGTCTGGATGATCTGCTCCATCACCTGCCTTGCGATGCTCACCGGGATGGCGAAGCCGATGCCCTGCGAGCCGCCGGTGCGCGAGTAGATCGCGCTGTTGATGCCGACCAGGTTGCCGGCGGCGTCGACCAGCGCGCCGCCCGAGTTGCCCGGGTTGATCGCGGCGTCGGTCTGGATGAAATTCTCGAAGGTGTTGATGCCCAGATGGGTGCGGCCGAGCGCGCTGACGATGCCGGCGGTGACGGTCTGGCCGACGCCGAAGGGATTGCCCACCGCGAGCACCCAGTCGCCGACGGTGAGACTGTCGGGCTGGGCGAAGGTGATCGCGGGCAGCTTGTCGGCGTCGATCTTCAGCACCGCGAGATCGGTCTCGGGGTCGGCGCCGACCACGCGCGCCGGAACGGTCTGGCCGTCGGCCAGCGCGATCCGGATTTCGTCGGCCGCCTCGATCACGTGGTGATTGGTGAGAATGTAGCCGTTCGCCGTCACGATCACGCCGGAGCCGAGGTTGGACACGTCGCGCGGCGGCGCGTCGAGACGGTCGCCGAAGAAATAGCGGAAGATCGGATCGTCGAGCGCCGGATGCGGCGCGCGCTGCACCTTCTGCTGGGTGAACACGTTGACCACCGAGGGGATGACCTTTTGCGCGGCCGGCGCGAAGGACTCGCCGGTGCCGGTCGCGGCGCGCGCTGCCGCAGGCTTGACTTCGTTGATGGTCAGGCTGTCGGGCGCGGACGGCCAGCGCAGCAGATCGGGCTTGAACAGCATGACGACGAACAGCACGCCGAGCGCGATCGTGGTGGATTGGGCGAAGAGCAGCCAGATTTTGCGCATGTTTATTAAATTCATGGACTTGGCGCGATTGCGCCACGCGCCGATTATAGCCGAGGGGCGCGCAGGTATTGAGGCTGCCGCATGCCGCACTTCCGGAGCGCCGGGCAAATTGGTTAGAATGCACCCTTTATGTGAAACACCTTCAGGGTAGGGAATCATGAGCCAGGCAGTCGAAGGGCCTCAAGTGGATGTACGCAAACGAAAATTTCTGATCGCTGCGACCAGCGCCGTCGGCGGGGTTGCGGTGGCGGGTGTTGCCATCCCGCTTCTGGTCAGCATGCAGCCGAGCGCGCGTGCGCGCGCTGCCGGCGCCCCGGTCGAAGTCGACATCAGCAAGATCGAACCCGGCATGCTGCTCACCGTCGAGTGGCGCGGCAAGCCGGTGTGGATCGTCAACCGCACGCCGGAAATGCTGGGCATGCTCGGCAAGCACGACGACCGGCTGGCCGATCCCAGGAGCGAGATGCCGCAGCAGCCCGACTACTGCAAGAATCCCACCCGCTCGCTCAAGCCGGAATTGCTGGTGGCCGTGGGCATCTGCACCCACCTCGGCTGCTCGCCGACCTATCGCAAGGAAATCGGCGCCGCCGATCTGGGCGCCGACTGGCCGGGCGGCTTCTTCTGCCCCTGCCACGGTTCCACCTTCGACCTGGCCGCGCGCGTGTTCAAGGGCGTGCCGGCCCCGACCAACCTCGAAGTCCCGCCGCATCAATACGTCGACGACGGCAAGTTGCTCATCGGTGTGGATACGCAACAAAAAGACCACCGACTGCAAGGAAGCTAATCAATCATGTCAGCTATGCAAAAACTGATGGGCTGGATCGACGACCGCTTCCCGCTCACCGCCACCTACAAGGCGCACCTGTCCGAGTACTACGCGCCCAAGAACTTCAACTTCTGGTACTTCTTCGGCTCGCTCGCGCTCCTCGTGCTGGTGATCCAGATCGTCACCGGCATTTTCCTCACCATGAACTACAAGCCGGATTCGGAGCTCGCCTTCGCATCCGTCGAGTACATCATGCGCGACGTCGAATGGGGCTGGCTGATCCGCTACATGCACTCCACCGGCGCCTCGATGTTCTTCGTCGTCGTCTACCTGCACATGTTCCGCGGCCTGATGTACGGTTCCTACCGCAAGCCGCGCGAGCTGATCTGGATCTTCGGCGTGCTGATCTACCTCATGCTGATGGCCGAAGCCTTCGTCGGCTACATGCTGCCGTGGGGCCAGATGTCCTACTGGGGCGCCCAGGTGATCGTCAACCTGTTCGCCGCCGTGCCCTTCATCGGCGAGGACCTCTCGATCTGGATCCGCGGCGACTACGTCATCGGCGACGCCACGCTCAACCGCTTCTTCGCCTTCCACGTGATCGCGCTGCCGCTGGTGCTGATCGCGCTGGTCGCCGTCCACCTGGTCGCGCTGCACGAAGTCGGCTCCAACAACCCCGACGGCATCGAGATCAAGAAGAAAAAGGATCCCAACACCGGCATCCCGCTCGACGGCATTCCCTTCCACCCCTACTACACGGTGAAGGACATCGTCGGCGTCATCGTCTTCCTGATGGTGTTCTCGGTCATCGTCTTCTTCGCGCCGGCGATGGGCGGCTACTTCCTCGAAGCGGCCAACTTCGTGCCGGCCGACCCGCTGAAGACGCCCGAGCACATCGCGCCGCTGTGGTACTTCACGCCGTTCTACGCGATCCTGCGCGCGGTGCCGCCGATGTTCGGTTCGCAGTTCCCCGGCGTCGTGGCGATGGGCCTGTCGATCGTGCTGCTGTTCTTCCTGCCCTGGCTCGATCGCAGCAAGGTCAAGTCGATCCGCTATCGCGGCCCGATCTACAAGATCGCGCTGGCCCTGTTCATCGTGTCCTTCGTCGGCCTCGGCTACCTCGGCCTGCTGCCGGCGACCCCGATCGCGACCATCTTCTCCCAGGTGTTCTCGGTGATCTACTTCCTGTTTTTCCTGTTGATGCCCTGGTACACCTCGATCGACAAAACCAAACCCGAACCGGAAAGGGTGACTGGCTAAATGAAACGCTTGAAGACTCTTCTTTTCCTGCTGGCGGCAGTCCCCGCCCTCGCCCTGGCAGCCGGCGGCCCCAGCGTTCCGCTGGACAAGGCGCCGGTCAACCCGAGCGACATGGAATCCCTGCAGCGCGGCGCGCGCATGTTCGTCAACTACTGCCTCAACTGCCACAGCGCCAGCGTCATGCGCTATTCGCGCCTGCAGGACCTGGGTCTCACCGAGGACCAGATCAAGGGCAACCTGATGTTCGCCGCCGAGAAACCGGGCGAGACCATGAAGGTCGGCATGACCAAGAGCGACGGCAAGGTGTGGTTCGGCGCCACCCCGCCCGACCTCTCGGTGATCGCGCGCTCGCGCGGCGCCGACTGGCTCTACACCTACCTGCGCGGCTTCTACCGCGACGACACCCGCGCCACCGGCTGGAACAACACCGTGTTCGACAAGGTCGGCATGCCGCACGTGATGTGGGATCTGCAGGGTGAAATGGTGCCGGTGTACAGGAAGGACGGCGAGCACGAAGTCATCGACCGCCTGGTGCTGGCCAAGCCCGGCAGCGTGACGCTGGCCGAGTACGACTCCATGGTGGGCGACCTCGTCAACTACCTGGCGTGGATGGGCGAACCTGCGCAGGTGCAGCGCAAGCAGCTCGGCGTCATCGTGCTGATCTTCCTCGGCATCTTCTTTGTGGTGGCCTACTATCTGAAGAAAGAGTACTGGAAAGACGTTCACTGAACGCCGCAACGCCTTCTCGCCAACAGCCGGGCAAGTGTCCGGCTGTTGGCGTTTTAAGCTTTTAATGCACGCAACTCGTTAGGGAGCCCCCGCCATGATGACCCTGTATTCCGGTAGTACCGATCCGTACAGCCATCGCTGCCGCATCGTCCTGTTTGAAAAGGACATGGACTTCGAGATCATCGACGTCGACATGCACAACAAGCCGGAAGAGATCGCCAGCATCAGCCCCAGCGGCAAAATGCCGGTGCTGGTCGAGCGCGACCTCGTGCTCACCGAGTCGAACATCATCAACGAGTACATCGACGAACGCTTTCCGCATCCGCAACTGATGCCGCCCGATCCGGTGATGCGCGCGCGCGCGCGCCTGGTGCTGTGCAACTTCGAGCACGACCTGTTTTCGCACGTCAACACGCTGGAGCACGGCCTCGGCAAGAGCTCCGACAAGGCACGCCAGGAAATCCGCGACAGCCTGTCGCAGCTCACGCCCATTCTCACCAAACAGAAGTACCTGATGAACGACGAGTTCTCCATGCTCGACGTGGCGATCGCGCCGCTGCTGTGGCGCCTCGAGCACTACGGCATCGAGCTGCCGAAAATGGCGGCGCCGGTGCTCAAGTACCGCGAGCGCCTGTTCAGCCGGCCCGCCTTCATCAACGCGCTCACGCCCACCGAAAAGGCGTTGCGCAAGTAAGCGGGCAGAGCGTGGCCGAAATTTCCACCAGGCCGTATCTCATCCGCGCGCTCTACGAGTGGTGCGCGGACTCCGGCTTCACCCCGCAGCTTCTGGTGGCGGTGGACAGTCGCACGCGGGTGCCGCCGGGCTTCGTCAAGGACGGCCAGATCGTCCTCAACATCAGCGCCGGCGCCACCCGCAACCTCACCCTCGACAACGACTGGATCCAGTTCTCGGCACGCTTCGGCGGCGTGTCGCACGAGATTGCCATCCCGGTCGACCGCGTCGCCGCCATCTTCGCGCGCGAGAACGGCCAGGGCCTGCATTTCGAACCGGCCGGGGCGCCGCCTGCGGACGCCGCCGCGCCTGCAGCGCCGACCGGCCCGGACGAGCCGCCGTCGCCGTCTCCGCCCAAGGGGCGCCCTGCGCTCAAGGTCGTCAAGTAGACGGCGGCGCGGCCGCTATAATCCTTTCCCGTTGCCGCTTTAGCTCAGGGGTAGAGCAACCGCCTTGTAAGCGGTAGGTCGTCAGTTCGAATCCGACAAGCGGCACCAGTATTCATGCGGCTCCCGGCCATTTTGGTGGGGGCCGTTTTTCATGGCACGCCCGGATGGATACCAGTCTGGATACCACTTGGCCGGGATACCCCCTCACCTGGTCAGGCCGCGCCCATGAAGTGCGTCGTCGAGGATGCGGTGCTCGCAAAACCCAAGTTCGTCGGCAAGGTACGCCGTTTCATGTTGCGTTATTTCGGAAGCAGACCGCTAGACCACAAGGAAGCAAACGGCACGATTGCCGCCTATGCCCGCGCCCAACATCTGCCCGAGAGGCGACGGATGATGCAGGCGTGGGCGGATACTTGCGACGCGCTGGAAACCGGTGGGGAAGTAATACTCCTTCATGGCCGTACGGCTTGACGTATAGCAAAAAAGATATAATCATGACTTGGCAAGTTCATCTGATCGAAGCTGCTGAAAAGGAACTGGCGTTGCTGCCAGCGGACTTGAAGGCGCGTTTCCTGCGCGTGGCCGAACTGCTGGAAGCATTCGGCCCGCAAAAGGTAGGGCTGCCCCATGTTCGCCCGCTGGCAAGCAAGCTGTGGGAAATGCGCATGAGCGGCAAGGACGGTATCGCGCGGGCTGTGTATGTGGCGGCTAAAGGGCAGCGGCTGGTGGTGCTGCATGTGTTTGTGAAGAAAACCCAGG
This sequence comes from Pseudomonadota bacterium, assembly GCA_040753235.1. Classification (GTDB taxonomy): domain Bacteria; phylum Pseudomonadota; class Gammaproteobacteria; order Burkholderiales; family Thiobacillaceae; genus Thiobacillus. The sequence continues at coordinate 61,108 of JBFMET010000016.1, forward strand.
CCACACCCCGGCGGGCGATTGAAACCGCGCTGGCACGCTTGAAGGAGTTGGAACTATGAAAACCCTGTCGGAAGTCAAAGCCGGTCTGTTGAAGGACAAGGCTACCCGTGAAGCCTATGCAGCGCTGGAAGACGAATTTTCCATCGCGCGCGAACTCATCGCTGCCCGCCTGAAGGCCGGGCTGACGCAGATCGAAGTCGCCGAGCGCATGGGCACCAAGCAATCCGTCATCGCCCGGATGGAAAGCGGCCGAACGCTGCCCTCGCTACGCACGCTGTCGCGCTATGCGCAGGCGATAGGCTTCACGGCGACGGTGAAGCTGACGCGGGATCGACTGGATAGGAAGGCCACCGCATGATGCAGGCGTGGGTGGAACCATGCGGAAGCCGGAGCGGAAGGCTGGAACTGCGCAATAGAGCAACGGCATCCATCAAGGAAAACGCGGCGTGAGGTCGAAACTGAATTGGGTGCGCGGGCTAAACGCTTGTGGTTGCTGGCTGCAATACTTCGACAATCAGGATCAGCGGGATGATGACGACCAGATGGATCGGGCGCATCGGCACGGGGCCATAGGCGAGCCAGTCCCAAATCTTCCGCAGCGTCAGGTGGCGAAAGCCGTGCCACAACTCGGCGGCGACTTCTTTCCAATTTACTTCGTCTGCGAACATGGGTTGATGCTCCTGCGCCAAGCACAGGCCAGCCGCTCGAACAGCCCCGCCTCGGCATGGCGCAAACGTTCGACGGTTTCGCTCGCCAGCTTCCGCCGCATGTTGATGATGACGGCGCGGCTCATGGTGGCGTCGGGAAGGTGTTTTTCCAGGGCGATCCCCGCCAGCGCCTTCGCGCCCCAAACCTTGAACAGCTTCGCGATCACCTGCACGCTCGCGATGCAGTGATGAAGGAATGGGAGGCGCGCGGATACGCATACCCACCGCCGAGCTTCCCGCCCATGCCGGGCGATCTCAGAGACATGACATGCGAAGCGAAGACCAGGGCCGCAACCCCTTGCAAGCTGAAGGCGATCTACAGGAACGGGCGCTGCAAGTTTCATGGCGGGCTTGCGACCGGCCCCAAAACCGAAGCGGGGAAGGAACAGGCGCGCATCAACGGAAGGCTAGGCGAAAGGCCTTGCAAACCGAAGTCAGAAAGGTATGGAAAAGCTGACTCTTGATCGTCGCGCAGGATCGCTTTTCCGTACACATTGGACACATCGCGCGCGCGAGGGAGGCCACAAACAAAATCGGGGGTACATTTGGGGGTATGTCAGCGAATCCGAAAACTGAAACCAAGCAACAGAGAAGCTTTCCGGGTTGTGTATGGGTCGGACAAGCGCACCGGATGCAAAAAAGCCCGGCTCGAATGCCAATTCGAGCCGGGCTTTTATTTTGGAAAAGGCACCGGCAATCGGCCCGAGGCGGGTCTCCCGCCGACTACTCGATCCCCAGCCGCTCCAGCCGGTAGCGCAGGCTGCGGAAGGTCACGCCGAGCAGGCGCGCGGCGGCGGTCTTGTTGTAGCGCGTCTGCTCCAGCGCTTCGAGAATGGCGGCGCGCTCGACCTGGTCGAGGTAGTCCTGCAGCGGATATTTGCTGCCGGGCGTGGCGTCGGCGGCGCGCACGGCCGGGGCGAGATTGAGGTCGGCTGCCGTGATGCGCTGCTGCTCGCACAGCGCCAGCGCGCGTTCGAGCGTGTTTTCGAGTTCGCGCACGTTGCCCGGGAAGGCGTAGGCGCCCAGGGCTTTTTCGGCGTCGCGATCGAGCTTCGCGTCGCTGCCGCCGAGCTTGTCGAGCAGCGCGCGCGCGAGCTCGGGAATGTCCTCGACGCGGTCGCGCAGGCTGGGCATGGCGAGATCGATCACGTTGAGGCGGTAGTAGAGGTCCTGGCGGAAGCGGCCGGCCTGCACCAGCTCGGCGAGGTGCTGGTGGGTGGCGCTGACGATGCGCACGTCGACCGCTTCCTCGGCGGTGGCGCCGACCTTGCGCACCTTCTTTTCCTGCAGCACGCGCAGCAGCTTTACCTGCATCGACAGCGGCAGGTCGGCGACCTCGTCGAGGAAGAGCGTGCCGCCGTCGGCGGCCTGGAAGAAGCCGTTGCGGTCGGAATCCGCCCCGGTGAACGCGCCTTTGCGGTAGCCGAAGAACTCGCTCTCCATCAGCGTTTCGGGAATCGCGCCGCAGTTGACCGCGACGAAGGCCTTGTCGGCGCGGCTGCCCAGCCGGTGGATCAGTCGCGCGGCCAGTTCCTTGCCGCTGCCGGATTCGCCCGAGATGTGCACCGGCGCCTGGGTGCGCGCGAGCCTGGCGATGCGCTCGCGCACCTCCTGCATGGCGGCGGAACGGCCGATCAGTTCGCGCGCGGGAGGGTCGGCGGACGTCGTTTCCGGGATCCGCAGCGCGGATTTCACCAGCGCGCGCAACTGGTCGAGCGCGACCGGCTTGGCCAGGTAGTCGAAGGCGCCGGCCTTGAGCGCGGCCACCGCGTTGCCGGCGTTGCCGTAGGCCGTGATGACGGCGACCGGCACCGGCGCCGCGAGTGCGCTGGCGGCCTCGATGACTTCCAGGCCCTCGCCGTCGCCGAGGCGCATGTCGGTGAGGCAGAGGTCGTAGCGCGAAGCGGCGAGCCTGTCGCGCGCCTCGGCCACGCTGGCGGCGCGGTCGGTCGCCAGCCCCATCTTGACCAGCGTCAGCTCCATCAGGTCGAGCAGGTCGGGCTCGTCGTCGACCAGCAGGATGCGCGGCGAGGCCGTCATGCCTGCGCGCCTCCGAAGATGTCCAGGCGGAAACCCGCGCCGCGCGGGGTCGGCAGATGGGCGAGGCGGGCGTGATTGGATTCGGCGAGTTCGCGCGCCAGGAACAGGCCGAGCCCGGTGCCCTGCGGCTCGGTCGTGGCAAACGGTTCGAACAGCCTGCCCAGCTGCTCGGGCGCCACGCCGGGACCGTCGTCGACGAGGTCGAGCTGGACGCCTTCGGCCGCGACGCGCCCCTCGAAGCGGAGGCTGCCGGGCTGCCTGCGGCAATAGCGCCAGGCATTGCGCAGCAGATTCCACAGGATCTGGCGCAGATGATCCGGATCGAAACGGAAGCGGAGCGTATCGGGCATGTCGACTATGACGGCGTCCGGCGGGATTTCTTCAGTGTGGCGCAGTTCCTCGATCAGCGCCGCCAGGGCGCGGGCGTCGAAGTCGACCGGCTGCAGGCGGTCGCGGCGGTTGAGCGTCAGCACTTCCTCGACCAGCCGGTCGAGCCGCTGCGCATTGCTGACGATGATGCCGGTCAGCTTCTGCTGGGCGGGGTCGCGGCTGTCTTCGCACAGCAGTTGCGCGGCGTGGCTGATCGCCGACAGCGGGTTGCGGATTTCGTGCGCGATGTTGGCGGTGAGCCGGCCCAGCGCCGCGAGCTTGAGGCGCTGCGCCGCCTGCTCGGCCTGGCGCTGATCCTCCAGCACCAGCACGCGGCTGTGGTCCGGCGTCGCGAGGGGGATGCAGCGCACGCGCAGGCGCGCCGCCCCGGTGTCGAGGTCGACGCTCGCGCCCGGCAGCACCTGCGGAACGCGGCGCGCCAGTTCGGCAGACAGGGCATCGAGGCGGGTGATGCCGGGCTTGACCGCCAGCCGGGCGCCCAGCAGCGCCAGCGCGCGCGGCGTGGCGTGGCGCACCACGCCGTCGCCGCGCACCGCCAGCAGGCCGTCGGGCGAGTTTTCGATGGCCAGCGCATTGATGCGATTGAGCAGCGCCAGTTCTTCGGCCTGCTCGCGGGCGAGCGTTTCCGAACGCAGCGCGCGGTGGGTCAGCGTGTGCGCGAGCCAGCCGATGGTGAAGTAGCCGGCGCACAGGAGCCCGGTCAGGAAGAAGCTGTCGACGCTGCGGTTGCCGGCGAAGAGGCTGAAGGCGTTCTGCAGCAGCAGGGCGATCGAGGCGAGCGCGGCGTACAGCAGGCTGAGCCGGCCGCTGCCGACGAGGCCGCCGGAGGCGATCGAAATCACCAGCAGCAGCCCGAGCCCGCCCGCGAGCTGGGCGCTGGTGCCCATCATCAGGATGATGAAAACGATGTCGGCGAGGATATGGGCCGTCAACTGGATCTGGAAATTGGGCCAGCGTGCGCGGATGCCCAGCACGAACAAGGCCGTCACGACCAGATAAGCGAAGGCGTAGGTCAGAAAGCGCGTGCCCGACCCGGGGCTGAACAAGTCGGACGGGTCGAACAGCACCCCGGTGAACACCAGCGCGAGCGCCAGCGTCAGGCGGTAGAGATTGAAATAGTCGAGGCTGCGCCAGTGGGACGCGAAGTAGCCGGGGGTATCGGGACGGGGCAGGGGAGCCGCCGGTGCGCTCATTTCTTGCCGAGTTGGCGGTGCCCGGGCGTGCAGTAGAAATCGCCGCCGGCGTAGATGGCCTCGCTGCGCGGCAGGTTCACCCCGCAGTGCGCGCATTTCACCATGTCTTCCACGGTTTGCTCGCGGGCAGCGGACGCCGGTTTGTTGAGCGAGCGCTGGTAGGCGCGGATGACCGCCCAGACCACGAACCCGATCACGATCAGCAACAGATATTTCACGACACTCTCCCGATAGGGGCGCCAGCATAGCACGCAGCGTCGGCGCCTCGGCGAGAACGGACGCAATGACGCAACATCTGTCGGTAAACTTTACGGAACGGTTACGGCGGCATGTCCGGAGAGGGGGCGGCAAAAGGGGCGGGTGGATTAATCCTTTTGCAAACAAATACTTGGTTTGTTTTGGCCTGTCTTGGGCATGCGCCTTGCTAGGCTGTTCGTACCAAATTACACCGGTTCAAATAGATGATCCAAGTCAAATCGATTCTGCTGGGGCTCGGCCTGCTGGCATCCGCCGGCCTGGCGCAGGCTGCCCCCATCACGCTGTTCGGCGACCGCTTCAGCGTGACCTACGACGACACCCAGACCGGGCTCCTCGGCGCCGGCCTGCTGTCGGGCTCGCTCGACACCCTCTATTTCCAGCCCACCGCCTTCAGCGTGTTTTCCGCCGGCGGCGCGGCCAGCGTGTCCACCGCGCTGCAATTCACGGTCGCCGTCGATGCAGGCTACATCCTCGACGGCCTGGGGCTCAGGCAGTGGGGCAACTACTTCCTGTCGGGCGGCGGCAGCACCGGCGCGTCCGCCAACCTGCAACTGGTCGACGCCGGCACGCTCGCCGCCGCCGCGCTGGCGCTGGCGCCTGCGGGGAGCCTCAACGCGGCGGGCGGCACCCTCGGCTGGGAAATGGCCGGCTTCCTCGCCGCACCGGCCGGGGCCGGGCAGGTATTCCAGGTGAACTTCGACAGCACCCTCGTCGGCAACCCGGCCAATGGCATCGGCTTCATTCAGGACAACTACGCGGGCTTCCGCATCGCGACCCGGCCGGCCGCGGTGCCCGAGCCGTCCGGCCTGGCGCTGCTGCTGGCGGGTTCGCTGGCGGCGTTTGCCATCGGCGCCCGCCGCGTCCGGCAGCGCAACTGACCCCGCAGCCCGGGGCAGCACACACTTTGATAAAACAACAAGAGGAGCAGCAGGAGACAATGCACATCAACACGAAAACCGCCCTGGCGGTATGGGGCCTGACCGGCGCCCTCATGGCCGGCACCGCGTCGGCCGCCACCCTGTCGGGCAACAATGTCAGCTTCAGCTTCGACAACACCGCGCTCGGCCTCTTCGGCAGCGCGTCGGTCGTGGGCGACAGCCTGGTGTTCGCCCCGACGAACTTCATCGCCGACTCGACCACGCCGAACGCGACCCAGACGGTCAACATCACCGTCACGGCCGACCCCGGCTACTTCCTGTCGGCCTTCAACCTCGCCGAACAGGGCGGCTACAACCTCGATTCCGGCATGGCCTACCTGCAAGGCAACTTCTCGGCGCTCGACATCGAGGGCAACACCAGCCTGTCCGTCGCTTCCAACATCGTTGGTCCCGCCTTCGTCGCGGGCACCTCGGGCAGCTGGCAGGGCGGCGCGGCGCTCGTCCTGCCGGCCAGCGGCTGGGGCGGCGCGGACGGTCTCGTCACCAGCGTCAGCCTCACCATCAACAACTACCTCTTTGCCACCGGCGGCGGGCAGATCTGGAAGCAGGCCGTCGCCATCGAAGCCGTCGCTGCGCCGATCCCCGAAGCCGACACCCCCCTCATGATGCTTGCCGGCCTGGGGCTGGTCGGGCTCATGGCCGCCCGTCGCGCCCGCCTGGCCGCCTGAAGCCTGGATGTCGGGAAAGCGTTCCCGACCTGCGAAAACCGGAGTTTCTCCCCCCGCAGCATGGGTGCGGCCCTTCGGGGCCGCTTTTTTTGGGCCGCTTGCGTTTGAAACGGGTAAGCCCGGGCATGTCGGAATTCTTTACACGAATGAACCATGCCGGCAGTCCAAAACGACCATCGCCATGAACCTTCTTATTGAAGGGCACTTCTATAAATCGTCATCGCGAGGAGCGAAGCGACGTGGCGATCCGGAAAGATCGTTGATACGTCAGCGATTCTGGATTGCTTCGCTACGCTCGCAATGACGGAAATTGAATTCAAATCGTCATCGCGAGGAGCGAAGCGACGTGGCGATCCGGAAAGATCGTTGATACGTCAGCGATTCTGGATTGCTTCGCCACGCTCGCAATGACGGAAATCGAATTTAAAGAAGTGCCCT
>JBFMET010000016.1:67839-69427 GCA_040753235.1 Pseudomonadota bacterium
TGAATTCAAATCGTCATCGCGAGGAGCGAAGCGACGTGGCGATCCGGAAAGATCGTTGATACGTCAGCGATTCTGGATTGCTTCGCCACGCTCGCAATGACGGAAATCGAATTTAAAGAAGTGCCCTGAACACTGACTTGGTTGCGCCTTTCGGCATGGTACGAACTGTGCTTGATGGCGTGGGGGCGATTTAACCAGTATCCCTCAGTTGGGCTGCGTGTTTTCAACGGCGCGCCCTCACCCGCCGCTTCGCGTCGGCCTCTCCCGGAGGGAGAGCCCCCTCTCCCTCCGGGAGAGGGGCAGGGGTGAGGGCGCCGCATGCTGACGGGCTTTGCGTCGAACAGGCGCTGTCCAACCGGGGAATCGAGGTTATAAAGATGGGCGACGCCCCCAGGCCGTCCGCGCGCATACGGGGCGGCGCGGGCTTCTTGGGGAGACCTGCACAAGTCGTCCCCCCGGCGAAAGCCGGGGGCCGGATGCCGGATTTACCGGATTCCGCCGGAATGACGAACGCAGACTTGTTCAGAGTCTCCTGGAAGCCGACGCCCCCCGGCGCCGCCTGACGGCGGATTCACCACTGGAATGGAGGTTCCGAGATGTTATTGCAGCGCATATCCCCGAAATCCGTACTATCCGCCGCACTGGTCCTGGCTGGGCTGGCCGCCCAGCCGGCGTTCGCCAACACCTACTGCAGCGATGCCTCGTACAGCGGCACGCTCGCCGCGACCGACATGACCTTCAACAACGCGGCGGCCAGCGACTGCTACGGTGCGACGTCCGGCAACGACAACGCGGCAGCGATCAACGGCCTGACGGCCTGGCAGGACCCCATCGGCAACTGGGCCCTGCTCGCCAAGACCGAGCCTGGCGCCAATACCAACACGCTGTCCGGCATCCACTTCACCCTCAGCGCCAGCGGCGCCACCGCCGGCACCTGGACCCTGAGCGCCACCGACACCAATGGACCGGATTACGCCAACCTGCCGGTATTCATGGACTTCGTCGGCGTGCTCAAGGCCGGCAACGGTTTTGCCGCCTACTTCTTCGACGACGTCGAGGTCGGCGCCGTCAACAGCGGCACCTGGACCATCGCCTTCACCAACCGCGGCGGCCAGACGCCCGACCTCTCGCACCTGAGCCTGTACACCCGGGTCGGCCTCGACGGCGCCATTCCGCCCATTCCCGAAGCCGAGACCTACGCCATGATGCTGGCCGGCCTCGGCCTGGTCGGCCTGATGGCGCGCCGGCGCAGATCGCACGCCTGAATTCCTCGTTTCCACCGGCAGTCCGCGGCCCTTCGGGGCCGTTTTTTTTGAGCGCAGAGGGCGCGGCATCACAAATATGACACAAACGTGTGGATAGGTAGTACATTGCACCCATGTTTCGGCGAGCCGGTGGCCGCATGTGCCGGTGTGCAACCGGTTCCAGCGGTCGAACCGGACAATAACAAGCGCATCCCGCCGATGCGCATGGAGCCATGACCCACCACAACCAATGGCTGTTCCGGCAGCAGCTTTCCGTCGTATCGCTCACCAAGATCCTGCTCGACCCCTTCGTGGCCGTGCTTGTCCTCATGGGCTGCGCCGCC
>JBFMET010000017.1:0-68206 GCA_040753235.1 Pseudomonadota bacterium
GGGTCAGGGGTCAGGGGTCAGGGGTCAGGGGTCAGGGGTCAGGGGTCAGGGGTCAGGGGTCAGGGGTCAGGGGTCAGGGGTCAGGGGTCAGGGGTCAGGGGTCAGGGGTCAGGGGTCAGGGGTCAGGCGGCGGCGCGGGTGTGGATCCAGAGTTCGCCGCCGGGGCCGGTGTGGCAGTCGGCGGCGACGTGGTAGGTCGCCATCAGCTGTTCGGGCGTGAGCACTTCGGCGGGGGTGCCGAGGGCGGCGACACGGCCCTGGTCGAGCAGGGCGATGCGATCGGCATAACGCGCGGCGAGGTTGAGATCGTGCAGCACCGCGATCACGGCGAAGCAGTGGGCGCGGCTGAGGTCGCGCGCCAGCACCAGCAGGCTGTGCTGGTGGGTGATGTCGAGCGCAGCGGTGGGTTCGTCGAGGAACAGCAGGCGGGCTTCGGTGTCGCCGGGCCAGACCTGCGCCAGCGCGCGGGCGAACTGCACGCGCGCCTTTTCGCCGCCGGACAGGCGCGGGTAGGGGCGTGCGGCGAGATGGCCGGCGTCGGCCGCCGCCAGCGCGTCATCGACGATGTCCCAGTCGCGCGCGGTGGTGTGGCGCTCGCAATGCGGATAGCGGCCCATCATCACGACCTCGCGCGCGGTGAAGGCGAATTCCAGGTGGGTGTCCTGGCGCATCACTGCGCGCACGCGGGCGAGTTCGACCGGCAGCCAGTTGCGGAGCCGGCGGCCACCCAGCGCCACTTCGCCGGCGTCGGGCGCGAACTCGCCGGCCATGACCTTGAGCAGGGTGGATTTGCCGGCCCCGTTGGGACCCAGGATGGCGAGTACCTCGCCGGCGCGCGCCGACAGGCTGACGTCGTCGAGCAGATTGCGTCCGCCGCGCGCGACCCGGATGTGGCTGGCGTAGATCATTCGCGTCCCCGCTTGGCCAGCAGCCACACGAAGAAGGGCGCGCCGAGCGCGGCGGTGAGCACACCGAGCGGCAGTTCGGCGGGCACGATGAGCGTGCGCGCGCCGAGATCGGCCAGCACCACGAGCAGTGCGCCGAGCAGCATGGAGACCGGAAGCACGCGATGGTGGTCGGGGCCGAGCAGCATGCGCGCGAGGTGCGGCACCACCAGGCCGACGAAGCCGATCATGCCGGTGAAGGCGACGAGCACGCCGACGGCGGCGGCCACGCCGAGGAAGATGCGGCGCTTGGTTGCCTGCACGTCCACACCGAGATGGGTGGCTTCGGCCTCGCCCAGCAGCAGGGCGTTCAGCGCGCGCGCCTGGCGCAGGAACACGGCGGCGACGAGCGCGACCACGGCGAGGCTGACGGCGACGACCATCCAGTTGGCCGCGCCCAGGCCCCCGAGGGTAAAGAAGGTGAGATTGCGCAGCTGTTCGTCGTTGGCGAAATAGCTGAAGGCGCCGAGGCCGGCACCGGCGAAGGCATTGATCGCGATGCCGGCGAGCAGCATGGCGGTGATGTCGGAGACGCCCGCGCGGGTGCCGAGCCGGTAGACCAGGAGTGCGGCGGCGAGGCCGCCGCCGAACGCGGCGATCGGCAGCAGCCACAGCCGCATTGCGGGGAACATCAGCGGGGCGAGGAGGCCGCCGGCGACGATCACCAGCCCCGCACCCAGCGCGGCGCCGCCGGATACGCCAACGAGGCCGGGGTCGGCGAGCGGGTTGCGGAACAGGCCCTGAAGGGCCGCGCCGCACACGGCGAGCCCGGCACCGACGACCATGGCGAGCACCACGCGCGGCAGGCGCAGGTGCAGGAACAGGGCGGTTTCGCCCGGTCCGACGGGCACGCCGCGGTCGAGACCCAGCTGCGCTGCGAGGATGGCGAGGATATGCATCGGCGGCAGCGACACGGCACCGGTGCCGGCGGCAGCCAGAATGGACAGCACGAGCAGCGCAGCGAGCGTGACGACGACCCCGCCGGTCCGGGTCAACCGGGGCAGGCGCGGCGCCGGGTTGGTTTGGGCGAGAGTGTTCATGCGTTGCCCTGCCCGATGCGCGTCACGCCTGGCCTCGCGAGCGCTGGGCAAGCTGCATCACGGCCTGCGGTGTGCGCGGTCCGAATCCCAGCAGGAAGAGGCCGTCGAAGGCGATCACCTGGCGCGTGCGCGCGGCCGGCGTGTCGGCCAGCCCGGGGCGCGCCAGCAGGGTTTGCAGGCCGCCGAATCCCTCGACCGATTGCGCGGTGGTGACAATGACCTCGGGCGCGGCGGCGAGCAGCGCTTCCGTCGAGATGGCTTTGTAGCCAGCGAAATCGAGCGCGTTGTCGCACCTGGCAAGCGCGAGCATCGCATCCGCAGCCGTGTCGCGCCCGGCCAGGTTGAGCGTGGGACCGCCGTGCGCCATGACGAAGATCGCGCGCGGCCGTCCGGGGAGGGCGGCGACGGCTGCCTGGGTACGCCGCCAGTCGGCTTCGTACTGGCGGATCCGTGCAGCGGCACGGGTAGGCTGACCGAGCGCTGCGCCGACGGCGAGCAGCTTTTCGACGGGTGCCTGGGGCGTGTGTGCCGTGTTAAGGCTGACCCAACGTACCCCGGCACGCTTGATCTGCTCGACCGCGGCAGGCGGTCCGGCATCGTCAGTGGCGAGAATGAGGCCGGGCGCCAGCGAGAGGAGCCCCTCCGCCGACAGCGCGCGCTGGTAGCCAACGCGCGGCAGCCGCTTGGCCACCGGGGGATAGAGGCTGGTGGTATCGGCGCCGACGAGCAGTCGCTCCATGCCCAGCGCGTAGACGCATTCGGTGACGGCGCCGCCGACGCTGACGACACGCGGTGCAGGCCCTGCGTTGACCGGGCGCATGGGAAGGGCCAGGGCCATCGTGCCGAGGGCGAGGAAATTGCGCCGCTTCATGCTGCACGCTTGCCGATGGGGGACTGGACATCTTCCCCGATGTCGGTCTGGATCGGCGCGGCGAAGGCCTCGCGTTGCAGACCCATGCCGTTCAGCATCCAGATGCCGACCCAGGTGCGGGTGAAGCGTTCGAAGCTGGCTTTGCTGTCCCAGGCCAGCATCAGGGTGAAGGTCTCGCGACGTTCGCGTGGCACGCGGAGTTCGTAGGACATCAGTCCCAACGCCTGCTGGAGCGAGTCACAAGCGGCGCGCCAGGCATACTGGAATTCGTCGCGGTAACGCGGCCGCACATGAAAGTGATAGGCGATCGCAAGCATCAGCGCGGCTCCATGCTTTCGGCCAGCATCCGCCAGCCGGAGGTTTCTGGGATGCCGGGTTTGCGTTTGCCGAAGAAATAGGCAATGAAATCGCCGTGCGCATCGAAGAGTTCGATCGAGGTGACGATGCCATCCGCTGTGGGTTTTTTCACCAGCCACACCTGGCTGACCAGATCCTCGCGCAAATGCAGGTTGAAGCCGGGATCGAGCACGTTGATCCAGGGGCCCATGCGCTGGATGTCCTTCACCGGCCCGGTGTGAATCTGGATGCAGCCGGGGTTGCCGACGAAAATCATGATGTCGAGTCCTGCTGCCGCCGCACCTTGCAGCAGGCGGGCCGGAGTGGCGGTGAAGAGCGGCTTGGCGAATTCCTCGCCGACCAGACGGAAGGCCTGGGTACGCGCGAGCTTGTGCTTTTTCAGGAGGCCGAATAACTGGTGCGTGTCGGTCATCGCGCGCCAGTCGGCCTTGAGCGCATCGATATCCACTTCGCTGTCTGCGCGCTCGGCGGGGCTCTTCGCGGGGCGTGGCAGCACCTTTTCGCCGGGAACCTGCAGGGGCGCGGCCCAGGCGTCGCGCAACGCCTCGAATGCGAAGTGATCGCTTTCGTCGCGCAGATAAACCTTGTGGAGGGCATCGCCGCAGGCATCGAAGAAGTGAAAGGAGCGGCGCGTCTGCGTGCCGACCTTTTCCTCGACGGCGTAGGCGAAGGCCCATTTGTTGTAGAACAGGCGCAGGTCGATCGCATCGCCCAGCACCAGTCCGACCTGATCGCCGTGGCTGATGTTGGTGTAGACGCCGTCTTTCTCGTGCACCGCGGCCTCGTTGCGGGTAAGCGCCATGGCTGGACCGAGTTCGCCCATGCGCATCATCAGGTCGCGCAGGTCGCCGCCCAGGCGAACGACGTGCTCGCCGACGCCGGTCGCCAGCAGTTGCGCCTCGGACACGCCGAGCGCCAGGGCTGCGTCGCGGATGCGCAGACTCTTCTGGGCTGTAAGCGCGTGCCAGGCGTCGCGCAGCGCGCGCGGCGAATCGGGATCGAATTCGATCGGGGTGGGCAGGGCGTGGACACTGGCACTCATGCGGCGGCTCCTTTCGGTCCGGGGACAAACATCAAGGTGGCGCCGCGCTTGCGCGGTTCGACCTTGCAGTCGGCCAGGATGGAGGGCGCGCGGGGTTTGAGGGCGCGTACAGGAGAAGTCGTGTCCTGATCGATATCCAGTTCATCAGCCAGATTGAGGCAGGCCTCACGTTCAGCAAGCGAGAGACTGTCATGTTCGGCGGCACGTTCAAGCAGCAGCCGGGCGGTGGCCTTGTTGCGAGTGCAGGGCTGGCGCAGCACGACCAGGGCGGCGACGAGGAGCGAGGAAACGGGAGAGATGCGCATGTTCATTTCCTCAGGCGGCCGCGACGAACGCTTCGCCGGGCTGCCACTCGCAGGCTGTGAGCTCGCCGCTTTGCAGGGCGTGCAGCAGGCGCAGGGTTTCCCGTGCCGAGCGGCCGACGTTGAGGTCGTTGGCCGCGACGCTGACAACGCGGCCTTCGGGGTTGACGATGATGGTGGCGCGTACCGCCACCCCTGAATCGGTGAGTACGCCGCAGCCCCGGGCGAGCTCATGCGAGACATCGCCCAGCATCGGAAATCTGACCGGACCGAGCCCGTGCCTGACCCAGGCGCGGTGGGCGTGTGCCGAATCGACGCTGGCGCCGAGCAGCACCGCACCCGAAATATCGAAGTCGTGGGCCAGGTCCGAGTAGGCGCGAATTTCGGTCGGGCAGACGAACGTGAAATCGAGCGGCCAGAAAAAGAGCACCAGCCACTTGCCGCGGTATTGCGCGAGCGAAACGGGTTCGATGCGGCCATCAGGCAGATAGGCTTCGCTGGTGACGTCGGGGATCGTGTGTCCAATCGAGATCATGAAAACCTCCTTCAATGCAGGGTGGATTGCGGGATAACGGGGTGTGCTGCGCACGACACGGCGCACCATTCAGAAGACAGCCGCTGGCAGGCGTTGGCGAGTACCGGACTGCTTGCGCCGGCCTGCAACCAGCGCAAATGCTGCTCGACCATGCGGGCGAGTTTCTTGCAGCCGGTTTGCTGATAGCGATGCATCAGCCATAAGGTCGCGGCGATGACGATTTCGTGGGTGTCGTGGGGCGGGGATGCGTTCATGCCAGTCTCCTTGGGTTGGGTTGCTGGCTGGCGCGTGCGCGCGGGCGGGCGGGTTGCGGTAAATGGATTTACTTCGTGAGGATCAGCTTGCCGTTCCTGGTGATGCGCAGGCGGTAGATTTCGTCCCCATGCGCAATCTGGATTTCCTGCCGTCCCTCGAACAGGCGGTCCGCCGGAATCGGGTCCGGCAGGCGGGCGCGTGCGTCAGGCTGCGTGACAAGAGGTGGGGCCGAGCGAGTCAGTTCGGGTTTCATCGACGCGATCCAAAAACGAATACGCGAATAATAATGATTCTCAATAAAAAATCAAGGGCGGGCACAAAAAAATGCGCAAGGCGCGCAGCGGACAGGCGGCGGGAGGGCGCTAGAGCTTGCCTTCCAGGCTCAGGAAAACCACGCGCACACCGCGGGCGCGATCGGTCTCGCGGCTGACGAGGGTGCCGCCGGACCACGCCTCGCTGTCGTTGCCGCGCCCGCTACGGGTGAGGTTGTCGATTGACAGCCGCAGGCTCAGCTGGCGGTCGAGTTTCCTGACTGCATAGAGATCGAGCTGCTGGCGCGCGCTCTGGGTGAGCTGCGTGTCGGTGCTGGTTTCGCGGCTGAATCCGGCGCTGAGGCTGAGGTTGCCGCCGACGGTCAACTGCCACGGCGCATGTTCGTAATCCATGCCCAGGTTGCCGCTGTGGCGCGGGCTTTCCTGACGCAGTTGGGGGTCGTCGAGGCGGAGGCGGCTGGTCGAGGCGTTGCCGCGCAGAGTGAGCATCGGCAGGCGGGCGGGCTTGATCTTGAAATCCGCGACCAGGCTGGTTTCGTCGGCGCGCCCGACATTGGCGGGACGCTCGACATAGCGTCCGCTTTCGAGCTGGGTGAGCCGCTGCACCTTGTCGTCGATCTGGCGCAGATACAGATTGAGGCCGGCGCTGCCACGCTTGTGCGGCAGGAAATGTTCCACCCCGAGCTGCAGCGTGGCGGTCTGTTCGGCATCGAGCGCGGGGTTGCCGGCGCGGTCGGGGTTGCTCAGGGTGTTGGTGCCGGTTGCGGTGCGAATCACCGGCGAGAGCGCACGCACGCCGGGCGGCGCGTCGGCGAGCGCAAGGCTGGCACGCAGGTTCCAGCGTGGGTCGGGCTGCCACAAATAGTGCAGCGCCGGCAGCCAGGCGGTGTGGGTTTTTTTCACCGTCGCATCAAGCGCATCGGTGACTTCGCTGGCGCTGCGCTGCAGCCGCAGGCCGGGCGTGAGCAGATGGCGTTCGGCGATTTGCCATTCGTCCTGCGCCCACAGCGCGAACAGCTGCTCGCGGCTGTCGGCACGTGCCTGCGCACCGAGCGCGACGGACGCGCCGTTGAGCGTGTCGCGGCGGCGATCCCGCACCGCCTTGTGGCGTGCTTCCACTCCGGCGGTGGCCAGGTGCGCGCCGGCCAGCGGGCGGCTGCGCTTGGCGGTCAGGCTGACTTCGACGCCGGCGCTGGTGGTGCGCGTGCGGGTCTGGTCGACCAGCGCATCGGCAGCATCATGGGTGTCGAGCCGCTGGTTGCGGCGTTCGCTTTCACCCTGCAGCGACAGCCGCGCACTGGCTTCGCCTGCACCCGGCAGGCGGCGCTTCCATTCGGCGGCCAGGCGGCCGTTGATGCGCTGCGTGGCCTCGCGTTCACGCTCGCGGCCATCGCCGGCCAGCCCGGTGCCCAGCAGCGGATCGGTATAGGTGCTGCGCTGCGTGAGGGTGAGGCGGTCGAGTTCGCTGAAGCGGAAGAAGGGGCTGAGCGTGAGCCGCGCGCCCGAGTCGAGGTCGCGGGTAAAGCGCGGCGCCAGGTTCAGCGCGTGTTCGCGGCCGCTCTCGCGGTCGGTTTCGAGGTCCCAGTCGTCGCGCACGCCGGCGCTGAAATGCTCGGCGGACACGGTGCGGTCGCCGCTGAGCGGTCGCGTATTGGCAAAGCCCATCCACAGCACGCCGGTTTCGCCTTCGCGCGCGCCGTACGCGCCGCCGATGTGCCCGCCGAACGCATCGCCGTTGTGGCTGACGCCGACGCGGAAAGTGCCGGTTCTTTTTGTCGGCACGTCGCGCAGGATCAGGTTGATGGTGCCGCCGGGGCCGGCCGGAAATTCCGCCGTGCTGTTGCGGATGATTTCGATACGCTCGATCAGTTCGACCGGCAGGCTCAGCGCCATGCGGTTGCCGCCCGGCAGGGCTTCGCCGTCGACGAGGATGCGCGGTTCCAGGCGATCGGCCGGCTGGCCGCGACCACGCCGGCCGCCGCCGTCGGCTGCAAGACTCACGCCCGGCAGCTGGCGCAGGATTTCGCCGATCGTCGCGGCGTCGAGCTTTTCCAGATCCTCGCGGCTGATGATGAGTTTGGCGGCCGAGGACTCCTGTCGCGCCGCATCCGCGTCGTAGGCGGGCGCGGTCACCTGTACCGTCTCCAGCGTGGCGGGCGCGTCGGCCGGCGTCTGCGCCAGCAGCGGCGACGCGGCATGCAGGCAGAGGAAGGCAAGCAGCCGGGGCAGGGCAGCGTTCATGCGAGAAGCACGCTCAGGGTGCGGCCACGTCACGCGGGTCGGTGACAAAACCGAGCTTCACCAGGCCGGCGCGCGACGCGTCGGCCATGATGCGGGCGACGTGGCGATAGGCGAGGTCGCCGTCGGCGCGCAGGTGGATTTCCGGCTGCGGCGTCTGCTGCGCAGCGGCGGCCATGCGTGCCCGCCAGGTGTCGGCGTCGACCGCCTCGGTGTCCCAGAACACCGTGCCGTCGGCCTGGATCGACAGCTGGATCGTGTCCGCCTGCGACGGGCTGGGCTGGCTCGCGGCCTGCGGCAGGTCGAGCTTGATCGCATGGGTCAAGAGCGGCGCGGTGATGATGAAAATGATCAGCAGCACCAGCATCACGTCGATCAGCGGAATCATGTTGATTTCCGCGATGTCCTGCGAGCGCCCGCCGGAATGGAGTCCGCCGAAGGCCATCATGCGCTCCTTGCGGCAGGGTCGGACTTCGCCCCCTGCTCCTGGGCGCGTACGCCGGTCGACATGAAGGCAAACAGGTCGTGCGCAAAGCCGTCGAGTTCGTTCAGCACCATCCGGTTCGAGCGGTTGAAGAAGTTGTACGCGAGCACCGCCGGGATCGCGACCGCGAGTCCCAGCGCGGTCATGATCAGCGCCTCGCCGACGGGCCCGGCGACCTGATCGAGGCTGCCCGAGCCGCTCATGCCGATGTTCACCAGCGCGTGATAAATCCCCCACACGGTGCCGAACAGGCCAATGAAGGGCGCCGAGGACGCGATCGACGCCAGCATGGTGTGGCCGTATTCGAGCCGCGCAGTGTCCTGGTCGATCGCGCGGCGCAGTGCGCGGGTCAGGAATTCGTCCGCCGAGCCCGATTCGATCAGGCGCTGGCCGGACTTGTTGCGGTATTGCTCGGCCGCGTTCAGGCCATACTCGGTGAGATTGGAGAAGGGATCGTGCACGCCGGCGGTGCGCAGGTGCTCGGCCACCGGTTCCAGCCCCGGCGCGTTCCAGAAGTTTTCCAGGAACACCCGCGCGCTTTTGCGCATGCGCCAGTTGGCGATCGCCTTGCTGGCGATCAGATACCAGGTGATGACCGACATCGTCAGCAGCACGATCAGCAGGAAAAGCGCGAGCGCGTCGGCCTGCGTCAGAAAATGGGCGAGGCCCAGTTGAACCGGTTCGTCGGGGGCGTTCATGGTTGACTCCTCAGGGTGAATTGTATCGGCACGATGACCCATGCGGCGACCGGCTGGTCGCCCTGGCGGGCGGGCACGAAGCGCCATTGGCGAACGGTTTCCAGCGCCGCCTGGTCGAGCCGCGGGTAGCCGCTGCCTTGCTGGATCTCGACCTGTTGCGCGAGACCGGCGGGATCGACCTGGACCCGCAGCCGCACTTCGCCTTCCTCGCCCAGGCGGCGCGATACGCTGGGGTAGGGCGGTCGGGGGTTGTCGAGATAGGCCGCGTCGAAACGCGGCTGCACTACCGGCGGGGGCGCTGGCGCGGGTTGCGGCTGCGCAACGGGCGCAGGTGCAGCGGCCGGCGCGACCGGTTCCGTCGGGCGCGGCGCAGGAACAGGATCGGCGACGGATTGCGATGCAGCGGAAGGGGCTGCCGTGACCGGCGGCGAGGACGCGCGCGCCGGCTGCGGACGCGGCGGCGTGACGACCGGTGGCGGCGGAGCCGTCACGGGCTCTGGCGGTTCAGCTGTGGTTTCGATCAGGCGGACATGGATCGGGCTCGGCAGTACCGGTGCCGGCGGGGTGCGGGGCGCGACCAGGATCAGGCCCAGGATGAGGACGTGCATTGCGATCACCCCGATCAGCACGCCGGGCGCGCGGAACGGCGGGGCGAAGCGCAGATCGGTGGAAAGCGTGTGCATCGGGGCGGCAGGCCGGCGTGCGGTTCAGGAGCCGCATTGTGTCATGTCCGCGCGGCGCGCTGGATCGGCTAAAACAACCAGGCGCACGGCAGGTCGGTCAGGACGGCGGTGTGTAAGGGCCGCGCACCAGCGGCACCGCCGCCGGCACCTCGGGCTGCAGGGTGACGTGGCGGATGCCGTGGCCTGTATCCAGCGTCTCGCGTGCGGCGGCGAGGAGGGCCGGCCAGTCGTCCAGGCTGCGGATTTCCAGATGCGCCGACAGCGCGATGGTGCCGGACGACAGCGTCCATACATGCAGGTCGTGCACCCGATGCACACCGTCGAGCCCCGCCAGGTCACGGCCGACGGCGTCGAGCTGGACATGCAGCGGCACGCCTTCCATCAGCACGTGGACGACTTCGCGCAGCAGGCGCAGCGCGGCGACGCCGATGAGCGCCGCGACGAAGAGCGAGAGCAGGGGGTCGATCGGCGTCCAGCCGGTGGTCACCACGACGACGCCGGCGGCGATCGCAGCAACCGAGCCGAGCGCGTCGCCGAGCACGTGCAGGAGCGCCGCGCGGCTGTTGAGCGTCTGCTCGCCGCGATGCAGCACCCAGGCGACGCCCAGGTTCACTGCCAGCCCGATGACGGCGACGACGATGACGGCTTCGCCCGCGATGTCGCGCGGGCTGCCCAGGCGCGCGAAGGCTTCGCTCGCGATGAAGGCGATGAGCGCCAGCATGAGGAGGCTGTTGAACAGCGCGGCGAGCACCTCGGCGCGTGCCAGGCCGTAGGAATGCAGCAGGCTGGGCGGGCGCCGCGCGAGCCAGGCCGCGGCGGCGGCGAGCGCCAGCGCCGAGCTGTCGGTGAGCATGTGCGCGGCGTCGGCCAAGAGCGCCAGCGAGCCCGACCACCAGCCGGCGATCGCCTCGACCGCGGCGAAGCCGAGCGTCAGCGCGAGTGCGATCAGCAGCGTGTTGCGGCTGCCGCGCGCGTGGCCGCGATGCGCATGGGCGTGGCCGTGATCGTGATCGTGATCGTGGCTAGGCGCGTCCACAGTAGTCGGTCGGGTCGACCTGCAGGTTGAGGTCGCCGGAGTTCACGCCGAGCCCGGCGATGTGGTGCAGCGCATTGGCGTAGCGCGTCGATTCGCGCAGCTGCGTCAGGGTGTGCGGATGCGGGTGGCCGTGCATGCGGGCGAGCCGGGCCCTGGAAGGCGCCGGCCAGTCGACCTTGAGCTTGGCCAGCACCTCGTCGGCCAGATCCGGCCGGTTGCACACCAGCGCCATGTCGCAACCCGCGTCGAGCGCTGCGGCGACGCGCGCGACGATGCCGCCGGCCACCGCCGCGCCGGCCATGCAGAGGTCGTCGCTGAAGATGGCGCCGTCGAAATTCAGTTGCTGGCGCAGCACCTTCTTCAGCCAGATGCGCGAGAAGCCGGCCGGCTGGGCGTCGACTTCCGGGTAGATGACGTGCGCCGGCATCACCGCGTGCAGCCCCGCCTCGATCATCAGGCGGAAGGGGACGAGGTCGGCGATCGCGAGGTCGCCGAGCGTGCGCGCATCGACCGGGATGTCGACGTGCGAATCGGCCTTGACGAAGCCGTGGCCGGGAAAGTGCTTGCCGCAGGCGGCCATGCCGGTGTCCTTCATGCCGAGCATCAGCGCCTGGCCGAGCTGGAACACCGCGTGCGGGTCGGCGTGGAAGGCGCGATCGCCGATCACCGACGAGGCGCCGTAGTCGAGGTCGAGCACCGGCGCGAAGCTGAAGTCGACGCCGTGCGCGCGCAACTCGCCCCCCAGCACGTAGCCGGCTTCGCGTGCGAGTTCGCGGGCGCGCTGTGGATGGTCGTTCCAGATCTCGCCGAAGGCGCGCATCGGCGGCAGCCGCGTGAAGCCGTCCCTGAAGCGCTGCACGCGGCCGCCTTCGTGGTCGACGCCGATCAAGAGCGGCGCCGATTTGAGCGCATGGATCTCGGCGGTGAGCGCGGAGAGCTGGGCCGGGTCGCGGTAGTTGCGCGAAAACAGGATCACGCCGCCGACCAGCGGATGGCTGAGGCGGCGACGGTCGTCGTCGGTGAGTTCGGTGCCGGCGACGTCGAGCATCAGGGGGCCCAGCGTCATGGACGCACCTTCGTTGAGCATGGCGTCATGATCGCTCCAGGATGACGTAGGCGAGGACGAGGTCGCCCTCGTCGGACAGGGAAACGTGGTGCGCGTGGACGCCGCGATCCGCGAGCCAGCGGGCGAGCTCCGGCGCGCATTCGAAGTGCGGCTTGCCGCGCGCGTCGCGCAGCACGGCGAGATTGCGCAGCGTCACCGGCGGTCGCAGCCCCGTGCCGCAGGCCTTGGCGAAGGCCTCCTTGGCGGCGAAGGCCTTGGCGAGGTAGCGCGCGGGGTCGGCGCTGGCGTAATAGCCGGCATGCTCGGCCGGCGCGAGCAGGCGGTCGGCGTAGTGCTCGCCGAAGCGCGCAAGACCGTCGCGGATGCGCCGCGCGTCGAGGAGGTCGGTGCCGATGCCGTGGATCATGGCGACACTTTCACCGGTAGTCCGGCGGCGCGGATCTTTTCCGCAAAGCCTTCGAGCCACGCAGCGGGCAGCGCGGAAAGCCGCGCCGCCTGCGGCTGCATCGACGGGCGCGCGAGGCCATACAGCAGTACGCCCTGCACGGGAATGCCTTCGCGCTTCATGCGCGCCACCGCTGAGAGATACGCGGCCTGTTCTTCGTCGGATGGCGGCTTGCCGTCGAACGCGAACACGCAGGTCTGCAGCCAGGTCGGGCACAGGCGCGCGGTGGCGGCAAGGCGCTCGAAGTGCTTTTCGGGCGCGATGCGCGTCTGGTTGGTCGTGCGCATGCCGGCGGCGGTCGCGCTGTCGAACTTGAACCACACTTCGCCGTTGAGCTCGGCCATCTTGCGGATGCCGGCCTGCACGCGCGGGCGGTCGGCGAGGCTGCCGTTGGTGATCAGCACCAGCTTGGTCTTTCCAGTGAGTTCGAAATCCGCCATCACCCGGCCGATCAGTTCGATCGCCTGCGGAAACGCCTT
Source organism: Pseudomonadota bacterium (assembly GCA_040753235.1). GTDB lineage: Bacteria > Pseudomonadota > Gammaproteobacteria > Burkholderiales > Thiobacillaceae > Thiobacillus. Next base: position 12,748 of record JBFMET010000017.1, read on the forward strand.
CGCACTGGTCGGCTCGCCGTTGCCCGACAGCGCGATGTCGTTGAGCCTGCGCGCGCCTTCTGGCACGCAGGCCTGCATGAAGTCGCCCTGCAGGATGTCGGCGAGCATCGCGCGCAGCTCGCGTTCGAGTTGCGCGCGGTCGATCTCCGGTGCCGCGCCGCGCACCAGGTCGGGCACCTGGCAGTACACGCAGGCCCAGTTGCAGGCGTTGTTGGGATTGAGGTTGACGCCGACCGAGACGCCGCCGGCGCGGCGAGACACGACCGGGTAGACGTAGGTCATCCCCGCGCTGGCGCGGTCGTGGTCGAGGGTCGTGAGCTGGGCGGGGCGTGCCATGCGCCGATTTTCTCATGGAGAACCGCAAGACGCGTCGCCATGGTGAATTGGGTGGCGGAAGCGGTGAGATCGCCCGCTCCCTTGCGGCGCGGTTTTGACGTGCGGGCTGCGCCCCCACGTCGAAACCTCTTGTCTGGCGGAAGCGGTGAGATTCGAACTCACGGATGGCTTGCGCCATCGCCGGTTTTCAAGACCGGTGCCTTAAACCGCTCGGCCACGCTTCCTTGTTGCTGATTGCTATTACTGCACGCCGGTTTTGGCTCCGGCCGTCGCTGTTGCGACTTAACCTGCTTTGCAGGTTAGCCTGCGCCGCAATGCCGCGAGCGGCATTGTCAAGACCGGTGCCTTAAACCGCTCGGCCACGCTTCCTTGTTGCTGATTGCTATTACTGCACGCCGGTTTTGGCTCCGGCCGTCGCTGTTGCGACTTAACCTGCTTTGCAGGTTAGCCTGCGCCGCAATGCCGCGAGCGGCATTGTCAAGATCGGTGCCTTAAACCGCTCGGCCACGCTTCCTTGTTGCTGATTGCTATTACTGCACGCCGGTTTTGGCTCCGGCCGTCGCTGCCGCGACTTAACCTGCTTCGCAGGTTAGCCTGCGCCGCAATGCCGCGAGCGGCATTGTCAAGACCGGTGCCTTAAACCGCTCGGCCACGCTTCCTTGTTGCTGATTGCTATTACTGCACGCCGGTTTTGGCTCCGGCCGTCGCTGTTGCGACTTAACCTGCTTTGCAGGTTAGCCTGCGCCGCAATGCCGCGAGCGGCATTGTCAAGATCGGTGCCTTAAACCGCTCGGCCACGTTTCCGAGGCGTGCATTGTAGCGATTGGGCGAGGGTTTGTCCGGGCGCGCGGGTGTCGGCCGATCGTCAGATCGTGTTGTGTTCTCGTGCATGTGCAGGGCGCCCCGCCTGTTGCATTCGCACCCGTTGGCGGTTGCAAACCCGACTGCGGGCCCGTGCGAGGCTGGCACAAATGCTGCTCATCGAAGAAGATAGTCACCACGCCGATCCGGACAATGAGCGACCTCTTCGAAATGCTGAACATGATCATGCGCCGCCGCAAGGCCGCTGCCGGTTCACCCTTTGCGACCGTGAAGGCCACCGAGAAGTGGCTCAAGGGGCTGGTGTTCGACTCGGACTACGATACCCATCACGCGCTGGTGGAAGGAATCGAGCGCTTCAACGCGGAACACGAGCCGGCGACGGCCGCGCGCATGAAGATCCTGCTCAGGATCGAGGCGGCCGGGCTGCCGTTGCAGCATGCCGTGGTCGAGCAGTACGTGCGCAACCAGTCGGCCTTCCGGCTGGCGCGCCAGGCCCTGTGGCGCGAAACCTGGAGCTACTGGATGCAGATGGCGGACGCCTGGCTGGACCTGCTGAAGCAGGCCTGCCGCGATGCCCCGCAGGCCGGGCTGCGCCCGCACATTGCCGACATTGCCGTGCGCGCGCTTTTCCATGCGCGCCAGACCATGCGCTGGGAATTCCATCAGTCGCGCACGCCGGCCGCCTCGGCCTGGCGGCGCGTCAACCGCATCTATCGCCTGATCGAGCGCGACGGATCGGCCCAGCAGATGGTGATGCTGGACGGCAAGGAAACGAGCTGCGCGCGCGAATACGCGCTCACGGTGATGATGGGGCTGGTGAACCCGCTGGGTTACCGGCCCGGGGAAATCGAATCGATCGCCGCCCTGATCGAAGCCTGCAGGCAATTGCCGCTGCCCGCAGCCCAGCCGCTGCGCCATTCCCATACCCATGTGGTCGACCTCTCGCTCGACGAAGGCGCGAGCGTGATCGGCGGCGCGCTCATCGAAGGCAAGCGCCTGCGCTATTTCGGCCTGCGCGGCGTGCTCGACACGCTGAAGTCCGACCAGACGCCGGAGTCGCAGCGCGAGCTGGCGCGCCAGGTCGCCAGCCTGATGGAACGCGGCGGCGTGCGGCGCAACCGCCACCGTTCGCACCGCTTCGGCAGCGCTTGGGTGACCCTGGGCATCGACAATATCCTCGCGGTGCTGACGCACCCCGATGCCTCCGACCGCCGGCTTTCGCTCGAGCCCTGGATGCTGCGCGACGAAAGCACCGAAGGCATGGGCCTGATCCTGCCGGAGCCGCGCGCCGTGCCGAACGGCCGCCTGCTGGCGGTGAACCTCGACCCCGCCGAAAACACCTGGCAGATCCTGGCCACGCGCTGGATGCGCGAGGAGGACGGCCATCACCAGGTCGGTGCCGAGCGCCTGTCGCGTCATCCCAAGCGGGTCGAAATCCTCCTCGGCGATGCGGAGGCGGCCGGCACCGCCAGGCACTGGGGTGTGCTGTTGCCGATGACCTCGACCGAGCGCGGCATGAGCAACCTGCTGATCCCGGCGGCGCTCTACCGCGAAGGGGCGGCCCTGAGCCTGCGCGACGGCGACGTCGCCTACCGCCTGCGCCTCGGCGGCGTGCAGGAAAACCACGAAAACTGGCTGCGGGTCGGCATGGAAGTGGTCGGGCGCGAGCAGGTTGCCGTCGCCGCATAGGGGCGCCGGCCAGGCCTGCGTGCGTGGTGCCGGCGGGGCCGTGCCAGGGGGGCGGCTGCCCGGGTGCCTAACGCGTGCGGATGTCGCCGAAGTGGAAGTCGAACGCGCCGGCGCGGCGATCGTCGAAGTACTGCTGCAAGGTTGCGTGCACGGTGCGGAAGGCGATCTGGTCCCAGGGAATTTCCGCTTCGGTGAACAGACGCGTTTCGAGCGATTCGATGCCGGGCTGAAAGTCCAGGTCGAGCAGGCGGGCGCGGAACATGAAATACACCTGGTTGATGTGCGGCAGATTGAACAGGGTGTACAGGCCGCCGACCTCGATGCGCGCGCCGGCCTCCTCCCAAGTTTCGCGCGCCGCGCCCTCGAGCGTGGTCTCGCCGTTTTCCATGAAGCCGGCCGGCAGCGTCCACAGGCCGTACTTCGGTTCGATCGCGCGCCGGCACAGCAGCACCTTGTCTTCCCATTCGGGAATGCAGCCGACCACCATCTTCGGATTCTGGTAGTGGATGGTCCCGCAATCGGGACAGACATGGCGCGGCAGGTGGTCGCCGTCGGGCACGCGCAGTACCACGCGGCTGCCGCATTCAGTGCAAAAATTCATGCTGCATCGACTCCTGTCTTTCCCCGCACGGTAGCAAAATCTCCCCACCCCGATCAAGGACGAGGCTGGAACGGGGCTGCGCGAGCGATTATCATTCCCGCACATCCACGTTGTCCTGATCGACCATGCGTCCCGCCCACATCGAAACCATCCTTGACCGCGAATTCGAAAGCGCCGCCGACGGCCACCACACCCCGGTGATGCTGTGGGGCCCGCCCGGCGTCGGCAAATCGCAGATCGTCGCCAAGATCGCGCAGCAGCACGGCGTGCCGCTGATCGACATCCGCTTGAGCCAGATGGAGCCGACCGACCTGCGCGGCATTCCCTTCCGCAACGGCAACCTGGTCGAGTGGTCGGTGCCGGCGGTGTTGCCGGACGCCGCGCGCCATGGCCCTTCGGGCATCCTCTTCCTCGACGAGCTCACCTCGGCGCCGCCGACCGTGTCGGCCGCGGCCTACCAGCTCATCCTCGACCGCCGCCTGGGCGAATACCAGGTGCCGGAGGGCTGGGTGATCTTCGCCGCCGGCAACCGCCAGGGCGACCGCGGCGTGACCTACGCGATGCCGGCGCCGCTGGCCAACCGCTTCACGCATTACGAGGTCGAGGTCTACCTCGACGACTGGATCGACTGGGCGCACAGCGAGGATATCGACCCGCGCGTGATCGCCTTCCTGCGCTTTCGCCCGGACCTGCTGTTCAGCTTCGACCCGGCGCACACGCCGATCGCCTTCCCCAGTCCGCGCTCGTGGGAGTTCGCCCACCGCGCGCTGCAGAAGTTCGACAGGACCGATCTGCTCGCCGATTCGCTCATCGCCTGCGTCGGCCAGTCGGCCGGCCTGGAACTGAAGACCTTCGTCGACAACATGGCGCAGATGCCCGACATCGACGCCATCATCGCCGGCGAGGCGGCCGAGGTGCCGGAGGGCATCGACCTGCAGTACGGCGTCGCCGCCGCGCTGGTCAGGAAGGCCTTGCAGGCGGCCGACAGCGGCAACGCCCCGGCGGTGTACGGCAACATCCTCAAGTACGCGCAGCGCTTCCCGCAGCGCGAGATGGGCGTGATGCTGGTGTCCGACCTGCACCGCGCGGTGGGGCGCCCGCTGTTCGCGGTGCCGGCCTTCGCCGAGTGGGCGAACAGCATTACCGACCTGGTGCTGTACGAGCATTGATCCAATGAGCGACGCCAGCGACGCCGCACTCGAACCCATCCTCACCAAGCTCGCCGCGGCGCGCACGCGCCTGATCATGGAGCGCCCCTTCCTCGGCGCACTGGTGATGCACCTGCCGCTCAAACCCGGCGGCGAGTGGTGCACCACCACCGGCACCGACGCGCAGGCCTTCTACTTCAATCCCAAGTTCATCGACAACCTCAATCTCGCGCAGACCCAGTTCGTGCTGGCGCACGAGGCGATGCACTGCGCGATGGGCCACACCCATCGCCGCAACCACCGGGTGAAGCGGCGCTGGGACGTGGCCTGCGACCATGCGGTGAACCTGATCCTGATCGAGGAGGGCCTGAAGCCGCCGCTGCACGGCATCCTGGCCGACCAGAACTACATGACCCTGTCGGCGGAGGAAATCTACCCGCTGATCCCGGAGGACACGCCGGAAGAATCGTTCGACCAGCATCTGTTCGACAACGACAACGAGTCGGGCGCGAGCCCCGACGACAACCAGCGCCAGGACAATCCCGACGCCGGCGAGGCGGGCGGGCAGGGCAAGGAAGGCCAGAGCGAGGCCGAGGAAAAGGAAGGCAGCGGCAGCCAGGCCTCGCAGAAGCCGAACGAGCTGTCGCCGTCCGAGCGCGAGGAACTCGCCGAGCAGTGGAAGAACCGGCTCGCCGCCGCCGCGCAGGCCGCACGCCAGGCCGGCAAGCTGTCGCAATCGATGATGCGCTGGGTCGACGGCCTCCTGGCGCCGAGCCTGCCCTGGCGCGCGCTGCTGGCGCGCTTCTTCGCGGTCAACCAGCGCGACGACTATTCCTGGCGGCGTCCCTCCCGGCGCGAGGGCGACGCGCTGCTGCCGCGCCTGTCGAGCGAGGGTCTGGAGGTCGTCGCCGCGATCGATACCAGCGGATCGATTTCGGACGAAGAACTGCGCGAGTTCGTCACCGAGCTCGACGCCCTGAAGGGCCAGGTGCGCGCCAGGATCACGCTGCTCGCCTGCGACAACCGCCTCGCGGAACAGGCGCCGTGGGAGTTCGAGCCCTGGGACACCATGCAGCTGCCGAACGACCTCTCAGGCGGCGGCGGCACCGACTTCCGCCCGGTGTTCGACTGGGTCGAGGCTGAAAACCGCAGCCCCAACATGCTGGTGTACTTCACCGACGCCGAGGGCGACTTCCCCAAGGTGCCGCCCAACTATCCCGTGATCTGGCTGGTCAAGGGCAAGGGCACCGTGCCCTGGGGCGAGCGGGTGCAGCTCAATTGAGCGCGCCCGATCTCGAACCCGGCCGCGTGCGCGGCTTCCTCTTCGAACAACTCGACATCCGCGGCGCCTGGGTGCAACTGGGACCGGCGTGGCGCGAGATGACCGCCGGCCGCGATTACCCCGCGGCGACGCGCGAGCTCCTGGGCCAGATGGCGGCCGTCACCACGCTCATCGCCGCCAACCTCAAGCAGGCCGGACGGCTCACCTTCCAGTTGCGCGGCGAAGGCGCGATTTCGCTGCTGGTGATGGACTGCGACGAGCAGCTGCGCCTGCGCGGGATGGCGCGCACGGCCGCGGACGTGCAGCCGGCGCCGCTGCCGGCGCTGCTCGGCGAAGGCGCGCTGGCGCTCACGCTCGACGTCGCCGGCATGCGCCAGCCCTACCAGAGCTTCGTGCCGCTGCAGGGCGACACGCTGGCGGCGGTGTTCGAGCACTACCTCGCGCAGTCCGAGCAGACGCCGACCCGCCTGTGGCTGGCCGCCGACGGCGACACCGCCGCGGGCCTGTTCCTGCAGGCGCTGCCGGGCGCCGGCGCGCGCGACGCCGACGGCTGGAACCGGGTGCAGGTGCTGGCCGATACCGTGCGCGCCGACGAATTGCTCGGCCTCGGCGCGATCGCCCTGATCGGGCGGCTGTTCCCCGAGGAAGACGTGCGGGTATACGACCCGCGCCCGGTGCGCTATGACTGTCCTTACGACCCGGCGAAGATCCATGCCATGCTGCGCGGCGTCGGGCGCGCGGCGTGCGAGGACATCCTCGCCGAGCACGGCGAGATTCGCGTGCACGACGACATCTGCAACCACGAATACGTGCTCGACGCCGAAGCGGTGGCGGCCCTGTTCAACTAGGAGAACACCATGCGGACACGCTTGCTGGCGCTGGGATTGCTGATGGCGGCGGGTGGCGCGCTCGCCGACGAGGGGCGCTATCAGGCGCTGCCGCTGGCCGGCGCGACCGGCGGGCAGGGCGGCGGCCGTGCCTTCATCCTCGATACGCGCGAGGGCCATGTCTGGATCTGGAGCGAGAACGAGCCCATCGTCGCCCCGGACGGCCGTCGCCGCTACGGCGCGGGCTTCATCTACCAGGGGCGCCTGCGGCCCGGCAGCCAGCCCGGCGAGCTGATCGACCCCCAGCCGCGCTGAGCGTGAGGGGGTGAGTGTGGGAGGGGGGAGCGGCGCCCCCGCCGCGATAGTCATGCGCTACGCCCCATCGGGCCGGGGGCGGGCATCCCGCAAGGGAAAACCGTAGGGCGACACCCGCCACGGGCTTAAAGCTCACACCGGATCGGGCCGATAGGTGATCATTCTCCCGTATTGATCCGCCTGCCCATGTCGACCGAAACCGCCACGCCGCCGCCCGCCGCCCGCCAGAAGATCCGCCTGGGCGACCTGCTCGTCGCGCAGAAGGTGATTTCCAGCGCCGACCTGGAAACGGCGCTGGCGGCGCAGAAGAAGAGCGGGCGCCGGCTCGGCCGCGTGATCGTCGAGACCGGGCTCGCCGCGGAAAACGACATCGCCCAGGCGCTGGCGCGGCAGCTGGCCATCCCCTTCGTCGACCTGCGCAAGTTCAATCCCGATCCGTCGGTGCTGCAACTGCTGCCCGAAACGCAGGCACGGCGCTTTCGAGCCATCCCGCTCGCCCGGCGTGAAGGCGAGATTTTCGTCGGCATGGCCGACCCCACCGACCTGTCCGCCTACGACGAGGTCGCGCGCCTGATCCCGGACGGCATCCAGCTCGCGGTCGTCGCCGAAGGCGACCTGCTCTCCGCGATCGACCGCCTTTACCGCCGCACCGACGACATCCACGGCCTCACCGAGGAACTGGCGCGCGACATGGGCGAAAACGAGGCCAGCATCATCGGCCTCGAATCGCTCGGCGAAGGCCAGGCCGACGCCCCGGTGGTGCGCCTCCTGCAGACACTGTTCGAGGACGCGCTGCAGGTGAATGCCTCCGACCTGCACATCGAGCCGCAGGAAAAGCAGTTGATGATCCGCTTCCGCATCGACGGCGTGCTGCACCAGCAGACCGCGGCCGATCTCAAGATCGCGCCGGCGCTGGCGCTGCGCCTGAAGATCGTCTCGGGCCTCGACATTTCCGAGAAGCGCCTGCCGCAGGACGGCCGCTTTGCGGTGAAGGTGCGCGGCCGCACTGTCGACGTGCGCCTGTCGACGCTGCCGACGCAGTACGGCGAATCGGTGGTGATGCGATTGCTGAGCCAGGGCGACAGCGCGCTTGCGGTCGAGGGCCTGGGCATGCCGGCCGGGATGCTGGCGCGCTTCCGCGCCATCCTGCAACGGCCGAACGGCCTGGTGCTCGTCACCGGCCCCACCGGCAGCGGCAAGACGACCACGCTCTACGCCGCGCTCGCCGAACTCAACGATCCCGGCACCAAGATCATCACCGTCGAGGACCCGGTCGAGTACCGCCTGCCCGGCGTCAACCAGGTGCAGGCCAACGACAAGATCGACCTCACGTTTGCGCGGGTGCTGCGCTCCATGCTGCGCCAGGACCCGGACGTGATCCTGGTCGGCGAGATGCGCGACGCGGAAACCGCGCAGATCGCGCTGCGCGCCGCCATGACCGGCCACCTGGTGCTGTCGACGCTGCACACCAACGACGCCGCCTCGACCCCGGTGCGCCTGCTCGACATGGGCGTGCCGGCCTTCATGGTGGCGACCTCGGTGCAGGGCGTGCTGGCGCAGCGCCTGGTGCGCAAGGTGTGCCCGCATTGCAGCAAGCCGCATGCGCCGACGCCGCAGGAGCAGGTGTGGCTGGGCCGCGCGCTGGCCGAGCAGCCGGACGCCGGTTTCAGGATCGGCCAGGGCTGCGAGCGCTGCCACGGCACCGGCTACGCCGGGCGCCGCGCCATCCACGAACTGCTGGAAATCGACAACACGCTCGCCAGCGTGCTGGCGCGCAGCGAGCCGGGCGCCTTCGTCGCCGCGGCGCGCGCGTCGCTCGCCGGGCATACCCTGCGCGACCAGGCGATCGCGCTCGCCCGCGGCGGCGTGACCTCGCTCGCCGAGGCGATGCGCGCGAGCATGCAGGACGCCGCCGGCTGATGGCGCGTTTCAGTTACACCGGGCGCACCGCCGGCGGCGAACGGGCCCAGGGCCTGCTCGACGCCGACAGCGCCGCCGAGTGCGCGGCGAGCCTGCAGCGCAACGGCATCACGCCGGTCGCGATCCGGGAATCCGGCCAGAGCGAGCGGCGCAGGACGCTTCACGGCGAACTGCGGCTGTTCGAGCCGACCGTGAAGCCGATCGACGTGCAGTTGTTCTCGCGCCAGCTCTACACCCTGATGCGCGCCGGCGTGCCCATCCTGCGCGCGCTCACCGGTTTGATCGAATCGACCACCAATCCGGCTTTTGCGCGGGTGATCGGCTCGCTCAAAGGCTCGCTCGAAGCCGGTCGCGATCTGTCGAGCGCGATGCGCCAGCATCCCGAGGCGTTTTCGCCGTTCTACGTCGCCATGGTGCGGGTGGGCGAGTCGACCGGGCGGCTGGACGACATCTTCCTGCGCCTGTTCGACTACCTCGAAACCGAGCGCGAGACCCGCGCCCGCATCAAGGAAGCGCTGCGCTACCCCAGTTTCGTGGCGATTTCCATGGTCGTCGCGGTCGCGGTGATCAACGTTTTCGTCATCCCCGCCTTCGCCAAGGTGTACGCCGGCTTCAACGCCGACCTGCCGCTGATGACGAAAATCCTGATGGAGTCGAGCCGGCTCACGCTCGACTACGGCGGCTTCCTGCTGGTCGGCGCGGCGCTCGCGGCGGCGGGCTTCCGCGTCTGGCGCGCCACCGATAACGGACGTCTGGTGTGGGACCGCTTCAAGCTGCGCGTGCCGATCACCGGCTCGCTCATCCTGCGCAGCACGCTGGCCCGCTTCGCCCGCACCTTCGCGCTGTGCCTGAAGAGCGGCATTCCGGTCGCGCAGGCCTTCTCGGTCGTCGCCGAGGTCACCGACAACGCCTGGGTCGCGCAGCGCGTGCAGCAGATGCGCAACGGCGTCGAGCGCGGCGAGGCCATCCTGCGCACCGCCCAGGCGTCGAACGTGTTCAATCCGGTGGTGCTGCAGATGATCGCCGTCGGCGAGGAAACCGGCGCCATCGACGAGTTGATGGACGAGGTCGCCGGCATGTACGAGCGCGAGGTCGACTACGAGATCAAGACCCTGTCTGCGCGCATCGAGCCGCTCATCATCGCCGCCATGGGCGGCATCGTGCTGGTGCTCGCGCTCGGCGTGTTCCTGCCGATGTGGGACCTGGCGAGCGTGGCGGCCAAGTGACACTTCGCCCCTGATCCGGCTTTTTTCCTCAAGTCTTGCCCGTTTGGGCCGAAGTATGACTTAGCGCACCCCCTGCGAGGGGCGATGCTGGATCGAATACACAAGAAACCAATCAGGAGAACAGGCATGCATTCGAAACAACGCGGTTTCACCATGATCGAGCTGATCGTCGTCATCGTCATCCTCGGCATTCTCGCCGCGGTGGCGCTGCCGCGCTTCACCAACATGCAGCGCGACGCGCGCATCGCCAAGCTGAATGCGGCACGCGGCGCGGTGCAGGCGGCTACCGGCATGATTCGTGGCGTGGTGCTGGTGCGGGCGGGAACGGTCGACACAGCGGCTTGTACTGATGGCGTAACGGCCAACAACACTACAACCGTGTGTACGGAAAGCGGGACCATCGCCATCGTCAACGGGTATCCCGCAGCGACCGTTCCTGGGATCGTTAATGCGGCAGGCCTGACGACCACGTTCTTCCCGGCGGGCACGACCGTTGCGACTGCCAATACGGCGCTTGCGCCAGAGGGGTACAGCGTGGCCCAGGCTGGGCAGGTGATGACATTCCGCGTTAATGGCGGGACAGCCGTCGCAAACTGCTCCTTTACCTACACCGCTGCGGCCGCGGGCGGCGCGCCGGTCATCGGCGCGATCAACACCGCCGGCTGCTAAGGCTTGCCATGCCGGGCGACCGCGACCCCCGCGGCCGACCGCAGCGGGGTTTCACCCTCGTCGAGCTCCTGCTCGTCATGGTCATCGCCGGCATTCTCGCGGCGGTGGCCGTGCCGCGCCTGACCCAGCGCAGCGCCTTCGACGTCCGTGGTTACGCCGACCAGCTCGCCGCCACCGTGCGCTTTGCGCAGAAGCTCGCCATCGCGCAGCGGCGCGACGTGTTCGTCCAGTTTTCATCCGGCGAAGCCGTGCTGTGCTACAACGCGGCCGCGCCCTGTGCCAGCCCCGCGCCGGGGCCGGGCGGCGAAAAACCCTATACGGTGACGGCGCCGGGCGGCGTGACGATCACGAGCGCCGTTTCCGCGCTCGGCTTCGACGCCGGCGGCCGGCCGAACCTTGCCGCGCGGCTCGACATCCAGGTGGCCGGCAGCGGCACCCACGTCGTGCAGGTGGAGCGGGAGACCGGCTATGTCCACTGACGCGCGCGGCTTCAGCCTGGTCGAGCTGCTGGTGTTCATCGTCGTGGTCGGCGTGGCGGTGACCGGCGTGCTGGCGGTCTACAGCCAGACCGCGCGTTCCAGCGCCGACCCGGTGGTGCACAAGCAGGCGCTCGCGATCGCCGAGTCGCTGCTCGAGGAAGCCCTGTCCAAGCCCTACACCCATTGCGATCCGGACGACGCCAACGCCGACACGGCGGCGAGCCCGTCCGACTGCGCGACGCTGCCCGAAGCCCTGGGGCCGGAGGCCGGCGAGACTCGCGGCGCGGGGCTTGTCCCGCTCGACAACGTCAACGACTACCACGGCCTCGCGCTCGCCGGCATCAGCGACGTGGCCGGCACCGCGGTGCCGGGCCTCGACGGCTACAGCGCGACGGTGCAGGTTGCGCCGGCCGGCGCGTTCAACGGCATCCCGGCCGGCGAAACCCTGCGCGTGACCGTGAACGTCAGCGGCCCGGGCAACCTCGGCATCCGCCTCGAAGGCTATCGCACCCGCCATGCGCCCAACCCCTGATCGCCGCTTTCCTGACGCTCCCGGCGCGCATCAGGCCGGCGTCAGCCTGGTCGAGATGATCCTCGTCATCGCGATCACCGCCATCGTCGGTGCGATGGTCGCGGTCTTCCTGCGCACGCCGATCCAGAGCTATGTCGACCAGGACCGTCGTGCGCGGCTCGCCGACGCGGCCGACACCGCGCTGCGCCATCTGGGCCGCGACGTGCGGCTGGCGCTGCCCAACAGCGTGCGCGTCAGCACCGCGGGCGGCGTGTTCTACCTGGAGTTTCTCGCCACCCGCGCCGGCGGCCGCTACCGTGCGGCGGGCGGCGGCGACATCCTCGACTTCACCGCGGCCGACGGCAGCTTCGACGTGCTCGGGCCGGCGGTGACCATGCAGGCGGGCGACCGCATCGCCGTGTACAACCTCGGCATTCCCGGCGCCGACGCCTGGGCGGGCGACACGCTCGCCGTCTACACGGGCCCGGCCGGCAGCGTGAACAGCATCGCGATCGCCGCCCGGCTGTTTCCGCTCGCCTCGCCCGGCCACCGTTTCCAGGTCGTGTCCGGGCCGGTGAGCTATGTGTGCGACCCCGCCGCCGGCACGCTCACGCGCTACTGGGGCTATGCGATCGCCGCCGCGCAGCCGACCGTGTTTGCCGCGGGCACGCCGCAGGCGCTGCTGGCCGACGGCGTGCGCGCCTGCACGGTCACCTACCAGCCGGGCGTGACCGAGCGCGGCGGCCTGGTCAGCGCGACGCTGACGCTCGGCCGCGACACCGAAACCGTCCGGCTCTACGCCAGCACCCACGTGAGCAACCAGCCATGAGCCGCGCGACCCGCATGCCCGCCCGCGAAGCCGGTTTCGTGCTGCCGACGGCGATTTTCCTGCTGGTCGTGCTGGCGGGACTCGCCGCCTACATGGCGGCCTTGTCGCGCACCAGCCACATCAGCACGGCGCTCGACGTGCAGGGCGCGCGCGCCTACCAGGCGGCGCGCGCCGGCATCGAGTGGGCGGCCTGGCAGGTGGTCGACCCGCAGGGATTGCAGGCGACGCCGACACCATGCCATGCGTCGCCCGCCACGCTCACGCTCGGCGGCACGCTGGCCGCGTTCTCCGTTGCGGTCGAATGCAGCCGCAGCCTGGAGACCGACGGTGCCGAGACCGTCGCGGTCTACCGCATCGTCTCCACCGCCACGACCGGCGTCGCGGGCGAAGTGGATTACGTGGAACGCCGGATCGAGGCGGTGTTTTCCAAATGAGCGCCCGACGCGTCCCCCGCCTGATGCGCCGGATCGGCAGTGTGCTCATCGCGGGCGTCGTGCTCTGGCTGGCCGCGATCGCACCGGCCTGGTCGGCGATCACGCTGGTCGGCGCGGCGTCGGTGGTGTCGACTGGATCCGGCACGGCCAGCCTGATGCTGGCGTATCCGGCGGGCAGGCAGATCGACGATGTGCTGATCGTGCAGATCGCCGCGCGCGGCGACCGGACCTTCACGGCGCCGGCGGGCTGGACGCTGATCAATCGCACTTACGACGGGAGCGCGCTGACCCAGGCGGTCTACTGGGCGCGTGTCACGGCCACCACGCCTGCCAGCGAAAACTGGGGCATCAGCGCTTCCGTGCGTGCTGCCGCCGCGGTGGTCGCGTATCGGGGCGCCGATCCGGTCGCGCCCATCAATGCCCATTCCGTCCGCAGCAACGCCAGCAGCACGAGCGCGACGGCCAGTTCGGTGTCGCCAGGCGTTGCCGGGACGCGGCTCGTCGGCCTGTTTGCGCTGGCCAACGGCAACGCGAGCTTCGCGCCGCCGGCCGGCATGGCCGAGCAGGCAGACAACAACACTGGCGCAGGCCCCAACGGCGTGGCCATCGAACTGGCCGACGAGGCCTACGCCGGCGGTACCGCCGCGACCGGTACCCGCGTGGCGACGGCGAGCGCTGCGGCGGTCAGCGTTGCCCACCTCGTCGCCCTGCAATCCAACCTCATCGCCAGCTATCGCATGGACGAGGCGGTATGGAGCGGGGCGTCGGGGCAGGTGCTCGACAGTTCGGGCCGCAGTTTCCATGCGGCGGCGGTCAACGGCGCCGGCGTCGCCAACGCCACCCCGGCGATCCCCGGCACGCCCGGCACCTGCGGCTACGGCAGCTTCGACGGCAGCAACGACTACGTCGCCGTACCGGCCGGCTTCCCCAATCTCACGGCCGATTTCACCCTCACCGCCTGGATCCGCACCACCAACAACGCGAAAAGCGGCCAGCGCATCTTCATCGACGACCAGGGCAATACGGGGGGCTACGGCTTCAGCCTCGGCGACGGCGGCACCGGCCAGTTGCGCTTCTACGCGCGCGCGACCAGTCCGATCAGCCTGGACACGGGCAACGTGATCGCGAACAACACCTGGTATTTCGTCGCGGCGACGATGGACGCCGTCGCCAAGAGCAAGCGCCTCTACGTCTACAACCAGGCCGGCACGCTGCTCGCCAGCGTGTCGCAGACCTACACCGGCAACTGGGGCATCGACAACGGCGCCGCGTCGATCGGCGGCGAGAACAACGCGTCGGGCGAGTCGGGATCGAATTTCAAGTTCAGCGGCAATCTCGACGAGGTCAACGTTTTCAGCGGCGCGTTCAACACGACGCAGCTGGCGGCGGTGCGCGCCCGGACGCGGCCGTGCAGCGTGCTGCCGCCGGCGGCGCCCGGCGGTTTCAATGCCTTCGAGACGGCCACGCCGGCCGGCAGCGTGGCCGGCGTAATCCGCACCAAGGTCGCGGCCAGCGCGTTCGCGCTCGACGTCGTCGCGCTCAACGCCGCCGGCACCGCGCTCGAGACGGCGTTCGCCGGCGACGTTCGGGTCGAGCTCGTCGACGCCGCGACGGGCGGGGCGTGCGCCGGCCTGCCGTCGATCCGCGCGCTGGGTACGCTCACCTTCGCCAGCGGCGATGCGGGCCGCAAGACGCTCGCCGGCATCAATGAGCCGAACGCCTGGCCGAACGTGCGCGTGCGCATGAGTTATCCGGCGAGCGGCGCGCCGACGGTCGTGGCGTGCTCGACCGATCCCTTCGCGATCCGCCCGGCGAGCTTCGGCGCGGTGACGGCGAGCGATGCCGACAGCCTGACCGCCGGCACCGCGCGCACGCTGGCCAACACGGCGGTGAGCGGCGGCGTGGTGCACCGCGCCGGACGGCCCTTCCGCCTCGCCGCGACCGCGCTCAACGCCGCCGGCGCGGCAACGTCGAACTACGCCGGCAGCCCCGTGGCCAACGGCCTGGCCTGTGTGCTGCCGGCGACCGGCTGCGTGCTGGGCAGCTTCGTGACAGGCACCTGGTCGGCCGCCGCCGGGACCGCGGTGACGACGACGGCGAGCTACAGCGAGGCCGGTGCGCTGAGCCTGCGGCTGGAGGACGCGAGCTTCGCCGCGGTCGACGCCGCCGACGGCTCGACGCTCGCCGAGCGCACCGTGCAGTCGGCGGTGTTCGCGGTCGGCCGCTTCGTGCCCGACTATTTCGAACTCGCGACGGCCAACGTGCCGTCGTTCCGCACCTTCAACGACGCCACCTGCGCCGCGCGTTCCTTCACCTACGTCGGCCAGCCCTTCGGCTACGTCACCGCGCCGCAGGCGACTATCGTCGCGAAGAACGCCGCCGGCGCGACGACGCAGAACTATGCCGGCAGCCTGTGGAAGCTCGCTGCCGCCGGCGCCACCCAGACCCATGCCGCTGTCACCGGCACGCTCGATACCGGCCTCGTCAACCCGCCGGTGGTGACCGCCGGGAGCGCCGGCACGGGCACGCTCGCCGCCGACCCCGCCGACGTCGTTGCTTTCGTGCGCGCCACGCCGGTGGCGCCGTTCGCGGCGGCGATCACGCTCACGCTGAGCATCCGCGACGACGCGGAAGCGGCGGTTGCCGGCAACGGCGTGATCGATACCGCGGTGCCGGCGACGTTCGCGGACATCGCCTTCGACGCCGGCAACGCCATCCGCTTCGGGCGCCTGGTGCTCGCCAATGCGCACGGCTCCGAACTCCTGGCCCTGCCGGTGCTGCTCGAAGCCCAGTACTGGAACGGCAGCCATTTCGTGCGCAACGTCGACGACGCCTGCACCCAGTTGTCCGCCGGCCAGGTGGCGCTGTCCAACTGGCGGCGCGATCTCGCGCCCTGCGAAACCTCGGCCACGCTGTCGGGCCGCTTCATTGCCGGGCGCGGCAATCTGCGGCTCTCGGCACCGGGCGCGGGCAATACCGGCAGCGTCGACCTCAGCGTGCAACTGGGCGCGACCGCCAGCGGCAGCGCCTGCGTCGGCGGCACGTCGGGCCCGGCGAGTGCCGCGTCGCAAAGCTGGCTGCAGGGGGCGTGGACGGGCGGCGCCTACGACCGCAATCCGGCCGCGCGGGCGAGTTTCGGGTTGTATCGGGGCAGCAAAACGCTGATATACCAGCGCGAAATACACTGAATACTCGAAAATCCTTTGACAACAATGGTTTGTTTATTTAAGTTCAAAAAAATTTCAAGGTTAGGGCCATGGGTTTCTTCCGTCGTGCCAATCAGCTGGGACTGACCGCGTACCTGCGCCTGCCGGGCCGCATGGCCTATGCGCGCGTGGATCGCCGCGCCGCGGTGCCGCGCCTGCTGGCGGCCGGCGTGGTGCCGGTCCAGGACGACAACTGGCGCGACGCCTTTGCCGCGCTCAAGGGCAAGGGGCCGTTCAGTCTGGTGCTGCGCCCGAGCGACTACCGCCTGCGCGTGCTCGATGCGCCCAAGGTGGCGCCGGAGGAACTGAAGTCGGCGGTGCGCTGGCAGATCCAGGACATGCTCGACTTTCATGCCGACGACGGCACCATCGACGTGCTGGAAGTGCCGCAGCCCGAGCACCTGACCCACGTGCGCCAGATTTTTGCGGTGGCGGCGAAGAACAGCCTGCTTGCCGAAGAAACGGTGCTGGCGCAGAACGCCGGACTCGATCTCGGCATCATCGACATCCTCGAAACCGCCCAGCGCAATCTGGTCACCCGGCTGGAAGCGCCCGGGCGGGCGCTCGCCACGCTGTCCTTCATCGAAACCGGCGGGCTGCTGACGCTGACGCTCGACGGCGAGTTGTGCATGGCGCGCACCCTGGGCGTGAACCCGGCGCGCCTGGAGGGCGAAGCGGGCGACGGCATGCTCGACCGCCTGACGCTGGAGATCCAGCGCAGCCTCGACCACTTCGACCGCCAGTTCGGCGGGCTGCCGGTCGATCGCCTCTTGCTGGTGCCGATGGAACAGATCGACCGGCTGCGCGACGGTCTCGCCGGCAGCCTCGCGCTGCCGGTCGAAACGCTGGATCTCGCCAGGGTGCTCGACCTCTCGGCCGTGCCGGAAGCCGGCGCGCTGCCGGCAGCGTGCTTCCACGCCATCGGCGCGGCGCTCAGAATCGAGAACACGCAGCCGTGAGCCAGCAGATCAACCTCGCCAATCCGCAGTTGCTGCACCAGCGCCATGCGTTTGGCCTGCGCGGCATGGCGATCGTCGCCGGCGTGGCGCTGGCGGGCGCGCTGGCGTGGTCGGTCGTCGCGGACAAGCGCGCGCGCGATCTGGCGTTGCAAGCTGACGTGCGGGAGGCGCAGCTCGCCGAGGCGCAGCAGGCGCTCGAGGCGCGACAGGCCGAGGCAAGCCGTCCCGCCAGCGTGCTGCTCACCGAACGTGTCGAGGCGCTGCGGACGCAGATCGCGCAGCGCGAGGCGCTGCTGGCGTCGATCGGCGCGTCGCTCGACGCGGCGCCGGCCGGCTTCGCGCCGCGCCTGCGCGCGCTCTCGCACAGCCATGTCGAGGGGGTCTGGCTGAATGCATTCCTGCTGGCGCCCGATACGGTGGTTCTGAAGGGGTCGGCACTGCAGCCCGCACTCGTCACCGCCTATCTCGACCAGCTCGGCCGGCAGCCGGCCTTTGCCGGCCTGCGCTTTTCGGGCCTGCGCGCGACCCAGCCGCAGACGCAACCGGTACCCGAGGGCGCGGCGACGGCCGCGCCGCCGGCTGCGCGGATCGATTTCGAACTGACCGCGGGCAAGACCGCGAAGCCAGAGGCCGGCGATGGCGCTTGAAGCCCTGAAACAGGTCGGCGAGCGCATCGGCGCGATGAGTCTGCGCGAACGCCTGTTCGTGTTCGCCGCGGCCTTGTTCGGCCTGCTCGCCATCGTGCAACTGGCGCTGATCGATCCGTCGAACCAGCGCGCGCAGCAGGCGCGCGACCGCATGCTGGCGGCCGACGACGGGCTGGCGGAGATCGAGCGGCAGCAGGGCCCGCAGGCGGCGGCGTCCAATCCCGACCAGACGCTGCGCGAGCAGATGGCGGCGCTGGACGCGCGGCTGGCCGAACTCGACGCCGCCGTCGAGGCACGCGAACGCACCCTGGTGCCGCCCGAGCGCATGCACCAGGTGCTGAAGGAAATGGTGCGCGGCCAGGGCAGCCTGCGCATCGTCGACTTCCGCAGCCTGCCGCCGAAGCCGGTCGGCCTGAGCGACGCGCCCGATGCGCCGCCCGGCTATTACCGGCACGGTGTCGAGATCACCGTGAGCGGACGCTACGAGGAACTGGTGGCCTACCTGGAGCGGCTCGAAGCGCTGCCGTGGCGCCTCGACTGGAGCGAGGCGAAGCTCGACGCCGCCAATCGCCCGGACCTCGCGCTGACGCTGACGGTGCACACGCTGAGCCTGGAGGAAGCATGGCTGCGCGTCTGAACACTGTCCTGCTGGCGCTGGGCCTGATGCTGCCGCTCGCTGCGGCGGCGCTGCAGGACCCCACCGCGCCGCCCGCGCTGTCTGCCGACGGCGCGGCGGCAGGGCAGGGCATCCCGCTGACCGCGATCAAGCAGGTCGGCCCGCGGCGCGTCGCCATCATCGGCGGTCAGGAAATCGCCGTCGGTGGCCGTTATGAAGGGGCCCGCGTCGTGCGCATCACCGAAAGCGAGGTGGTGTTGCGCCGCGACGGCGAGACGACGGTGCACAAACTCTATCCGCAGGTCGACAAGCGACCGCGCGGCAAATAGCAGGAGACAACGCGGATGACGAAGCACTTCACATGGATGCTTGCAGGACCGCTGGCGCTGGCCGGCTGCGCCGGCATGCCGACGCCGGATGCGACGCAGACTGCGATCCAGCAGGAAATCGCCCAGGCGGCGCAGCCGCAGCCGGCCATGCCCGCGGTGAGCGAGGCGCAGGCGCGCGCCGAACTCCTGCCGCCGCTGAAGATCGAGCTGCCCAAGGGCGCGGCCGAACCGGTCGAACCGCGCTTCGACCTGGTGGTGAGCGGCGCGCCGGCGCAGGACGTGTTCATGGCCATCGTCTCCGGCACCCGCTACAGCATGCTGGTGCATCCCGAGGTGACCGGCACGATTTCGGCCAACCTCAAGAACATCACCGTGCCCGAAGCCCTGTCGGCGATCCGCGAGCTCTACGGTTACGAGTACGCCATCGAAGGGCGCCGCGTCGTCGTGCATCCGCTCACCCCGCAGACGCGCATCTTCCAGGTCAACTACCTTGCGGGCACCCGCTCCGGCGCGTCCGACACGCGGGTGATCTCGGGTTCCGTCAGCGCCGCCTCGGCGGGCACCGGCACCGCCGGGGGCAGCGGCGGCGGCAGCACCCAGCAGTCGCTGGAAACCAGCAAGATCAGCACCTCGCTCAATTCGGATTTCTGGGGCGAACTCAAGGTCGCGCTCGAAGCGCTCGCCGGCGAGGGCGGGCGGGTGATCCTCAGCCCGCAGTCGGGCGTGGTCATCGTGCGCGCCGCGCCGCGCGCGATGCGCGACGTCGAGCGCTTCCTCAAGGCGACCGCGAACGCGGTCGAGCGCCAGGTCATGCTGGAGGCGAAAATCCTCGAGGTGCGCCTGAGCGACGGCTTCCAGACCGGCATCAACTGGGCGGCGCTGCGCGACGGCCTGCACCGCTTTTCGGCCGGCGCCAACGCCGCCAATTTCGACCTGCCGACGCGCACCCCGACCGGCTCGCTGGGCGCGGTGCTGGGCAGCGGCCTGCCGGCGACGCCCGGCACCAGCAGCGGCCTGTTCGGCCTGGCCTTTCAGACCAGCAACTTCGCCGCGCTGATCAACTTCCTCGAGACCCAGGGCTCGGTGCACGTGCTGTCGAGCCCGCGCATCGCCGCGCTCAACAACCAGAAGGCCGTGCTCAAGGTCGGTACCGATGACTTCTTCGTCACCAACGTGTCGACCACCAGCAACACCGGCGGCGCCGGCACCACCACCACGCCGAGCGTGACGCTGCAGCCCTTCTTCTCCGGCATCGCGCTCGACGTCACGCCGCAGATCGACGAGCGCGGCCGCATCACGCTCCACGTGCGTCCCTCGGTGAGCGTGGTGACCGAGAAGGTGAAGAACATCGACGCCGGCGCCGCCGGCAGCCTGACGCTGCCGCTGGCGTCCAGCGCGGTGTCGGAAACCGACAGCATCGTGCAGGTCGAGGACGGCCGCATCGTCGCCATCGGCGGCATGATGACGCAGTCCTACGACGGCAGCCGCAATCGCGTGCCGGGCTTGGGCCAGGTGCCGCTGCTGGGCTATTTCTTCGGCAACAGCAACCGCGAGTCGGTGAAGAGCGAGCTGGTGATCCTGATCAAGCCCACGGTCATCAACAGCTTTGACGACTGGCAGGCCGACGCCGAGGCCGCCCGCGCCCGCATCGAGCGCTACGCGCAGCCGGCGCCGCAGCCGCTGGCGCCATGACCGTCGTCGCGTTCGCCCGATCGGCTCCCGCACGCAGCAGCCCGCCTGCGCCCGGGGCGAACCCGGCGGCCGCGCAGGCGCCTGCCGCGCCGCTGTCCTATCTGGCGCATTTCGGTCTCGCCGAAGCGCCGTTCGGCCTTACGCCCGACACCGATTACTTCTTCGCCTCGCCGCCGCACCAGGAAGCGCTCAACACCCTGCTGTACGCGCTGCAGAACGGCGAAGGCTTCATCCGCATCGTCGGCGCGGTGGGCACCGGCAAGACCCTGCTGTGCCGCACCCTGCTGGCGTCGCTGCCGCTGGATTGTCACGCGCTCTACCTGCCCAATCCGGCAATCGAGCCGGCCGGCATCCTGCTCGCTGTCGCCGACGAACTCGGTCTCGAACTGCCTGCGAACGAAAGTGCCCACCGAGTGCACAAGGCGATCCAGACGCGCCTGATCGAACTGGCGCGCTGCGGCATCCGGGCGGTGCTGATCATCGACGAGGCGCAGGCGATGTCGCGCGACAGCCTGGAAACCGTGCGCCTGCTGTCCAACCTGGAAACCGAGAAGCGCAAGCTGCTGGCCATCGTGCTGCTCGGCCAGCCCGAGCTCGACGCCCAGCTGGACGCCATTCCGCAGTTCAAGACCCGCATCAGCTTTCACGACAACCTGCGCCCGCTCACGCGGGCCGAGCTCGACGCCTATATTGCGCACCGCCTGCAGCGTGCGGGCTGCGACGCCCGCCGGGGCCTGCCGTTCAGCGCAGGCGCGCTCGGCGTGCTGCATGCCGCCAGCGGCGGCGTGCCGCGGGTGGCCAACATCCTCGCCCACAAGGCGCTCCTGCTGGCCTACGGCAAGGGCCTCGCCAGCGCGGGACGGCGCGAGATGCGGGCGGCGGCGCGCGACACACTGGCGGCGCAGGCGCCGCGCCGCGGCCGGCTCTGGCTGCTGCTGCTCGTGGCCGTGCTCGCCGGCGCTGCCGGCATGGCGGCGTGGCACTTCGGCCTGGCCGCGCACGGGCCCGGCCGCATCGCGGGGCTGGCCGCATGAGCGTCATCAACCAGACGCTGCGTGCGCTCGATACGCGCGGCACGCCGGCGCAGCCGCAAGTGGCGCTGCACCCCGTCGCGGCGCCGGCACGCCGCCGACCCGTGTGGTGGCTGGCCGGCGTCGGCGTGCTGCTCGCTGCCGCCGCCGCGTGGTGGGTCGCCCGCCCGGCGGTGCAGTCAGGCACGCCGTCCGCGCTGCCGACTGAGCCCGCCGCGATGGCAACCCCCGAGGCGACTCCGGTTGCGCCCGTGGAAACAGCGGCGCCTGCCGCCGTGCCGGACGCGGCTGCCCCGTCTGAAACGGTCGCAGCGCCGGCGTTGCCGGTCGACCCGGCGCCCCTGGCGGCGGTCCGGTCTGCGCCCGCTGCGCCCACGGCGGCCGTCGGCGCGGTCGTCGAGCCGGTGCAGCCTGCACCGACCCCGGCACCGCCACGGATCCAGAAACGCGACGTGCTCCCCTCGGCCGAAGAGGTCGCGGAGGTGCACTACCGCAAGGCGGTCGCGTTGCTGCAGAAGGATCGCGGCCTGCAGGCGCGGCCGCTGCTCGAGGAAGCCCTGGCCCTGCATCCGGGCCACGTGGGCGCACGCCAGACCCTGGTGGCCGTGCTGGGCGAGGCGGGCCGCCTGACCGACGCCGAGACCGTGCTGCGCGCGGGCCGCCGGGCGTCGCCGGAGCATGCGTGGTTTGCGTTCAGCCTGGCGCAGCTCCTGGCGGCGCGCGGCGACTATGCGTCGGCTGCCGCCACGCTCCAGGAGGGACTGACTGGCCGCGGGGTCGACGCCGACTACCACGCCACGCTGGCCGCCGTGCTGGTGCAGCTCGAGCGCCACCCCGACGCCGCCCGGCATTACCGCGAGGCGCTTGCCCTGCGTCCCGGCGAAGCCCGCTGGTGGGTGGGGCTGGGCATGGCGCTCGCCGCACAGGGCAGCGCACAGGAAGCGCGCGCGGCCTACCAGCGCGCGCTCGACAGCGGGACGCTTCCGGACAATCTCGCCCGCTTCGTTCGCGCGGCTTTGCAAACGCGCTGAGCTCGACGGAATGTTTGTCGGATACGAATTCCGTCGAAGCGGTCGTGGCAGGTGTTGCAGGCAAGCAACGCCGCGGGCGATAAAAATAAGAAATTCACCAGATTGTGGTTTTCTTTTGGCGTTTTGCTAGAATCCGCGCGTCGGCTGGATCACAAGTCCCGGACCGATCTCTGGTGTGGGTTATTAATCGTAATTTAAGGGAAATCTCAAATGAAATACTCCGTTCTCCTGGCTGCTCTGCTGGCTGCTTCCATGACCGCTTGCGGCCAAAAAGAAGAAGCTGCTGCTCCCGCTGAAGCCCCCGCTGCCGAAGCCCCCGCTGCCGAAGCCCCCGCTGCTGAAGCTGCTCCCGCTGAAGCTGCTCCGATGGAAGCTGCTCCGGCTGACGCTGCTGCTCCTGCCGACGCTGCTGCTCCGGCTCCCGCTGCCCAGTAATTCCGGGGTCCAGCTGCGAAAAACCGGCCTTCGGGCCGGTTTTTTTACGCCTGCAGCAAGCGGTCGAGGCGGTCCAGGGCTTCGGCGAGCCGCGGCAGCGGCTGGGTATAGGCGACACGCAGGTGCTGCGCGGCGCGGTGGCTGCCGAAATCGATGCCGGGGGTGACGGCAATGCCGGCCGCGTCGAGCAGCCGGGCACTGAAGGCGTGGCTGTCGTCGCTGTGGCGGCTGCAATCGGCATACAGATAGAAGGCGCCCTGGGGCGTGACGGGAATCGCGAACCCGCGCGCGCGCAACGCGGGCAGCAGGAAATCGCGGCGGGCGCGCAGTTCGGCCTTGTGCGCTTCGAGCATGGCGAGGCACGCAGGCGAGAACGCTGCCAGCGCGGCATGTTGCGCCGGCGTCGGTGCGGCGAGAAACAGGTTCTGCGCCAGCCGTTCCAGTCCCGGCAGCGCCCACTCGGGCGCGACCAGCCAGCCGAGGCGCCAGCCGGTCATGAGGAAATATTTCGAGAAGCTGTTGATCACGAACACGTCGTCCCAGCGCGCGGCGCTGTGCTCGCCGCCGTCGTAGGTCAGGGCGAGGTAGATCTCGTCGACGATGAGCGCGACGCCGCGCGCCGAACACCAGGCGTGGATGCGTTCGAGTTCGTCTGCTGCAATCGCCGTGCCGGTGGGGTTGGACGGGCTGGCGATGAGCACGGCACGGGTCGCCGGCGTGGCGTGGCGTTCGATCAGGTCGAGCGTGAGCTGGAAGCCGCTGGCGGCATCGACCGGCACGTTCAGCGCGCGCGCCTCGCAAAAACGGGCGAAGTGGCGGTTGCAGGGATAGCCGGGGTCGGCCATCAGCACCTCGTCACCGGGCCCGGCGAGCAGCCCCAGCGCGAGCAGCAGCGCGCCGGAGGCGCCGGGCGTGACGACGATGCGCGCAGGATCCACGCTGACCTGCCAGCGCGATGCGTGGAAGCCGGCAATCGCCTCGCGCAGCGCCGGCAGGCCGAGCGCGCCGGTGTAATGCGTGTGGCCGGCGCGCAGCGCGGCGACGCCGGCTTCGACGATGGGCGCGGGCGTGGCGAAATCGGGCTCGCCGATTTCGAGATGCACGATGTCGCGCCCGGCGGCTTCCATCGCCTGCGCGCGCGCGAGGATGTCCATGACGTGGAAGGGCGCGATGTCGCCGATGCGGGCTGCGATTCGGCACTCAGGCATTGACGGCCTCCAGGCGGGCGAGCGGATGCTGGCGGTAGAACTGCCGCAACTGCGCGTAGATGGCGGGGTATTCCGCATGCACCACCTGCGGCGTTTCGAAAAAGGCTTCGGTCAATACGGCGAAGAATTCGCCGGGATCGTAGGTCGCGTAGGG
This sequence comes from Pseudomonadota bacterium, assembly GCA_040753235.1. Taxonomy (GTDB): domain Bacteria; phylum Pseudomonadota; class Gammaproteobacteria; order Burkholderiales; family Thiobacillaceae; genus Thiobacillus. The sequence goes on from JBFMET010000017.1 coordinate 37,144, forward strand.
GTCGATCGGCGTGTCCTCGCCGGCGTCGACGCGCGCGCACAGATCTTCGTAGGCGGCGCCGAAGTCGCGCGCCCAGGCGGCGGCGTCCATGCCGCGGTGCAGCGGCGGAAAACCGTTGGCGTCGCCGTTCAGCATGTCGAGCTTGTGGGCGAATTCGTGCAGCACGACGTTGAAGCCGTCGCATTGCCCGCTCATCCCGACGTCGGCGAGCGAGAGCACCAGCGGGCCGCCGTGCCAGGATTCGCCGGCGAGGATGTCGCGGCTGTGGTGCACCACGCCGGCTTCGTCGACTTCCTCGCGGTCGCGCAGGAATTCCTCGGGGTAGAGGATGATCTCGCTCCAGCCGTCGTAGCTGGTTTCGTCGAGTTCGAGCGTGAGCAGCGAGGCTTGCAGCGCAATGGCGAGTTGGAGGTTTGGGTCGACCTCGGCACCGCCGGCGGCGGAAAAGGCCTTGCCGGCGATCAGCAGGCTCGCGCGTTCGCGCAGGCGTTGCAGTTCTTCGGCGCTGAGCCCGCCGAGGATGGGCAGCGCGTCGACCGTCCGGCGGAAGGCGTCTTCAGGGAGCAGGTGGCGGCGCAGGGCGCGTTCGCGCCGCCAGCGGCGGAGCCAGCTCATTCGTCGGCGTCGAGCAGGCGCGCGGTCGCCGCGTCGGGGTGGTCGAGCTCGACGCGCTCGATCTGCTGGAAGCGCTTGGCGATCTTGTCGCTCGAGATGCGCACGTCGCTGACGTCCTTGTTGGCCTGCTCGATGTGGCTGGCGAGCTTCTTCATGCGTTCGTCGAAGCGCGCGAAGTCCTTCGCCAGCTTGCCGAGCTCGTCCTTGATGACGTGCGCCATGCGCCGCGTCTCGGAGTCGCGTATCACCGCACGCGCGGTGTTGAGCACCGCCATCAGCGTGGTCGGCGAGGTGAGCCAGACGCGCTTCTTCTGCGCGTGCTCGACCAGGTCCGGATGGTAGGCGTGGATCTCGGCGAACACCGCCTCGGCGGGCAGGAACAGCACCGCGCCGTCGGAGGTCTCGCCGGCGACGATGTACTTGGCAGCGATGTCGTCGACGTGCTTCTTCACATCCATTTTGAACAGCCGCCGCGCGGCGTCGCGCTCGGCGGGCGGCAGGCTGTCGTCGAACATGCGGCTGTAGTTTTCCAGCGGGAACTTGGCGTCGACGCACACCGTGCCGGTCGGTTCGGGCAGGATCAGCACGCAGTCGGCGCGCGCACCGCTTTTCAGCGTGTGTTGAAAGGCGTAGGCGTCGGGCGGCAGGCTGTTGCGCACCAGCGCTTCGAGCTGGACCTCGCCGAAGGCGCCGCGCGAGCGCTTGTCGCCCAATATTTCCTGCAGCGACACGACGTTCGACGCCAGACCTTCGATTTTCTTCTGGGCTTCGTCGATCACCGCCAGCCGCGTCATCACCGAAGTAAAGGTCTCGTTGGTTTTCTTGAAACCTTCGTCGAGGCGCTCGGCCACCTTGCCGGAGATTTCGTTGAGCCGGCCGTCGACGGTTTGCGACAGTTGCTGCACGCGCTCGCCGAACTGGGCGCTCATGCTCTTCAGCGTGTCCTGCAGCAGGCTTTGCTCGGCGCGCCCCTGCTCGATCAGCTTCTCCAGCATCGCAGTCTGAAACAGGCCGAGGTGCTCGGTGACGCTTGTGCGTGTGTCGGCCAGGCGCTCGGTTTGCGCGACCTGCAGCGCAGCAAGCTGGGCCTGCATGCGGTCGGACTGCTGGGTGAGGCCGGCGTGGAGATCGGTCAGCACGGCGCGGTGGCGGGTTTCCATATCCTGCGCGAGCAGGGCTGGCAGGCCGAACTGTTCACGGCGCAATGCGTTAAGGCGCAGTAGCAGGATGAGCAGAAGGACGGCCAGGAGGGCGAGGCCAAGAAGCAAGCCGATTTCGAATGGGCGCATGGGGCGATTTTACCCGCAGCCTGTGTGCGGGGATTTTTCTACAGCAGGAAATGGCGATCGCTCAGGCCGACAAGAAGGGATTGACGATCTTGACGCCTTCGAATTCCTGCCCGTCCTGCAAGTCTTCAGAGTACAGCGTCGAAGCGCCGAGCTGCCGGGCGGCCCCGACGATGGCGGCGTCCCAATACGACAACTGATAGCGCGCTTTCAGCCGCAAGGCATCCAGCAATAATGCCGCATGGGTATCGACCGTGGGATGCAGCAGCAGTTGTCGAATCGCAGCTTCCGCGTCTTCGTGTCGCATCGCGGGTTGCGGCGGGCGGGTGGCGTTCACATAGAACTCCTGCAACACCTGGATCGACAGCCCCCAGTCAGGCTGCGCCAGAATCTCGCGTGCACGCTGTTTCTTGGCAGCTTCTTCCGGGGCGGTGGAAATTGCGTAGAGCAGGATGTTGGTGTCAACGAACGCGTCCGCGCGCATGGGCCTCCTCCCGGCTCATGCGGCTGGTTGCCTGGTACGACCCGGCCCGGTCGAGCGTCTCGAACAGCGCGCTGGTTCTGTCGGGCTCCATCGCACCGCGCCGGGACAAGGCATTCAGATAATCGCGCACCAGCGCGCTCACCGTCGTGCCCTGCTGCGCCGCTTGAATACGTGCCTGGCGGTAGGTTTCGTCGTCAACGGAGAGGGTGATGTTTTTCATGATATGTGTTCCACAGTTTCACATATACACAGATTATTGTCGCGATGTGGGGCTGTCAAGGGGCGAATTGCGAACCCGGATTTTGTCGGAAAATTTTACATTTTTCGTCTCTCTCTCTCTCTGGCTCGATAACCACATGAAAAACCGTTGAATTTTCAGGTTGGTGTGTAACTTGCTCGGGATGCCAAGGCCATGCCATAGGCTTGGCAGGGGATTCATGATCAAACAAATTCAGGAGGTGGCGATGCAATATCAATTCAAGAAGATGGCTCGGGTACGCGTGGGCACTCCATGATGGCGATATCGGCTCTCCCGTTCCCGAACCCGAAGCCTACGCCATGATGCTGGCCGGGTTGGGGTTGGTGGGCTGGAGGTATGGGTAACGGCAGCGGGGTAATGCGTAACAGGTGACTTCGTAATGGACAAATATCGGGAGACAAAGAAATGAAACGCTTGCTCAAAATCACCCTGTCCAGATTGGTCGCTCTGACCTTGTTGTTTTCGTTCTCAACGATGGCACGCGCCGTCGATGTGCACTGGGTGCTTGATGGCGTTTTGCTGAGTGACGGCCAGACCCTGACGGGTTCGTTCGATTATGATGAAAGCACATCGACCATCTCGAATGCAGCTATTACCAATAGCGGAAGTGCTCTGTGGCCCTCGCAGGTTTTCAGCGGGGCCTTCAATCCGTCATCTGGATATTATCCGTCGACATTTCATGATGGTGCCGTAACCACGGATTTCGGCGAGACAATTTTGCAATTGTTCCCGCAGCTCTTGGTAGCACCTTATACGGCGAGCGGTGTGCTGCCCTTGGATACGACTACCCCGGTCTTCTCGCATTGCAGTCAGGCTGCGGTGTGTCCTGGGTTGGCCTTCGCTTCCGGGGCCGAGATTGTTTACGTGGTCAGCGGCCAGATCGTGGCTGTGCCCGAACCCGAAGCCTACGCCATGATGCTGGCCGGGTTGGGGTTGGTGGGCTGGGCGGCCAGGCGGCGCAGACAAATGCGCTGATCGCATTCTTGAACGACAAGGGCCGCAATTGCGGCCCTTGTCGTGAATACGGACATGGCTGCGCGGAGGATGTGATTTCAATCACGCGCACGACTTCATTGATGCATGTTTTCCGATGTGAGTCGGGGCGTATTCCATTATTCCCGGATACATTCAACAGCAATGCCGAGATCGAGTTGGGTCCAGGCCCGGTCAGCGGTGAGTGCGGTCGCACCGAGTTGTTGTGCGAGCGCGAGACAGGCGCGGTCGCCAAGCGAAAGACCCAGGGCGCGCGTGCCGGGGCGCAATGCGCCAGTGGCGAGCGCGAGTCCGGGGTCAAACGATGCAACCGGGATATCCAGGCTGCTGGAAAATCCTTCGAGTTCGCTTGGCGGCAAGCCCTTATCCAGCACCTTGCTGAAAATTTCAGCCTGGTTCACGCTGCACAGCCAGCATTCCGCCTTGCCCAGTATTTCGTCCACACGTTCCCAGCCCGGTTCGCGCCACAGCCAGGCGAGCAGGGCGGAGCTGTCCAGTACCCAGGGACTCATTCGCGTTCGGCCTCGGCGCGACGTTCTGCTATCAGTTCATCCACAACGGATACCCCTTTTTCTTGTGGGCAGTACTGAGCGATCAGGGCTTGGGCCTTGCGCAAGCGTTGCCTGCGTGTTGTCAACACGAATTCGCCATTCCGCAACTCGCCCAACAGGGTTTCGCCCTCGGTCAGGTGCAGGGCCTTTCTGACTTCCATCGGAACGACAACCCGGCCGCCTTCTGACATTTTTACTGAATACATGATTTTATGGTTGATGTTTATTGAGATGACACCCTAGTCTATTAATGTCATTTTTGCAATCATATGGATAATGTGTGCCGTCAGCCGTGCACGTGAACCTGAGCTTTGGGAAGCATCACCTACAAACGACAAGGGCCGCAATCGCGGCCCTTGTCGTAAATACAGCGTAGGTTACGCCGCCGCGCGGTTGGCGCGCTTGCGCTCGTGCTCCTGCAGGTGACGCTTGCGGATGCGGATCGACTTCGGCGTGATTTCGACCAGCTCGTCGTCGTCGATGAACTCGACCGCGGATTCCAGCGTGAGCTTGATCGGGGTGGTCAGGCGCACCGCTTCGTCGGTGCCGGAGGCGCGCACGTTGGTGAGCTGCTTGCCCTTGATCGGATTGACGACCAGGTCGTTGTCGCGGCTGTGGATGCCGATGACCATGCCTTCGTACAGCTTGTCGCCGGGCGAGACGAACATGCGGCCGCGGTCTTCCAGTTTCCACAGCGCGTAGGCCACGGCCTCGCCGTTGTCCTGGCTCACCAGCACGCCGTTGTGGCGGCCGGGCAGGTCGGCTTTCACCGGACCGTAGTCGTCGAACACGTGGCTCATCAGGCCGGTGCCGCGCGTCATGGTCATGAAGTCGGACTGGAAGCCGATCAGGCCGCGCGCGGGAATGTGGTACTCGAGGCGGGTGCGGCCGTGGCCGTCGGATTCCATGTTGGTGAGTTCGCCGCGACGGCGGCCGATCTCTTCCATCACGCCGCCCTGGTGTTCGTCTTCGAGGTCGATGGTCAGGTTCTCGTACGGCTCGCATTTCTCGCCGTTGATCTCCTTGTACACCACGCGCGGCTTGGCGACGGCCATTTCGAAGCCTTCGCGGCGCATGTTTTCCAGCAGGATGGTGAGATGCAGTTCGCCGCGGCCCGAGACGCGGAAGATGTCGGCGTCGCCGGTATCTTCGACGCGCAGTGCGACGTTGGTCAGCAGTTCCTTGTTGAGGCGGTCGCGGATCTGGCGGCTGGTGACGAACTTGCCTTCGGTGCCGGCGAGCGGCGAGGTGTTGACCATGAAGTCCATGGTCAGCGTCGGCTCGTCGACCGACAGCATCGGCAGGCCGACCGGGTTGTCCTTGTCGCAGATGGTGACGCCGATGCCGATGTCGTCGAGGCCGGAAATGATGATGATGTCGCCGGCTTCGGCCGCGTCGACCTGGATGCGCTCGAGGCCGCGGAAGCCGAGCACCTGGTTGATGCGGCCGGTGGCGACCTGCTCTTCATGGTTCATGACCGCGACGTTCATGCCGGGCTTGATGCGGCCGTTGAGCACGCGGCCGATACCGAGGCGGCCGGTGTAGGTCGAATAATCCAGCGCGGCAAGCTGCAACTGCAAGGGCGCGTCGGGCGAACCGGGCGGGGTGGGGACATGCTTCAGCACGGTGTCGAACAGCGGCACCATGTCGGCGGCGCTGCCGCCGTGCGAAGGGGCGTCCTTGAGATCCATGCACGCCCAGCCATTGAGGCCCGACGCGTAGATGATGGGGAAGTCGAGCTGGTCGTCGGTGGCACCCAGTTTATCGAACAGGTCGAAGGTCTGGTCGACGACCCAGTCGGGACGCGAACCGGGACGGTCGACCTTGTTGATGACGACGATGGGACGCAGGCCCAGCGCCAGCGCTTTCTTGGTGACGAAGCGCGTCTGCGGCATCGGGCCTTCGACCGCGTCGACCAGCAGTACCACGCCGTCGACCATGCCGAGCACGCGCTCGACCTCGCCGCCGAAGTCGGCGTGGCCCGGGGTGTCGACGATGTTGATGTGGTAGTCGCCGTAGGTGATGGCGGTGTTCTTCGCCAGGATGGTGATGCCGCGTTCCTTTTCGATGTCGCCGGAGTCCATCACCCGTTCGTCGACGGCTTCGTTGTCGCGGAAGGTGCCGGACTGCCTGAGAAGCTGGTCGACCAGCGTGGTCTTGCCATGGTCGACGTGCGCGATGATGGCGATGTTGCGGAGCTTGCGGGACATGATGGGTGCCAGGATTCGGGAAAACCCGGCATTCTAGCAGGTTTTCCTGACTAATTATTGTGCAGGGGATGGGCGGCCAGGCGGGCGTCGATGGTGTCGATGATTTGCTGATAGCGCGGTCCGCCGATCGGTCCGAAGCGGCGATCGAACTCGGCTTGCGAGAGAAATTCCGGCAGATCGTGGAAATCCGGCATCAGGTCGCTGTCGCTGCGGGCGGCGGCGAGGCGCTGCTGCACGCGGCCCGCCGACGCGCCGGCGGCGTCGCCGGCGAGCCTCACGCCGGCGCGGTTGGCGGCAAGGTCGGTGAAGCTGAAGCCCGAGCCCCGGGTCGTGTCTTCCTCTTCCTTGATGAGGCCGATGGCGTTGGCGAGCCGGCTGCCGCCGTTGACGGCGAGGGCCGCGGAGATCACGTAGTGTTCGGCGAAGTCGCGCCGGCCGTACAGCGTGAGCAGCACCCGCGGCGCGCGGCGGGTCGAGCGGCTGTCGCTCTCCAGCAGCTTGCGGAGGCTGATGCCCGAGAGATAGGCGCCGAGCGCGGTCAGGGCGGCGCGATTCTCGGCGGCCGCATCGCCGCCCTGTTCGCGCGCATGGGCGAACAGCGGCGGCAGGACCCGGGTCAGCGGGACGCGGCTGCCGTGGTCGTGCGGCTTCAGCAGGGCGTCGAGCCGCTCGGCGTAGGCCAGCATGCGCATCTGGTCGTCCGGGTCGATCAGCAGGTCGGCGCTCTTGCGTTCCACCTGCGCCAGCAGTTGGGGCCGCCAGCGGTAGTCGAGCGTGGCCTGGTTTTCGTCGAAGCTCACCTGCGCGAAGGCATCGGCCAGCGTGGCATAGGTTTCGTCGCGCCGCAGCCAGCGGTGGGCCTGGCGGGCAGACCAGTCCGCCAGGAAGCCGGGCAAGGGCAGGCTGCCCAGCCGCAGGTGCTGGATGCGCACGCCGCCCGGCACTTCGGCGACTTCGGCCGTGATGTTGAGATAGTCGCCATAGGGATTGGCGGGCACCTGCAGCGTTGCGGTGAGGGTGGCGAGGCCGGGGGTGAGCTCGGCCGAAATGCCGCTGACCCGGCGCAGTTCGACGGCGTAGTTGAGCAGGCGGTTGAGCTCGGCTTCGTCGAGCAGGATGCTTTGCACGATGTCGGGCGGCTGGCGGCGGGGGTCGTGCTTCTGGAACAGCGACTTGACCCAGGCCAGGTCGGTGCGGCGGAATTCGGCCGGCGGTTCGATCGCCGGCGCGCGGTCCAGCAACAGCCAGGGCAGCACGGTGAGTCCCGCCAGCACGACGATCGGCACGCTCCACAGCAGAAGCCGCCTCATGATCACTCCGGCTGGTTGCGCATGAAATCCGCGGTCTTGAAGAAGGCCGCCGTGAGTTCCTGCTGCAGCGCGGGGTCGACGCCGACGTCCTGCATGGCGCGGATCATGCAGCTCATCCACTGGTCGCGTTCGGCAACCCCTACGGCAAACGGCATGTGGCGGCGGCGCAGGAAGGGATGGCCGAAGCGGTCGGTGTAATCCGGCGGCCCGCCGGTCCAGCCGGAGAGGAACCAGGCGAGCTTGTTGCGCGATTCGGTGAGGTCGGCCGGATGCAGCTTGCGGATGCCGTAGTAGTCTGGGTCTTCGTCCATCAGGTCGTAGAAGCGGTCGACCAGCCTGCGGATGACTTCGCCGCCGCCGAGGCGTTCGTAATGCGTCTGCATGTTCAAGGCTTCACCGGACGGATTTGGGCCGCGGCCGCCTTGGCGCGTTCGCGCGCGGTGTCGACGTCGGGTGCGACGGCGAGCGCCACCCCCATGCGCCGGCACACGTAGGCTTCGGGCTTGCCGAACAGGCGCAGGTCGACGCCGGGCGCGGCGAGCGCGGTCTCGACGCCGTCGAAGGCGATGCCGGCGGCGTCCATGCCGCCGTAGATCACCGCCGACGCGCCGGGCTCGCGCAGCGCGACGTCGACCGGCAGGCCGAGGATGGCGCGCGCGTGCAGTTCGAACTCGTTCAGCCGCTGCGTCGCCAGGGTGACCATGCCGGTGTCGTGCGGACGCGGGCTGACCTCGGAGAACCACACGTCGTCGCCCCTGACGAAGAGCTCGACGCCGAAAATGCCGCGGCCGCCGAGGTTGCCGGTGACGGCGGCGGCGATTGCCTGCGCGCGCGCCCGCGCGGCGGCCGGCATCGGCTGCGGTTGCCAGGATTCGACGTAGTCGCCCTTCACCTGCACGTGGCCGATGGGTTCGCAGAAATGGGTCTCGACCTGGCCCGTGCTGCCTACCGCGCGCACGGTCAGGAGCGTGATCTCGTAGTCGAAATCGATCACGCCCTCGACGATGACGCGGCCCTTGTGGACGCGCCCGCCGGCGGAGGCATAGTCCCATGCGGCACCGAGCCCGCTGGCATCGTCGACGCGCGACTGGCCCTTGCCGGACGAGGACATCACCGGCTTGACGATCACCGGATAGCCGAGTGCGTTGGCGGCGGCGGTCATCTCGGTGAGGCTGTCGGCAAAGCGGTAGGGCGAGGTCTGCAGCCCCAGCGTTTCGGCGGCCAGCCGGCGGATGCCCTCGCGGTTCATGGTGAGGTTGGCGGCGCGCGCGGTGGGGATGACTTCCGCCAGCTTCGCGGCCTCGATTTCGAGCAGCGTCTCGGTGGCGATCGCCTCGATCTCCGGCACCACCAGGTGGGGGCGCTCCTGCTCGATCAGCGCGCGCAGGGCGCGGCCGTCGCTCATGTCGATGACGTGGGCGCGATGCGCGACCGCGTGGCCGGGCGCGTTCGGATAGCGGTCGACCGCGATGACTTCGACGCCGAGGCGCTGCAGCGCGAGGATGACTTCCTTGCCGAGTTCGCCGGCGCCCAGAAGCATGACGCGGGTGGCGGAGGGAGAGAGCGGGGTGCCGAGGCGCATGGGAGTCCTGTCGAACGGGGTGCGGGAGATTCTACCGCGCTACAGGTGCTGCTCGATCGGCAGCGCCTGCAGCACGCGCAGCAGGCCGCGCTGGATCAGGGTGGTTTCGGGCTCGACCTCAAGAACGCGCTCGGCACCCTGATGCACGTCGTACCAGCGCAGTTGCCGGGCTGTCTGGCCATCGCCCGTTTCGTCGACGAGCCGGGGTCGGTAGCTGCGTTCGGGGCGCATGGCGTCCTCGGCGATCGCGGTGAGCTGGCGCGCCAGTTCGGGCGAGCGGATGACGAGGCCCATTTCGGTGTTGAGATGGACCGAACGCGGGTCGAAATTGAAGCTGCCGATGAAGACGTGAATGTCGTCGAAGACAAAAGCCTTGGCGTGCAGGCTGGCACGCGAGGGGCCGCTGCCGAGGTCGCGCAGGCGGCCGCCGCGCGGCTCGGTGACGGGCTTCAACTCGTGGAGATTGACGCCCGCTTCGAGCAGCGGCACGCGGTAGTTGGCGTAGCCGGCGTGCACGACCGGCACGTCGCTGGCGGCGTAGGCGTTGGTCAGCACGTCGACCTGCACGCCCTGGTGGCGCCAGTAACGGAAATAGGCCATGCCCATCGCGCCCGGCACGAAATAGGGCGAGACGATGAGCGCGCGCCGTTCGGGCGTGATCCACAGCCCGGCGAGCTGCCCCGCCAGCAGTTCCGAGGCCGCCACGCCCGGCCCCATGACCTTTTCCGGCGGATCGACGATGAGCGTCGCATGCGCCAGCAGCCAGCGCGTCCTGCCGGCCAGCAGGCCGGGCAGGGGATCGGCTGCGGTCAGCGCACGCCCATACTCGCTGTCGAGACGGCGCGCGCGAAAATCCGCAAGGAAGCGGGTGGCACGCAGCAGGCGCGCGTCGCCCGGCGCCACCGGCAGGGCCGAGGCCGGCACCGCCGCCTCGCTGTTCCAGTACTGATCGAACGACCGCGACAGGTCGGCGACGACGGCGCCCGCCGCCAGCACGTCGAGGTCGACGAAGGCGAAATCCGGGTGCGCCTCGAAATATTCATCGCCGATGTTGCGTCCGCCGGCAATGGCGATCTGGTTGTCGGCGATGAAGGCCTTGTTGTGCATGCGTCGGTTGAGGCGGACGTGGTCCCGCAAGGCCTGCCAGGACTTGACCAGCAGGTTGTCGCTGCGGGTGTGGAAGGGGTTGAACAGACGCACTTCGATGTTGGGGTGGGCGTCCAGCGTGGCGAGCCGCAGCTCCTTGTCGCTGCTGTCGATGTCGTCGATCAGCAGCCGCACCCGCACGCCGCGCTCGGCCGCGGCGAGCAGCGCGGCCGCCACCAGCTTGCCGCTGGTGTCGTTGTGGAAGAGATAGGTCTGCACGTCGAGCGTGCGCGTTGCGCGCTGGGCCAGCGCAAGCCGGGCGGCGAGCGCGGCGTGGCCTTCGTGCAGCAGGTGGAAACCCGAGGCGCCGGCCGGAATGCGCAGTGCCAGTTGGGTCTTCAGCGGGGTCTCGAGCTGGCTCGACAGCGCATGCGAAACCGGACGCGGCGTGTCGAGGTTCAGCGTGCCGGCGCAGCCCGACAGCGCGAGCAGGGCCGCGAGCACGACGCCGGTCCGGCGCAGCCCGTCAGGCAGCCGATTCATCGAGGCGCTGCCACGCGAAGTGGGGGCCGGGGTCGGTCTTGCGTCCCGGGGCGACGTCGCTGTGGCCGACCACGGCGCGGATCGGATAGGCCTGCTTCAGCGCATCCAGCAGCGGTCGTAGCGTCGCGTACTGCGCCTCGGTAAAAGGCAGCGCGTCGCTGCCTTCGAGCTCGATGCCGATGGAAAAATCGTTGCAGCGCTCGCGGCCCTCCCAGTTCGATGCGCCGGCATGCCAGGCGCGCAGGGTGCACGGCACGCACTGGATCAGCGTGCCGTCGCGGCGGATGAAGAAATGCGCGGAAACCGTGAGGCCGCGTATGCCCTGGTAATACGGGTGCGCGTCCCAGTCGAGCCGGTTGGTGAAGAGTTCGATCACCGCGTCGCCGTCGAACACGCCGGGCGGCAGCGAAATGTTGTGCAGCACGATGAGTTCGATCGCCGTGCCGTCGGGCCGCGCATCGCAATTCGGCGAAGGGATCGGCTGCGCGCCGGTGAGCCAGCCGGCGGCGTCGAGCGTGAAATCCTTGGGGGCGATCATGGCGGAGAGCTTACTCGACCCGCGCCCGCTCTGGAAACATCGGCGGCGAGGCCGTAGACTGCGGGCTTTGCCGCTTCGCTGATCGCCCATGACCGCCTCGCACAAGGCCCAGCAATTGCTCGACCAGGCTGAACTCGTCGCCCCCGCCGCCACGGTGCAGGCCGCGCTCGATCGCCTGGCCGGCGAAATCGGCGCCACGCTGGGGCAGGCGTTTCCGCTGGTGCTGCCGGTGATGGGCGGGGCGGTGGTGTTCGCCGGGCAACTGCTGCCGCGGCTCGCGTTTCCGCTGGAATTCGACTACCTGCACGTGACCCGCTACCGCGACAAAACGCGCGGCGGCGAGATGGAATGGCGGGTGCTGCCGGGCCAGGACGTGGCGGGCCGCACGGTGCTGGTGCTCGACGACATCCTCGACGAGGGTGAGACGCTGGCGGCGATCCGCGACAAACTGCTCGACATGGGCGCGGCGCGGGTGTGGTCGGCGGTATTGACCGACAAGGCCAACGGGCTGGCCAAGCCGATCCGCGCCGACTTCGTCGGCCTCGTCGTGCCGGACCGCTTCGTGTTCGGCTGCGGCATGGACGTGTACGGCCTGTGGCGCAACCTGCCGGCGATCTACGCCATGCGCCCCGAGGCGATCAAGGAATGAGGACGATCTGAGATGTTGGGAATCATCGGCGGCACCGGGCTCACCCAGCTCGCCAATCTGGAAATCACCCACCGCCAGGTGGCGCGCACCCCCTACGGCGAACCTTCGGGCGCGCTCACCTTCGGCCGCATCTGCGGACAGGACGTGATTTTCCTCGCGCGCCACGGCTACGGCCACACCATTCCGCCGCACGAGGTGAACTACCGCGCCAACCTGTGGGCGCTCAAGGACCACGGCGTCGACCGCGTGGTGTCGGTCGCCACCGTCGGCGGCATCCATCCCGAGCTGATGCCCGGCACGCTGGTCATCCCCGACCAGATCATCGACTACACCCACAGCCGCGCCAGCACCTTCTTTGCCGCCAACGGCGACAAGCCGGTGACCCACCTCGACTTCACCGTGCCCTATTGCGCGTCGATGCGCGCGGCGCTGCTGCAGGCCGCCGCGCGCGCCGGCATCCGTCTGCGCGACAAGGGCGTCTACGCCGCGGTGCAGGGCCCCCGCCTGGAAACCGCCGCCGAGATCAACCGCATCGAGCGCGACGGCGCCGACATGGTCGGCATGACCGGCATGCCCGAGGCCTATCTCGCGCGCGAGCTGGAGCTCTGCTATGCGGCAGTGGGCGCGGTGGTGAATTATGCGGCGGGACGCGGCCTGTCGGCCGACGGCATCCAGATGGAAGAGATCCAGGCCGTGCTCGGCGAAGTGATGCAGCAGGTGCGGCATTTGCTGGAGCAGCTCGTCACCGACGAAGCCAGCGGCGCGTGCGCCGTGTGAGGCGGCGATGAAGCTCTACCGTGTCCTGCAGTCGCAGGGCTTCGGCAGCCGCAAGGCGTGCCGGTTGCGCATCAACAAGGGCGAGGTGGCGGTCAACGGCGAAGTGTGCGACGACCCCGACGCCGAGGTCGATCCGGCCGCGCTCGAATTCACCGTCGACGGCGCGACCTGGCGCTACCGCGAACAGGCCTACGTGCTGCTGCACAAGCCGGCGGGCTACGAGTGCTCGCACAATCCCAGGCATCACCCCAGCGTGTTTGCCCTGCTGCCGGCGCCCCTGATCGAACGCGGCGTGCAGTGCGTCGGCCGGCTCGACCAGGACACCACCGGCCTGCTGCTGTTTTCCGACGACGGGCAGTTCATCCATCGCATGATTTCGCCGAAAAAGGGCGTGGCCAAGGTGTACCGGGCCACCTGTGCCGAACCGCTGACCGAGGCCATGCTGGACGCGCTGCGCACGGGCGTGCAGCTCAACGACGAACCGGCGCCGATTGCCGCGCTGGCGTGCGAGGCGCTCGATGCGCGCACGCTGCGGCTGGTGCTGGCCGAGGGCAAGTACCATCAGGTCCGGCGCATGGTCGCGGCGGCCGGCAACCATGTCGACGCGCTGCATCGCGAAGCGGTCGGTGGCTTCGATTTGCCGTCCGACCTGGCGCCGGGCCAGTGGCGCTGGCTTGAAGCAGGAGACCTGCAACGACTGGAGCAGCCATGGCCGTCCGCGACGTCCTGAAAATGGGCGATCCCCGCCTGCTGGCGCCGGCGCAGCCGGTGGCAGACTTCGCTTCGGTCGAGCTGACGCAGCTGCTGGTCGACATGCGCGACACCATGCACGCGCTCAACGGCGCCGGGCTCGCGGCGCCGCAGATCGGCGTCGGCCTGCAGGTGGTCATGTTCGAAGTCAACGCCAACCCGCGCTATCCCGAGGCCGAGGCGGTGCCGTTCACGGTGCTGATCAATCCGGTGCTCACGCCGCTGTCCGACGCGCTGGAAGAGGACTGGGAGGGCTGCCTGTCGGTGCCCGGCATGCGCGGCCGGGTGCCGCGCCATGTCGCCCTGCGCTACCAGGGCTTCGATGCGGCCGGCCGGCCGATCGATCGCAGCGTGAGCGGTTTTCATGCCCGCGTCGTGCAGCACGAGGTCGACCATCTGCACGGCATCCTCTACCCCATGCGCATCCGCGATCTCCGGTACTTCGGCTTTACCGAGACCCTGTTCCCGGGGCAGACGCTGCAGGACGACTGAGCGTTTTCTACCAGCGCGCTTGCCGTTCGTCGGGCACTCGCGGGCGCGTCTAAAGCTTGGCGGTCTGCTCGCCGCTACTTGTAGCGTAGCCGTGGGCGTGGTGCCCCGGCCCGCGACAAGGACAACAATGAGACCGGAACAACCGACCCTGGAACGCCCCGACGCCGACCCCCTGTCGATGCCGGACGCCATCGCCCGACTCGAGGGCATCAGCGCCCGCCTGATGGCGGTGCAGCGCGCGTGGAGCGCGCCCGACCGCGACCAGCACCTGGCCGCCGCGCTGGAGGCCAGCCGCCAGGCCTGGCACGCGATCCAGTCCGCGCTTGCCCAGGGCGTGCTCAGCCTGCCGCCGGACGTGCAGCACAACCTGCTGATCCTGTCCGTGTATGCGGACAGCAAAATCTGCAAATGCGAGGCCATCCCGAGTGCCGACACCCTCAGCAGCCTCATCGCCCTCACCCACACCCTGGCAGGCAGCCTGAGGGAATGGAGAGCGGCAGCGTGAGGCGGGATATCGAGTTCATGACCCCTTCGGCACAGGGCACGCACAACACGACCGATGGCGCCGCGCATGCCGCGGGCGTCGGCTCGGTCGTGCGACCGGGCCGGGTGCGCAACCGATCCAAGACCGAGGTCGAGGAAAAGGTCAAAAAACCCACTGACGGCGTGCGCAAGAAGTCGCCGCCGGCCCGCAAGGCGCCGGCCCGCGGTCGCTACGTCGACGAGTACGCGCGGCCGGCCGTTTAGGTCATTAAGCCCCGGGCCGGCACGCCCCGGGGCGTGCCGCTACGATTTCAGCGCTTCCCGCAGATCGGCCGCCAGCGCGTCGCGACCGGCAGCCGTTTGCAAGGTTTCGCCGCGTATCAGGAAAGTGTCTTCCACCCGTTCCCCCAGGGTATCGATCTTGGCGGCGTCGACGCCGACGCCGTGCCGCATCAGCACATCCGCCACCGCGAACAACAGGCCGCCGCGATCCGCGCAGGTGATCGTCAGGATCTGGCCGCGTGCCTGCGGGTCGGCGTCGAGCGTCACCGTGGTCGGGTAGGGGTGGTGGCGCTGGTGGCGCGACAGGCGTCCCCGGGTCGCCTGCTGCATGGGGCGCGCGGGGTCGAGGTCGCGCGCCAGTTCGTGCTCGACGAAACTCAGGAAATCCCGGTAATGAATGCCGCGGTGCGCGAGATCCATCACCTGGAAGCTGTCCAGCACGTAGCCGTGCCGGGCGGTGTGGATCTTGGCTTCGAGAATGGTGTACTGGATGCGCGCGAAGAAGCCGCAGATGCGCGCGAAGGTGTCGGCGCGGTCGGGTGCGTAGACCAGCACCTGGATGCCTTCGCCGGCGGGCGACAGGCGCGCCCGCACGACCGCCTCGCGGCTGTCGAGGTGACGCCAGAGCATGCGCGCCTGCCAGGCCATGTCGCGGGCGTCGAAGCGCACGAAGTAGCGTTCGTCGAGCTGTTTCCACAGACGGTCGGCGGCGTCGGCGGGCAGGCCGTACAGCGCGAGGTTGACGCGCGCCTCCTGCTGGCGGGCGGCGATGTCCGGGCGGACCGCCGCGCCTTCCGCCAGGCGGGCGCTCGTCGCATGGTAGAGGTCTTCCAGCAGCTTGCCCTTCCAGGCGTTCCACACCTTGGGGCTGGTGCCGCGGATGTCGGCGACGGTGAGCAGATACAGCGCCACCAGGCGGCGCGGGCTGCCGACGCGCTCGGCGAAGGCGTCGATCACGGCCGGGTCGCTGATGTCTTCCTTCTGCGCGGTGCGCGACATCACCAGATGCATGCTCACCAGCCAGGCGACGAGATCGGTGTCCGTCTTGTCGAGGCCGTGCTGCCGGCAGAAGCGGCGGGCATCGACCGCGCCGAGTTCGGAATGGTCGCCGCCGCGGCCCTTGGCGATGTCGTGAAACAGCGCGGCGAGGTACAGCACCTCGGGACGCCCGAATGCGGCGATCAGCCGGCTGGCGAGCGGAAACTCGTGGGCAAGGCTCGGCACGGTGAAGCGCCGCACGTTGCGCAGCACGGTGAGGATGTGCTCGTCGACGGTGTAGACGTGGAAGAGGTCGTGCTGCATTTGCCCGACCACGCGGCCGAACGCCGGGATGTAGCGGGCCAGCAGGCCGTAGCGGTGCATCGCGCGCAGCGCATGGGTGATGCCGACCGGCTCGCGCAGCAGCGTCATGAACAGCGCGCGGTGCGCCGGATCGGCGCGGAACGCGGCGTCGATGCGGGTGCTGCCGCGCCACAGTGCGCGCAGCGTGGCGGGCTCGAAGCCGGCGAGTTCCGGATGGCGGGCAAACACGATGAAGACACGCAGCAGCGCGGCCGGCTTGCGTTCGAACAAGTCCGCGCTGCGCGCCTCGAGCAGGCGCGCACGCACCTGGAAATCGTCGTCGATCGGCTGCGGCGGCGCGGTGACCGGAGACACCCGCACCCGCACCCGCAGCGACTGCACCAGGATGTCGTTGGCGCGCTGGATCAGCTTGGCGGCGCGGTAATAGCGCTGCATCAGGCGCTCGCCGGCACGCCGCGTGGGGGTGGCCGCGAGGCCCAGGCGCCCGGCGAGCTCGCTCTGGTAGTCGAAGGCGAGGCGGTCCTCGCGCCGTTTCGCCAGCAGATGCAGGTGGATGCGCAGGGTGACGAGTGCGCGCTCCTCGCGCGCGATGCGGCGCGCTTCGGCGGGGGTGAGCAGTTGGGCGCGCGCGAGCCCCGCCCAGCCGCCGTGAATGCCGCAAGCCTGCGCCAGCCAGTGGACGGTGTGCAGGTCACGCAGGCCGCCCGGGCTGTCCTTGAGGTTGGGCTCGAGCTTGTAGGCGCTGTCGTCGAAGCGCGCGTGGCGCGCCTGCTGCTCGGCGAGCTTGCCGTCGAAAAAGCGCTGGACGTCGAAGCGAGCACGGAAGCGTTCGCCGAAAGACTCGAACAGGACGGCGCTGCCCCACACGAAGCGCGCTTCCAGCAGATTGGTTTCGACCGTGATGTCGGCGTCGGCCTCGACGATGCAGGCCTCGACGCTGCGGACGCTGTGGCCGATTTCCAGCCCGACGTCCCAGCACGCCTGCACCCAGGCCTCGAGCGCGGCCTGCGCGTCCGGGGCGAGTTCGCCCGGCAGCAGCAACAGCACATCGACGTCGGAGCCCGGAAACAGCTCGCCGCGGCCATAGCCGCCGACGGCGGCGAGCGCGCAGTCGGCCGGCAGCGCGAGACGGGTGCAGAGTTCGGCCAGCACGCCGTCGACCAGCGCGGCGTGGCGCGTCAGGTAGCGGCTGGTGGCGGGCGCGCCGAGAAAGGCGGCGGCGAGCGCCGCGCGGCCGGTCTTGAGCCGCTCGCGAAGATCGGCGACCGGCGCGGGGCTCACGCGGCGGTGCGGACGCTGTCGGGCACCGCCGGGCTGCCCGCCGAGACGGTCAGCACCTCGTAGCCGCTGTCGGTGACCAGGAGGGTGTGCTCCCACTGCGCCGACAGGCTGCGATCCTTGGTGACGATGGTCCAGCCGTCGGGCATCTGGCGGATGTCGCGGCGGCCGGCGTTGACCATCGGCTCGATGGTGAAGGTCATGCCGGGCTCGAGCACGAGGCCGGTGCCGGGCTTGCCGTAGTGCAGCACCTGCGGATCTTCGTGGAAGTTGCGGCCGATGCCGTGGCCGCAGAATTCGCGCACCACGCTGTAGCCGTGGTTTTCGGCAAAGCGCTGGATCGCGTGGCCGATGTCGCCCAGCCGGGCGCCCGGCTTGACGTGGGCGATGCCGACCCACATCGCCTCGTAGGTGATCTGCATCAGGCGCTTCGCCTGGATAGACGCCTCGCCCACCGCGAACATGCGGCTGGTGTCGCCGTGCCAGCCATCCTTGATGACGGTGATGTCGAGGTTGACGATGTCGCCGTTCTTCAACACCTTGTCGCCCGGCACGCCGTGGCACACCTGGTTGTTGACCGAGGTGCAGATCGACTTGGGGTAGGGTGCGTGGCCGGACGGCGCGTAGTTGAGCGGCGCCGGGATCGTGCCCTGCACGTTCACCATGTACTCGTGGCACAGGCGGTCGAGTTCGCCGGTGGTGACGCCGGGCTTGACGAAGGGCGTGATGTAATCGAGCACTTCCGAGGCGAGCCGGCCGGCGATGCGCATGCCTTCGATGTCGGCGCCGGTCTTGATGGTGACGGTCATGAAAAGGGGGAGTTCGAGCCAAAGCCGCATTCTAACGTGCCGGCCGGGCGCCGAAACCCCAGCCCGGACAGGGCCTTGCCGCTCGCCGGGCGGGCGCAGGGGCGAAGGCGCCTGATCCGGGGCGTTCTTGATCCGGAGGCGGGTTCGAATTACAATCACAGGCTGTCCGAAATGGTTCGGACAAATTCGCACACCTGCCGAATAAAGGGTGGCGCTCGGCAGGACAAGCCGTGGCGCTGCTGGCGGGTGGAGGCTCAACCCTTTAGGAGATTCACCATGTCCGTCACCATGCGTCAAATGCTGGAAGCCGGTGTCCACTTCGGCCACCAGACCCGCTTCTGGAACCCCAAGATGGCCCCGTTCAT
Source organism: Pseudomonadota bacterium (assembly GCA_040753235.1). GTDB lineage: Bacteria > Pseudomonadota > Gammaproteobacteria > Burkholderiales > Thiobacillaceae > Thiobacillus. The sequence continues at coordinate 55,788 of JBFMET010000017.1, forward strand.
TTTCGGCCATCGCAACAAGATTCACATCGTCAACCTGGAAAAGTCGCTGCCGCTGTTCCAGGACGCGCAGAAATTCGTGCGCCAGCTTGCCGCCAACAAGGGCACCGTGCTGTTCGTCGGCACCAAGCGCGCCGCGCGTGACATCGTGCGCGAGGAAGCCCAGCGCGCCGGCATGCCCTACGTCGATCAGCGCTGGCTGGGCGGCATGCTGACCAACTTCAAGACCGTCAAGCAGTCGATCAAGCGCCTGAACGACCTGGAAGCCAACCTGGCCGAGCCGGGTCGCCTGTCGAAGAAGGAAATCCTCACCGTTCAGCGCGAAGTCGACAAGCTCAACCGCAGCCTCGGCGGCATCCGCGAAATGGGCGGCCTGCCTGACGCGCTGTTCATCATCGATGTCGGCTACCAGAAGGGGACCGTCACCGAAGCCAAGAAGCTTGGCATCCCGGTCATCGGCGTGGTCGACACCAACAATAGCCCCGACGGCGTGGACTACGTCATTCCCGGCAACGACGACTCCGCCCGCGCGATTCGCCTGTACGCCCGCGGCATGGCTGACGCCGTGCTCGAGGGTCGCGCCCAGGTCATCAGCGAAATCGTCGGCGGCGAGGAATTCGTCGAAGTGGAAGAAGAGGGCGCGCCGGCTGCCGAGTAAGCGTTGCGCCGCACCCTCGCCGGGCCAGACCCGGCGAAGCATTTCGAGGAGGGGCGCTGGCCCCTCTTTCCGTATTGAATTGCCGAAACCTGGCTGTATTTAAATTGAATCTTGGGGAGTTTGAAAATGGCTGAAATCACTGCAAGCATGGTCAAGGACCTGCGCGAGAAGACCGACGCGCCGATGATGGACTGCAAGAAGGCGCTGACCGAAGCCGGCGGCGACATGCAGAAGGCCGAGGAAATCCTGCGCGTGCGCTTCGGCAACAAGGCCGCCAAGAGCGCCAGCCGCGTCGCCGCCGAAGGCATCGTGACCGTCGCCATCGCCGCCGACGGCAAGTCCGCCGCCATGATCGAAGTCAACTGCGAAACCGACTTCGTCGCCAAGAACGACGACTTCCTGGCGCTCTCCAATGCGCTCGCCGAGATGGTGCTGAACCAGAATCCGGCCGACGTCGCCGCGCTGTCCGCGCTGCCCTACAAGGGCACCACGGTCGAAGCCTTCCGCACCGAGCTGGTCGGCAAGATCGGCGAAAACATGTCGGTGCGCCGCTTCGCCCGCATGAGTGCCCAGGGTAAGTTCGCCAGCTACATCCACGGCGGCAAGATCGGCGTGCTGGTCGACGTCACCGGCGACGAGGCGCTGGCGCGCGACATCGCCATGCACATCGCCGCGTCGAAGCCGAAGTCGCTCGATGCCTCCGGCGTGTCGCAGGATCTGATCGACACCGAGCGCCGCGTCGCGATCGAAAAGGCCAAGGAAGCCGGCAAGCCGGAAGCCATGCTGGAGAAGATCGCCGAAGGCACGGTGCAGAAATTCCTCAAGGAAGTCACTCTGCTGTCGCAGCCCTTCGTCAAGGACGACAAGCAGACCGTCGAGCAGGTGCTGAAGTCGAAGAACTCGCAGTGCCACGGCTTCGCCATGTACGTGGTCGGCGAGGGCATCGAGAAGAAGGTGTCCGACTTCGCCGCCGAAGTCGCTGCGGCCGCCAAGGTCTGACGAAGGCATGGCGCCGGTCCGACGCATCCTGCTGAAGCTCTCCGGCGAGGCCCTGATGGGGCCGGACGCCTTCGGCTACCACGCCGAGACGATGGCCGGCTTCGTCGCCCAGATCCGCGAGGTGTCGGCGCTGGGCGTGCAGGTCGGCATCGTCGTCGGCGGCGGCAACCTGTTTCGCGGCGCCACCGGCGCGCTGTCGGGGATGAACCGCGCAACCGCCGATTCGATGGGCATGCTCGCCACCGTGATGAACGCGCTGGCGCTCAAGGACGCGCTGGTGCAGGCCGGCGTGCCGGCGCGGGTGCAGACCGCGGTCGCCATCGCCCACGTCGGCGAAGGCTTCGAGCGCGACGCCGCGGTGCGCGAACTGGAAGCCGGCAACGTCGTCATTTTCGGCGGCGGCACCGGCAATCCCTTCTTCACCACCGACACCGCCGCGGCGCTGCGCGCGGCCGAGATTGGCGCCGACCTGATGCTGAAGGCGACCAAGGTCGACGGCGTCTACAGCGCCGATCCGAAGAAGGATGCGGGCGCCACGCGTTACGAATCGCTTTCCTTCGACGAGGCGATCGCGAAAAACCTGGGCGTGCTCGACACCGCCGCCTTTGCGCTCTGCCGTGAACAGCAACTCTCGCTCGTCGTGTTCAACGTCTTCAAGCCCGGCGCGCTGAAGCGCGTGGTGCTGGGCGAGGACGAGGGCACGCGGGTGAGCAACCATTGAGGAGTTGAGAATGGCTGATGCCACGATTGCCGACGTCAAGCGCGCTGCCGAACAGAAGATGGGCAAGACGCTCGAGGCACTCAAGAACGACCTCGCCAAGGTGCGCACCGGCCGTGCGCACGCCGGCATTCTCGACCATGTGATGGTCGATTACTACGGCAACCCGACGCCGGTGCCGCAGGTGGCGAACGTGTCGCTGGCGGACAGCCGGACCTTGAGCGTCCAGCCGTACGAGAAGAACATGGTCGGCAAGATCGAGAAGGCGATTCGCGATGGCGATCTCGGCCTGAACCCGGCGACGCACGGCGACATCATCCGCGTGCCGATGCCCTCGCTGACCGAGGAGCGTCGCAAAGATCTCATCAAGGTGGTGCGCAACGAGGCCGAAAGCGCGCGCGTGGCGGTACGCAACATCCGTCGCGACGCCAACGGCACGCTCAAGGACATGGTCAAGGCCAAGACCGCGACCGAGGACGAAGAACGCCGCACCCAGGACGAGGTGCAGAAGCTCACCGACAAATTCATCGGCGACATCGACAAGATGCTGGCCGAGAAGGAAAAGGACCTGCTCGCGGTCTGAGCGGTCCGGCGAGCAACCACGGCGTGTCCACCCGCCCGAAACAGGACGACTCTGCGACCGGTGTGCCGCGGCACATCGCCGTCATCATGGACGGCAACGGGCGCTGGGCGCGCAAGCGCCTGATGCCGCGCGTCGCGGGGCACCGCAAGGGCGTCGAGGCGCTGCGCGAGGTGATCCGCGCCTGCGCCGAGCGCGGCGTGGCCCATCTCACCGTGTTCGCCTTCAGCTCCGAAAACTGGCGTCGTCCGCAGGAGGAAGTCACGCTCCTGATGGAATTGTTCATGCGTGCGCTGGAAAACGAGGTCGCCAAGCTGCACGAGAACCAGATCCGCTTTCGCGTCATCGGCGACCTGTCGGGTTTTTCGGAGCGCATCCAGGCCCTGATCCGCGATGCCGAGGCGCTCACGCGCAACAACAGCCGACTGACGCTCACCGTGGCGGCGAATTACGGCGGCCGCTGGGATATCGTGCAGGCAGTGAAGAAGCTGATGCTGTCGGGTACGCCCGCGGGCGCGATCAACGAAGCGACGCTGGCCGAACAGCTCAGCATCGCCGACATGCCCGAGCCCGATCTTTTCATCCGCACCGGCGGCGAGCAGCGCATCAGCAACTTCCTCCTGTGGCAGCTCGCCTACACCGAGCTCTATTTCACCGACGCGCTGTGGCCGGATTTCGACGCCGCGGCACTCGACGCGGCGATCGCGTCCTACCGCACGCGCGAGCGCCGCTTCGGGCGCACCAGCGAGCAACTCCAGGCCGTGCAGTCCGGCGAGGCCTCCTGAATGAAGCCGGTACTGCGTCGCGTGTTGACGGCAGTGCTGTTGCTGGCCGTTTTCGTCCCCGCGGTGCTGTGGGCGCCGACCTGGCTGTGGGGCATGCTGATGGCGGGGGTGGCGGCGGTCAGCGCGTTCGAATGGGCGCGACTCAGCCACTTCGGCCCGCGAGCTGCGCGCGCCTATGCGGGCGCACTGGGGTTCGTCGCCCTCGCGGCGCCGCCTCTGCTCGCGGCGCAGTGGAGCGGCGTGCAGCTCGGACTGATCGCGCTCGCCGTCGTCTTCTGGCTGCTGGTCGCGCCGCTGTGGCTGGCCGGGCAATGGCGCGTGCCGCAGCCGGGCCTGCGCGCCGCGGTCGGCGCGGCCGTGCTGCTGCCCACCTGGGCGGCGCTGCTCGAGCTGCACGCACGCGGGCCCGCCGTCCTGCTCGGCGTCATGGCCATCGTCTGGATCGCCGATTCCGCGGCCTTTTTCGCAGGGCGCGCGTTCGGCCGCCACAAGCTCGCGCCGGCCATCAGCCCGGGCAAGACCTGGGAGGGCGTAGCCGGGGCGCTGGCGGCGCTGGCGGTCTACGCCGGCCTCTTGAGCGTCTACGCCGGCCTGCCGCTCGTTGCCTTGCTGCTGACGCTGACGGGTCTGCTGTATCTGTCGGTCCTCGGCGATCTGTTCGAATCCTGGATCAAGCGCGTGGCCGACATGAAGGACAGCGGCACCCTGCTGCCCGGCCACGGCGGCGTGCTCGACCGCATCGACGCGCTGACCTCCACGCTGCCGATCGCCGCCGGCATGCTGATCTGGCTGGAGCGGTCGGCATGAGCGGAACAGCCAAGAAGCCGCGCGTGCTGACCATCCTCGGCGCCACCGGCACCATCGGCGTCAACACGCTCGACGTGGTGGCGCGCCATCCGGGGCGTTTCGAAATCTTTGCGCTGACCGGCGCGAGCCAGGTCGAACGCATGCTCGAGCAATGCCGCACCCACCGGCCGCGCGTCGCGGTGATGAGCGAGCCGGCTGCTGCGGACGCGTTGCGTGAGAAGGTCGCCGCGGCAGGGCTGCCGGTTGAAGTACTGGCGGGCGCCGAGGCGCTGACCACGGTCGCCACGGCACCCGAGGCCGACACCCTGATGGCCGCCATCGTCGGCGCCGCCGGCCTGCCCGCCACGCTGGCGGCGGCGCAAGCCGGCAAGCGCATCCTGCTCGCCAACAAGGAAACCCTGGTGGTATCCGGCCAGATCTTCATGGACGCGGTCGCCGCGAGCGGCGCCGAACTCCTGCCGATCGACTCCGAGCACAACGCGATCTACCAGTCGCTGCCGCGCGGTTTCGACGGCGACTTCGCGCGCGCCGGCGTCAGGACGCTGTGGCTCACCGCGTCGGGCGGACCGTTCCGCACGCTGTCGGCCGAGGCGATCGCCGCGGCGACGCCGGAACAGGCGGTGGCACATCCCAACTGGGTGATGGGCAAAAAGATCTCGGTCGATTCCGCGAGCCTCATGAACAAGGGGCTGGAAGTGATCGAGGCGCGCTGGCTGTTCAACGCGCGCCCCGATCAGATCAGGGTGGTGGTGCATCCGCAGAGCATCGTGCACTCCATGGTCGAATACGCCGACGGCTCGGTGATCGCGCAGATGGGCACGCCCGACATGCGCACGCCGATCGCCTATGCGCTGGGCTTCCCCGAACGCATCGACGCCGGCGTGTCGGCGCTGGAGCTGATGGGCAGGCAGTTGACCTTCGAGGCGCCGGACACGGCGCGCTTCCCCTGCCTGAAACTGGCGTTCGATGCGCTTGCCGCCGGCGGCAACGCGGCTGCGGTGCTGAACGCCGCCAACGAAGTCGCGGTCGCGCGCTTCCTCGACGGCGCGGTGCCCTTCGGCGCGATCGCCGCGAGCATCGCGCATGCCCTGGACACGCTGGCGGGCGGCGCGGCCGCCACGCTCGATGATCTGCTGGACGCCGACCGGCAGGCGCGCCGCGTCGCCGGCGACTACCTGGGGACGCTGCGCCGATGAGCGTGCTGCATACGATCCTGTGGTTCCTGGTTGCCATCGGCATCCTGGTCGTGGTGCACGAATTCGGCCATTACCTCGCCGCGCGGCTCGCCGGCGTCAAGGTGCTACGCTTCTCGGTCGGCTTCGGCAAACCCCTGCTCAGCCGCCGCTTCGGCCGCGACCAGACCGAGTGGACGCTGTCGGCGCTGCCCTTCGGCGGCTACGTGAAAATGCTCGACGAGCGCGAAGGCGTGGTGCCGGCGGACCAGGTACACCGCAGCTTCAACCGCGCGACGGTATGGCGGCGCATCGGCATCGTCATCGCCGGCCCGGCGGCGAATTTCCTGCTCGCCATCGTCTTCTACTGGGCGCTGTTCGTGAACGGCTTGCCGGCGCTGAAGCCCATCGTCGGCGAACCGCCGGCGGATACGCCCGCGGCCATTGCCGGCCTCGTCGCCGGCGACGAGATTCGGCGGGTCAACGGCAAGGAGACGCTCTCGTTCCAGGATCTGCGGCTGGCGCTGCTGCGCGCGGGCGTGGCAGCGGATGCAATCACGCTCGAACTGGCGGACGGCCGCACGCTGCGCCTCGATGTGCAGGCGATGCAGACCGAGAACCTCGAACAGGACATCCTGCGTCCGCTGGGCGTCGTGCGCTACAACCCCGACATTGCGCCGGTGATCGACCAGGTGCTGCCCGATGGCGCGGCGGCGCGCGCCGGCTTCCAGGCCGGCGACCGCGTGCTCGCGGCCAACGGCGCCAGGGTCGATAGCTGGCAGGACTGGGTGCAGATCGTCCGTCAGCATCCGGCTGCAACGCTCGCCGTCGAAATCGAACGGGGCGGACAGCGGCAGACGCTGGCGGTTGTGCCCGATGCCGTCGACGAAGCCGGTGAACGCGTTGGCAAGATCGGCGCGGGCCCGCGGGTCGATCCGTCGGTCGCGGCCCTGCTGATGACCGAGGTGCGCTACGGCCCGCTTGCGGCGATCGGGCACGGCGCGGCCAGGACCTGGGAAATGAGCCTCTTCACGCTGGAAATGATGGGGCGCATGGTGCTGGGCCAGGTATCGTGGAAAAACCTGTCCGGACCGCTCACCATCGCCGACTACGCCGGGCAGAGCGCGACGCTCGGCTGGATCAGCTTCGTCGGTTTTCTCGCCCTGGTGAGCGTGAGCCTCGGTGTGCTGAATCTGCTGCCGATCCCGTTACTGGACGGGGGACACCTCATGTATTATGTTGCCGAAGTTTTGACCGGCCGCCCGGTGTCCGAGCGGACCATGGAGCGGGGCGCGCGGGTCGGCATGTTCCTGCTGCTGCTTTTGATGTCGTTCGCCCTGTTCAACGATCTGCAACGCCTGATAGGTGGATAGAACAATGATGATGCTGAACCGCTTGACGCTTGCCGTTGCCGCCGCGCTCGCCCTGCAGCCCGCCTACGCCGAGGAATCCTTCGTCGTCAGGGATATCCGGGTCGAAGGCATCCAGCGGACCGAGGCCGGCACCGTCTTCAGCTACCTGCCCGTCAAGGTCGGCGACAGCATGACCGAGGAGAAGACCGCGGCGGCGATCAAGGCGCTCTACGCGACCGGCTTCTTCAAGGACGTGCGCATGGAAGCGCGCGACGGCGTGCTCATCGTCACCGTCGAGGAGCGGCCCTCGATCGCCAGGATCACGCTCAAGGGCATCAAGGAGTTCTCCGAAGACGACCTGAAGAACGGGCTCAAGCAGACGGGCCTCGCCGAGGGCCGCGTGCTCGACCGCGCCATGCTCGACAAGGCCGAGAAGGAATTGCAGCGTCAGTACTTCAACCGCGGCAAGTATGCGGTCGAGATCAAGTCCACCCTGACGCCGCTCGAGCGCAACCGGGTCGCCGTGCAATTCGACGTGGTGGAGGGCGACACCGCCAGGATTCAGCGCATCAACATCGTCGGCAACAAGGCGTTCAAGGAAAAGGACCTGCTCGACCAGTTCACCTCGACCACGCCCGGCTGGCTGACCTGGTACACCAAGAACGATCAGTATTCGCAGGCGCGCCTCGCCGGCGATATCGAGGCGCTGCGATCGTTCTACCTCAACCGCGGCTATCTCGAATTCAACGTCGACTCCACCCAGGTATCGATCTCGCCCGACAAGCAGGGCATCTACATCGCCGTCAACGTCACCGAGGGACCGCAGTACAAGGTCTCCGACGTCAAGCTTGCAGGCCAGATGCTGGTGCCCGAGGCCGAGTTGCAGAAACTCATCACGTTCAAGCCCGGCGAGGTTTTCGTGCGCGACCGCCTGACCGAAACGACCAAGAAGATCGGTGAGCGCCTCGGCAACGACGGCTATGCCTTCGCCAACGTCAACGCCGTGCCCGAACTCGACAAGGACAAGAACACGGTCGCCTTCACCCTGTTCGTCGACCCCGGTCGCCGCGTCTACGTCAACCGCGTCAATATCGCCGGCAACGCCAAGACGCGCGACGAGGTGGTGCGCCGCGAGATCCGCCAGATGGAAGGCGCTTATTACGATGCCGAGAAGATCAATCGCTCCCGCGAACGGATCAACCGGCTCGATTTCTTCAACGAGGTCAACGTCGAGACGCCGGCTGTTCCCGGCACCACCGACCAGGTCGACGTCAACGTCAGCGTGGCCGAGAAATCGACCGGCAACATCATGCTGGGTGCGGGCTTTTCCTCTTCCGAGGGCCTGGTGCTGTCAACCTCCGTTTCGCAGGCCAACATCTTCGGCACCGGCAACCGGCTGTCGGCGCAGATCAACTCGGGCAGCGTGAATACGGTATATGCGCTGTCGTTCACCAATCCCTACTACACCATCGACGGCATCAGCCTGGGCTACGACATTTACCGGCGCGATGTCGATTCGAGCGAACTCAACAATACCGGTTACTTCGAAAACTCGACCCTGGGTCTGGGCGTGCGTTTCGGCTTGCCGATCAACGAACGGGACTTTATCTCGCTCGGTGCGAGCTATGAGCGGAACAGCGTCCAGGTCAATGCAACCAGCCCCTTGCAGTGGCAGAATTTCGTAACCACCTACGGCAACGACAACGACACGTTGCGGCTGGATGGTTCCTGGGCACGCGACACACGCGACAGCTACCTCTTCACGACCAAGGGCATGCTGCAGCGTATTGCCGCCGAAATCGGGACGCCGATCGGCAGCCTGCAGTATTACAAGCTGACGCTGCAGCATCAGCAGTATTTTCCGCTCAGCCGCGATTTCACGCTGATGCTCAACGGCGAACTGGGCTATGGCGATGGTCTCGCCGGCAAGCCGATGCCTTTCTTCAAGAATTTCTACGCGGGCGGCACGAGTTCGGTGCGCGGTTTCGAAAGCGGCTCGCTGGGTCCGAAGGACCCGACGACCGGCGATGCGCTTGGCGGCAACAAGCGTATCGTGGCCAATGCGGAACTCTTCTTCCCCGTGCCGGGACTCAAGGATGACAAGGCTTTCCGCATGTCTGCCTTCGTCGACATGGGCGCTGCGTTCGGAACGAACCAGGATTTCGATGTCGGCAACCTGCGCTATTCGGCGGGCGTCTCGGTCCTCTGGGTCTCCCCGCTGGGCCCGCTTAAATTCAGCCTGGCGCAGCCGCTGGTCAAGCAGACCGGCGACGAAACCGAGGTGTTCCAATTCTCCCTGGGCAATGTGTTCTAGGGCAGCCTTACCGGAGTATCTGAAATGAAGTTCAAGCAATTCGCACTGTCCCTGATCCTGGCATCGGCCTGTGCCGCCATGCCCGCGCTGGCCAACAGCAAGGTCGGTTTCGTCAACACCGAACGTCTGCTGCGCGAGGCGCCGCTCTCGGTCGCCGCGCAGAAAAAGCTCGAGCGGGAATTCGCCGCGCGCGACCAGGAGTTGCAGAAGCTTGCCAAGCAGGCGCGCGACCTGCAGGCGCAACTCGACAAGGATGGCGTGACCATGTCCGAGAGCGAGCGCAAGACGAAGGAACGCGATCTCGGCAACCTCAACCGCGATCTGCAGCGCCAGGGCCGCGAGTTCCGCGAGGATCTCAACCTGCGCCGCAACGAGGAACTGGGCCAGATCCAGGAGCGCGCGCGCAGGGCCATACAGGAAATCGCGAAGGCCGAGAAGTTCGACCTGATCGTCGAGCAGGCCGTTTATGTCGACGCCAAGATCGACATTACCGACAAGGTGATGAAGGCGCTCGGCACCCGCTGAGCCGGCACGCCCCGATTCTGTCTCCATGGCTGTCACCCTCGCCGCGCTGGTTGGCCGCTTCGGCGGCGAACTCGTCGGCGATGGCGCACTGTCGATAGCGCAGGTTGCCCCGCTCGAGCGGGCGGGGCCGAACGAGATCGGCTTCGTTTCGCAGAGCCGGTATCTCGCGCAACTGGCCGGCACCCGTGCCGGCGCCGTCATCCTGCCGCCGGACGCGCGCGATGCGACCGAGCGACCGCGCATCCTCACGCCCAACCCCTACCTTTACTTTGCACGCGTCTCGGCCTTGCTGAATCCACCGCCGCGGCCGCCGGCCGGCGTGCATCCGGGGGCGACGGTCGCGGCCGACGCCCGTATCGCGGCCGACGCCAGCGTCGGTCCGGGCGCGGTGATCGGTGCCGGGGCGACCCTCGGTGCGCGCAGCGTGGTCGGTCCCAATTGCGTCGTAGGCGACCACGCGCGCATCGGCGCCGACTGCGTGCTGCATGCCAACGTCACCGTGTATCACCGCTGCGAAATCGGCGATCGTGCGATCCTGCATTCGGGCTGCGTCGTCGGCGCCGACGGTTTCGGTTTCGCCCCCGACGGCGAGCGCTGGGAAAAGATCCCGCAAATCGGCCGCGTGCTGATCGGCGACGACGTCGAGGTCGGTGCATGCACCACCATCGACCGCGGCGCGCTGGAAGACACGGTAATCGAAGAGGGCGTCAAGCTCGACAACCTGATCCAGATCGCGCACAACGTGACGATCGGCGCGCACACCGCGATCGCCGCGTGCACCGGGATCGCCGGCAGTGCGAAAATCGGCCGCCACTGCACCATCGGCGGCGCGGCGATGATCTTCGGCCATATCGAGATCGCCGACAACACGCGCATCTCGACCAACACGCTCATCACCAAATCGCTGCCCAGGGCGGGCACCTACACCTCGGCGCTGCCGTTCTCGGAACACGAGGTGTGGCAGAAGAACGCCGTGCACATGCGCAACCTCGACAAGCTGGTCAAGCGGGTCAAGGCGCTCGAACAAAAACTCGGAGAACTGGAAAAGAAATGATCATGGACATCGAGCAGGTCATGCAGTACCTGCCGCACCGCTATCCCTTCCTGCTGATCGACAGGGTCACCGAGATGGAGCTCGGCAAATCGATCACCGCGGTGAAGAACGTCACCATCAACGAGCCCTTCTTTCCGGGCCACTTCCCCGGCGCGCCGGTGATGCCGGGCGTGCTCATCCTGGAAGCGATGGCGCAGGCGGCGGCGCTCCTCTCCTTCAAGACCAAGGGCTATGCGCCCGAAGATATCGGCATCGTCTACTTCGCCGGCATCGACGGCGCGCGCTTCAAGAAGCCGGTCAAGCCGGGCGACCAGCTCGTGCTCAAGGTCGACATCGTGCGCGAGATGCGCGGCATCTGGAAATACACCGGACGCGCCGAGGTCGACGGCGCACTGGCGGCCGAGGCCGAACTGATGGCCACGCTGCGTGACAAGCCCTGACATGCCGACGATCCACCCCACCGCCCTGGTCGCACCCGGCGCGCAACTCGCCGACGACGTCGAGATCGGCGCCTACAGCATCATCGGCGAGCACGTTGCGATCGGTGCCGGCACCACCGTCGGCGCGCACGCCGTGATCACCGGCCATACCACGATCGGCGAACGCAACAAGATCTTCCACTTCGTCTCGCTCGGCGAAGCGCCGCAGGACAAGAAATACGCCGGCGAGCCGACGCGGCTCGTGATCGGCGACGACAACGTCATCCGCGAATTCTGCACCTTCAACACCGGCACCGTGCAGGACCGTGGCGTCACCTCGATCGGCAGCCACAACTGGATCATGGCCTACGTCCACATCGCGCACGACTGCGTGGTGGGCGACCGCACCATCTTCGCCAACAACGCGTCGCTCGCGGGCCATGCCGAAGTCGGCGACTGGGCCATCCTCGGCGGCTTCACCGGGGTGCACCAGTTCTGCAAGGTCGGCGCGCACGTCATGACCGGCATCTCGACCGTGGTGTTCAAGGACATCCCGCCCTTCGTCATGGCCTCGGGCCAACCGGCGGCGCCGCATGGCCTCAACAGCGAAGGCCTCAAGCGGCGCGGCTTCTCCGCCGAGTCGCTGGCTGCGCTCAAGCGCGCGTACAAAATCCTCTACCGCGAGGGCAACACCGTCGCCGAGGCGCAGGCGAAGCTCGAACCGGAGGCGGCGGCCCACCCCGAAGTGCGGCAATTGCTCGACTTCCTCGCGCGCGCCGAGCGCGGCATCATCCGCTGATGGTGAGCTTGGAGGCTTCACAAATTCGGCACGCCCTCGCTGGTCTTTTGGCTGACAGGAACAGTTTTGTTCAGTCGGGTGTAGGGGGGGCTACACCGCTCCTTCTCAAAATGGCCTCATTTGAAAAGCGAGTGGGTAATGCCGCCCCGAGGCCGCGGGTCAAGGGCGGGCGAAGCCCGGCGGAGCGAACCCTTGACGTGCGGAATCGGGAAATACGCTGGCCCGTGGCTGGATGCGGCG
>JBFMET010000018.1:0-68074 GCA_040753235.1 Pseudomonadota bacterium
GCCCTTCGGGCAACCATTCCTGCAGCGCTTCGGGCAGCAGCATCAACTGCTGGGGGTCATAGGGGAGATAGTTGGCAGCCATCTCCCATTTATATCAGATCGGCGCTTCTGCCGCCCAGACTCCTAGATCCTAAATCCTAGCCCCTAACCCCTACCATTCAATACAGCGCGCTCGCCAGCGCGCGCCGGTAGCGGCTCACCAACTCCCCGCCGCCGAGCAGATCGAACACCGCCAGCAGCGTCTTGCGTCCCACGTCGTCCTGGAAGCCGCGGTCGCGCCGCACGATTTCCAGCAACTGGTCCATGCCGGGTTCGTACCGGCCGGCGGCAATCAGCAAATTAGCCAGCGCGAGGCGCGCGTCGAGATCGTTTTCGTTCGCCGCGATGCGCGCGCGCAAGGCCGCCTCGTCGGCGCCCGTCGCGCCCATGAACTGCAGCCGCGCCTTCAGCTGCGGCACGCGCGGGTCGGCGTCGTCGGGCAGGCTGCCGAGCAACCGCTTCGCCTCGTCGGCTTCGCCGAGGTCGAGCATGATCTCGGTGGCGTCGAGCCGCACGCCGACGTGCACGGGATCGAGCTTCGAGGCTTCCGCCAGCAGCCTCAGCGCACCCGGCAGGTCGCCCGCCGCACGCGCCGCCGCGGCCTGCTGGCGCACGCTTTCGGCGGGGCTCGGGATCAGGCGGTCGAGGAAGGCGCGCACGTCGCCTTCCGGCAGCGCACCGGAAAACTCGTCGACGATTTCGCCGCCGACGAAGGCCTTCACGTTGGGGATGCCGCGCACGCCGTAGCGCGCGGCGAGCTCCTGGTTCTCGTCGGAGTTGATCTTGGCGAGCAGGAACTGGCCGCCGTACTCGGCCGCGAGCTTTTCCAGGATGGGCTTGAGCGACTTGCACGGGCCGCACCACGGCGCCCAGAAGTCGACGACGACCGGCCGCTGCTTCGAGGCTTCGAGGACATTCTGGTTGAAGTCGGCGAGGCCGACGTCGAGTGCGTGTCCAGCCATGCAAAGCTCCGCTCAGATCTGGCGCGCGAGTTCCGCCGCGATGCCGGTGTAGGTCGCCGGCGTCATCGCCTTCAGGCGCGCCTTCTCGCCGTCCGGGATCGCCAGCCCGTCGATGAACGCGTGCAGGGTCTCGCGGTTGATGCCGCCCTTGCCGCGCGTGAGCGCCTTCAGCTGCTCATAGGGGTTCGCCACGCCATAGCGGCGCATCACGGTCTGGATCGGCTCGGCGAGCACTTCCCAGTTGGCGTCGAGGTCGGCCGCGAGCGCGGCCGGGTTGGCCTCGAGCTTGGACAGGCCGCGCAGACAGGATTCATACGCCAGCAGGCTGTAGCCGAAGCCGACGCCCATATTGCGCAGCACGGTCGAGTCGGTGAGGTCGCGCTGCCAGCGCGAGACCGGCAGCTTTTCCGCGAGATGCCGCAGCACTGCGTTGGCGATGCCGAGGTTGCCTTCGCTGTTTTCAAAATCAATCGGGTTGACCTTGTGCGGCATGGTCGACGAGCCGACTTCGCCCGCCTTCACCTTCTGCTTGAAGTAGCCGAGCGAAATGTAACCCCAGACGTCGCGGTCGAGATCGATGAGGATGGTGTTGGTGCGCGCGATCGCGTCATACAGCTCGGCCATCGCGTCGTGCGGCTCGATCTGGATCGTGTAGGGGTTGAAGCTCAAGCCCAGGTCCAGCACGAAATTGCGCGCGAAGTCTTCCCAGTCGACATCCGGATAGGCGGAGAGGTGCGCGTTGTAGTTGCCGACCGCGCCGTTGATCTTGCCCAGGAGTTCGACGCCGCCGAGCGTGTCCCAGGCGCGGCGCAGACGGTAGACGACGTTGGCGAGCTCCTTGCCGACCGTGGTCGGCGAGGCCGGCTGGCCGTGGGTGCGCGACAGCATCGGCAGATCGGCGAGTTCGTGCGCGAGGTCGGTCAGGCGCGCGATCACTTTTTCCAGCGCCGGCAGCAGCACGCCGTCGCGCGCGCCCTTCAGCATCAGCGCGTGCGACAGGTTGTTGATGTCTTCCGAGGTGCAGGCGAAGTGGAAGAACTCGGACACCGCGGCGATCTCGGCGTTGCCCACGGTCTTTTCCTTGAGGAAATATTCGACCGCCTTCACGTCGTGGTTGGTCGTCGCCTCGATCGCCTTCACCCGCTCGGCGTCCGCCACCGAAAAATGGTCGGCGATGGCGTCCAGGAACTCGACCGCCGCATTCGAAAAGACCGGCACCTCGGCAATCGCCGGCTCGGCGGCGAGCGCCTTCAGCCATTCGATCTCGACGATGACGCGGTATTTGATCAGCGCGTATTCGCTGAAGAAGTCGCGCAGAGGGGCGGTCTTGCTGCCGTAGCGGCCATCAAGGGGAGACAGGGCAGTGAGTGCGGTCAGTTCCATATACGTTTCCGATTGTTCATTTCACAAAGAGGACACGGAGGACACAGAGGATGACCGGAGGGTTTCTCCGCGTCCTCTGCGTCCTCTTTGTTCAAATTCGCCTTCATACCGTACGCCTATCGCGCCGCATTAAACGGACGCCTGTCGCGCCACTTTAAACGGTCCGCCTATCGCGGACAGCCTGCGCCAGCGTGCCGCTGTCGACGTATTCGAGTTCGCCGCCCACCGGTACGCCGCGCGCCAGCCGGCTGACCTGGATGCCGCGCGCCTTCAGCAGTTCGCCGATGGTGTGCGCGGTCGCCTCGCCTTCCGGCGTGAAGTTGGTCGCGAGGATCACTTCCTCGACCACGCCGTCGAGCGCGCGGCTGATCAGGCGGTCGAGATGGATCTCGCGCGGCCCGATGCCGTCGAGCGGACTCAAACGCCCCATCAGCACGAAATACAGGCCGCCGTAGCTGTGCGTGGCCTCCATCATGTTGAAGTCGGCCGGCATCTCGACCACCGCGAGCTGGCGCTTGTCGCGGTTCAGGCTCGCGCACACCTCGCACACCTCGGCTTCCGAAAAGTTGTTGCACAGGCGGCAATGCAGCAGATGCGTCAGCGCGTGATGCAAGGCGCCGGCCAACTGCTCGGCGCCCGCGCGGTCGCGCTGCAGCAGGTGGTAGGCCATGCGCGCCGCCGACTTGGGACCGACGCCGGGCAGCACGCGCAGCGCGGCGATCAGATGGTCGAGCGCGGCGGGTTGCACGGCGTTTCCTGGCGCGTCAGAACGGCAGCTTCATCCCGGGCGGGATGGGCAGGCCGGCGGTCACGCTGGCCATCTTTTCCTGCACCGTCGCATCGACCTTGCGCACCGCATCGTTCATCGCGGCTGCAACCAGGTCCTCGAGCATTTCCCTGTCGTCGCCCATCAGGCTGGGATCGATCTCGACACGGCGCACGTCGTGCTTGCAGGTCATCACGACCTTGACCATGCCGGCGCCGCTCGCGCCCTCGACCTCGGTCTCGGCCAGCCTGGCCTGCATCTTGGCCATGTTCTCCTGCATCTGCTGGACCTGCTTCATCATGTTGCCGATGCCGCCCTTCATCATTTTGTATCTCCTAAGGGTTGTATGGTGGCGGCGTCGATGTGGCCGCCGAACTGGTCGACCAGTTCGCGCACGAACGGGTCGGATTCGATCGCGGCGACCGCTTCGGCCTGCCGGGTTTCCTTGATGCGCGTGCGCACCTGCTGCGGCGTCTGCTCGGCCGCTGCGCCGATTTCGAAGTGCACCTTGAGCGTTTCGCCGTACTTGTCGCGCAGCGCCGCCGCCAGCTTGTCCTGGTAGGCGCGGTCGAGAAGATGCTTGTGCGCCTCGCCGACGCGCAGGGTGACGGCGTCGCCCGCCTGCGCCACCAGTTCGCAATGGTCGGCGAGCATCTTGGCCATGCCGCCCAGGCGCAGGCCGGCGACGACGGCGAGCCAGTCCCAGGCCTCGCCCGGTGCGGCGGGCCGCTGCACCGCCGGTTCGGCTCGCACTGCGGCGGCGGCCACTGGCGCCGCAGGCTCGGCTGCGGCATGGCGCAATGCCGGGGCCAGAGTGTCGTAGGCGCCGGGCGCAGGGTCGCTGCGCGCCACCGCAGCGTTGACGCGCGGTGCAGCTTCGGCGCGCGCCGGCGCCGGGCGCGCCGCCTGGGCCGGGCGCGTAGCGCCTTCGCCCGCGCCGGGGGTGAAGGCCAGCATGCGCAGCAGCGTCATGCCGAAGCCGGACAGTTCGTCCGGCGCGTACGGCAGGTCGCGGCGGCCGTTGAGGGTAATCTGGTAGTAGAGCTGCACGGTCTCGGGATCGAGCCGGTCCGCCGCGGCCTGCATGCGCTCGGCTTCCACGCCGGCTTCGACCGCACCCGGCGCGTGCAGCATCAGGGCCAGTTGCGCGAGCAAGCCGCCCAGATCCTGCAGCGCGGCGTCGAAGGCGATGCCGCGTTCGGCGAGGCTGCGCGCCTGCGTCATCAGCGCGTCAGCGTCGTGCGCCGCCAGCGCATCGAGCAGGTCGAACAGGTAATCGCGCTTGACCGTGCCGAGCATGGCCTCGACCGCGGCGGCCTCGACGCGGCCGCCGCCGTAGGCAATCGCCTGGTCGGTGAGCGAAAGCGCGTCGCGCATGCTGCCGGCGGCGGCGCGTGCGAGCAGGTTGAGCGCCGCCGGCTCGGCTTCGACGTTTTCCTGTTGCAGCACCTCGCCCAGATGCTGCGCGACCAGCGCCGGCGTCATCGGCTTGAGGTTGAACTGCAGGCAGCGCGAGAGCACCGTCACCGGAATCTTCTGCGGGTCGGTGGTGGCGAGAATGAACTTGACGTGCGCCGGCGGCTCTTCCAGCGTCTTCAGCATGGAATTGAACGCCGGCTTCGACAGCATGTGCACTTCGTCGATGATGTAGACCTTGTAGCGGCCCACGGTCGGCGCGTACTGCGCGTTGTCGAGCACCTCGCGCATGTTGTCGACGCCGGTGTTCGACGCCGCGTCCAGTTCCAGCAGGTCGACGAAGCGGCCGGCGTCGATCTGCGTGCACGCCGAGCACACGCCGCACGGCGTGGCGGTCACGCCGGTCTCGCAGTTGAGGCACTTGGCGAGAATGCGCGCCAGCGTGGTCTTGCCGACGCCGCGCGTGCCGGTGAGCAGATAGGCGTGGTGCAGCCGGCCCTGGGCGAGCGCGTTCGACAGCGCGCGCACCACGTGTTCCTGGCCCTTGAGGTCGGCGAACGCGCGCGGCCGCCACTTGCGCGCCAGCGCAACGGTGGGGGGGTCGGAATCGCCGAAGAGGTCAGTCATGTGGTCAGGGGCTAGGATCTAGGGGCCAGGATCTAGGGCATACGGCGCCAGCATCCGCGGGGCGCGCCCGCGAACCCTAGCCCCTAGATCCTAATTCCTAGCCCCTAAAAAATAAGTGGCGAGCCTTGACCCCGGCACTGGTAACGATCCGCTGTGGCTGCTTCCTTCCGGACCTGACCAGGTTCACGGGGCTGCCATGCGGGGAGGCCCGCCGCGGGTATTTTACCCCGGAAGCGGCCTATTCCTCATCCGCCGGCGCGGTCAGGCGGCGCTTTTTCACGGCGTCGGCCAAGAGGCGCAAGAGCGGCACGGTGTCGTCCCAGCCGATGCAGGCGTCGGTGATCGACTTGGCGTACTCGAGCGGCTGGCCCGGCACCAGGTCCTGGCGGCCGGGGTTGAGGTGGCTCTCGATCATGGCGCCGATGATGCGGGTGTCGCCGTCCGCCACCTGCGCGGCGACGTCGGCGCCGACGTCGAGCTGGCGCTGGTACTGCTTGCTCGAATTGGCGTGCGAGAAATCGATCATCAGCTGCTGCCGGAGGCCCGCCGCCGCCAGTTCGCCGCAGGCGAGATTCACGCTGGCGGCGTCGTAGTTGGGCGCCTTGCCGCCGCGCAGGATCACATGCGTGTCTTCATTGCCCGAGGTGCTGAACACGCCGACGTGGCCCGACTTGGTGATGGAAATGAAATGATGGCGCGACGACGCCGCCTTGATCGCGTCGACCGCGATCCGGAGGCTGCCGTCGGTGCCGTTCTTGAAGCCGACCGGGCACGACAGGCCGGAGGCCAGCTGGCGATGCGATTGCGACTCGGTGGTGCGCGCGCCGATCGCGCCCCAGCTCACCAGGTCGGCGATGTACTGCGGCGAGATCAGGTCGAGGAACTCGGTCGCGCAGGGCAGGCCGATTTCGTTGATTTCCAGCAGCAGTTTGCGCGCGAGCCGCAGGCCTTCGTTGATGTCGAAGCTCTCGTCGAGGTACGGATCGTTGATGAGCCCTTTCCAGCCCACGGTGGTGCGCGGCTTCTCGAAGTACACCCGCATGACGACGATGAGGTCGTGCGCCAGTTCGTCGGCCAGCGGCTTCAACTTCCTGGCGTAGTCGAGTGCGGCGGCCGGGTCGTGGATCGAGCAGGGGCCGACGACGACGAACATGCGGTCGTCGGCGCCGCGCAGCACGTCGTGAATCATTCCGCGCGCGTGCGCCACGTGTGTGTGCACGGCGTCGCTGGCGCGCAGTTCGCGCATCAGCTGCATCGGGGCGAGCAGTTCGCCGCTTTGCTCGATGCGCGTGTCGTCGGTACGGATGGCAGTCATCTTCAGGCTCCGGGTGGGTGATGCCAGGCTTTACGGCGGCCCAAACAAAAACCGCCAGCGGGCTGGCGGTTTCGTCAGGGCGTATGCTGTTCGCTTCAGCGCCTCCCGACCGCCCGGGGCGTGGGATCAAAGCAGCTCAAGTAAAAGCGGGCAGCCAGGTTCATGCGCGCCAGTCTATCAAAAGCGGCCTGTTCACGCCAACCGCGCTGAAATAGAATGCGCCATGGGCGATTGCGGCGCGCCCGTCCGACAGGAACGCCGCCCTCCAAGGCAGGAATGAACGATGGCTCAGCGCACCGACACCCCTTACCTCGGCCGGGAAGCGCGACGCGACAAGCGCTTTCAGGTTGCGCACCAGGCTCTGATCGCGCAGGCCGACCACGGCGACATCGCCTGCGAAATCCGCGACTTCTGCATGGGCGGCCTCTTCCTCCAGTTCGCCAACCCCCAGACGGCACTCGCTTCCCTGACCCAGCGCACCGACGCCGACGTCGAGATCCTGTTCTCGCCATCAGCCGAGAAACGCCAGACCTTCCGCATCCCCGCCAAATTGCGCCGGCTCAGCCCGACCGGCGTCGGCGTGGCCTTCCTGCACCCATCGATCGAGGCCCTGCGCGCGTTGCAGAAGCTGCGCCTGGCCAGCCAGCGCCAGGCGGTCGGCATACTCCCCGAATCCGGTGCCGCGCCGCGCCTGCGCGAGGCCGCCGCGACCCTGCTCTCCGACACCCTGCATCTGGTCCACGACGAATTGATGCGCCTGCTCGGCGACCGCCTCGAGCAGAAAGCACTCGGCGCACCCAGCATCGCCGAACGTCAGGAACTGCTCGACGCCATTCAGGAGTTCCGCCGGTCCGCCAACGAATCCCGCACCCGTTTCCTGCAGCAGCCGATGGACGCGTTGCTTCTGGCTCGCCCGGTCCAGACGCAGTCCACTTCGGACAAGGCCGACGCGTCCCTGTCGCTGGTCGAAGAAGACGATTTCGAGGACTGGCTCGCCACCTCGACCGAAGTCCACCGGCTGGAGGAGCAGTTCCGCTCGGAGCTTTTCCTTGTCGAGCCCCGCATGGGAGAACTCTTCGACTTCGCGTGCGATCACGCCAACAATCCTGCCGGCCCCGCCGTCATCAGCCACGCCTATCGCATCGCCCTGCAGGACCTGCCGGTGGGCCCGCATGCCCGGCAGGTCGCCTATATTCAGCTGCGCGAAGTGCTGAGCGCCCAGCTCGGTCTGCTGTACGCCGAACTGCTGGCCCTGCTGCCCGTGTCGGAAGCCGAGGAGGAGCCGATCACCGGCATGTTCCCGAACCGGCAAGCCGCGCCGGCCGCAGCCCCCATGCCCGAGACGCCGGCGCCCGCACCTGCAACGGACACGGCCGCAACCGCCGCCGAACCGCCCGCGCAGGGCGCGACGCAGCAAGGCGCCCTCAACCGGATGGCGAACACGCTGCTGGATTTCTTCCGCAACCAGCCCGCCGGCGGCGCCCCGCAGGCGCCCGCCGCGAGCCCGGCCATGCCGACCTTGCCCGCATCGGGCGGCGCGGGATCTGCTTCGCCGATGGCGGGCGCGGCGCCGGCAATGGGCATGCCTGCTGCGCCGGGCGGCAGGGTCGCCCACTCCCCCGTCCTGCAGCGCCTCGCCAGCACCGGCGCCCTGCCCGCCGCGCTCAACCGCGAGATGCAGCAGTCGGTCGACATGTTCGGCGCGCTGTTCGACAGCATGCACGCGCAGAAATCGGTCGGCGAGGCCACGCGGCCCTTCTTCCAGCAGCTCGAAACCAGCCTCATCAAGCTCGCCCTGGCCGACCCGCAATTCCTGGTGTCGCCCGCGCACCCCGCGCACAAGGTGCTCAACACGCTCGACCGCATCAGCATGGCGGCGAGCGACGACGGCAGGATCGCCGACCAGCGCCTGATGCGCCTGATGAACCGCTGGACCGAGCGCATCAACGCCGAAGCCGACAAGAATCCGGGCGTGTTCGAGGAAGCGCGCACCCAGCTGGAGCGCGTCGTGAAGCCGCTGCTCGCCGAACGCACCGCCCGCGTGTTTCGCCTGCAGGAAATGTGCGAGGGCCGCCAGGGCGCGGAAGTCACCAAGCAGCGCATCCTGCGCGAACTGCTCGCGCGCATGGCCGACCGGCCGGTGCCGAATGCAGTGATCGAGCTGCTCAACGGCGGCTGGCGCAACGTCATCCTCATGGCCGAGATGCGCCACGGCGCCGACAGCGACGCAGCCCGCGAAGCCTGGCAGGTGCTGCAACTGCTGTGCAACTGGCTCGACCCCGAAACCCCTAACCCGCCTGCCACAAGCGATGTGCAGGGCCTGCTGCAGCGCATCGACCAGGCGCTCACCCATGTCTGCGCCGACAAGTCCACGCAGGACCGCATCGTCGACCAGCTTTCCACCACGCTGTTCGACACCGACCGCTCGCAGCACCAATACACCCCGGTGGGCGCACGCCTCAACGACGCTGACGGCGCCGACCTCACCGAGGCCGACGCCAACCTGACCGACCACCTGCGCGTCGGCGACTGGCTGCAGTTCAAATCGATCGACACCCCGCTCAACCTGATCTGGATCGGCGACCGGCCGCCGGTCTATGTCTTCGCCAACTACCGCGGCATCAAGAAGCTCGACCTCAAGCGCCAGGACCTGCTGCAAGCGCTGAAGAACGACGACGCGCAATGGACCGAGGACCAGGAACTCCCGCTGATGGACCGCTCCTACAGCGCGATGATCCAGAAGATGCAGCAGGATCTGATGTGGCAGGCCTCGCACGACCCCGCCACCCGCCTCGCCAACCGCCGCAACTTCATGCGCGCCATCCGCCGCACCTGGCTGCGCCGGCAGGGCGACGGCGACGGCTACGTCATCGGCGTGCTCCAGTTCGCGTTGCAGACGCTGACCGGCCAGGCCGTCGACGAAAAGACGCGCGCCGACATCCTGCGCACGCTCAGCCAGAAACTGGCCGAACGGCTGCCGGCCGGCGCCCTGCTGGCGCGCGCCGGCGAATCCGGCCTCGCCTACTGGAGCGAAGCGCCCGACAGCAACGCCGCCGAGGCGCAGGCCAAAACCGTGCTGACCAGCCTGTTCGGCGCGCCCATCGAAATCGACGGCGTCCGCTACCGCGCCCAGGCTTTCGCCGGCCTCATGTGGTCGGGCGACTGCCTCCACCCCGAAGCCTATTTCGACAACGCCAACGCCGCCTGCGCGCGCGCGCGCGAATCCGGCGCGCCGGTCGTCGCCTACAGCAGCGAGTCGCCCGACAGCGGCGTGCAGGTCCTGGCGGAGTGGGCGCACACCCTCACCGCGATTCTCGCCAACAACCAGCTGCACCTGAACTGCCAGCCCGTCGTCGCCACCACCGACCCGACGCGCGCGCCGCTGTACCACGAAGTGCTGCTGCACCCCGAAACCGGCGAACGCAGCGTCGTCACCCGCGACCTGATCGACGTCGCCGAACGCCTCGGCCGCATCACCGAAATCGACCGCTGGGTGATGAAGACCGTGCTGCAGTGGATGCGCAGCCGCCCGGCCGAACTCGCCCGCATCGGCGGCCTGTCGGTCAACCTTTCCGGCCAGTCCGTCACCAACCCCCTGTTTCTCAAGTACCTGGTGGGCGAACTCGCGCGCGGCGACATTCCCGGCAGCAAGCTCATCTTCGAAATCAGCGAGGCCGACGCCGTCGGCACCCACGCGCAGACGCAGCTTTTCATGCGCCAGTTGCAGCGCTACGGCTGCCGCTTCACGCTGGACGAATTCGGCGCCGGCAACAGCTCCTACACCAGCCTGAAGAGCCTGCGGCTCGACTACCTCAAGATCGATCGCGCGCTGATACGCGAACTCGGCACCAGCATGATCGACGAGGCGCTGGTGCGCTCCATCCTCGAGACCGGCCAGTTCCTCGGCATCAAGACCGTGGCGGGCTTCGTCGAAAGCGAGGAGGCGCTGGCCAAGCTCGCCGAGCTGGGGGTGGACTGCGTGCAGGGTTACTTGATCGGGGCGCCGAAGCCGCTGGAGACGCTGGGCTGACGGTTGGGGCCGTCATTGCGAGCGCAGCGAAACAATCCAGTCCGCGGCTCGACGCGAAGCACGACCGAGTAGCAGCGCTTTCGCGGACCTGCCAGGGAGAAAAATCAAAGCCAGGCGGGTGATATCGGGGCGGCATCACCCCGGGGCGTGCGATTTCGCCTCGTAGATCATCACCCCCACCCGCCTGATGTGGTCGATCAGCGCAGGATTGTCCAGCGCATGAAAACGCGAAAGATCGATCTTGTACGGCAACAACAGATCGTCCAGCTCGGACTCGATTTGCAACTGATGCGCAAGCGACAAGGCCGCCCCCATCAGACACAGGTCGATATCGGAGCCTTCGCGATAATTGCCCTTGGCGCGCGAACCGTACAGCACCGCCCGCTCGATTTCGACGTGCGCTGCCAGCACCGCCCGGATGCGCGCAAGGGTTTCGTCCGAAAGGCCGTAGGGCATGGCGCAATCAGGACTGCGCCCTGAGCGCGCGCATCCTGCGCTGGAACTGCTCGAACAGCGGGAAATATCGCGCCACGATGTGCCCGCAAATCTCGTCCGCGATTTTCTGCTGGTAGGTGTGCGAAGTCAGGTTGCGGCTGCGGATCATTTCCATCCAGCCCTCGCCGTCCTCGATCAGGCCTTTCTGGAAAGCCTCGCGCGCCGCGTCGCGCGACCCCGCGATGCCCGGGTTGCCCTGATACGCGAAGTAATCCCTCATCACGTTCCACGCCAGTTCGTGGGTGAACTCGAACGCCTGGATCAAGCCCTGCTTTTCCAGATCGGAGAGCGGACGCGCCTGGCTCGTGGCGACCGCATTGCCGAGCTGCTCCAGGGCCTTGGCGTAATTGGCGAGACGTTGCTGCCAGCGGATATCGAATTCACTCATGAGTGTCGTGTCTGGCCCTATTTGTTTTCTGGTCTCAAAGCCGCGTCCAGTAGCCGCTCAAGCTCGGCTATCATCGCGTCCGACGCGCTGCCCCCAAGGGCTTTAGCGATGCTAATTTCTTTCATACGGGAAAGCACGTCGCGCAAAGCCGCGGGGCTGGAATGGGTAGATATCAGTGCAAAACAAATTGCTTTAAGAGCTGAAACTTGAGCGGCAAGGGCATCCCCTCGTTCGTGCTCGGCGAGAACCAAATCTTCCAGTCTTTGAAGATCGCTCATGGTTTCCCTTTCGGCTTTGAAACAGACATGTCACGCAGCATTCTTCGCGTGAGCAACACGGCCTGCACACCTTCGCCGACTGCATATTTTTCTAACCCGTTCGCCATTTCCTCTTTTGGTTCTGGAGGCATCCACAATGCATTCACGTATCCCCGCCATTCGCTTGGGCATAGCTGGATAATCGCACGGGCAATATCCGAGGCAGGCGAAACGCCGTCGTCAAGCCCAGTCGCGTGTGTTACCAAGCAATTTCGCCATGCTTGGCCTTTCTCTTTTCGCACGGCCTCGCCGGGGTCTTCAATGCCTGCTTGCCGAAGGCAGAATTCAGAGTCTTCTTTAGGAATGCTGGGCGGATAAGCCTTCTTGGCGATTAGGCAGTTTAGATAAGCGCGGTTTTGTTCCTCATTTTCGGCCACGCTTCCTGCCAAAGTAGTGACGGCTGCAGAGCACAATGCAACACACAGCATGATGTGAATTAATCGGTTCAAAAGAAACCTCACAGTTCGCGTAGGGTGCAATAACCGTAGGACATTGCCGCGGAAAACTAAAAGGGGACAGCCCACATTTTATTTTCCCTGATCTGCTCATACATCCAGATCGGGTCGAAATCCGCCCCATTGGGCCAGGTCACAGCACCCAAATCGAGGCGCGCCTGTTCGAAACAGGCCTTGTCCTTGAGTGCTTCGAAGATCCCACAGTCCTTCGCCGTCAGTACGCCTGAAAAATCGGCGATGCCACTTGTGCCGTCCATGAACGTGACAGCCAGACGATAGTCGGCCAGAACGGACAGTGCCTTGACCCGCCAGGGCGCGGCGGGGATTACTCCAGCGGCTTGATTCGCTTCGGGTGTTGTTTGGATTGACATAGGTTCCAGTCCTCCATCAATTCTTCACGGTGCTCGATGGCCCACTCTATCGTCAAGTTGAGCGCCCGCCTGGGCAGGCTGCCGCCGATCACCTCAAGAGTACGAATATCGATCAACGCTTCGTGTTCCGCATACATCGCATGAAAATGCGGTGGCGCATGTTCTCGCCAGAACATTTGAATGACGATGCCGAAGAACTGACTGATTGTAGGCACTGATCACCCCGTCATCCAGGCTTCAGGCCGTCCCGCCCACCGTCAACCCGTCGATCCTGAGCGTCGGCTGCCCCACGCCGACCGGCACGCTCTGCCCTTCCTTGCCGCAGGTGCCCACGCCCGCATCCATTTCCATGTCGTTGCCGATCATGGACACGCGCGTCAGCGCGTCGGGGCCGTTGCCGATGAGGGTGGCGCCTTTCACGGGGTAGGTGATCTTGCCGTCCTCGATCATGTAGGCCTCGGCGGCGGAGAAGACGAACTTGCCGCTGGTGATGTCGACCTGGCCGCCGCCGAAGTTGACGGCGTAGAGGCCGTTCTTCACCGAGGCGATGATTTCGTGGGGGGGCTTGTCGCCGCCGAGCATGAGGGTATTGGTCATGCGCGGCATGGTGAGATGCGCGAAGGATTCGCGGCGGGCGTTGCCGGTGGGTTTCATGCCCATCAGGCGCGCGTTCATCATGTCCTGCATGTAGCCGGTGAGAATGCCGTCCTCGATCAGCACGGTGCGCTGGGTGGGGTTGCCCTCGTCGTCGACGTTCAAGGAGCCGCGGCGCAGCGGAAGGGTGCCGTCGTCGATGACGGTGACGCCCGGCGCCGCCACTCTTTCACCAATCCGGCCGGAGAAGGCCGAGCTGCCCTTGCGATTGAAGTCGCCCTCCAGCCCGTGACCGATGGCTTCGTGCAGCAGGATGCCGGGCCAGCCGGTGCCGAGCACGACCGTCATGCTGCCGGCGGGCGCGGGGCGGGCGTCGAGGTTGACCATGGCCTGGTGCACGGCCTGGCGCGCGTATTTTTCGAGGATGTCGTCGGTGAAGTAGCTGTAGTCGAAGCGGCCGCCGCCGCCGCCGGAACCCTGCTCGCGGCGGCCGTCCTGCTCGGCGATGACCTGCAGCGACAGGCGCACCAGCGGGCGCACGTCGGCGGCGAGGTGGCCGTCGGAGCGCGCGATGAAAATCACTTCGTATTCGGAGGCGAGGCTCGCCATCACCTGGATGACGCGCGGATCCATGGCGCGCGCCTTCTTCTCCAGGCGCTCCAGCAGCGCGACCTTGGCGGTGTCGTCCAGGCTCGCCAGCGGGTCGACGGCGTTGTACAGCAGGCGACCTTCGCCGCGGCGCGCGACGGCGGTCTGGCGTTCCTGGCCGGCGCGCGCGATGGCGCGGGTCGCATCAGCCGCCGCACCCAGGGCGTCGAGGCTGATGTCGTCGGAATACGCGAAGGCGGTCTTCTCGCCCGAGATCGCGCGCACGCCGACGCCCTGGTCGATGTTGAAGCTGCCGGACTTGACCTGGCCTTCTTCCAGGCTCCAGCCTTCGGAGCGCGAGTACTGGAAATACAGGTCGGCGTAGTCGACGTCGTGGGTGAGCAGACGGCCGAACACGGGCGCCAGCTTGTCGGCGTCGAGGCCGTTGGGCGTGAGCAGCGTGGCCTCGGCCGACTGGAACAGCTGCTCGGCGGTCTGGATGGGGACGAAGGCGTCGGTGGGGTTCATCTCGGTTTCCTGGATTTACTTGGCGGCCGGCTCGCGCTTGGCGACGGCACGGCGCTCGACCACTTCGACCTTGATCTGGCTGCAGGTGACGAAGCGGTGCTTCAAGGCCGGCAGGCTGGTGCGCAGGCTGGTCTGGTACGCGGGGTTGAGGTTGGCGGTGACGACGCCGGAGCCGCGCGGCAGGCGGTCGAGCACCACGCCCCACGGGTCGACGATCATGCTGTCGCCGTGGGTCTCGCGGCCCGACAGGTGATAGCCGCCCTGCGCCGGCGCGACGACGTAGGCGAGGTTCTCGATCGCGCGCGCGCGGATCAGCGTCTCGAAATGCGCGCGCCCGGTGGTGGCGGTGAACGCCGACGGCACCACGATGATGTCGACGTCGGGCATGGCGCGGTACAGCTCGGGGAAGCGCAGGTCGTAGCAGATCGAGAGGCCGATGCGACCGAACGGGCTGCTGACGACTACGACCTTGTCGCCGGGTTCGATGAGCTTCGATTCCTGGTAGTGCTCGTTGCCGAGGTCGAGACCGAACAGGTGGATCTTGTCGTAGCGCGCGACGAGCTTGCCGCGCTCGTCATAGACCAGGCAGCTGTTGCGCACCTTGTTCGCGGCATCGGCCTCGAGCGGCACCGAGCCGCCGATCAGCCAGATCTTGTGCTTCTTCGCCATGCGCGCGAGGAAAGCCTGGATCGGGCCGCTGCCTTCGGGCTCGCGCACCTTCACCACGTCGGCATTCTTCGCGCTCATGATGCAGAAGAATTCCGGCAGCACGACCAGCCGGGCGCCGGTGTCGACCGCCAGTTCGATCAGGCGTTCGGCTTCGGCCAGGTTGGACGCGACGTTGGGGCTCGACGCCATCTGCACCGCGGCGACGCGCACCGTGCCCGAAGGCGGAGCCGGCTTCTTGATCGTTGCGCTCCTGGCGCGCGTCGCGGCGGGTTTGGCGGGCTTGGCGGGTTTCTTCGTTGTCATCAATCACATTCCACGATCAAGGTTCGGACATCTGGGGCCCCGAAGGCGCCTCGGTTTTCGTCTTCGGCAGTTTCTTGACGTCGGGCGACTGCCACGGCCCGCTGACGAGGTATTCCTGGCTCACCATTTGCTCGAACGGGTCGCGCAGGATTTTCTGTGCGGCGAACGCACCCACGCCGGCAATCGGGCCGCCGAGCAGGGCGCCTGCCACGGCCACGCTTTCGGACAGTTTCGGCACCACCTTCACGCGCAGCTGCACGGTTTCCTGCTCGAGATTGGCGAGTCCCGACATGTTGACCCGGGCCGCCGGCCCGCGCATCTGGAAGTCGTCGCTGTAGACGACCCCGCGCGCGATGCGCAAGGTGGCGCCCGCGTCGTCGAAGGCATAGCCCTGGCTGAAGATATCACGGAAATCGAAGCTCAGCCGGCGCGGCAGGGATTGCAGGCTCAGCACGCCGAGCAGCTTGCCGGCGCCGGGATTGACCTTGAGGAACTGGCCGTTCTTCGCCTCGAACGCGATCTGCCCGGCCAGCGTGTCGAAGGCAAAATCGGCCGGCGAGCCGACCCAGGTCGCGTTGCCCTGCAGTTCGGCGGCGCCGCGCGCCATCACGTCGGCGTAGCCGAAGCGGGCGAGGAAGCGGCCCGCGTCCGTCACGCTGAGCTTGAGTTCGGCGCGCGTCTCGGTCGGCACGCCGTCGCGCCACAGGCCGCTCATGTGGAACACGCTGTCGGCGTGCGCCAGTTGCAGGCTCTCGATCACCATGCCCTGCGGCGTGCCGCGCGCCAGCGCGTCGAGCCGGCCGAGCGGACGCTCTTCCAGGCGGAAATCCTCCACGCTGAGATCGAGCACGGGAAAGCGCTCGGCTTCCAGCGTGCGCCCCCCCGCTGCCCTGGGGGCGTCGCTTGCGGTCCGCGGCGGAATCGTCAGGCGGCTGAACTGCGCCGACACCCGCGCCGGCTGCGCGCCGGCCGGGCGATAGGTCAGCACGCCGCTCACGTCGCGCCCGCTCACGTCCCCGCGCAGGATGCCGTTGCGGCCGCGCGCCTGCAGTTGCACATCCCGGAAGCGCCGCCCCATCAGGTCGAGGGCGTCGAGCTTCAGGTCGAGCGCGGTCAGCGGCATGTCCTGTCCCTTTTCGCGCTCGGGCAGCAGGGCCAGCCAGCCGCTCAGGTCGAGCGCCGCCGTCTGGCCGGCGACGCGCAAGCCGGGCTCGGCCGGCAGCGCGGCCGTGCCGCCGAAGCGCAGCTCGCCGCGCGTCCAGGCGCCGGCCGGGGTGCTGAGCCATACCGCGGCGGCCGTGCTGCCCAGGCGCAGCGCATGCCGGCGACCGTCTGCCTGCGGCTGCACGCTCACCTGCAGCGGCAGCGGCGCGGCGGCGGGCTTGGCCAAGGGCTCGGGCAGGCTCGACGCCAACCCGACCAGGTCGGATTCGACGCGCAGGCGTTCCCCGGCGGCGAGCAGGTCGAGCTGTCCCCGCCAGGCCGTCTGCCCGGACAGGCGCTTGCCCCAGTCGGGCCCCAGCCAGGCCGCCAGGCCGGGCGCGGTGACGCGGCCCTGCGCCCGGATCGACACGCCTTCGCCCTGCGTGTCCGCGTCGACCCGCAGCGGTCCGCCGAGAAACTGCGCGGCAATACCGCGGGCATCGACGCGCGCATGGGTGAAATCGACGGCGCCGCGCACCTGGTCGAGCCGCGGCAGCGCCGGCGGCGCCAGCGCGTTGCCGAGAAACGCCAGGCGCCCGCGCAGGGTGGTGTCGTCGATGTGGCGCAGCGGGATCGTCAACGCGAGGTCCAGCCGCATCGGCCCGCTGCCGGCGAGGCCGTCGGTCAGGCCGCGCAGGCGCGCGCCGACCGGGCTCTGGTTGGCGAAGCGGATGAAGTCCTCGATCGGACCGTTGGCCTGGCCGTCGATCTGCAGCAATTCCTCGTGATGGATGAGATCTGGAATCTCCGCCTTCACCGGCGCCAGCGTCACGCCAAAAATTCTCGCCTGCCGTGCGTTGACCTCCATGCGTTTGCCCTCGAACACGATGCGGCCCTGGATGTCTTCGATGCGCGGCCAGCCCGGCACGTAGTCGATCACCGCATCCTTGACCACCATTTCGATGCGGAACACGCCCTCGCCTTCGCCGAACGGAAATTTCGACAGATCGCCCTTGAGGCGCAGGCTCACGTCGTCGGAATGGCCCGCCAACACGCCTTCGCGCACCCAGTTGACCGTATCGTCGCCGACCTCCCAGGGAAAATAGCGATGCACCGCGGTGCCCGCCGCGCGGGTGAGCTGCGCGCTGAAATCGGCGACGCCGGCCTCGCCGGCGACCCGCTCGTAGTCGCCCTGCAGCGTGCCCTCCAGGTCGGCGTTGGCGAAGCGGCTGTCGTCGACATGCAGGCGATGACCGCGCGCGGTCTTCTCCCAGTTGCCGCGCGCAGTCAGGTGGTCGAGCACGATCTCGGGCGCGCGGAACACGTCCGGCAGGTAGACCGCCAGTTCCTGCGAATCGAGTTCGAAACGGCCCGACGCGGTATCGCCTTCGATGCGTCCGCTGAGATTGCGCCAACCCGGCTGTCCGTCGACGGTGCGCACGCCGAGGCCGCTGAAGCGCGCGGCCACGCTGAAGTTGTCGAGCCCGGGCTGCTCGCCGCGCCAGCCGAAGCGCAGTTCGTCGAAATGCCCCTGCGGCTGCAGGGCCTGCAAGCGCGCGCGCAAGGCATCGTCCATCGGCAGGCTGGGCAGGAGATCGTCCCAGGCGTCGAGACGCAGCGCACGGGCGCTGATTTCGCGCGTGTCGCCGCCCCACGCCAGCCCGAGGTTGAACGGACCGCTCGCCGCCGCGCCCGGCCGCGTCACGCGCAGTTCCTCGAACACGACACGCTGCAACCCGTCGGCCGCGCGCTGCCAGGACGCGCGTCCGCGCACCCGGTTCAGCACGAGCGCCGGCAGGTCCGCACCGAGACGGGTTTCGAGTTCGCGCAGGTCCATGCCCGCCGCCACCCGCGCGATGCGCCCGTCGTCGATCGTGGCCGTCACCCGCAGCGCGCCCCAGCCGCGCCCGATATGCGCTGGCAGGCTGACCCAGTTCTTAAGTTGTGGCAATGCCACCCCCGCCACGCTCGCCTCGACCGTGCCGCGCCAGGTGGCCAGGTCGTCGACGTCGCGCGCCTGCAGCCGCGCCTCGACCGTAAGCGGGCGCGCCAGCGCGGCCGGTGGCACCGCGCGCAACCTGAGCGTGTGGGTTTGGCGCACGTTGTCGAGCGTGAGGTCGACGTCCCGCATCGTGAGCGGCGCGGCCTCGCGCACCTCGTCCTGCCAGGTCAGCGTGGCGTCGCCCACGTGCACGCGTCCCTGGCGCAGCAGCCAGTTGACGAAACCGCTGTCGGGGGCGGCCGGGTTGACGGGGATGCCGCCGATGTAGAGATGGCCGTCGCGCGCACGCCGCACGTCGAGCGAGAGACCCTTGAGTTCGATGTGGTTGAAGCGCGGCTCCAGAAAAAGCAGCGAGCGCCAGGCGAACGCCGCATCGAGCGAGGGCAGCTCAAGCGCGAGCTGGCCGTCGCCGTCGTACAGGCGCACGCCCTGCAGGCGGAATTCCGGGCGCGCCTGCTGCCAGGCGCCCGACACCGCGTCCAGCGTAACGCGCTGGCCGAGCGCGCGCGACATCAGCGCGGCAACCTGATCTCGATGGTCGGCGATATTGGGCAGCACCCAGAAATACATCAGCGCCGCCGCGCCCGCCAGCGCCAGCGCGCCCGCGCCCGCCAGCGCGGCGAGCCAGCGGGCGGCGCGGCGCGCAAAGGTCGACAGGGGGGCGGGAAATCGAATCACGTGCGGGGCTCCGGTCTGCCGATTCTATGCGTTTGATTGCGCCTTGCGGCGGTGCGCGCGGTCGTTCATGGCCTCATTCGCCGGTGAAGCGGTGGATCTGCCGCCGGTCGCGTTTGGTGGGACGCCCTTTCGACGCGACCTGCGCACCGGCCGACAGCTTGCGCTCCAGCGCCTGCTGCTGGCGGCGCGCCAGGCTCGCCGCGTCTTCGGCGTACAGGGTTTGCGCCACCGGCGCCGGGCCGCGCTGCAGCGACAGGGCACGCACCGTCAGCGTCCAGTCGCATTCCCCCTGATGGACATCGAGGCGGTCGCCGGGTTTCACTTCACGCGCGGGTTTCACGCGCTCGCCGTTCAGTTTCACCCGTCCATGCTCGATGGCCTGGGTGGCGAGGCTGCGCGTCCTGAAGAAGCGCGCCGCCCACAGCCACTTGTCGAGGCGCATTCTGTCGAGCGGCAACTTTTCACTCGGCATCGAGCGCCTCCGCCCACACGCCGCTGCGGCTCAGCGCCTGTACGAACCAGTCGAGCGCGCGCCCAGCCTCGCCGCTGCGCCAGGCCAGGTGAAAGGTCTCGCGCGGATTGCCGCCGGCCCAGGCGCAGCGCACCAGGCGACCGGCGGCGATTTCGGTTTCGGCCAGCCAGCGCGGCAGCGAACCGATTCCCAGCCCCGCCTGCTGGGCCGCGAGCTTCGTGGGCAGATCGGGCACGGTCAGCCGCGGCTGCTGCTGCAGCCAGTGCGCGCTGCGCAGCGGCAGCTTGCGCGCGGTATCGGCGATCACCACGGCGCGGTACGCGGCGATGTCGGCCGGGCCGAGCGGCTTTTTCGCACGCGCCAGCGGATGGCCGGGCGCCACGCAGAACACGAATTCGAGCGTGCCGAGCGGGCGCGTGCGCAGCCCGCTGCCGGCCGGCGCCTCGCCGCCGGCGACCACCAGGTCGGCACGGCCGTCGGCGAGCGCATCCCAGGTGCCCGCGAGCACTTCCTGCCGCAGCCGCACGTCGGTGGTCGGGCAGATCGCATAGAAGGCCTCGAGCAGCGGCCACAAGGGCGCGAGCGGCAGCACGCCCTCGATGGCGAGCGCGAACCGCGACTCCCAGCCGCCCGCCACCTGGCGCGTGCGCTCGGCGAGCGCATCGGCGGCGCGCAGCAGGCTGCGCCCCTCGTCGAGCAGCACCCGGCCCGCCGGGGTGAAGCGCGCGCGATGGCCGGAGCGGTCGAACAGCAGCACGTCGAGCTCGGCCTCGATCTGCTGCACGGCATAGGTGAGCGAGGACGGCGCGCGCCCGAGCGCCTCTGCGGCGCGCGCGAAGGAGCCGCGGCGATCGATGGCGTCGAGGATGGCGAGCGCGTCCAGGGTCAGCGGCATGTTCGAAAATTTCGAATGACTTGATCGAATTGTGCCGGTTTTCGCCGTGAAAAACCACGCCTATAGTCACCCCATCGCCTGAACGTCAGGCATGCACCCGGAGACCGACATGCTCACCGTCCGCAAATCGCTCGAACGCGGCCACGCCCACCACGGCTGGCTCGACAGCTTCCACACCTTCTCCTTCGCCGGCTACCGCGACCCCGAGTGGATGGGTTTCGGCCCGCTGCGCGTGATCAACGAGGACGTCATCGCGCCCGGCGCCGGCTTCCCCACCCACAGCCACCAGGACATGGAAATCGTCACCTGGGTGCTCGACGGCGCGCTCGAACACAAGGATTCGCTCGGCAGCGGCGGCGTGATCCGCCCCGGCGAAGTGCAGCGCATGCGCGCCGGCCACGGCATCGCGCACAGCGAGTACAACGCTTCGGCCACCGAGCCGGTGCACCTGCTGCAGATCTGGATCGAGCCGGACGCCTACGGGCTGGAGCCGGGATACGAACAGATCGCCTTCGCGCCCGAAAGCCTCGCGGGACAATTGCGCGTGATCGCATCGAGCGACGGCCGCGACGGTTCGGTGACGATCCATCAGGACGCGGCGATCCGCGCCGGCCGCCTGGCTGCCGGCGACCGCGTCAGCCTGCCGCTCGACCGGGCGCGGCGCGCCTGGCTGCAGGTGGCGCGCGGCCGCGTCACCGTGCAGGGCTATCCGCTCGAAGCCGGCGACGCAGTGGCGGCGCGCTTCGAATCCGATCTGGTGATCGAGGCGCAGGAAGCGAGCGAAGTCGTGTGCTTCGACCTGCCCTGAGCGCTTACAATCCGACCCTTTTGATGCAAGGACCCGACATGCCCAAGATACTCGCCTTCGCCGGCAGCCTGCGCCGCGACTCCTGGAACCGCAAGCTCATCCGCGTCGCCGCCGAGGCGGCGCGCGCCGCCGGCGCCGAGGTCACGCTGATCGAGCTGGCCGACTATCCGCTGCCGCTGATGGACGAGGACCTCGAAGCGCGCGAAGGCCTGCCCGCGAACGCGCAGCGTCTGAAGGCGCTGTTCAAGGCGCACGACGCACTGCTGATCGCGAGCCCCGAGTACAACAGCTCGCTGCCGCCGCTGTTGAAGAACACGCTCGACTGGGTGTCGCGCGAATGGCAGGGCGAGTCGGGCCTGGTGCCCTACCAGGGCAAGGTCGCCGCGCTGCTCGCCGCCTCGCCCGGCGGCTTCGGCGGCATGCGCATGCTGCCGCACCTGCGGCAGGTCCTGAACGCGCTGGGCGTGCTGGTGTTGCCCGGACAGTTCTCACTCGCCCACGCCGACAAGGGCTTCGACGATGCCGACGGCACCCTGATGCTGAAATCGCCGGCCCGTCTGCACGCGCTGGTGGCCGAGCTCGTCGCGACCACCGCCGCGCTGAAGCAGCCGTAAAAAAAAGCGCCCCGAAGGGCGCGAGGGAGGAGACAGGCTGCAGAGCCAGCAGCGCGTCGCTGCTACCGATACACCGTCACGGATTTGGCGACGGTATTCCCCGCCGCATCCCAGGCACGCACCGTCACGTTGTGGGCGCCCTTGGCGATTCTGCGGGTATTCCAGGTATAGCTGATCGAGCCGCCGTTGGAGACGGCGACTTCCTTGCCGTCGATGGTCAGGCTCATCTTCGCCACCCTCTGGTTGTCGGTCGCCGACGCCGACACCGTCTGCCTTGAGGGCGAAACGATCATGCCAGTGGTGAGATTGAAGCCGCTGATGACCGGCACGATGGTGTCGTTGCGGACGCTCACCGACACCGAGGCCGAGGTGCCGGCATTGCCGGCGGCGTCGAAGGCACGCGTGGACAGAGTGTGGGCACCGTCCGGGACCGTATTGCTGTCCCAGGCAAGGGCATAGGGACTGGCATCGTCGGTGGCGACCAGCTTGCCGTCGACGTACAGCTCGACGCGAACGACGCCGACGTTGTCGGAATACGCCAGGTCGACAGGAACCACGCCGGTCACCACCGCGCCGCCGGTGGGTGCGGTAATGCCGACGCTCGGCGCCTGGGTATCGGCCGACCCCATGGACGCCGCCTGCGCGACCGCGCGCGCCGCATCGATGCGGCCAAAGCCGTAATACTTGTCAAAACCTGCCGTGCCCAGATCGACCGCGGTCGCCTTGAGGATGGTGTCGACATCGCCCGGGGTCAGCCGGGGGTTGACCGAAAACATCAACGCGACCGTGCCGGCCGTGATCGGCGCGGAAAACGACGTGCCCGACACGCTGGCATAGCCGCCGCCTCGGGTAGGCGTGTAGATGCTCACGCCGGGCGCGGCGAGGTCGACGTAGTTGCCGAAGCTCGACCAGCTTGGGCGCGTATCGCTGCTGCCGGTCGCCGAAATGCTCAGCATCGAGTCGTGCGCCGCGATGGTTTCCTCGACGCCGCTGTTGCCGGCCGCCGCGATCACCACGCCGCCCTTGCTGCGCATGTAGCTGGCCGCCGACTGGACCGACGCGCTGCCGGATACGCCATAGCTGATGTTGGCGACGCGGGCGCCGTTGTCGGCGGCCCAGTTGACGCCCTGGGCGATGGTGCTGAAGTAGGCCCAGCCGTC
This sequence comes from Pseudomonadota bacterium, assembly GCA_040753235.1. Lineage (GTDB taxonomy): Bacteria > Pseudomonadota > Gammaproteobacteria > Burkholderiales > Thiobacillaceae > Thiobacillus. The sequence goes on from JBFMET010000018.1 coordinate 23,019, forward strand.
GAGGCCGGAAATGCGCAGCGGCATGATCTTCGCGCCCCAGGCCACGCCCGCGCTGCCCGTCGCGTTGTTGCCCACTGCAGCCGCCGAGCCCGACACCGAGGTGCCGTGGCCATGCACGTCGGACGTGTCGGCGTTGTTGTCGAACAGGTTCCAGCCCGGCACCATGTTGGCCGCCAGGTCGGGGTGGTTGCCGTCGACGCCGGTATCCAGAATGGCGATGACGACGCCATTGCCATTCGCCGCATCCCAAGCGGTCGGCGCCTGGATCTTGGGCAGCGCCCAACTGTTCGAGAGCGAGGGGTCGTTCACGCTCAGCGACGGCGCGATCGCCATGTCGAGTTCGACGTACTTGAAGCGGCGATCCTTTTTCAGCAGTTGCATGGCCTGGACTTCGTCCATGCCTGGCGGCAGTTCGAGCACATGGGTATGGGTACGGGCGAAACGGCCCCTGGATTTGGCGTTGAGCGGCTTCAGCGCCTTGGCGAACTCCGACTCGGACAGACCGGCGCGCGGCGCCACCAGCAGTCGTCCCCGGGCCCAGCCGACCGGCCCGCCCGCGGAGGCCGGCATGCCCGCACTCGGCGCAGCATGCTGTCTCGCCTGCGCGGGTGCGGCCGGGGCCGCCTCACTGAGGCCGGCGTAGCCCGACAGGCCGGCAATCAAGGCCAGCAAAAGAGTGAAGCCGGACGCATTGCCAGTGCGATAGCAACGGCGGCTGTCGGTGGAACGAACGGGGAAGGGACATTGGTGCGACATGCGAGGCTCCTTGATCAAAAACAACCTGAATCAGGGCACAACGCACCAGCCGGCGACGGCTTTCCATGGCGGCCCCGCTGTCTCGTTGCCAAGACCGGTAGCTTTGCGTCCCCGCCTCGCGACGGGTTTGCCCTTTTTGCAGGATTATCAGCAGTAACGACGAAAGTTCGACGAACTTGAGCCCGGGCGCCGACGAGCCTCGGTTGCAAACCCCATTCAATTCAATCACTTGGAAATATGCCCTTCGTCGTCCTGACGAACGGTCATAAAAAACGCCCTGCCCGGTTCAACCGGGCAGGGCGTTGGGGACGAAGCGTCGACCGCGCCGCTCAGGGCAGCATGCGGTCCCGGGCGACGAAGTACTTGCGCGCGTAGGCGACGAGCTGGCCGTCGCCCGGATGGTCGACGGTTTCGACCCCGACGACCTTGTCGACGACCGCGTGATCGTGGGCGTTGATGTGCTTGATGAGTTCGAGCTTGGCGTGGCCCGGGCCGACGATCAGGATTTCGGACGCGCCGGCGAGCGCCTCGACAACCTCGTGGTAGTAATGCGGGTCTTCGGGCTGGCGGCTGCCGCTCACCGAACCGCGCTTGCGCTGCAGGTGACGCGCGGGGTTGGCCGGATGGACGATCGACTTCTCGACCTCATCCGGGCTGATGTGCATGACACGGGCTTCGTTGTGGTCGAGCCAGACGACGGCATGGTAGTGCGACATGATTGCGCTCCGATAAAAAGACTATCAACTCTTAATATTGTAGCGAAAAACGGGACCCGCGGCCCCGTTCTTCTGCGGCCTTACTTCACCGCTTCCTTCAACTGGTCGAGGATCGCCGGGTTCTCCAGAGTGGAGACGTCCTGGGTGATTGCCTCGCCCTTGGCGATCGCACGCAAGAGGCGACGCATGATCTTGCCCGAGCGCGTCTTCGGCAGGTTGTCGCCGAAGCGGATATCGTCGGGCTTGGCGATGGGGCCGATTTCCTTGCCGACCCAATCGCGCAGCTCGGCGGCGATTTTCTTCGCCTCCTCGCCGGTCGCGCGCGCCCCCTTCAACACCACGTAGGCGACGACCGCCTCGCCCTTGATGTCGTGCGGGCGGCCGACCACCGCCGCTTCGGCGACGCGCGGGTTGGACACCAGCGCGGACTCGATTTCCATCGTACCGAGGCGATGCCCGGAGACGTTCAGCACGTCGTCGATGCGGCCCATGATCCAGAAATAGCCGTCGGCGTCGCGGTGCGCCGAGTCGCCTGCGAGATACGTCTTGCCGCCGAGCTCTTCCGGAAAATAGGTCTTCTTGAAGCGGTCCGGATCGCCCCACAGCGTGCGCAACTGCGACGGAAAGGGACGCTGGATCACCAGATAGCCGCCCTGCCCCTTTTCCACCGGGTGGCCGTGCTCGTCGGTGATCGCGGCCATGATGCCGGGCAGCGGCAGGGTGCAGGAGCCGGGCTTGGTCGGCACCGCGCCGGGCAGGGGCGCGATCATGTTGGCGCCGGTTTCGGTCTGCCACCAGGTGTCGACGATGGGGCAGCGCCCGCCGCCGATGACCTGGTGGTACCACATCCAGGCCTCGGGGTTGATCGGCTCGCCCACCGTTCCCAGCAGGCGCAGCGAGGAGAGATCGTGCTGCGCGGGGAGGTCGGCGCCGAGCTTGATCAGGCTGCGGATCGCGGTCGGCGCGGTATAGAAGGTCGTCACCTTGTGCTTGGCGACGGTCTCCCAGAAGCGCCCGGCGTGCGGCCAGGTGGGAATGCCCTCGAAGATGACTTCGGTCATCCCCAGCGCGAGCGGCCCGTAGGCGACGTAGGTGTGGCCGGTGATCCAGCCGACGTCGGCGGTGCACCAGTAGACGTCGGAATCGGGCTTGGCGTCGAACACCCACTGCATGGAGAGGATCGCGCCCAGGAGATAGCCGCCGGTGGAGTGCTGCACGCCCTTGGGCTTGCCGGTCGAACCGGACGTATAGAGGATGAAGAGCGGATGCTCCGCATTGACCCACACCGGCTCGCAGGTCTCGGCCTGGGTCTGGGTGAGCTCGTGCCACCAGACGTCGCGCGGCGACCAGTTCACCTCGCCGCCGGAGCGACGGTACACCACCACGCGCTCGACGCAGGAGGTGTCGCCCATCGCCAGTGCCTCGTCGACCGCGCGCTTGAGCGGCACCGCCTTGCCGCCGCGCAGCGACTCGTCGGCGGTGACGACGAGCCTGGCCTGCGCGTCCTCGATGCGCTCGAACAGGCTCTTGGCGGAAAAACCGCCGAACACCACGGAATGAATCGCGCCGATGCGCGCGCAGCCCTGCATCGCGACCACGGCCTCGATGCTCATCGGCATGTAGACGATGACGCGGTCGCCTTTTTCGACGCCGAGCGACTTCAGGCCGTTGGCGAACTGGCACACGCGGGCGTGCAGTTCCCTGTAGCTGACTTGCGTCACGCTGCCGTCGTCGGCTTCGAAGATCAGCGCGGTCTTGTCGCCCCTGGTCGCGAGATGGCGGTCGAGGCAGTTGTGCGAGACGTTGAGCTCGCCGTCGTCGAACCACTTGTAGAAAGGCGCCCGGCTCTCGTCGAGCGTGCGCTTGAACGGCGTCTTCCAGTCGATGGTCTGGCGCGCGAGGCCGGCCCAGAAGCCCTCGTAATCAGTTTCGGCTTTGCTGCACAGCGCCTGGTAGGCGTCCATGCCCGGCACGTTGGCCTGCTTGACGAAGGCTTCCGCCGGCGGGAAGACGCGGGTTTCGGTAAGAATCGACTCGATGGCTGCCATACGGTCTCTCCGCTGTTAGAGTGTTCGACAAGCGCCCGATTCTAAATCAAATCCAAATCAAACCTGCCTGCCCCCCCATGACCCATCCCGCCTTCGACCGCGTCGCCCGCTGTTCGCGCTTCGGCCGCCGCCTGCTCGCGGCCCAGCCGCAACTCGCCGAAGCGCTCGCCGACCGTCTGGACCGTCCCTATGCCCGTGCCGACATGGCGGCCTTCCTCGACGAACCGCCGTGCGCCGACGAGGACAGCCTGCACCGGCGCCTGCGCCAGTTGCGCCAGCGCGTGTGGCTCGTCGCCACCGCGCGCGATCTGGCCGGCAGCGCCGATCTCGCCGAGGTCGTCGCCACCTGGAGCGCGCTCGCCGAGGTCTGCCTCGACGCCGCGCTCGATTTCCACCACGCCCAGCTCGCCGCGCGCCACGGCGAGCCGCGCGACGCCGAAGGCCGACCGCAGCGGCTGGTCGTCGTCGGCATGGGCAAGCTCGGCGGCGGCGAGCTCAACGTCTCGTCCGACATCGACCTCATCTACCTCTACCCGGAAGAGGGCGAGACCCGCGCCGACGACGCCTCAGCTTCGGTGCGCACGCTCAGCAACCACGAGTTCTTCATCCGCCTGGGCCGCAAGCTCGCCGCCGCGCTGAACGAAGCCACCGCCGACGGCTACGTGTTCCGCGTCGACCTGCGTCTGCGGCCGTGGGGCGAGTCGGGCCCGCTGGCGATGGGTTTCGACATGCTCGAAGATTATTTCGTCGCGCAGGGCCGGCCGTGGGAGCGCTACGCCTGGATCAAGGCGCGCCCGCTCAGCGGCGCGCGCCACGACGAGCTGAACGGGATCGTGCGTCCCTTCGTGTTCCGCAAATACCTCGACTTCGGCGCCTTCGCCGCGATCCGCGACCTGCACGTGCAGATCCGCCGCGAAGTCGCGCGCCGCGAAATGGCGCACAACGTCAAGCTGGGGCCGGGCGGCATCCGCGAGATCGAGTTCACCGCGCAGGTGTTCCAGTTGATCCGCGGCGGCCAGATCGCCAGCCTGCAGCAGCGGCCGACGCTCGTCGTGCTCGCCGAACTGGTGAGGAGCGGGCTGATGACGGCGGAGGCGCAGCAGGCGCTCGCCGCCGCCTACGACTTCCTGCGCCGGCTGGAGCACCGCATCCAGTACCTCGACGACGCGCAGACCCAGCTCCTGCCCGACGACGCCGAGTCGCAGGCGATGCTCGCCGAGGCGATGGACTGCCTCGACTACGCAACGCTCGTCGCCACGCTCGAGCGCCACCGCGGCAAGGTCACGCGGCATTTCGAGCAGGTGTTCGCCGCGCCGCAGACAGATCAGATGAGCCACCCGCTTGCCGCGGTGTGCTGCGGCACGGCCGACGCGACAAGCACCCGCGCGCTGCTGGAGAGCGCCGGCTACGATGATCCCGACCGGGTGACGGCCACGCTCGATACGCTGCGCCAAAGCACGGCCCGGCTGCCTGAATCGACCCAGTTGCGGCTCAACGCCCTGCTGCCGCCGGCGCTCGAAATCATCGGCAGCCAGCGCGCTCCGCTCGCCACGCTGGAGCGCTTCGCCGCGCTGGTGCAGTCCGTTGCCAGACGCGCGACCTATCTCGCGCTGCTCGCCGAATATCCGGCCGCGCTGCGGCAACTGGTGCGCCTGCTGGCGGCGAGCCCGTGGGCGGCGCAGCTCATTACGCGGCAGCCGCAACTGCTCGACGAGCTGATCGCCCCGCAATCGCTCATGAGCGAGCCAGACTGGCCCCAGCTCGCCGCGCAGTTGCACGCCGAGCTCGACGCCCACGACGGCGACACCGAGGCGCAGATGGATGCCCTGCGCCGCTTCAAGCAGGTGCGCACCCTGCGCCTGCTGGCGCAGGATGTGGCGGGACGGCTGACGCTCGAAGCCTTGTCCGACCATCTCTCACACCTCGCCGACACCCTGCTGGCCGAAACCCTGGCGCGCTGCTGGGCCGGTCTCAAGACCCGCCACCGCGACGATCCCCGCTTCGCCGTCATCGGCTACGGCAAGCTCGGCGGCAAGGAGCTCGGCTACGCCTCCGACCTCGATCTGGTTTTCCTGTATGACGACGACGACGCGCGCGCACAGGAGGTGTACGCGCGGCTGGCCCAGCGCATCAACACCTGGCTCGGCACGCTCACCCCGGCCGGCATGCTCTATGAGACCGACCTGCGCCTGCGCCCGGACGGCGCCTCGGGCCTCCTGGTGAGCTCGACCGAGGCTTTCCGCGACTACCAGCTGCACCACGCCTGGGTGTGGGAGCACCAGGCGCTGACGCGGGCGCGCTTCGTCTGCGGCGACGACGCCATCGGCGCGCACTTCGAGGCGGTGCGGCGCGAGATTCTCGCGCTGCCGCGCGACGCGGCGAAGCTGCGCGAGGCGGTGCTGGCGATGCGCGAGAAAATGCGCGCCGGCCACGTCAACGACAGCGATCTGTTCGACCTCAAGCACGATCCCGGCGGCATCGTCGACGTCGAATTCTGCGTGCAGTACCTGGTGCTGCGGCACAGCGTCGCGCACCCCGAGCTCGCCGACAACGTCGGCAACATTGCGCTGCTGAAACGCGCCGGCACGGCGGGTCTGATCCCGACCGGCGTCGCCGGGGCGGCGGCCGACGCCTATCGCGAGCTGCGCCGCCAGCAGCACGCGATCAAGCTCGCCGGCGCCGACCACGCACGGGTGCCGGCAGCCGGTCTGGCACTGGTGCGCGACGCCGTGCGGGCGCTGTGGGTGCACGTCATGGATGAAAACGGCTGATTTTCTGCATACGATGGGCGCGCGCCTTAGGGGACCGCACCCGAAGCGCTTGCCGCCTCAACGCCGATCACGCAGAGGATCACCCGCATGGAGGCGATCAACGCCCGCGACGCCGGCAAGCGTCGTCGAAAGCCCGAGCCTTACGGCCGACGGCCGGCGCGGCGCGCCTTGCGGCGCTGCCAGGCGCGCACAATGCGCAATCGCCAGGTCCAGTGCACCGCGAAGTAGGTCAGCACCGACAGGCATACCGCCAGCGTCAGCAGACCCAGCGCCAGCGGCGCCCCCACCGTTGCCAGGCGGTCCATCCACAGCGCAAGCCCGGTCAGCGTCTCGGCTGCGACGTGTTCCAGGTCCACTTCCTCGACCGGCACGTTGGCCGTGCCCAGCAACCACGCGCCCAGATGGTAGGCCGCGTAATAGACCGGTGCGAAGGTGAAGGGATTGGTGATCAGCGTGCTGCCCACCGCGGCCGGAATGTTGGCGCGAAAAAACAGCGCCGCCAGCGTGGCGAACAGGATCTGCGCGACCGGGATCAGCAGCCCGAAAAAGACGCCGACCGCGACGCCCATGGCGATGCCGCGGCGGTTGATGTGCCACAGGCGCGGGTGATGCAGCCACGGCCCCAGCCAGCGCAGCACCCGATGCTCGCGCAGGGTGTGCGAGTCGGGCAGAAAACGGCGGAATCGCTCAAGCATGGTGCATGATCAACGGGAAGCCTGCGGCGGAACGATATCAGTCTATTTGACGGCCTGAACCGGGTAAAGGTTTAGCGCCGGCCGCAACGGTGGCGCTGCGCATTCCGGCCAGCCGGCCGCAGAGGTAAAGGAACGGTCATGCCGTAACCGGGTCAGGCATGACCGTTATGCAAGCCTGCAAATTGTACGCGGCCTCGTGGGGACCCCATTGGAACACCCCGACGCGCACCCCGCCTGGCACCACCTCACCCCCGACGACAGCCTCGCCCGCCTCGGCGCGACGCGCGGCGGCCTGGCCCCCGACGCGGTCGAGGCGCGCCGCGCGCGCCACGGCGCAAACCGCCTGCCGCCGCCGCGCACGCCGGCGTGGAAGCGCTTCCTGCTGCAGTTCCACAACGTGCTCATCTACGTGCGGCTGGCGGCCGGCGTCATCACCGCGCTGCCTGGCCACACGCTCGATTCGGTGGTGATTTTCGGCGTGGCGATCATCAACGCAATCATCGGCCACATCCAGGAAGGCCGCGCCGAACAGGCGCTCGACGCCATCCGCGACCGGCTGTCGCCGCACGCCATCGTCACCCGCGCCGGCGCGCGCCACGAGATTGACGCCGCGGACCTGGTGCCCGGCGACATCGTGCACCTCGCCTCGGGCGACCGCCTGCCGGCCGACCTGCGCCGCGTCGACGTGAAGAACCTGCGCGTGATGGAAGCCGCGCTCACCGGCGAATCGCTCGCGGTCGACAAGCAGACCGATCCGGTCGCGGCCGACGCCGCGCTCGGCGACCGCGCCAGCATGGCCTGGTCGGGCACGCTCGTCACCTACGGCCAGGCGACCGGCGGCGGCGTCGCCACCGGCACCGCCACCGAGCCCGGCCGGATCAGCACCCTGCTGGCCTCCGTCGAGCAACTCACCACGCCGCTCCTCAGGCGGACGGCGCATTTCGGCCGCTGGCTCGCCGCGGCCTTCCTGGTGCTGTCGGTCGCCGTGTTCGCCTTCGGCGTGTGGGTGCGCGACTACGCCGCGAGCGACAGGTTCCTCGCCGCCGTAGGCCTTGCGGTGGCGGCGATCCCGGAAGGCCTGCCGGCGATCATGACCATCACGCTCGCCATCGGCGTCACCCGCATGGCGCACCGCACCGGCACGCCATCATCCGCCGCCTGCCGGCGGTGGAGACGCTCGGTGCCGTCAACGTCATTTGCTCGGACAAGACCGGCACGCTGACGAAGAACGAAATGACCGTGCAGGCCGTCATCGTCGCCGACGGCGTGTTCGAGGTGTCCGGCAGCGGCTACGCGCCCGAAGGCGGCTTCGCCCGCGACGGCCGGACCATCGCCCCGGACAAGGACCCGCTGCTGCAGGAACTCGCACGCGCCGCACTCCTGGACAACGACGCCGACCTGCGCGAAACCGACGCCGCCTGGCACGCCCGCATGGACGCCGCCGCGTCCGAAGGCATGCGCCTGCTGGCGCTGGCGGTGCGCCGCAGCGACGCCGCGACCACGCCGCCTCCGCGCAGGCGATCGGCAAGCAACTCGGCCTCGACGACTCGGTGCAGGCAATGGCCGGCGCCGAGATCGAGACCCTCGACGACGCGCCGGCGCTGCGCCGCGCCGACATCGGCGTGGCCATGGGCAGGAAGGGTACCGAGGCTGCCAAGGAAACCGCCGAAATGGTGCTCCTTCGCCTCGATCCGCACGCGGTCGAGGAAGGCCGCACCGTCTACGGCAACCTGAAGAAGGCGCTGATCTTCATCCTGCCGACCAACGCCGCGCAGGCGGGGATGATCCTGATCGCGATCCTGCTCGGCCTCACCCTGCCGATCACCCCGGTGCAGATCCTGTGGGTGAACATGGTCACCGCGGTCACGCTCGCACTCGCCATCGCCTTCGAGCATCCCGAGCCCAACGTCATGCGCGAACCGCCGCGCAACCCGGTCGAGCCGCTGCTGACGCGTTTCATGCTGTGGCGCATCGTGTTCGTCACGGTGTTTCTGGTCGCCGGGTCGCTCGGCCTCTTCCTGTGGGAGCTCGAACGCGGCATGCCGGTCGAGGTCGCGCGCACCGCCGCGATCAACGCGCTGGTGATGGGCGAGATCTTCTACCTCTTCAACTGCCGGCGTCTTACCGCGCCGGTGGTCGGCTGGGCGGGCTTCGTCGGCAACCGGGCGGTGCTCTTCGCCATCGGCGTGCTCGTCGTGCTGCAGGCCCTGTTCACCTTCAGTCCGCTGCTGCAGGCCCTGTTCAATACCGCGCCGCTGGATGCGCTGACCTGGCTGAAGATTCTCGCGTTCGGCGTGATCGTTTACAGTGTGGTCGAAATCGAGAAGGCGCTGGTCCGGCGCCGCACCTCGCCGTCACGCTAAGCCGCTGAACTATGGAACTCATCAACCAATTCGTCCTCGCCGGGGCGGTGCTCCTCCTGCTCGCCATTCTGGCGAGCGCGCTGTCGTATCGCATCGGCATGCCGCTCTTGCTGGTCTTTCTCGCCGTCGGCATGCTCGCCGGCGAGGACGGCCCCGGCGGCATCCGCTTCGACGACAGCGGCATCGCCTACACCGTCGGCAGCGTCGCGCTCGCCATCATCCTGCTCGACGGCGGCCTCAACACCCGCACCGCCAGTTTCCGCGCCAGCCTCAAGCCGGCCTCGGTGCTCGCCACGCTCGGCGTGCTGATCACCTGCGTTGTCACCGGCCTCTTCGCCGCGTGGATACTCGGCTTCGGCCTGCTCGAGGGCATGCTGGTCGGCGCGGTGGTCGGCTCGACCGACGCCGCCGCGGTGTTCGCGCTACTGCACGCCAAGGGCCTGGCGCTGAAGGAGCGCGTCTCGGCCACGCTGGAAATCGAATCCGGCAGCAACGACCCGATGGCGGCGCTGCTCACCATCGCGCTGATCGAACTCATTCTCTCCGGCCAGCGTGTACCCGGATGGGAGACGCTGGTGCTGCTGGGGCAGCAGATGGGCCTGGGCCTCGCCGCCGGACTCGGCGGCGGCTGGCTGCTGGTCTGGCTGGCGAACCGCCTGTCCCTGGAGCGCGGCATGTATCCCATGCTCATCCTCGCCGGCGGCCTCACGCTCTACGGGCTTGCCACGGTGCTCGGCGGCAGCGGTTTCCTCGCCGTCTATCTCGCCGGGGTGGTGATCGCCAGTCGCCAGCCGCGCGAATCGGCGAGCATCCTGCAGGTGCACAACGGCCTGTCCTGGCTGGCGCAGATCGGCATGTTCCTCATGCTGGGCCTGCTCGCCTCGCCGAGCGACCTGCTGCAGAACGCACCCGCCGCGCTTGCGATCGCGCTGGTGCTGATGTTCGTCGCACGGCCGCTGGCGGTGGCGCTGTGCCTGTTGCCTTTCCACTTTCCGGGGCGCGAGCAGGTGTTCATCGCCTGGGTCGGCCTGCGCGGCGCGGTGCCCATCATCCTCGCGCTGTTCCCGTTGCTCGCCGGCATTCCCGAAGCGCCGCTGATCCTCGACGTCGCTTTCTTCGTGGTGCTGATTTCGCTCACCGTGCAGGGCTGGACCATTTCGCCCCTGGCGAAGCGTCTGCGGCTGCAGGTGCCGCCGGCGCCCGAACCGACCGAACGCTACGACCTCGTCGCCCACCCGGAAGCGAAGCAGGCCTTGCTCGGCTACCGCCTCACCCCGAGCGCCCCCTACATCGGCGCCGACCTGCAGAGCCTGCGCCTGCCCGGCGAGGCACGTCCGGTCGCCGTGCTGCGCGCCAGCGAAGCGCTCCCGCCGGACGCCGCCGGCAAGCTGATCCCGGGCGACACGCTCTACGTGCTGGCGCCGGCCACCGACGCCGCCGCGCTGAGCGACTTGCTGGTCGCACCGGCCGCCCCCGCCTATCTGGAAAAGCGCCAGTTCTACGGCGACTTCGTGCTGAAAGGCGACGCCCCGCTCGACCTCGTCGCCTCGCAGTACGACCTGCCGCTGCCCGAGCCGCTCGCCGAGCTGACGCTGGAGCAGTACCTCTCGCAGAAGCTGCACGGCCGTCCGGTGGTCGGCGACCGTGCACGGCTGGGCAAGCTGGAATTCGTCGTGCGCGCAGTCACCGACGGCCGCGTCACCCAGGTCGGTCTGCGCATTCCCACCCACCTCGACGACGCGCGCTGACCCCGCGCAGCGCCGCGCAGGGCGCGGAATCGGGTAACCTACGGGTCCGGATCGACAGGACACGCCCATCTCCATGCACGAGCCCTATGCCGAATTCGCCCTGCTGCTGATCATCGCCGCCGCGGTCAGCGCCTTCGCCGTGCGGCTGCGCCAGCCGGTGCTGATCGCCTACATCGCTGTCGGCATCCTGGTGGGACCGTCGGTGCTCGGCCTGGTCACCGCGCACGAGCAGATCGACCTGCTGGCGCAGATCGGCATCACCGTGCTGCTGTTCGTCGTCGGCCTGAAGCTCGACCTCAAGCACATCCGCCACATCGGCCCGGTCGCGCTGGCCACCGGCCTCGGCCAGCTCAGCTTCACCATCCTGTTCGGCTTCGCCATCATCCTGGCGCTCGGCAAGGGCTGGATGGAAGCGCTCTACGTCGCGGTGGCGCTCACCTTCTCCAGCACCATCATCATCGTCAAGCTGCTGTCGGACAAGCGCGAGCTCGATTCGCTGCACGGCCGCATTGCGGTCGGTTTCCTCATCGTGCAGGACCTCGCCGTGGTGATCGCGATGATGGTCATGAGCGGCCTGGGCGGCATGGAGGAAGGCGCCGCCGGCGGCGCGACCCTGGTGCTGACGCTGCTCGCGCGCCTGCTCGGCGCCGCGCTGCTGCTCTTCATCCTGATGCGCTACGTGCTGCCGCGCATCGTCGACACCCTGGCGCGCTCGCAGGAACTGCTGCTGATCTTCGCCATCGCCTGGGGCACCGCGCTCGCCGCCGCCGGCGAATACGTCGGTTTCAGCAAGGAAGCGGGCGCCTTCCTCGCCGGCTTTTCGCTCGCCTCGACGGCGTACCGCGAAGCGATCAGCGCACGGCTCGCGAGCATCCGCGATTTCCTGCTGCTGTTCTTCTTTCTCGACCTCGGCTCCAAGCTCGACTTCTCGACACTGGGCGACGAGATCGGCACCTCGATCGTGCTGTCGCTGTTCGTTCTGATCGGCAACCCGCTCATCGTGATGGCGATCATGGGCTACATGGGCTACCGCAAGCGTACCGGCTTCCTCGCCGGCCTCACCGTCGCGCAGATTTCCGAGTTCTCGATCATCTTCGTCGCCATGGGCATCAGCCTCGGCCACGTCGGCAACAGCGCGCTCGGCCTCACCACCCTGGTCGGCCTCATCACCATCGCGCTGTCGTCGTACATGATCATCTACTCGCACCGCCTCTACACCTGGGCCGCGCCCTGGCTCGGCGTGTTCGAGCGCCGCCATCCCTTCCGCGAGCTTGCGGTCGAGCACACGCACGAAAGCGGCGTGAAGCCCGACATCATCGTGTTCGGGCTCGGCCGCTACGGCGCCAGGCTCGCGCACACGCTGCGCGAGCAGGGCATCGCCGTCGTCGGCGTCGACTTCGACCCCGAAGTGGTGCGCGCGCAGCAGAACCACGGCCTCGACGCCCGCTTCGGCGACGGCGAGGCGCCCGACTACATCGAAAGCCTGCCGCTCGCCGGCGTGCCCTGGATCATCAGCACCCTGCCCGACTACGCCAGCAACCGCGCCCTGCTGCACGCACTGCGCGAGCAGCACTACGCCGGCCACATCGCCGTCGTCGCGCGCGACGAGGACGAAGCCGCCCGCCTCAACGCACTCGGCGACATCGAGGTGCTGCACCCCTTCAACCAGGCCGCCGATTTCGCCGCCCTCGATCTCGCCGCGCGCATCGCGTCGGCGGAACTCGCCCCCGCCAAGGAGCCGTCATGACCCGCACCCTGCTCGCCGCCACCGACTTCTCCGCGCCCGCGCGCCATGCGCTGGAGCGCGCCGCGCAGCTTGCGCAGGCCACCCCGGGCGCCCGCCTCACGCTTGCCCACATCGTCAGCGCCGGTGCGCTCGACGCGCTGCGCCGGCTGCTGCCGGCCGAGGCCGGCGGCATGCAGAGCACGCTGCTGACGAAGGCCGAGCAGCAGCTCGCCGAGCTGGCGGCGACGCTGACAGCGCGCCACGGCGTGACCGTCGACACGCTCGTCGCCACCGGCACCCCCCTCACCGCGCTGTCGGATCTCGCCGACACCCGCAAAGCCGATCTGCTGGTGATGGGCGCGCGCGGCGCGCATTTCGTGCGCGAACTGCTGATCGGTTCGACCACCGAGCGCCTGCTGCGCAAGACGCGCCATCCCCTGCTCGCCGTCAAGCAGCGTGCCCAGGCGCCGTACCGCCGCGTGCTCGCCCCGGTCGACTTCTCCGACCATTGCGCCGCCGCGATCAACGCCGCGCACGCCTGGCTGCCCGAGGCCGAGTTCGTGCTGCTGCACGTGTTCGCGGTCGAGCTCGAATCGACCCTCCGCCTCGCCGGAGTGGATGACGACACCCTCCACGCCTACCGCGCCCAGGCGCGCGAGGCGGCGATCGCCGCCATGGGCGCCTTCGTCGGCAAGCTCGACGTCCCCCCTGCCCGTCTCGCGCGCCAGTTCGTCCACGGCGCCGCCACCCTGCGCATCATCGAACACGAGCAATCGCTCGACGCCGACCTCATCGTCATGGGCAAGCGCGGCCAGTCGATGGTCGAGGAACTGTTGCTCGGCAGCGTGACCCAACACGTGCTGGCCCACGCCAGCAGCGACGTGTTCATCGCCAGCCATACGCCATAAATTGCCCATGCGCCCCGCCACCCCCACCCCGCGCAACCCGCACCTGCTGCGCTACCTGCTGATCGGCTTCTTCACCGTCGCCCCGCTGTGGGTGACCTGGCTGGTGTTCGACTTCGTGTTCGGCCTGCTCGCAAGTACCGGCGAGCCCTTCCTCAAGGGCCTGGCGGCGCTGCTGCGTCCGCTGTCCGACACGCTCGCCCACTGGCTGCTCGACAGCGGCGTGCAGGCCGGCCTCGCCGCGCTGTTCACGCTCGCCCTGCTCTATGCCGTCGGCGTGTTCGCCTCCTTCGTCGTCGGCAAGAAGCTGATCGGCCTCGCCGAGGCCTGGCTGACCCGCCTGCCCGGCGTGCAGACGATCTATGGCGCCACCCGCCGCTTCCTGCAGACCGTCAGCCAGCCGGCGGTGAAGGGCCAGCGCGTGGTCCTGATCAGTTTTCCCTCGCCCGAAATGAAGGCGGTCGGCCTCATCACCAAGGTGATGCAGGACGCCGACAACGGGCAGGAACTCGCCGTCGTCTACGTGCCGACCTCGCCCAACCCGACCTCGGGCTATATCGAGATCCTGCCGCTCGCCGACGTCGTGATCACCGACTGGACCATGGAGGAAGCGATGAGCTTCGTCATGACCGGCGGCACCAACGCGCCCGACCGCGTGCGCTTTCGCAACCCGCCGCACGCGGTGGTGGAGGCGCCGGTCCGGCCGGCACCCGGCGGCTCGGGGTCCGCGCCCTAACTTCGCGGAGGACGCGGATCATTCGAGGAACCGCCAGGACCAGGCGACGGTCTTCTGACGCAGGCAGGCGTCGTTTCATACCAGGGCGGCATTGCATCGGGCCCCGCCTGCTAACATGCTTTGCAGCAAATATCGATAACGGATGGAGACGCCCATGACGCTACGCTTCGTTTTTGCCTTGACCGGTCTGCTCGCTGCGTTTGCCCTGCAGGCCGCCACCCCCGGTCAGGCGCCGGCCCGCACCGGGACCTACTACGGCGCCCAGGCCACCGAATATCCCAAGTGGTTCAAGGAAAGCTTCCTCGTGCTGCGCGACGACGTGAAAGAGGCCGCCCGCGCCAACAAGCGCGTCATGCTGCTGTTCAACCAGGACAACTGCCCCTACTGCTCGGCGCTGGTCGAGCGCAATCTTTCGCAGCGCGACATCGAGACGGCCATGCGCGAAAAGTTCGACGTCATCGCGATGAACCTGTGGGGCGACCGCGAAGTCGTCGGGCTCGACGGCAAGACCTACACGGAAAAATCCTACGGCGCCGCGATGAAGGTGCAGTTCACCCCCAGCCTGATGTTCCTCGACGAACAGGGCGAGATCGTGCTGCGGCTCAACGGCTACGTGCCGCCGGCGCGCATGCTGGCCGCGCTCGAGTGGGTCGGCGGCAAGATGGAGAAGAAAGTCGCGTTCCGAGATTTCGTCGCCGAGCGCGAGAAGGATGCGCCCGGGAAAGCATCAGGCGACATGATCGCGCAGGATTTCTTCCTGAAGAACGTCACCGACCTGCGCCGCAAGGGCCTGGCCGCCAGGCCGCTCGCCGTGTTTTTCGAACAGAAGGACTGCCCCGACTGCGGGGTGCTGCACCGCCGCGTGATCGCCGACCCCGAAGTGAAGAAGGCGCTGGCCAAGTTCGACAACGTGCGCTTCGACATGTGGGCGCGCGACACGATCGTCACCCCCGACGGCAGGCGCATGGCGGTGCGCGACTGGGTGCGCGAGCTCGGCGTGAACTACGCGCCCGGCATCGTGCTGTTCAACCCCGCCGGCAAGGAAGTCATCCGCTGGGAGTCGTCGTTCCGCGTGTTCCACACCATGGGCATGTTCGACTACGTCAGCGGCAAGGACTATCAGAAGGAGCCGAGCTTCCAGCGCTACCTCGCCGGCGTGACCGAGCACATCCGCGAGCAGGGCCGCGACGTCAACATCTACCGCTACGCCGACGAACCGCTGGCGATGCCGGTGCGCCACAATTGACTCCGCGACATGCCGAGAAGCCGCGCCCGGGGCGCGGCTTTTTTTGCGCGACGGGTCGGGCAAGGTCACGGTCGCCGAGTTCGTCGAGGACGCCGCAACGCTGGAGACGCTCGCGGCTGCGGCGTCGACATGGCGCAGGGTTCCCAACTCAACCGGCCGGCTGCCGCGTATGCAAGCGAACGGACGGACACGTTAGAATGAACCTCCACGCCGACCCCGGGTCGGTTCGCATTTCGAATTCCCGTCCATGACGCTTTTCCTTGCCGTCCTGATTCCCTTCGCCGGCGCCGCGCTGGTTGCGCTGGCGTCGCGCCTCGGCCGCTCGCTGTCAGCGTGGGCGGCGGGTGGCGTCACGCTTGCCTCGCTCGCGCTGCTGGCGCCGCTCGCCCCGCTGCCCTTCGCCGGCGAAACGCTGGTGCAGCAGCAGGACTGGATGCCCGCGCTCGGGCTCAACCTCGCCTTCCGTCTCGACGGCCTCGCGCTGCTGTTCGCCGGGCTGATCCTTGGGATTGGATTGTTGATCGTGCTGTACGCACGCTACTACCTGTCGGAGCGCGACAGCATGGGCCGCTTCTACGCCTATCTGATGCTGTTCATGGGCTCGATGCTCGGCATCGTGCTGTCGGAAAACCTGATCCAGCTCCTGATTTTCTGGGAGCTCACCAGCCTGTCGTCCTTCCTCCTCATCAGCTACTGGCAGCACCGCGAGGGGGCGCGCCGCGGCGCGCGCATGGCGCTCGCGGTCACCGGGCTCGGCGGCTTCGCCATGCTCGGCGGCTTCCTGCTGATCGGCCACATCGTCGGCAGCTACGAGCTCTCCGACGTCTTCGCCTCCGGCGACCTGATCCGCGAACACCCGCTCTACGTGCCGACGCTCATCCTCATCCTGCTCGGCGTGTTCACCAAGTCGGCGCAGTTTCCCTTCCATTTCTGGCTGCCGCACGCGATGGCGGCGCCGACGCCGGTGTCGGCCTACCTGCATTCGGCGACCATGGTGAAGGCCGGCGTGTTCCTGCTGGCGCGCCTGTGGCCGGCACTCTCCGGCACGCCGGAATGGTTCTGGCTGGTCTCCGGCGCGGGGCTCGCCACGCTCCTGCTCGGCGCCTACGTCGCGCTGTTCAAGCACGACCTCAAGGGCCTGCTCGCCTACTCGACCATCAGCCATCTCGGCCTCATCACCCTGCTGTTCGGCCTGTCGACGCCGCTCGCCGCGGTCGCCGGCGTGTTCCACATCATCAACCACGCCACCTTCAAGGCCTCGCTGTTCATGGCCGCCGGCATCATCGACCATGAGGCCGGCACGCGCGACATGCGGCGCCTGAGCGGCCTGTGGCAATACATGCCCTACACCGCGACGCTGGCGATGGTCGCCGCTGCCGCGATGGCGGGCGTGCCGCTGATGAACGGCTTCCTGTCCAAGGAAATGTTCTTCGCCGAGGCGGTGCACATCGCCGAGGGACACCTCGGCGGCTGGGTCCTGCCGGCGCTGGTGACGCTGGCCGGCGCCTTCGCCGTGGCCTACTCGCTGCGCTTCATCCACAACGTCTTTTTCAACGGCGAACCGGCCGATCTGCCGAAGACGCCGCACGAGCCGCCGCGCTGGATGAAGGCGCCGGTGGAAGTCCTGGTCGTGCTGTGTCTGGTCGTCGGCATCGCGCCCGCGCTCACGGTCGGGCCGCTGCTGGCGGTCGCCGCCGCGGGCACGCTGCAGGCGCCGTTGCCCGACTACCACCTCGCGCTGTGGCACGGCTTCAATACGGCGCTCATGATGAGCCTGGTCGCGCTCGCGCTCGGCGCGACGCTCTACCTCCTGCGCCGCCCGCTGTTCGCCTGGCACGAGCGCACGCTCGCCCGGCTCGACGCGCGCGTGCCCTACAACGCGCTGGTGGGCGGCCTCGTCGGCCTGGCCGGCTTCATCACCCGCACGTTCGATACCGGCTCGCTGCAGCGCCAGGTCTTTCTCTTCATTCTTGCGGCACTGACGCTCGGTCTCGTCCCCTGGTTCGCCGGCGGCACGCCGCTCACCGGCGGCCGCGCGGGCCTGCCGCTCGACGCGGTGAGCCTCGTCGCCGCCGCCGCGCTCATCCTCGCCACCCTCGCCACCGTGGTCTGGCACCGCCGCCGCTTCACCGCGCTCGTCACCCTCGGCGTCGTCGGCCTGGTCGTCTCGCTCGCCTTCATCAAGTTCTCCGCGCCCGACCTCGCGCTCACCCAGCTCTCGGTGGAGATCGTCACCATCGTTTTGTTGCTGCTCGCGCTCCATTTCCTGCCGCAGCACGCCGCGCCGGAGCCGGATCGCGCGCGCGTCGGCCGCGACGCCGCAATCGCGCTCACCGCCGGCGCCGGCACCGCGGCGCTGGCGTGGGCGGTGCTGACGCGGCCCTACGACACCATCGCCGGCTACTTTCTCGAAAACAGCAAGCCGGGCGGCGGCGGCACCAACGTGGTCAACGTCATCCTGGTCGACTTCCGCGGCTACGACACGCTGGGCGAGATCACCGTGCTCGCGCTGGCCGGGCTGGGCATCGTCGCGCTGCTGCAGAACCTGCGTCTCACCGCGCCGCTGCGCGACGCCGCCGGCCGCGTGTGGGACGCCGACGCCCACCCGGTCATCATGGCCACGCTGACGCGCATCCTGCTGCCGCTTGCGCTCATGGTCGCGGTCTTCATCCTCTTGCGCGGCCACAACCAGCCGGGCGGCGGCTTCATCGCCGGCCTCATCACCGCAGTTGCGCTGATCGTGCAATACCTCGCCAGTGGCGCGGCCTGGACGCACCAGCGCATGCGGGCTTCGCCCCCCCACCCCAACCCTCCCCCGCACGCGGGAGAGGGGGCGAATGCTGGGCCCACACCGACGGCTGCGCCGCCCTCTCCCCAACCCTCCCCCCGGCCGGGGGAGGGAGCGAATGCTGGGCCCACACCGACGGCTGCGCCGCCCTCTCCCCAACCCTCCCCCCGGCCGGGGGAGGGGGCGAATGCTGGGCCCACACCGGTTTACGACAGCCACCCGCTCCTCGCCTGGGGGCTGGGCATCGCCACCTTCACCGGCCTGGCGAGCTGGGCTTTCGACCATCCCTTCCTCACCTCGACCTTCGGCTACCTGAACTGGCCGGTGGTCGGCAAGTTCGAAGTCGCGTCGGCGATGGCCTTCGACCTCGGCGTCTTCCTCGTCGTCGTCGGCGCCACCCTCATGATCCTCACCGGACTCGGCGGGCTGCACCGCGCCGAACCCGGCACCAAGGAAACCCGCTGATGGAAGCCCTCATCGCCCTCGTCATCGGCGTGCTCACCGCGGGCGGCGTGTTTCTCGCGCTGCGCGGCCAGACTTTCCCGGTCGTACTCGGCCTCACGCTGCTGTCCTACGCCGTCAACCTGTTTCTCTTCATCATGGGCCGCCTCGCCATCGGCGTGCCGCCCGTCATCAGCGAATCCGCCGCCGGCTACACCGACCCGCTGCCGCAGGCGCTGGTGCTCACCGCCATCGTCATCAGCTTCGGCATGACCGCCTTCGTCATCGTGCTCGCGCTGAAGGCACGCGCCGAACTCGGCAACGACCACGTCGACGGCGTGCAGCTCGGGGAGGACCGGCAGGCATGAGCCTCCTCGATCACCTCGCCATCCTGCCGGTGGTGCTGCCGCTCGTCGTCGGCATCGTCCTGATCGTGCTGCGCAACGCGCCGCGGGCGCTGCAGCGCGGCGTCGCCGTCGCCGCCACGCTCGCGCTGCTGCCGCTCGCGCTGGCGCTCATCCAGGCGACCGGCGACGGCACCCACCTCGTCTACAAGCTCGGCAACTGGGAAGCGCCGTATGGGATTGTTCTGGTCGCCGACCGCCTCGCCGCGTGGATGCTGCTGACGACCGCGCTGCTCGCCGTGTTCGCGCTGCTGTATGCGCTGACCGCGCCCGTACCCCAACCCTCCCCCCAGACGGGGGAGGGAGCAAACGCTGGGCCCACACCGACTTACGATCGCGACGGACGCCATTTCCACGTGCTGTTCCAGTTGCAGCTCTTCGGCCTCAATGGCGCCTTCCTCACCGGCGACCTGTTCAACCTCTTCGTGTTCTTCGAGATCCTGCTGCTCGCCTCCTACGGCCTCATGCTGCACGGCGGCGGGCGCCAGCGGGTGAAGGCGGGGCTGCACTACGTCGTCATCAACCTGGTCGGCTCGACCCTGTTCCTGTTCGCCGTCGGCACGCTCTACGGCGTCACCGGCACGCTCAACATGGCCGACCTCGCGGTGAAGCTCGCCGCCACGCCGCCGCACAACGCGGCGCTGGTGCAGTCGGCCGCGCTGCTGCTGTTCGGCGTGTTCGCGTTGAAGGCGGCGCTGCTGCCGCTCACCCTGTGGCTGCCCGCCGCCTACGCGCAGACCAGCGCACCGGTCGCCGCGCTGTTCGCGATCATGACCAAGGTCGGCGCCTACAGCATCCTGCGCGTCTACAGCCTCATCGCCGGCGAAGCCGCCGGCCCGCTGACCGGTCTGCTCGACGCCTGGCTCGTGCCGCTCGCGCTCGCCACCCTCGCGCTCGGCATGGCCGGCGCCATGGCAAGCACCTCGCTGCGGCAGCAGACCGCCTGGCTCGTCGTCGCCTCGATCGGCACGCTGCTCGTCGCCTTCGGCCTCGGCAGCGCGGATGCGCTCGCCGCCGGCCTCTACTACCTGCCGCACTCGACCTTCGCCACCGCCGCGCTTTTCCTGCTCGCCGACAGCATCGCGCGCGGACGGGGCGAATTCGCCGACCGCTTCGAGTCCGGCCCGGCGATGCCGCGTGCGCGCCTGGTCGGCGGCCTGTTCTTCGCCGTCGCCGTCGCCGTGGCCGGACTGCCGCCGCTGTCGGGCTTCCTCGGCAAGTTCATGCTGCTGCAGGCGGCACTCGAATCGCCCTGGATGCCGTGGGTGTGGCCGGTGGTGCTGGCGACCGGCCTGCTGGGCGTGGTTGCGCTCGCACGCAGCGGCAGCCTCCTGTTCTACCGCACCCATACGGCGCACGCCGAACTGCCTGCACCCGCGAACGCCGCGCTTGCGCCGGTCGTCGGCCTGCTGGCGCTCATCGTCGGGCTCGTGCTCGCCGCGGGTCCGCTGTCCGACTTCACCGCCGCCACCGCGGCGCAACTGACGGCGCCGCAGCACTACATCGACGCGGTGCTGGGAGGCGCGCGATGAGACGCCTGCTGCCGCATCCGCTCTTGAGCGTGTCGCTCACGCTCCTCTGGCTGCTGCTGGTCAACGAGTTGTCCGCCGGCGCGCTCGTGCTCGGCGCGCTGCTCGGCTGGCTCATCCCCTTCGCCACCTCGCGCTTCTGGCCGGAACAAATCCGCATCCGCCACAGCGGCGTGCTGCTGCGCTTCCTCGGCGTGTTCGCCGTCGACATCGTGCGCGGCAGCTTCCACGTCGCCGGGCTGATCCTGAAGGGGCCCACGCGCCTGCGCCCGGCCTTCGTCGAGGTGCCGCTCGACCTCAGCACCGATCTGGCCATCAGCCTGCTCGCCAACACCATCTCGCTCACGCCCGGCACGGTGTCGGCGCGACTGAGCGTGGACAAGCGCACGCTCGTCGTGCACACGCTCGACACCGGCGACGCCGCGGCGCTGGTCGCCGAAATCAAGCAGCGCTACGAAGCGCCGCTGAAGCAGGTTTTCGAAGAAGGGGACGCCTGATGCTCGACACCGTCATTCCCATCGCCTACGCGCTCGTCGCGCTCGCCTTCGCGATGAGCTTCTGGCGCCTGATCCAGGGCCCGGACGCGCCCGACCGCATCCTCGCGCTCGACACCCTGTACGTGAACACCATCGCCTTCCTGGTGCTGCTCGGCATACACCTGGGCAGCGCGATCTATTTCGAGGCGGCGCTCCTGATCGCGATGATGGGCTTCGTCGGCACGGTGGCGCTCGCCAAATACCTGCTGCGCGGCGACATCATCGAATGAGGAGCGGACAGCCATGATCGACACCCTGCTCGCCCTGCTCGTCCTCACCGGCGCGATCTTCACATTCATCGGCTCGCTCGGGCTCGCCCGCCTGCGCGACTTCTACACCCGCCTGCACGGCCCGACCAAGGCGACCACGCTCGGCGTCGGCTGCCTCCTGATCGCCTCGGCGCTGTATTTCAGCCTGCGCGACGACGGCGTCAGCCTGCACGAAGTGCTGGTCACGCTGTTCCTCTTCATGACCGCGCCGGTCTCCGCCCACCTGCTCGCCAAGGCCGCGCTGCACCTGAAAGTGAAGTCGCTCGCGCCGACGCCCGCGGACGACCGCAGCCCGCCGCCGGACGCCGCCTGAGGCTTCCCCACAGGGACTGCAGGCTGCCAGAAGCGGCAGCGGACCCACGCCGGGGATGCTGCACCCGCCGTTTGCGTCTAAAGTGAGACCATGTCCCGCACGCTTCGCTTTCTCTCGCAGCTTGCCCTGTTCGTCTGCCTGGCGCTGACGCTCGCCGCGCCCGCCAGCGCGTCGGTGGTGCGCGTGCTCACGATAGAGGGCGCGATCAGTCCGGCGAGCGCCGACTATCTGCTGCGCGGCATCGCCAGGGCGAATGCGGACCGCGTCCATCTGGTGGTGATCGAGATGGACACGCCCGGCGGGCTCGACACCTCGATGCGCGACATCATCAAGGCCATCCTCGCCTCCCGGGTGCCGGTCGCGACCTATGTCTCGCCCCAGGGCGCGCGCGCGGCGAGTGCGGGCACCTACATCCTCTATGCCAGCCACATCGCCGCGATGGCGCCGGCGACCAATCTCGGCGCGGCCACCCCGGTGGAACTGGCGCCGGGCGGCCAGCCCGGCGCGCCCGACCGGCCGGTGCCCCCGGCCAGGCCCGCCGGCCCGGCCGACGCGCAGAAGCCGGCCGAACCGCCGGCCGGCGACGCCAAGACACGCAAGGTCGTGCACGATGCCGCCGCCTACATCCGCGGCCTTGCCGAACTGCGCGGACGCAACGTCGAGTGGGCCGAGCGCGCGGTGCGCGAGGCGGTGAGCCTGCCTGCCTCGGAAGCGCTGGAACTGAAGGTCATCGACCTGGTGGCGACCGACCTCGGCGACCTGCTGAAACAGCTGCACGGGCGCACCGTCAAGCTCGACGGCGCGACGATCACGCTCGACACCGCGCAGGCCGAGATCGAGCGCGTCCAGCCCGACTGGCGCAGCCGCCTGCTCGCCGTGATCGGCGACCCCAGCATCGCCTACATTCTGATGCTGCTCGGCATCTACGGGCTCATTTACGAATTTTCCAACCCCGGCATGCTGTTCCCCGGCGTCGTCGGCGGCATCTGCCTGTTGCTGGCGCTGTTCGCGCTGCAGGTCATGCCGATCAGCTACGTCGGGCTGGCGCTGATGATCCTCGGCATCGCGCTCATGATCTCGGAAGCCTTCCTCCCCAGCTTCGGCGCACTGGGGCTGGGCGGCATCGTCGCCTTCGTCATCGGCTCGGTGATGCTGATCGACACCGACGTACCCGGCTACGGCATTCCCTGGATGCTGATCGTGCCGGTGGCGGTGGCGAGCGCGCTGTTCAGCTTCTTCGTCGCCGGCATGGCGATCAGGGCGCGCGCGCGCCCGGTGGTGACCGGCGCCGAGGAAATGATCGGCGCCACCGGGGAAGTGCTCGACGATTTCGAGCACGACGGCTGGGCGCACATCCACGGCGAGCGCTGGAAGGTGCGCAGCGCCGTGCCGCTCGCGCGCGGCGCCCGCGTGCGGGTGCGCGCGCGGCACGATCTTACCCTCGACGTGGAAGCGGCGCGGGACGATTCATAAAGGAGAAACGGCATGTTTGAATTCGGCGGATTGACCCTCGTACTGCTCGTCGTCGCGCTGCTCGCGGCCAGCCTGCGCATCCTGCGCGAATACGAGCGCGGCGTGGTGTTCATGCTCGGCCGCTTCTGGAAGGTGAAGGGTCCGGGGCTGGTGGTCGTGTTGCCCGGCATCCAGCAGATGGTGCGGGTGGATCTGCGCACCGTGGTGTTCGACGTGCCCAGCCAGGACGTGATCTCGCGCGACAACGTCTCGGTCAAGGTCAACGCGGTGGTCTACTTCCGCGTCATCGACCCGGCCAAGTCCATCCTGCAGGTGGAGGATTACATGAGCGCCACCAGCCAGCTGGCGCAAACCACGCTGCGCGCGGTGCTCGGCAAGCACGAGCTCGACGACATGCTGGCCGAACGCGAACGCCTCAATTCCGACATCCAGCAATTGCTCGACGCGCAGACCGACGCCTGGGGCATCAAGGTCTCCAACGTCGAGATCAAGCACGTCGACATCGACGAGTCCATGGTGCGGGCCATCGCCAGGCAGGCCGAAGCCGAGCGCGAGCGGCGCGCCAAGGTGATCCACGCCGAGGGCGAGCTGCAGGCCTCGGAAAAGCTGCTGGCCGCGGCCGAGATCCTGTCCGTCAAGCCGCAGGCGATGCAGTTGCGCTACCTGCAGACGCTTTCCAACATCGCCGGCGACCGCAGCAACACCATCGTTTTCCCGATGCCGGGCGACCTGCTGAACCTGCTGATGCGGGGCAACAAGCCGGGCGAATAGCGCCGCCACCCGTTGCGCAAACATTGGGGCATCAACCTAACCCGGACACAAAGGCACAAAGGTCACAAATCGACCATGAAACCGGCACACTACCCTGTTCGGCGCGCTCACCCGGAAATTGAGTCGGGAAAGCGGGCAGGTCCTTCCACAACCCTGCTGTTCTTGGCGTCTTTGTGGTTCAACTGCGGTTTTCAGGATCAATTTTCAGGGCTACGATAACGCGTGCAAGCACCCAATCGGATCGCTGCCGCGCGTGTGCCGCCCGGCATCCGGCCCCCCTTGGGATGAAACCTACTGCCTGATTGCCCGCGCCTTCACCAGCGCATAAATCGCCGGAATTACCGCCAGGGTAAGCACAGTGGAGGAAATCATGCCGCCTACCATAGGCGCGGCGATGCGGCGCATCACTTCGGAGCCGGCGCCGGTGCTCCACATGATGGGCAACAGGCCCGCCATGATCGCCACCACCGTCATCATCTTGGGCCGCACGCGCTCCACCGCACCTTCCATCACCGCCGCGTAGAGATCGGCGGCGCCGGGCCGCGCGCCAGCCGCCTCGCGCTCGGCGCGGATGCGCGCCCAGGCGTGGTCGAGATAGATCAGCATGACCACGCCGGTCTCCGCCGCGACGCCGGCCAGGGCGATGAAGCCCACCGCGACGGCCACCGACAGGTTGTAGCCCAGCGCCCACATCAGCCACACGCCGCCCACCAGGGCGAAGGGCACCGACAGCATCACGATCAGGGTCTCTGGCAGGCGCCTGAAGTTCAGGTACAGCAGCACGAAGATCACGAACAGGGTCAGCGGCAACACGATCTTGAGCCGCTCGATGGCGCGCTGCATGTATTCGAACTGGCCGCTCCAGGCGACGTAGTAGCCGGGCGGAAACTTCACCTGCTCGTTGACCGCGCGCTGCGCATCCTGCACGTAGGAACCGATGTCGCGATCACGGATGTCGACGTAAATATAGGCCGAGAGCAGCGCGTTCTCGGTGCGGATGGCGGGGGCGCCTTTGCTGATTTCCACTCGCGCCAACTGCCCCAGCGGCACCATGCCGCCATCCATTGCAGGAACCAGCACATTGCGCGCGATGGACTCCGGGTCACCGCGCAGTTCGCGCGGGTAGCGCACGGCGACGCCGAAGCGTTCGCGCCCCTCCACCGTGGTGGTGACCATTTCGCCGCCGAGGGCCTGGGCGATCACGTCCAGCAGTTCTCCCACCGCGAGACCGTAGCGCGCGAGCTGGGCGCGATCCGGATCGATGTTGAGATAATAGCCACCGGTGATGCGCTCGGCGTAGGCGCTGGTGGTGCCGGGCACCCGCTTCACCACAGCCTCGATCTCCCTGGCCACGCGCTCCATTTCGTTCAGCTCCTTGCCGAACACCTTGATGCCGATGGGGGTGCGAATGCCGGTAGAGAGCATGTCGATGCGCGCCTTGATCGGCATGGTCCAGGCGTTGGCCACGCCGGGGAATTGCAGCGCGGCATCCATTTCCGCGATCAGCTTGTCGGTCGTCATGCCGGGGCGCCATTCGGATTCCGGCTTGAGATTGATCACGGTCTCGAACATCTCCAGCGGCGCCGGGTCGGTGGCGGTCTGCGCCCGGCCCGCCTTGCCGTAAACCGACGCCACCTCGGAAAAACTCTTGATGATCTTGTCCTGGGTCTGCATCAGCTCCGCCGCTTTGGTTACCGACATGCCGGGCAGCGACGATGGCATGTACAACAGCGTGCCTTCGTTCAGGGTCGGCATGAATTCGGAGCCGAGTTTCGATGCCGGCAGCACCGTGATCGCCAGTACGGCCAGGGCCAGGGCGATGGTAAGCTTCTTCCAGCGCATCACCCAGGCGATGACGGGCCGGTAGACCGCGATCAGCGCGCGGTTCACCGGGTTCTTCGCCTCGGGAATGATCTTGCCGCGGATGAACAGCAGCATCAGAACCGGTACCAGCGTCACCGAGAGCAGTGCCGCGCCGGCCATGGCGAAGGTCTTGGTGAACGCCAGCGGCGCGAACAGCCTCCCCTCCTGCGCTTCCAGGGTAAACACCGGCAGGAAGGAGACGGTGATGATCAGGAGCGAAAAGAACAGCGCCGGCCCCACTTCCTTGCAGGCGGTCACCATGGCGGCGGCGCGCGACTCGCCCTCCTTCAGCCGCTCGATGTGCTTGTGCGCGTTTTCAATCATGACGATGGCCGCGTCCACCATGGCACCGATGGCGATGGCGATGCCGCCCAGGCTCATGATGTTGGAGTTCATGTCGAGCGCGCGCATGACGATGAAGGCGATCAGCACCCCCACGGGCAGCATGACGATGGCCACCAGCGCGCTTCTGACATGCAGCAGGAACAGCACGCACACCAGGGCCACGATGAGCGATTCCTCGATCAGGGTGTTCCGCAGGGTATCGATGGCGCGGTGGATGAGATCGGAGCGGTCGTACACCGGTACGATGCTGACGCCCTCGGGCAGACCGGGGGCGATCTCGGCGATCTTGCTCTTGAGTCCATGGATCACGTCCAGCGCGTTCTGGCCGTAGCGCGCCATGGCGATGGCCGACACCACTTCGCCTTCGCCGTTGAGCTCACTCAAGCCTCGCCGCTCGTCCGGCGCCAACTCCACCCGCGCAATGTCGCGAATACGCACCGGCGTGCCGCCCGCCGATTTCACCGCCAGTTCCTCGATGTCGGCCACGCCGCGCAGGAGGCCGCGTCCGCGCACCATGTATTCGGTCTCGGCCATTTCCACCACGCGCCCGCCGACGTCGCGGTTGGAATCGCGGATCACCTGCGACACACGCGACAAAGGGATGCCATAAGCGCGCAGCTTCACCGGGTCCACCGTCACCTGGTACTGCTGCACGAAGCCGCCGATGGAGGCCACCTCGGCCACGCCCGGCGCCTTGGCGAGCTGGTAGCGCAGATACCAGTCCTGCAGGGTGCGCAGCTCGGCGAGATTATGTTTGTCGCTCAGCAGCGCGTACTGGTAAACCCAGCCCACGCCGGTGGCGTCCGGCCCGAGGCTGGGCGTCACCCCGCGCGGCAGGCGGCCGGCGGCGAAATTGAGATACTCCAGCACCCGCGAGCGCGCCCAGTAGATGTCGGTGCCGTCCTCGAAGATGACGTAGACAAAAGACGCGCCGAAGAAGGAGAAGCCGCGCACCACCTTCGAATTCGGCACCGAGAGCATGGCGGTGGTGAGCGGATAGGTGACCTGGTCCTCCACCACCTGCGGCGCCTGGCCGGGGTATTCGGTGTAGATGATGACCTGGGCGTCGGACAGGTCGGGCAGCGCGTCGAGCGGCGTCTTCATCAGCGCGTAGATGCCGCCGGTCACCACGAACAGGGTGGCGAGCAGGACGAGGAAGCGGTTCCGGGCAGACCAGCCGATCAGGGCGCCGAGCATGTCAGTGCCCCGGGGGGCGGGTGATCTGCGTCACCACGTAGTCGCCGGGCTGGCGTTCCACGAATTCGAAGGCGACGCGGTCGCCCGGCTTGAGTTTCTGCGCCAGCGACGCATTCGCCAGCGTGAACTCCATGCTCATCGCCGGCCACTTCAGGCTGGCGATGGGGCCGTGGTTGAGGGTGATGGCGCCGGTCTTGAGATCGACGCTCTCCACCGTACCCTCGCCGCGATGGCCGACCGCTTTCGCCTGAGCCTTCGGGCCAGCACCGGTGGCTGCCGGCGACAGGCTGCCCAGCGCCGCCTTGAGATTGCTCTCGGCGTCGATCAGGAAGTTGGCCGCCACCACCACTGGCTCGCCCTCGCGCACGCCTTCCAGCACTTCGACATAGTTGTCACCGCGCTGACCGAGGCTGACCTCGCGTGGCTCGAAGCGTCCCGCGCCCGCCTGCACCAGCACGATCCGGCGCGTGCCGGAGTCGATCACCGCCGACAGCGGCACGGCGAGCGCCCTGCCGTCCTTCGCCGCCAGCTCCATCTGCGCGTACATGGCGGGCTTGAGCCTGAGGCCCGGGTTGGCCAGATCCACGCGAACCGGGACAGTGCGGGTCTGTTCGTTGAGCGTGGGATAGACGTAGCTCACCTTGCCGGAGAATGTTTCGCCGGGGAAAGCGCTGAGCGTGATGGTCGCCGGCGCGCCGGGCGCGACCTGCGCGATGTCCTGCTCGAACACGTCCGCCACCACCCACACGCTGGACAGGTCGGCGATCTGGTAGAGGGACTCGCCCGGCATGAAGCGCATGCCCGCCAGCGCTTTTTTTTCCAGCACGATGCCCGACACCGGCGCGCGCAGGGTCAGGGTGCGGCGGACGTCGCCGGACTTGGCCAGGGCCTGGATCTGCGCCTCCGGAATGTCCCAGTTCCTGAGCCGCATGAGGCTGGACTCGGCCAGTTGCCGCATGCTCGCCTGGGCCTCGGGCGAGGCCTCGCGCAGGGACGCCACCCCCTGGGCGGCGATGGCGTATTCGCGCTGGGCCGACACCAGTTCCGGGCTGTACACGTCGAACAGCGGCTGGCCCTTGGCCACCGGCTGCCCGGTGGCGTTTACGTAGAGCTTCTCTACCCAGCCCTCGAACTTGGGCGAGACCGCATGCACCCGCCGTTCGTCGATCTCGATGCGTCCGGCGGCGCGCACCACGCGGTCGAGTTCCCGCACCGCGGCCGGCTCGGTGCGCACACCCAGCTTCTGCACCTTCTCCGCGCCGATGACGACCCGGCCGGCTGCCGCAGGCGCCGCCTCCGCTTCGCCCTCGTACACCGGGACGTAGTCCATGCCCATGGGGTCTTTTTTCGGCACCGGCGAGGTGTCGGGCAGGCCCATGGGATTGCGATAGTAAAGAAGCTTGCGCTCCAGCTTGGCCTCTGCCATCGGCTTCACGGTCTGCGAACGGCCACCCCACCAGTAGCCCGCGCCTGCCGCCAGGGTCAGCGCCACGATGCCGGCGATTACGCCTGCCGTCCTGTTCACAGTTCCGCTCCCAGTAAGCGTTCGATCTCCGCCAGCCGCATCTGCGCCTCCGCCTGGGCCCTGAGACGCTCCTGCCTGGCCCGGCTGATTTCCCGCTGCGCATCCAGCAGGGTGGCGAAATCCACCCGCCCGGTTTCATAGGCGGCGAGGGCCGACTGGAAAGTCAATTCGGCCTGCGGCAAGAGGTTGGCGCCGATGAGCCTCTCCGTGCGCCGGGCCGCCTCCAGTCCGGCGAGTTGCTCGGCGAGTTCGGATAGTGCCTGATTGGCGGCCGCCTCGTGCCGCGCGCGGGCGGCAGCGAGCATGATCTCGGCCTCGCGTTCCTGGGCGCGGCGGCTTTCCTGCTGCAGCGGCAGGTTCATTTCCAGCATCAGATCCCACTCTTTGAAGCGGCTGCGGGTCTGGATCGGCGTCACCCCCAGGGTGAAGTCCGGGTAGCGATTGCGCCAGACGAGTTCGCGCTCCTTTTCCGCAGCGCGCAGCCGCGCTTCTTCGGTGGCGAGTTGCGGATTGCCTGCCGCAAGCCGCTCGGCAAGCGCCACCGGATCGAGCCGCGCGGGCGGCGGCAACGGCCGCAACGCCTGCGGCTCCGCCAACGGTGCAAACGCCGGCCGCGACAGCAGCCCGTTGAGGCGCGCCTGGATCTGGCGCTTCTCGGCTTCCAGCGCCACCCGTTCCGCGCGCATGCGGGTCTGTTCCACCTGGGCGCGGATGGCATCCTGCTGCGGCGTCAGCCCGCTGGCATAGCGGACTTGCGCCGTCTTCTCCAGGCGTTCCACCAGGCCCAGCACCTCGCGCGTAAGACGCTCGCTGTGCGATACATAGAAATACTGCACGAAAGCCGTCTTGATGCGCGCAGCAAGTTCCGCCCAGCTTGCGCCCGCCCGCCCCTGCGCCGCATCCGCCTCGGCCCGGGCCGCATCGAGCCTGAGGTCGCGCTTGCCCCAGAACGGCAGCGGCTGCATGAAGGTGTACCTGGTACTGCCGACGCGCCCGGGCAGCAGATTCACGCCGCTACTGCTGCCGGTCGCCATGTCGTAGTTGGTGATGTTCTGAAATTCGGTGCGCAGCATTAGGTCGGGCAAGGCGCCCGCAGGATACACGCGCTCGACGGCAGCCTCGGCCTCCAGGCGCATGGCCGCGTAGCCGGGGTTGTTGCGCCTAGCGTAATCGAGCAGCGCGGCGACGTCGCTGCCCAATTCTGCAGCCCAGGGCGCGCAGCTTGCCACGGCAGTGCCGAGGCCCAAGCAAAGCGCTACAACTGCGGATTTCATTGCATCATTCTCGTTGTGTTTGTGTTGAAAAGTGCTTTATGGCTAAGCCCGTGACGCTATATTGCAGCTTAGATTTTCGCGCCGTCCACCAACCTTACCTCAGCATTACAAAACTGCAATCCGGCTTGCTTACCCGTCCGTAGCGAATCATGCACAGCCCCCACAGCAGCACGGGACAAAAGAGAAAAACCACGGCAAACAAGGTGTTCCACCGGTTCAGACCGAATACAGCCAGCACGCCAGCGGCAAGCAGGATTACAGGCCAGGGGCAAAGCCAGTTCCAGCGGTTCAACATGATGTCACCGCCGCGGCAGGGATTTGCGCAAGCGAAGCGCCTTGCCGAAATGTAATCGTCGGGTCAGTCTGGCGTTGGCATGCACCTCTTAGGATGGGTTTACTGTCGGAAGCATCCGGCAGCTCAATCGTTGAATCCGATCCCAGGAGATAGTCATGAAGACTTTGAACAGCCGTCTTTCCAGCCTTGTCCTCACGGGCACTTTCGTCATCGCCGCATCTGCGTTTGCCAACCATCCCCCAGCCAGCCCGGACCTGGGCAGCCCAGTGCACGACGCAAGTGCTAGCCGCATAGTCACGCTCGACTCCAGCACAAAGTGGGTCAACGTTACCGGCGGAGAAACCGTCAAGTTCGTCGCCGGTAGCAAGAGCTTTTCCTGGAGCTTCGACACTTACAGCACCGCGCCAGTGTTTGATCTCGACAGAATCGCGCCCGCCGGCGTGCTGAGCGGCCGCACTGTCAAGGTCTACGTCGCGCCGGACCCGGCTTACATCAACTGACGCGCCCTTGAAGTAGCCACGCGACGCCGGTCCACCAGCCCCTACTGGCGGACCGGCGTGCCGTCTTGTGAACGAATGTTCAGGATTCATACATCCGCCAGCCGCGTCCGTTTCAGCAACGCCGAATTGACAATCACCGACAAGGACGAGAGCGCCATCGCCGCCCCCGCGATGATGGGGTTGAGGAAGCCGAGCGCCGCCACCGGCACGCCGATGGCGTTGTAGATGAAGGCCCAGAACAGGTTCTGCTTGATCTTGTTGAGGGTCGCGCGCGACAGGCGGATGGCGGTGACCACCTCGCCCACGTCGTCGCGCACCAGGATGATGCCGCCGGTTTCCTTGGCCACGTCCGAGCCGGAACCGATGGCGATGCCGATATCGGCCGCAGCCAGTGCGGGCGCGTCGTTGACGCCGTCGCCGACCATCGCGACCGACTTGCCCTGGCGTTGCAGGTTCCGGATCTCACGCGCCTTGTCGGCCGGCAGCACCTCGGCGATCACGCGCACGATGCCCAACTCGCGGCCGATGGCCTCGGCGGTGCGCACGTTGTCGCCGGACAGCATGAGAACCTCGATGCCTTCATGCTGAAGAGCGGCGACGGCATCTCTGGCTTCAGGCTTGAGGGTGTCGGCCACGGCGATGACGCCCGCGAGTCGGCCGTCACAACCAACCAGCATGGCCGTCTTGCCTTCGTGTTCGAGGCGGGTCAGCGTTTCCTCGACTGCCGTCGGGTCGACGCCTTCGCGGGCGAGAAGCCGGCGGTTGCCGAGCAGAATATTCTTGAGGCCCACGGTCCCCTTGATGCCATGCCCGGGGATCGCCTCGAATGCCTTGATCTCAGGAAGCCGCAGGCCACGATGCTTGGCCGCGCGCACGATGGCCTCGCCCAGCGGATGCTCGGAACCGGCTTCGACCGCGGCCGACAGCCCCAGTATTGCGTTGTCGTCGAAGCCTGACAGGGGCACGATGTCGGTCACATTGGGTTCGCCGCGCGTGAGCGTGCCGGTCTTGTCGAACACCACGGTGGTGAGGCTCCTGGCGCGTTCCAGCACTTCGCCGCCGCGAATGAGGATACCCGCCTCGGCGCCCTTACCCACGCCGACCATGAGTGCGGCCGGGGTGGCGATACCCAGTGCACAGGGACAGGCGATGATGAGCACGGCGATCGAGGCCAGCAGTCCCTGCGGAAAATTGCCGGCAAGCCACCAGCCGAAGAAAGCGACAAATGCCACCGCTACCACCGCCGGCACGAAGTATGCCGTGACGCGGTCGGCGATGCGCTGGATCGGCGCGCTGCTGGTCTGCGCCTCCTCCACCAGCTTGATGATCTGTGCCAGCGCCGTCTCCGCGCCGACTTTGGTCGCGCGAAAGCGCAGCAGGCCGGTGCGGTTAAGGGTGCCGCCGATCAACGTCGCGCCCGGCGCCTTCTCCACCGGCATGGATTCTCCGGTGAGCATGGACTCGTCCACGCTGGAAGCACCGTCCAGCACTTCGCCGTCGGCGGGGATTTTCTCGCCCGGCTTCACAATTACGGTTTCGCCCGCCATGACCGATTCGGCCGGCACCTCCATCTCCTGCCCTTCGCGCAGCACGTGCGCCGTGGCCGGCCTCAGGTCCATGAGTTTGCGCACTGCGGCCGAGGAGCGCTTCTTGATCAACTCCTCCATGTACTTGCCCAGCAGCACGAAAGCGATGATCACCGCCGACACCTCGAAATAGACGTCGCGCTCATCGACTGCCACCGGCAGCACTTGCGGGAAGAACAGTACGGCAACGCTGTAGAAATACGCTACCAAGGTGCCGAGCGCGATCAGGAAATCCATGTTGATGGCACGGGTGCGCATCGCATTCCAGGCACCCTTGTAGAAACTCCAGCCGCCGATGAACTGCACCGGCGTCACCAGCAGGAACAGCCACATGCCCCAGGTGAACCAGGGCAGTTGCGGAATCGGCGCCCAAGTGACGAGGGTCGCGCCGGTGGCAAGGAACAGGAAGGCGCCCGCTCGCAGGATCGCCAGCGCCAGCACACCGGTCAGTGCGATCATCACCCGCGTCTTCATCGACTTCAGCTCGGCTTCGGGCGACTCGAAGGTGCGCTGGCAGCCGGTACTGCAGAAGTAGTAAATACGCCCGGCGCGCTCGGCCCTGAGCGCGGTGGCCTTGTCCACCAGCATGCCGCAAATCGGGTCTTTCGCTTTCTCCCTGGCGGTTGGTGCGGCGCCGCTCTGGGTCATGCCGTGCGTGTGGACATGGGCAGGCACCACAGGAGCCCCCACACCTGTCTTGGCATACTTGTCCGGATGGGCTTCGAATTCATGCCGGCAGCGCACCGAGCAGAAATACCAGGTCTTGCCGGCACGGACAACGCTCCCGGCAGCGGATCTCTCGTCCACCGTCATGCCGCACACCGGATCAATGGCCATGTCCGTCTCCTTTGCGGCATGGAGCGAGATCCTCCTGCCGCCTACGCCTTTCGCTACCGACGCGAGGCTGGCGTGCAAACACGCAAGCGCTAGCTGCCGAGCTCCTGCTTCTTCCGCTGGAACTCTTCTTCATCGATCTCGCCTCGGGCATAGCGCGATTTCAGGATATCGAGCGGCGTTTGCCCCGACCGGGCGTCGCGGCCACCGAGCAATAGCCGCAAGACCAGGGCGATCAAAAGGATCGGGACAAGCCAGATCAGAATCATTCCCCACCCGGCACCGAAATATTCAAAGCCGTGCATCGGCCATTCCTTCACTCAGACGGGCAGTTGCCCTTTTCCCCGACAGGCCGGACGGGTTTCCACCCTGACCCGCCTCATTTGGCAGCCGGCATACCGCCCATATTTTTTTGCATCATCATCTGCATCATGTCCATGCGTTTCTCCATCATCTCCATGCGCTTCACCATCATGTCGCCCTGACCGGCCATACCCTGGCCCATCATGCCCATGCCGCCCTGACCGCCCATCATGCCCATGCCACCCTGGCCCATCATGGGGCAGTCCTTGCCCATCATGCCTTGCCCCATGGCCATGTTTTCCTGCATGGTCTTCATGTGTTCCTGCATGAGGCGCATGCGCTCCTGCGGGTTCTTGCTCCGGGCCATCTGATCGAGCTGGGTCTGCATTTTTTTGGTATTGGCCTGCATTGCCTGGATGGGCTGATCGGCGCCTGGGGCAGGCGCCGCGGCCGCGCCGGGTTTCTGATCGGGATGATGGGCTTCGTCCGCCAATGCGGGTTGCATGAACAGCGCGCCGGAGGCGAGCATCAGGGAGGCGAGGAAAGTTTGGCGTTTCATGGTGATCTCCAGTCCGGGTTATTGGGAAATTTCCAGTCGGGTAATGGTAATGGCGCCATTCACCCGTTCGGCGAGAAAGCGGACGTTGTCGCCGGGCGCGACCTTATCCAACATGGCAGTGTCCTGCACCCGGAAAACCATGGTCATAGGCGGCATACCCAGGTTTTCCAGCGGGCCGTGCTTGAGGGTGAGCTTGCCTTGCCCACGATCGATTTTCCGCACTTGTCCCTCTGCCAGACCGGTGGACTGGGCGGCATGCGTTTCACCGCCGTGGCTGGCGTGATCCGTGTTCGCCCAGGCGGGCATGGCAAGCAGAAGCGATGCAACGAGGGTGGGCAACAGGTTTTTCATCTGGTAACTCCTTTCAGTAACGCGAGTAGATTTGGGTTCTGCCATCCGGCTGCACCAGCAGAACGTCGTAACGATCCTTGCGGTCACCCTGCTCCATGCCGGGCGAGCCTGCCGGCATGGCGGGCACCACGATGCCGCGCGCTTCCGGTTTCTCCCTGAGCAGCCGCTTGATGTCCCTGGCAGGGACATGCCCCTCGACCAGGTAACCGTTCACCTCGGCGGTGTGGCAGGCGTCCAGGCCAGAGGGCAGGCCCAGGCGGGTTTTGTGGTTCGCCACGCCATGCGTGCCATGGCTGCGAACCTTGAAGCCATTGGATCTCATGTGATCCTCCCATTTGTTGCAGCACTCGCAGGCAGGGCTCTTGTAGACATCGATGACGGGCGCTCCCGCCGTCGCCCACAGAGGCTGCGTCAAGGGGACAATGACGAGAAGTCGGGCTACAGCGTGTTTCATGTCCGGGATATTCGGTATGGGTTCGCTACCAGCATGGGGGACAGCCCGGCACGACAAGCTGACGAAAAGATTACATTTTTGTCATCTGGCGGCACGGATCGAGCGAGTCAGGGCTTGACTGCGATTTTCCCCACCATGCCGGCTTCGTGATGGCCGGGGATCAGACAGGCGAATTCGAAATCGCCGCTGCGATTGAATTGCCAGACGATTTCTCCTGTTTTCCCGGGCGCCACATGCGCCATGTAGGGTTCGTCGTGCTCCATGCCTGGAAATTTGCGCATGGCCGCTGCGTGCTCCGCCAGGGCGACCTGTGTACCGACCACCATTTCGTGCAGCATGCGACCGTCGTTCCTGAGCACGAAGCGCACGGTTTCGCCGCGCTTTACCTGAATCTCGGACGGCGAGAACCGCATGGTGTCGGTCATGCGAATTTCCACAGTGCGATCCGCTTTGCCGCGATCGCCAGCGATGCCCCATAGCATTTGTTCCTTGACGGCCGAGTTGGCTGACATCTCGTGTTTCGCTCCGCCATGCGCGAGGGCCATACTGTTGGCAAGGAAGAGCGAGGCGGCGAGTGCGGAAAGCATTTTTATCATTGCGAGTGGCTCCACATGCGGATGACGATACTCACATACTGTGAGCGCCCGCCCTACACTGGCCTGACCGGCGCATTACAAATCAGCAATGTTCCGGGCAACTGGTACATGATGTGGCAGCATGCAGGGGTTCAGTTGCAGGATGGATGGAATGAAGATTCTGATCGTCGAAGACGAGAGCAAGACCGGCGAGTACCTGAAGCAGGGCCTGACTGAGGCGGGTTTCGTCACGGACGTGGCGCGTGACGGCTGGGAAGGATTGGAGCTCGCAAAAAATGGCCATTACGACTTGATGATCCTGGACGTGATGCTGCCGGGCATCAGCGGCTGGCAGGTGCTCGAAGGCGTACGCCGGGCGGGGGGGCAGATGCCCGTGCTTTTCCTGACCGCGCGCGACCAGGTGGCGGATCGGGTCAAAGGGCTAGACCTGGGCGCAGACGATTATCTGGTCAAACCATTTGCCTTCGCCGAATTACTGGCCAGGGTGCGCACGCTGGTCAGGCGGGGGCAGGCCGGCCTTGAGCCCGCCGTCCTCAAGGCGGCCGACCTCGAACTGGATCTGCTCCGGCGGCGCGCTGCCCGTGCAAGCCGCAAGATCGACCTGACGGCCAAGGAGTTCGCCCTGCTCGAACTGTTCCTGCGCCGCAAGGGAGAAGTGCTGCCGCGCAGCCTGATTGCCTCGCAGGTATGGGACATGAACTTCGACTCCGACACCAATGTCATCGACGTGGCCGTGCGCAGGCTGCGCGCGAAAGTAGACGACGGCTTCGAACCCAAGCTGATCCACACCGTGCGCGGCATGGGCTACGTACTGGAAGAAATCGTCCCGTGAGATCCCTGTCGCTCACCGCCCGCATCAGCATGCTTTTTGCAGCCTGCGCGGCAATTGTTCTGTTGGGGCTGGGCTGGATAGTTGTCCGGTCGGTGGAAACGCATTTCCTGGAAATCGACCGCCACGAAATAGAGGGCAAGCTCACCCTGGTGCGCAACCTCCTGGCCAAGGTTGATGCACCGCTCGATCTGGACGCCATACCCGGCCAGCTGGATGACGCGCTGGTCGGCCACCACGGTCTGTCTGTCGCGTTGATCGCCCAGGACGGGTCGATCTGGTTCACAAGCCAGGCGCAGGACTTCCCGGTTGCGCCGCTATTGCAGGCCGAGCCCGGCCGCATCCTGACGTGGACGAACAACGGGCGCACCTATCGCGGCCTCACAGCGCCGGTTGCCATCGGCCTACAGGAGCCTTCGCGATTGGCCGCGGCCATTTCGCTCGATATCACCCACCACCGGCAATTCAGGAGCGAGTTTCTCGCCCTGCTGACGTTCACCACGATGCTGGCGGCCCTGATCACCGCCGCGCTGGGATGGCTGGTCACCCGCCTGGGCCTGCGCCCGTTGTGCAGAATGACCGCGCTGGCCACGAATCTTTCCGCAAGCCACTTGAGCGAACGCATTCCGGAGGCCAGTCTGCCCGTCGAAATACGCAGCCTGGCCATGGCGTTCAACGCCATGCTGGCCCGGCTCGAATCGTCCTTTCAGAGGCTGTCCGAATTCTCGTCGGATATCGCGCACGAACTGCGCACCCCCGTCAGTAATCTTATGACCCAAACG
Organism: Pseudomonadota bacterium; assembly: GCA_040753235.1. Classification (GTDB taxonomy): domain Bacteria; phylum Pseudomonadota; class Gammaproteobacteria; order Burkholderiales; family Thiobacillaceae; genus Thiobacillus. The sequence continues at coordinate 60,546 of JBFMET010000018.1, forward strand.
CAGGTCGCCCTTTCCAGGGCGCGCGGCGCGGACGCATACCGGGAAGTCCTCTACTCCAGTCTGGAGGAATATCAGCGGCTGGCGAAAATGATCGGGGACATGCTGTTTCTTGCCAAGACCGACAACGGCCTCATCGTTCCCGGCCGGGAGCCGGTCGACCTCGCGGCGGAAGTCGGAGACCTGTTTACGTTCTACGAGGCGCTGGCAGACGAGAAAGGCGTCGAGCTGTCCGCCTGTGGCGCGGGCTGGGTGAGCGGGGATCGCCTCATGCTGCGTCGCGCGCTGTCCAATCTACTCTCGAACGCAATCCAGCACACGCCGTACGGCGGCCGGATATCGGTCACCCTGCGCGCCGACGACGATCGCGTGTCGATCTCGGTTGAGAACCCTGGCGAGCCGATTCCGCAGGCGCAACTGCATCGCATATTCGATCGTTTCTACCGGCTGGACCCTTCGCGCAAGCGCTCGGGCGATGGCGCCGGACTTGGGCTGGCCATCACGAAATCGATCGTCGAGGCCCATGGCGGAACGATTGAAGCGCATTCGAATGAGACCATTCGCTTCGAGATACGGCTCCCAGGGGCTTCGGCATCCTGATGACAGTCAATTGAAGACGACCGTTGCCTGGATTGCCGGCGACTGTCGTCCCAGACAGGGTTGCGGGTTGCGGGTGGCAATCGGCGCCGCATCACGGTATCCTCACCCTGTTCCGAATCGCTTCGGGAACCTGCGCCGGCCGGACGGACTCTGTACGGCATAGCTTGAACTTTCACTAGGAGGTCAGATGAATCCGCAAGTCACCACCCTGGGCCGCAGCACGACGCTCGCGCCGTCGGCCAACAAGGTTCTCAAGAACACCTACATGCTGCTGGCGATGACGCTGGCGTTCAGCGCCGTCATGGCCGGCCTGTCCATGGCCATGAACGTGCCCTACATCGTCAGCCTCGGCACCAGCATCGCCGCGCTGGTGCTGCTGTGGTTCGTGGTGCCGCGCACCGCCCATTCGAGCGCCGGCATCTTCGTCGTCTTCGGGGTCACCGGCCTGCTCGGCTTCGGCCTCGGCCCGATGCTGAATCATTACCTGGCGCTGCCCAACGGCCCGCAACTGGTGATGATGGCGATGGGCGGCACCGCCGCGATCTTCCTCGCCCTGTCGGCCTACGTGATGACGACCCGCAAGGACTTCAGCTTCATGGGCGGCTTCCTCATGGTCGGCATCCTGGTCGCCTTCCTGGCCGCGATCGTCGCCCTCGGCGCCTCGCTCCTCGGCTATCCCATGCCGGGCCTGTCGCTGGCGGTGTCCGCCATGTTCGTGCTCTTGATGTCCGGTCTGATCCTGTACCAGACCAGCGAAATCATCCACGGCGGCGAGACCAACTACGTGCTGGCGACCGTCACCCTGTACGTCTCGATCTACAACCTGTTCACCAGCCTGCTGCACCTGCTGGGCTTCGCGAACAACGATTAATCGCCTTGGGCCCAGCCTTCGCCCCCTCTCCCGCTTGCGGGAGAGGGGTGGGGTGAGGGCCCGCGACCCGCATGAAAAAGGCCTCCCGCGCGGAGGCCTTTTTCATGCGCCCGTGATTTAATCGCGCCATGGCGCGCTTCATCGACACCCACAGCCACTTCGACGCGGCCGAGTTCGACGCCGACCGCGACGCCGTGTACGCGCGCGCCGTCGCCGCCGGCGTCGGCGTGCAGGTCGTGCCCGCCGTCAGCCGCGACAATTTCGCCGCGGTGGCCGCGACCTGCGCGCGCTACCCCGGCTGCCTGCCGGCGTGGGGGATGCATCCGATATACATCGCCGTGCACCACCCCGAACACCTGGCCGACCTGCGCGCGCAAATCGAGGTCCGGCGCCCGGTGGCGGTCGGCGAAATCGGTCTGGATTTCTTTGTGCGCGACCTCGACCGCGCAGCACAGGCCTTTTTCCTGGTCGAGCAGTTGAAGATCGCGAAGGCATTCGACCTGCCGGTGCTGCTGCACTGCCGCAAAGCCAACGACGAACTGCTGAAGCAGCTGCGCAAGTTCAAGTTGCGCGGCGGCATCGCGCACGCCTTCAACGGCAGCCCGCAGCAGGCGGCGGAATTCGTCAAGCTGGGATTCAAGCTCGGCTTCGGCGGCGCCTTCACCTGGCCGCGCGCCAACAACCTGCGCCGGCTGGCGGTCGACCTGCCGCTCGACGCCATCGTACTGGAGACCGACAGCCCCGACATCCCGCCGGTGTGGATCGGCCGCGGCCGCAACGCGCCGGGCGAGTTGCCGCGCATTGCGCAGGCACTGGCCGAATTGCGCGGGCTGGAGGTCGAATCGGTGGCAGAAGCCACCACGCGCAACGCCCGCGAGCTCCTGCGCCTGGATTAAGAATGCCTAGTCGGCGTAGCCGAAATTGCCCACCCACGCGCCGCGACGATAGTCGATGGCGAGCCAGTTGGGCACGTAGGGGCGCGGATTCTCGAGCGGGAAACGTTCCGAGGGCGGCGCGGCGCCGCCTTCGGCCACGCTGCAGCGGCGCGTCATGATGGGCTTGAAGCGCACCGCCAGGCGGTCGCCGGCCGGCGTGGCGTCGTCGAGCGATTCGCCGAAATGCACCCGCTTGCGCAGCAGGCAGGAGAACAGCAGCTCCATCTCGGCGACCAGTGGTGTTTCGCGCCGATCCAGGGCTTTCTGCGCGGCACGGGTGAGCCTGATTTCCAGCGGTTTGTCGTGCAGGGTAACGTTCATGGAGTACTCCTGAAGACATTGTCCGTGGATGAATTACGGCCATGCCCGGCCGCCGCTGAAGTCCGGCCGGCCGCCTCACCTCTCCCGAAGCAGCCGGCGCGACAGGATCATGCCGGGGCAGAGTCCGGTGACGGCGGCGAACAGCAGGAAGCCGGCCGGCACATACAGCCACCAATGCGCCACATCGACTCCAGTGAGTGCGATACCGAGCCAGATATTGGCACTGACGACGAAAAAGAACAGACGGACCGCAGGACTCGCGCGGAAATTGTTCATGGCCCTCTCCTCAGAAATCGCGCTCGACCTTGAACGCGTTGATGAGGATGTCGCCCGCCACCTGCCGCGCGCCGTGGTTCACCGCGTCGAGAATGTCGCCGTCGGTCCAGCCGGCGGCACGGACCGCCTCCAGGTCGATTGCAGTGACGCTGCTGGAATCGTGCGTTGCCTTCAACACCAGACCGAGCAGCATCTTCTCGTTCGGGCTCAGCGGGCTGTTGTGGAAATCGGCGCGCGTCGCCGCGACCTGCTCGGGCGTCCAGCCAGCCATGTTGATCAATACTCCCGCGTTCATGTCCACGCAGTAGGGACAATTCCATTCCTGCGAAACCAGCATACGGATGCACGCCGTCAGCGGGAAGGAAAGCGTGGGATGCTGCATGATGCTGCCGTAGTACTCCCACTGATGCCTGAGCAAAAAAGGATTGGCGCTGAACACCTGGATGGCGGCGGGCACAGGCCCCCACGCGTTTCTGATCTGCGCGTAAATCTCGGCGACTTCACCGGTTGCGGTTTCGGGCGTGACGGTTTGCAGAATGCTCATGACAGGCTCCTGTTGCGGTTATATCCAACGCCTGACGCGGGCCTTGTAGGCACGGTAGGCGTCGCCGAATTTCGCTTCAAGGTGTACTTCTTCGTGCCGAATCACGCCGAAGCGGAGCATGACCCAGATGAGTGGGGCGAACGCCAGCGGCCAGAGCGTGGCGAGCAGCAGGGACACGCCAGCCAGGATGAACCAGTCGCCGAGATAAATCGGATTGCGGCTGAAGCGGAACGGCCCGCCGGTACACAGCGCGGACGCGCCGACATACGGATTGACCGTGGTGTGGTGGCGCGCGAAGGTCCACATTGTCCAGACGAACAGCGCAAGTCCGATGCCGACCGCGAGCCAGCCCAGCGGCCGCGCCGCCGCGCCCATATCGAACGGCAGCGCCAGCCAGTTGCGGTCCAGCCACCAGCCGCCCAGCAGCGCCGCCGCGTAGGGTGCCGGCGGCAGGATCAGGGTACGCGGTCGCTGCGCGAGATGCTTCTTGCTCATGCCCTGTCCCTCGATGCAGTTGCGGTGTCGACGGCGAATTCCATGGTTTCTCCGGCGCCTCAGCGTTTCAGTGTGTCGAGGAAGCGGCCGAGCTGCGCGAGACAGCTGCGGAAGGCCGCGACCGATTGCGTGTTCTTGCTCATGCCGATGCAACCTTCCAGCGCCGACACGATGAAGAATGCGGTGGCCTCGGCGTCGACGTCACGGCGCACCTCGCCCGCCGTCTTGCCGCGCTCGAGCGCGGCCGCCACGACCCCGACCCATTCCTGAAATATCGCGTTCAGTCGAAGGCGGAAGCCTTCGTCCACCGGGCTCATCTCCTGCATCAGGTTGTTGAGCGGACAACCCAGCGTCACCACGCCCGGATCGTCCTCCGCTGCCTTGGCCGCGAGCAGCGCCTGCATGGCTGCCAGCGGCCGCCGGGTATCCGCCAACGGCGCGAACATCATCGCCGCCAGCCCCGGCCGGATCACTTCCTCGATCACGGCGAGGCCAAGCGCCTTCTTGTCCGGAAAATGGTGGTACAGCGCGCCCTTGGTGAGACCGGTGTCGGCCAGGATCTGCGCCAGCGAGGCGGCCTGGAAGCCGTTGCGGTGGATTTCGAAAAACGCCGCATCCAGCAGGGTCTGCCGGGTGAGATCGGGGGCTTTGACCGATGTATTCATGAGCCAATCATACATACCGGTTGGTATGTGTCAAGGCAAACCTATAACCCCCTGGGCCCGGCCCGTGCGGCTTGCCATCATGGCCGGATCAGCGCAGCTCGCGCTGCGAAGTGGCGCGCAGGAACTCGTTGCGCAGTTGGTCGCTGTCGCGGAAACAACCGGTGAAGGCCTGGGTGACGACCCGTTCGTCGCCGCGCCGGTCCTCGCCCAGCAGCAGGCACAGCTGCTCGGCCTCGATGATGCACGCCGCGCCCTGCGCGCGGCCGTGCGTGACCAGCGCTTCGGCGATGTCGCGCGTCATCCATTCCTGGTAGGTGAAGCGATGGCCGATGGCGTCGACCATGCGCGCGATGCGGCCGAAGCCGTGCAGGCGCCCGCCGGGTATGTAGGCGACGTGCGCCACGCCGCGAAACGGCACCAGATGGTGCGGGCACACGCCGTGCACCGCGATGCCACGCACCACCACCATGTCGTCGCGGTCGTCGGCAAAGCCCTCGCCCAGCGCCGCGGCGGGTTCGATCGCATAGCCGCCGAGCAGGCGCTTCTGCCACAGCTCGCGCACCCGCTCGGCGGTGCGGCCGGTGTGCACCGAATCCGGCGCCACGCCGCAGGCGACGAGCAGCGCGTTGACCGCCGCCTCGAACGCGACCGGATCGAAGGCGCCGACCTGCGGAATGCCGAGGCTGCCGCCGGTCGGCGGCGCGTGGCAATCGTCGTGGTCGCAGGCGTCGCGCATTACTTCAGCGTGGCCTTGAGAAACTCCAGCGTGCGCGTCCACGAATCGGTGTCGGCGGCGTTGTCGTACTTGAGCGGCAGGCCGAACTGCGCGGCGTAGCTGTCGGCCTCGCGGTTGGTGAAGGTGTGGGTCACGCCGGGGTAGGCCACGAACATGTAGTCGGCGCGGGCGTTGTCCATTTCGGTCTTGAAGGCGTCGACCTGCGCCGGCGGCACGATGGGGTCGGCCTCGCCGTGGAAGACGCGGATCTTCGCCTTGATGTCGCCGGGCTTCACCGAAATATCGGTCGCCAGCACGCCGTGGTAGCTTGCCACCGCCTTCAGCGGCATGCCCGAGCGCGCCATGTTGAGCACCACGCCGCCGCCGAAGCAGTAGCCCAGCGCCGCGATCTCGCCCTTCTTCACGCCGGCCTGGCTGTCGAGGAACCTGCGCGCGGCATCCATGCGCGCATAGGCCAGCGGCGGATTCTTGTTCACGCTGCCGGCAAGCGCGCCGGCGTCCTGCGGGTTGCTCGCGATCTGGCCGTTGCCGTACATGTCCACCACCAGCGCCACATAGCCTTCGCCCGCCAGCATGCGCGCGCGCTTGCGCGCATAGTCGTTGGCGCCCCACCACTCCGGCACCACCAGCACCCCGGCGCGCTTGCCCTTCACCGCGTCGTCGTAGGCGAGGTAGCCCTTCATCACCGTATCGCCGGCCTTGTAGCTGACATCCTTGCCGACGACGGCGGCAAGCGCGGAAGACGTGAACAACAACAACGACAGCGCAAGTGCAGTTTTCATGGGCCTCTCCGTTAGGGGGTCGCGGGGCGACCGGATTGCAAAGCCACAGCATACCGGCCGCCCGGCGGCCGAACAACCACGCGCCGAACCGCGTCTTCACACGGCAATGCGCACTTTCAACCCTCAATAACCAGTTTGGCATGTCGCAGAAACCGGCCGGCTATCGGCAAGGGAGACCTCGACAAATGCCCGCGCTTCAGTCCGCAGCCCGAGGTGGAAGCGCCCCATCTTCAATAGCAGTGATTCCCGGACACCATTGCTCTGGGCACCGCGCGCCGCCCCCGGTCAATCCTTCGCCACCACTGTGTCGTAAAGTCCATAGTGGGCCAGATCCTCGTGACTTTCGATGCCGGTGTAGCGCAGCGACGCATCTTCATAGCGACGGAAGGCAAAGACAGCCTGGTTCATCTGCTCGGTGTTGAACACCTTGAGGCGGACAAGTAGATGGAAGTCCTTCACCGTCAAGCCAGTCACGGCTAGAAACAAGTCCGGTTCGAGTTTCGTGATGACATCCTTCAAAGTGTTCTCACGGAAATCGGTGAGGTACATGAACGCCGGAATGCGGGTGGCGAACTTGATCAGCTTTTCCAATCAGCTTGCGCTTGGACTTGTATTCCTTCTCCTCAGCGGTGAGTTCCTTCTTCTCCATTGCCGACAAGTCCTTGTCCTTGGCCTTGTTCTTGAGCGCCTTCACCTTCTCGCTCTTGATCTTATCTGTGTGAATGAAGGCATAGGCGTGGGTTTCCAGCCCTTCGCCCCGGTCATAGGTCGCTTGGCCAGCACCGCAAAACACGCATTTACCCCTGTCCCACGTGTGCTCAATGCGCTCGAACCAGATGTTGCCCGCATCGCGGGTGAAAGATTTGGCAACGGAGTGCGGCCCGTTGGCGTGCTTCGAGCAATACACGCTGCGCCGCGCCAGCAGGCTGGTGAGATGCGTGATGCCGATGCCGAACACCTGCCGGGTCAGAATGTGGTCGACGCGCGCCTGAAGGTCCGGCATTTCGTCCGCCAGCCCCTCGACAAGACGGCGAGTGATCTCGCGCAGGAATACGCCGGACTTGGTGCAAGTGTCGAGGAACTTCACCGTCTTGTCCGCCCAGAGGTTCGCACCGCCGTGGCTGGCCGCCCAAGCTTCGGCCAGGGTGTCTAGTGGTCTGCTTCCGAAATAACGCAACAAGAAACGGCGTATTTTTCCGCATGGCGGCGTTGCTCGTCGTTGCCATAGAGCACGCTATGTCGCCTCCTCGCGCCTTGCCCTGCGAAAAAATCCATCCGTTTCATCCTGTCACCTTATTTCGGAAGCA
>JBFMET010000019.1:0-57261 GCA_040753235.1 Pseudomonadota bacterium
GCCCGGTGTGGACCCAGCGTTCGCCCCCTCTCCCCGTGGGAGAGGGTTGGGGTGAGGGCCCGGTGTGGACCCAGCGTTCGCCCCCTCTCCCCGTGGGAGAGGGTTGGGGTGAGGGCCCGGTGTGGGCCCAGCGCTCGCCCCCTCTCCCCGTGGGAGAGGGTTGGGGTGAGGGCCCGGTGTGGGCCCGGCGTTCGCTCCCTCATTCGCAAGCGGCAGAGACTCAAGCACCCCCGGCAGATTGGCCTGGAACTGCGCCAGGCAAGCCTGCACGATGGCGGCAAAGCCGTCTTCCACGTTCATGCCGTGGTCGAGCACGACCGGCGCAGCCTTCATCGGCGCCGCCGCCACGCCGTGCGCCAGGCGCACGCCGCGCTCGGCCTTGCTGACGTCGAACGGCAGGCAGCCGAAGGCGCCGGCCCAGTCCAGCGCCAGCGCGAACAAGGCGTCGGGCTGGCCGGCCTTGAGTTCGAGCTCGATCTCGCAGATCGGCTGGGTGCGCGCACCGGCCACGACCTCGCCGACGTCGAGCGCGACCTCGATCTGCGCCCCGCCCCGCCCCTTCACCTGCCAGGCGGTGCGGCGAAAGCGCGTCTCGAACACGGGAACGACCTGCCCGCGTACGCTGTCAGGCACATGGGCCAGCGCCTCGGGCGGGAAGCGCATCCAGTCGAGCGTGCCGCCGCGCACCGGCATTTCGTACTCGATCCGCCGCGACAGCCCGCCGGCCCGCTCGCCTTCGGTTTTCAGCGTTTGCAGCCAGCGCCGTCCGGCGCGCCGCACCCGCAGCGCCACCCCGGCCGCGCTCAGGGCGAAGTCCGGCGTATCGAAATAGCGGGTGACGAGCGTCTGCACCGTGGGCGATGAGCGCCGCCGCGCCATGCGCCGGAGGAAGGCATCGACCCCGCCCGGCGGCAGGGCCAGCTTGATCTCGATTTCCTGCGGATGCTGATTTGTCATTTAAATGTCATATTGGAGGCACGGCGCCCTTTTATCATTGAAGCACGCTCAGGACCCTAAAACGATGACAACGCCCAGCCCCGACACTCTCATCAATCGCGAACTCGGCATTCTCGAGTTCCAGCGCCGCGTGCTGGCGCAGGCCGACGACCCCAGCATGCCGCTGCTGGAACGCCTCAAGTTCCTGTGCATCTTCTCCAGCAACCTGGACGAATTCTTCGAGGTGCGCGTCGCCGGCCTCAAGGAGCAGATCCGCGCCAATTCGACCCAGCGTTCGGCCGACGGCATGACCGCACGCCAGCAGTACCGCGCGGTATCCGGCCTCGCGCACGCGCTGGTCGCCCAGCAGTACGCGCTCTTCAACCAGGACATCATCCCGGCGCTGGCCGCCGAAGGCATTCATTTCCTGCGCCGCACCCAGTGGAACGAGGCGCAGGCGGCATGGATCCGCGACTACTTCTTTCGCGAACTGATGCCGGTGCTGACGCCGGTGGGGCTCGACCCCTCGCACCCCTTCCCGCGCGTGCTCAACAAGAGCCTCAATTTCGCCGTCGAACTCTCGGGCCGCGACGCTTTCGGCCGCAATTCCGGCGCCGCGGTGGTGCAGGCGCCGCGCGCGCTGCCGCGCGTCATTCCCATGCCGGCGGAAGTCGCCGGCTGCGAATACGGCTTTGTCTTCCTGTCGTCGATCCTGCACGCCCACGTCGGCGAGCTGTTCGCCGGCATGAAGGTCGAGGGCTGCTACCAGTTCCGCGTCACCCGCAACTCGGACCTCTTCGTCGACGACGAGGAAACCAAGAACCTGCGCCAGGTGCTGCAGGGCGAACTGCCGCAGCGCAATTTCGGCGCCGCGGTGCGGCTGGAGGTCGCCGACAACTGCTCGCCGGCCATGGCCGCCTTCCTGCTCGAACAGTTCGAGCTCGACCCTGCCGACCTTTACCAGGAGCACGGCCCGGTCAACCTGGTGCGGCTGATGCAGGTGCCCGACTGGGTCGACCGCCCCGACCTCAAGTTCCCGCCCTTCGTGCCCGCGTTGCCCAGCCGTCTCGCCAAGGACGAGGACATCTTCGCGCAGATCAGGAAGGGCGATCTCCTGCTGCACCACCCCTTCGAATCCTTCCAGCCGGTGATCGACTTCATCGAGCAGGCCGCCGTCGACCCTCACGTTGTCGCCATCCGCCAGACCGTCTACCGCACCGGCACCGATTCCAAATTGATGCAGGCGCTGATCCGCGCCGCGCAGTCGGGCAAGGAGGTCACCGTCGTCGTCGAACTGCTGGCGCGCTTCGACGAGGAAGCCAACATCAACTGGGCCGCCAGGCTGGAGGAAGTCGGCGCCCACGTTGTGTATGGCGTGGTCGGCCACAAGACGCACGCCAAGCTCGCGCTGGTGATCCGCCGCGAGGAAGGCGGGCTGCGCCGCTACGCCCACCTGGGCACCGGCAACTATCACGCCCGCACCGCACGCATGTACACCGATTTCGGCCTCTTGACCAGCGACGAGGCGATGACCGCCGACGTGGTGAGCCTTTTCACCCAGATCACCGGTCTGGGCAAAGCCGGCAAGATGAAGCGGCTGTGGCAGTCGCCCTTCACTCTGCACAGCGAAGTCGTCGCCGCGATCAACCGCGAAGCCGAGCAAGCCGCCGCCGGCAAGCCTGGCGCCATCATCGCCAAGATGAACGCGCTGCTGGAGCCGCAGGTCATCGCAGCACTCTACGCCGCCAGCCAGGCCGGCGTGAAGGTCGATCTCATCATTCGCGGCGTGTGCGCATTGAAGCCCGGCATCCCGGGCCTGTCGGACAACATCCGCGTCCGCTCCATCGTCGGCCGCTTTCTCGAACACACCCGCGTCTTCTATTTCAGGAACGGCGGCGACGAGCAGGTCTACCTCTCGTCGGCCGACTGGATGGATCGCAACTTCTTTCGCCGCATCGAGACCGGCTTCCCCATCGTCAATCCCAAGCTCAGGAAGCGCGTTATTGCCGAAGGTCTCCGCCCCTACCTCAAGGACAACATGCAATCCTGGGAAATGCAGCCCGACGGCAGCTACCGCCGCCGCAAGACGCGCGGCGCCAAGGCCTACAGCGCGCAGACTGAATTGCTGGCGCTGTTGAGCAAGGCGTAGTAGGTCCCTACCGTCATTCCGGCCTCCGCCGGAATCCAGTCAAACCAAACCGCGAAGCGAACAAATAGGTCCTGCTTCGCAGGGCACACCATCAAAACCGCTGGACTCCGTCATTCGCCGGAATGACGTAGCACCGGGTCTTGAAACCCCCGCCCCCGCCCCCATCTCCCCGGCACCTTGCATGTTTCACGGGAGATCAAGGCATGTCCGCCACCACCAAAGAAACCCTCGGCTTCCAGGCCGAAGTCAAACAGCTGCTGCAGCTGATGATCCATTCCTTGTATTCCAACAAGGATATCTTCCTGCGCGAACTCATTTCCAACGCTTCCGACGCCGCCGACAAACTGCGCTTCGAGGGCCTGTCCGATTCCGCGCTGTATGAAAACGACCCCGAACTGAAAATCCGCATCGCCTTCGACCGCGACGCGCGCACGCTGACCATCAGCGACAACGGCATCGGCATGAGCCGGCAGGAAGTCATCGAGCACATCGGCACGATTGCAAAATCCGGCACCCGCGAATTCTTCAGCCAGCTCTCCGGCGACCAGCAGAAGGACGCCGCGCTGATCGGCCAGTTCGGCGTCGGCTTCTACTCCGCCTTCATCGTCGCCGACCGCGTCACGCTCACCACCCGCCGCGCCGGCCTCACCGCCGAGCACGGCGTGCGCTGGGAATCCGAGGGCGCAGGCGACTACACGCTGGAAACCGTCGAGAAGCCCGGCCGCGGCACCGAGATCGTGCTGCATCTCAGAGAAGGCGAGGACGAGTTCCTCTCCGACTGGAAGATCAAGTCGGTCATCCGCACCTATTCCGACCACATCACCCTGCCCATCGTGATGAAGAAGACCGAATGGAAGGACGGCGTGGAAACCCCCACCGACGAGGACGAGACCGTCAACAAGGCCTCGGCCCTGTGGGCGCGCGCCAAGAAGGACATCAGCGACGACGAATACAACGCGTTCTACAAGCACGTCGCCCACGACTTCGAGCCGCCGCTCGCCTGGACGCACAACCGCGTCGAAGGCAAGCAGGAATACATCTCGCTGCTCTACGTCCCCTCGCACGCGCCGTTCGACCTCTACGACCGCGAGAAGCGGCACGGCATCAAGCTCTACGTGCGCCGCGTCTTCATCATGGACGACGCCGAGCAGCTGATGCCGCAATACCTGCGCTTCGTCCGCGGCGTGATCGACTCGTCCGACCTGCCGCTCAACGTCTCGCGCGAAATCCTGCAGTCGAGCCGCGACATCGATGCCATCAAGAACGGCTCGGTGAAGAAGGTGCTGGGCCTGCTGGAAGACCTGGCCGAGAACCAGCCGGAGAAATACGTTGAATTCTGGAAAGCCTTCGGCAAGGTGATGAAGGAAGGCCCGGGCGAGGACTTCGCCAACCGCGAGAAGATCGCCGGCCTGCTCCGCTTCGCCTCCACCCACACCGACACCGACGCGCAGGTCGTCTCGCTCAAGGACTACATCGGCCGCATGAAGGAAGGCCAGAGCGCGATCTACACCATCACCGCCGACAGCTTCGCCGCCGCCCAGCACAGCCCGCACCTCGAAATCTTCAGGAAAAAGGGCATCGAAGTCCTGCTGCTGTCCGACCGCGTCGACGAATGGCTGATGAGCAACCTCACCGAGTTCGACGGCAAGCCGCTGAAGTCCGTCGCCAAGGGCGGCCTCGATCTGGGCGCGCTGGAAGACGAAGCCGAGAAGACCGCGCAGAAGGAAGCCGAGGACAACTTGCGCCCGCTGGTCGAGCGCATCAAGACCACCCTCGGCGAGCGCGTCAAGGACGTCCGCGTCACCCATCGCCTCACCGACTCGCCCGCCTGCCTCGTCACCGGCGAAGGCGACATGAGCGCCAACCTCGAGCGCCTGCTCAAGGCCGCCGGACAGGCCGCGCCCACGGTGAAGCCCACGCTGGAGATCAACCCGAGCCACGCCCTGGTCACGCGGCTCAACAGCGAATCCGACGAAGCCCGCTTCGCCGACTGGGCCAACCTGCTGTTCGAGCAGGCGCTGCTGGCGGAAGGCGGCCAGCTCGACGATCCGGCGAGCTTCGTGCGGCGGTTGAATGGGTTGCTGGCGATGTTGCCTGGCTGACAAGAAGGCGGGCCGCCGTTTAACGGGAATTAGTCCTTGACAGCCTGATCAATTGTTATTGCAATGACAGGCATGCACAGCAAACGGTTTGCCCGCCCGGTCGTCATGACCCATCACGCCCGGGCCCGCATGGCAGAACGCAACTTCAGTGAGCCATGCCGCTCGAAATCATCGACACAGGCGACACACGCTACCGCGATGAAACCCATCTATGGGCATACAAATCTTTTCCCGGGCGTGCGGACAACATGCTGTGCGCGGTGCTGGTTCTGGAAGACGCGCTGGTCGTCAAAACTGTCATGCACCACTTTGAGTTTCGGTGAGGAATGATCATGCACACGATTTATTACGACGAAGACGACATCCTGGTGATTCGCCTGTCCGACAAACCCATCGTGCGTGAAGTCTCGGAAGACTGGAACACCCACATCAGCTACGCAGCCGACGGCACCACGGTTGAGATGGTGGTGCTCGATGCCCGCGCCAATGGTGCCTATCCACTGAAAGTCCAGCATGTTCATGCCGCTTGATGATTCAGGGTGGCCTGGTTAACCGAATGGTAATGCGAACCTGACCCGTTTGATTGTTGTTGCACAGTAGTGGGATTGCTGCAATTCTTGGGCGTCTCGCCAACGCGGATTCACGCAGCGAAGTCGAAAAAACAAACCAATAGCATCCTGCGAGGCTCTGCACATATGGCTGTCCCAACATACGATCAGTTTATCGAGCCGTTGTTGCGATTTCTAGTCGCGAACCCAGAAGGCATCCCGGCAAAGTTGGCTCATGAGGAAACGGCCAACGCACTTGGCTTAACCGACGAAGATCGTCAACAGCTCCTACCCAGCGGGTCGCAGTTGATTTACAAGAATCGCGCAGGCTGGGCACATGACAGGCTCAAGCGCGCTGGCTTATCCTGCAGCCCTCGCCGGGGGGTCTGGAAGCCCACCAACAAAGGTATCGCCTTTGTGAACGAGAACGGGGCGCCTTTCCCTTCCGGCTTAGTGCAAGATCTGGCCATGGGTTACATAGGCGTCAAGCTCAAACCCGACTCAAGCGCCAACTCCTCCGAATTTTCTGCATCACCTTCTGCGCCCTTGGCCGTATCGTTAAATGAGAGTCCAGATGATCGGCTTGGACGTGCCCTTGCAGAACTGAGGCAAACAGCCGCTTCGCACCCGGCATCGACGGCGAGCGCGCCATGCTCCATATCGTGCTGTACGAAAACCGCCTGCGCTCGCACGTGGTGGCAGGCGAAAACGCCCACCGGACGCTGGATCACGACTACGTGGCACGCAAACTGGCGGGGCCGCTTGCGCCGGTAGCGGATCACAGGTTTCGATTGCAGCCGGACTGGAAAGCCGCCGACCTCGGCGTCGCGGTTTTCATGCTGGATTCGCAGGGCCGAACCCTGCAAGCGCTTGCCCGACCGGGCTGCCCGTAGGGCCCGGTCGGACCGCACGTCCCCCAACCCAAAGGAGTCCCGCATGAAGACACGAACCCGCATGGCGGCCACCGCATTGATGCTGGCGAGCACCTTCGCAGCCGCAAGCGACGGTCTGATCGCAATCAAGAGTCCCCATGGCGCCAAAGCCACGATGGACCGGTTTGAAGCGACCGTCAAACAGCGCGGACTGAACGTCTTCGCGCGCATCGATCACGCGGCAGGCGCATCCGGCATCGGCAAGACACTGCGCCCGACCGAGGTCATCATCTTCGGCAATCCCCAGGGCGGCACGCCCTTCATGGCATGCGCCCAGGCCGTCGGCATCGACCTGCCGCTGAAGGCACTGGTGTGGGAGGATGCGTCCGCACAGGTCTGGCTCGGATACAACGACCCGGTCTGGCTGGCCAAACGCCATGGGGTCGCCGACTGCCCGGCTGCAGCCAACCTCGGCAAGGCGCTGGCGGGACTCGCGGGCGCGGCGACGGCGCCCTGATTGTCCGGTTCGCCGCCGCCTAGGCGAAGGCGTACTTGATGCCGACCGCCTGCCAGTAGCCGGCCTCGTCCTCCAGCGCGCGCTGGGTGAGCGGCCGGCGTTCCAGCCAGCCTTCGGGCAACGTCAGCCGGAAGCGCTTGCCGTTCGCCTCGGCCTGCATGTCGGGCAGGCGCGGCTCGGAACGGTTGCGGCACAGGATGACCGCCTGACGCAGCAACCACACCAGCTGGCGGTCGCGCTCGGCCACCGCGCCTGCGGTGAAGGCCGGCAGCTTCACCAGCGCGCCGCGCTGCGACCGCGTGAGCAGTGCCAGCCGCGCCTGCTCGGTGCGCGAAAAACCCGGCATGTCGGCGTTTTCCAGAATGTAGCCGGAGTGCTTGTGGTAGCCGCTGTGCGACACCGACAGGCCGATTTCGTGCAGGCGCGCCGCCCAGTCCAGATACAGCAGATCGTTCTCGTCGCAGCCGCCCGCTGCGGCATGGAGCTTGAGCGCGATGCGCTTCACCCGCGCCGCCTGCTGGGTGTCGACGTGGTAGCGGCGCATGAATTCGTCGACCGTCGCCTCGCGCATGTCCTGCTTGTGGAAGCGGCCGAGCAGGTCGTAAAGGATGCCCTCGCGCATCGCGGTTTCGGCAACGTCCATCTGCTCGATGCCGAGTTCGGCGAACAGGCCCGACATGATGGCAAAGCCGCCGGCGATGACCGGGCGGCGATCGCGCGACAGGCCCGGCAATTCCGCCAGCGCGTCGATATGCCCGGCCTTGAGCAGATGGTTGCGCAACAGGGCCAGGCCCTCGGCGGTGATGCCGCGTGCCGACCAGCCGTTCTGCTCGAGGAGGTCGCGCAGCGCGCGCGCCGTGCCGCTGGACCCGATCGCCTGCTGCCAGTTGGCGCGCGAGAATTCGAGTGCGATGCGCTCGACCTCGACCCGCGCGGCGGTCTCGGCCGCCTTCAGCGCGGCCTTGTCGAGCACGCCGGCGTCGAAAAAGCGCTTCGAGAAATTGACGCAGCCCATGTGCAGGCTTTCGCGCTCGTGCGGCTTGAGCCCGGTCCCGATGATGAATTCGGTGGAGCCGCCGCCGATGTCGACGACCAGGCGGCGGTCGGGCGAGGCCGGCAGCGAATGCGCCACGCCCAGATAGATCAGGCGCGCTTCCTCCCGTCCGGCGACGATCTCGATCGGGTGCCCCAGCGCGATCTCGGCCTTGGGAATGAAGATGTCGGCGTTGCGGGCGATGCGCAAGGCCGAGGTGCCCACGCAGCGGATCGCTTCGGGCGAGAGGCCGCGCAGGCGCTCGCCGAAGCGGTGCAGGCAGGCGAGCGCGCGGGCCTGCGTGGCCTCGTCGAGCGTCTTGTCGTCGCCGAGGCCGCCGGCCAGGCGCACGGTTTCCTTCAGCGAGTCGAGCGGATACAGCTGGTCGCCTGCCACCCGTGCCACCTCGAGGCGGAAGGAGTTGGAACCCAGGTCGACCGCGGCAAGCGTGTCATACGTCTTCATGCAACGGCACCAAAAAACAGATACGCCACACCGATGGCGGCCAGAATGCCGGCGACGTCGGCGATGAGCCCGCAGGCGACGGCGTGCCGAACCCGCTTGATGCCCACTGCGCCGAAGTACACCGCCAGCACGTAGAACGTCGTCTCCGTGCTGCCCTGCACGATCGACGCCAGCCGGCCGGCGAAGGAGTCGGCGCCGTGCACCTGCATGGTGTCGATCATCATGGCACGCGCGCCGCTGCCGGAAAACGGCTTCATCAGCGCGGTCGGGAGGGCATCGATCCAGCGTGCGTCGAACCCGAGCCCGAGCACGGCGCTGCGCGCCGCGCCCATCAGAAGTTCCAGCGCACCGCTGGCGCGCAACACCGCGATCGCCACCAGCATGGCGACAAGATACGGAATGATGGTGACGGCCGTGTGAAACCCTTCCCTGGCGCCGTCGATGAAGGCCTCGTAGGCGTTCACCCGACGCCGCACCGCCATCAGCAGGAAAGTCACGACGATGCCGAACAGCAGCACGTTGCTGAGGATCGACGACTGCCGCGTCATCTCGGCGGCGTCGAGGCTGGAGAAATACGCGATCAGGCCGCCGACGAGCGCGGTGGCGCCGCCCAGGTAGGCGAGCGTGACGCGGTTCCACAAATGCAGCTTCTGGAAGAAGCCGGTGACGAACAGGCCAACCAGCGTGCCGAGGTAGGTGACGATGAGAAGCGGCACGAAGACGTCGGTGGGGTCGGCCGCGCCGAGCTGGGCGCGGTAGGTGAAGATCGTCACCGGCAGCAGCGTCACCGACGCGGTGTTGATGACGAGGAACAGGATCTGCGCGTCGCTCGCAGTGTCCTTCGACGGGTTCAGAGTCTGCAGTTCCTGCATCGCCTTGATGCCGAGCGGGGTCGCCGCGTTGTCGAGGCCCAGCATGTTGGCGCCCATGTTCATGGTCATCGCACCGAGCGCGGGATGGTTCGCGGGGACTTCGGGGAACAGGCGGCGGAACAGCGGCGCCAGGCCGCGGGTGAGGATGTCCAGCATGCCGGCGCGCTCGCCGATTTTCATCACGCCGAGCCACAAGGCCATCACGCCGGTGAGGCCGAGCGCGATCTCGAACGCGGTCTTGCTGCTGTCGAACAGCGCCTTCACCAGGCCGGCGAAGACGTCGGCGTCACCCAGGACGAGGAGCTTGAACGACGCGATGAGAAAGGCTGCGACGATGAAACCGACCCACAGCGCGTTGAGCATCGGGGCTCGGGCCTCAGCCGGCCCAGCCGGCGATGACGATCAGCAGCCCCGCCGCCAGCCAGATGATCAGGCCGCGCCAGATCATGCTGACGGCGCTGTCGATGCAGTCGTGGTCCGGCGCCTGCCCGCTGCCGAGTTCGGGCCGCCACGCGGATTCGCCGCCGATGGTGATCGGCTGGCCGAGCTTGACGCCCATCGCGCCGGCGCCGGCGGCGATCACCACGCCCTCCTCCAGGTCGGGCCAGGCGCCCGCCTGGGTGCGCCAGGCGTAGACGGCGTCCTCGAAGTTGCCGGCGATGGCGTAGGTCAGCGCGGTCAGCCGCGCCGGCAACCAGTTGACGGCGTGGAAGGCGCGCTGCGCGAACACGCCGAACTGGCCGCGCGCGCCCTCCCAGTGCCGCGCCAGGATGGACGCGGCACGGAACAGCACGGCGCCGACCGGCCCCAGCGGCACCAGCAGCACGAACCAGAACAGCACGCCGAACATCTGCCGGTGGCTCGCCGCCAGGGTCTGCTCGATGGCGACCCGCGCCAGGTCGTCGGCGCTCAGCTGGCTGGCGTCGCAGTGGCGCCAGGCGCCGAATTTCTCGCGCGCAGCCTCGACGTCGCCGGCGCGCAGCAGGCGCGCGATCGATTCGGCGTCGTCGCTGTAATACTTGAAGCCGAGCGTGAAATACAGCACGGCCACGTTCCACGCCCAGCCGAGCACGGGGTGCAGCCCGCTCAAAAGCACGAACACCAGCCCGGCGCCGACGATCGCCGGCAGGGCCGCGAGCGCCCAGCCGATGGCGCCGTGGACCGCCTCGCCGCCGTTGAAGCGCTGCTCGATCCAGCGCGTGAACCGGGTATAGGGACGAGAGTAAAAAAGCGGTTGCCGCAGGGGGCGCAGATGTTCGACCGCGAGCGCCGCAAGCACCGAGAAGAAAGCCATCAGCGATTCATCTCCAGCGTGAAAGTGCCCATCCGGCCCGGCGTGCCGGACGGTCGATACAGTTCGACGGTGGGCATGGCGAGCGCGCGGCCGCGCGCGTCGAGCGAATCGGACAAGGCCTGATAAGCCTTGGACGGCGCCAGCAGCACCGCCGCCTGCACCTGCGCCTGGAACACCGGGCGGCGCTCGATGCGGCCTTCCAGCAGGCCTTCCGGCAGCGCGGCGGTCTCGTCGAGCAGGTAGCCGAGTTGCGCCTTGACCTTGCCGCGCGTCGCGCGCGGGTCGGTGAGGATCACGCTCACGGTATCGCCCGCCGCCACGCCGGCCGCCTCGAACATCCGGAGGGCGGCACGCTGCGACTTGCGCATGTTGTTGATGTCGCCTTCGTAGTCGAGGTAGGCGTAGCGATACGGACCGGCCTCGGTCTCGCTCACTGCCACCGACGCGAAGCCGCCCCACCAGACGAATACCGCAAGCAGCGGCAGCACGAACGCCAGCACGAATGCCGGCCACTGTTTCTTGAACACGCCAAACTCCCTTCGAGTGCCGAAGATATCACAGCCGCACGGCCCGGCGCGCGTCGGCGGGAACGCCCGCCGGGACGCCGTGTCTATAATTTACTTTTATCGATACCAAGGAGACCCGTCATGCGGCGCCTGCTGCTCGCCCTGTTCTGCCTCGCCCTGCTGCCGGCCGCCGGAGCCGCCCCCAAGGAGGTCGCGACCGTGCCGATGAAGGCAGTCAAGCTCGGCACCCACAGCTATTTCGTGCAGGGCGAACCCGGCGCGGCCTCGAGCGCGAACCAGGGCTTCATGTCGAACGCGGGCTTCGTCGTCACCCGCGACGGCGTGGTGGTGTTCGACGCGCTGGCCACGCCGCCGCTGGCGGAAAGACTGCTGGTCGAAATCCGCAAGGTGACCAAACAGCCGGTCAAGCGCGTGATCGTCAGCCATTACCACGCCGACCATTTCTACGGTCTGCAGGTGTTCAAGGCCCAGGGCGCCGAGATCTGGGCGCACCGCGCCGCCGAAGGCATGACACGCACCGACGAGGCCGCTTCGCGGCTCGAACAGCGCCGCGAGGCCCTGTTTCCGTGGGTGAACGAGAACACGCGCCTGCTCGAAGCCGACCTCTTCGTCGAGGGCGACACGGATTTCGAACTGGGCGGCGTGAAGTTCGCGCTGCGCCACGTCGGCCCTGCGCATTCGAGCGAAGACCTGGCGCTGATGGTGAAGAACGACGGCGTGGTCTTTGCGGGCGATCTGTTCTTCCTCGGCCGCATCCCCTTCGTCGGCGATGCCGACAGCGCCGGCTGGATCGCCGCGATGGACAAGCTGATCGCGCTGAAGCCGCAGGTGCTGGTGCCCGGCCACGGCGGCGTGTCGCGCAAGCCGACCGCCGATCTCACGTTCACCCGCGATTACCTCAAGTACCTGCGCCAGGAAATGGGCAGGGCCGCGCGCGAAATGGTCCCCTTCGAGGAAGCCTACGACAGGACCGACTGGTCGAAATACCGCTTCATGCCGGCGTTCAACGATGCCAACCGCCTCAACGCCTACAACCAGTACCTGCGCATGGAAGCCGAAAGCATGGCCCCTTAGGGGAAACGCTGCCTGAGCGCGCCAGCGCGAGAAACGAAGTGACGCGGCGATCCCGCGCCTGGGAATTGCCGGCATCCCGGATTGCCGCGCCTCGCGCGCCATGAGCGTTTGAATGAATCCGCGCTTCTCCGGCAGGCCGCCGGGCGGCGCCTGCCGCAGGACCTGCGGCGCACGCGGGGGTTCGCCGGACGGGCCGGATAGGCGATAATGGTTTTTTATGACCAACGCGCCCGGCACGTAGCACCTACCCCCGCATGCTTTGCCCGCCCGAAGAACTTCTGCAGAAGAATCAGGCGCTGTCCACGACGTGGCAGCGCTACCGGGCCGCGCCGAGTTTCGATACCTTCGTCGAACTGGCGGTGTCGATCAACAGCTTCACCGAATTCCTGATCGACAAGGGCATCACCGCGCTGCATCACGCCAGCCACCAGCTCGAACAGGTCACGCTCGCCTTCTTCAACCGCGATGTCGAACACCCGCTGCCGCAGGCCGCGCTCGACGATCTCGACGAGCGCATGGCCGCGCTCGGCCGCATGGTGCAGACCCATCTGTCGGCCACCTCCGAACTGACCGAGCGGCGCCACGACGTCCATCATCTGACGCCGGGCGATTCGCGTACCAGCCAGGTCTGGCTGATCGGCCGCGACGCCGGCGATTGGAGCGACCTGCTGTCGCAGCTCGGCTACTTCGGCATGAGCCCGGATTTCGTGCGCTGGGACGAGGTCCTGCCCGAGACCTCCGGGATGGCGCCGCTGCTGCTGCTCGACCTGGCCAGCCTGCCCGAGGCGGAATGGTCGCCGCGCATCCAGGCGCTGCGCAGCCGCTTCGAGATGGGGCAGTTGATCGGCCTTGGCGTGCGCTCCGCTTTCGACCCGCTGCAGCAGGCGCTGCGCGGCGGCTGCGACAGCTGCCTGCTCGCCGGCACGCCGCCGCATGCGGTGGTCGAACACATCATGGAACTCGACGAGCGGCACGACCAGGAAGCCTACCGCGTGCTGATCGTGGAAGATTCGAAGACCGCCAGCCTGCTGATCCGGCGCACGCTGGAGGAAAACCAGATCGTCTCCGAGATCGTCAACGACCCGCGCCAGGCGCTCAACGCGCTGCGCCAGTTCAATCCCGACCTGATCCTGATGGACATGTACATGCCCAACTGCACCGGGGTCGAGGTCGCGCGCATCATCCGCCAGCACGGCGAGTTTCTCAGCACGCCCATCGTGTATCTGTCGGGCGAGACCAACGTCGCGCTGCAGGTCGACGCGATGCGGCTGGGCGGCGATCATTTCCTCACCAAGCCGTTCAACCCGGTGTTCCTCAACGCCATCGTCAGGAGCAAGATCGAGCGCTACCGCTCGCTGCGCCGCACGATGTACCACGACAGCCTGACCGGCCTGCTCAACCATTCGAGCGGCAAGCACACGATGGAAATGGTGCTCTCCAGCGTGGCGCACGAGGGCGGTTTCCTCTCCGTGGTGATGATGGACATCGACCATTTCAAGCGCATCAACGACAGCTACGGCCACCCCACCGGCGACCAGGTCATCCGCAGCCTGTCGTGGCTGCTGAAGCAGCGACTGCGCAAGCAGGACGTGATCTGCCGCTACGGCGGCGAGGAATTTCTCATCGCGCTGCCGCACACCGACGCCGAGCAGGCCTACGGCATCGTCGACCGCATCCGCCAGGATTTCTCGCAGATCCGCCACCCCTTCGGCGACCGCTATTTTCTTGCCACCGCGAGCGGCGGCATCGCCACCTACCCGCTCTACCAGAACGGCGATTCGCTCATCAAGGCCGCCGACGAGGCGCTCTACGCGGCCAAGCGCGACGGCCGCAACCGCATCCACGCCGACGAACTGTAAGCGCTCAGCCGAAGATCAGCTTCACCCCGATGAGGAGGGTGACGATCTCGAAGGCGCGCTTGATCCACAGATTGCCCTTGCGGATCGCGAGGTGGCTGCCGAGATAGCCGCCGATGATCGAGCCCGCCAGCAGCGCCGGCATCCAGTCCCACGCCACCGTGCCGATCACGCCCAGCACCAGCGCGCCGGTGCCGTTCCACACCAGCCCGCACAGGATCAGCGTGTACGCCACCGCGCGGGTGTAGTCGAGGCCGAACCAGCGGATCAGCCAGATCGTGAGGAAAAGCCCGGTGCCGCTGGTGATCGAGCCGTTGAGAAAGCCGACGACGAAGAGCCCCGCCATGCCGCCGGCGAGCCCCAGCCCTTCGCGGTTGGCCGGCGCATGGTCCATGCCGAGCCTGGGCTTGAACACCGAATAGAGGCCGAGGCCGAGCGTGAGCACCCCGAGCGCGAGCGTCGCCGCGCGCTCGGGAATCTGCAGGATGGTCACCGCGCCCAGCACCACGCCGGGCAGCCCGGCGCCGAGGATGATCAGCGAGAAGCGGCGTTCGAGATGCGATTCCTTCAGGTGCCGCAGCGTCGCGCCGAGGCCGAGCGCGACGCTCGCGACCTTGTGCGTGGCGAGCGCCACGCCGAACGGCAGGCCGAGGAAGATCAGCATGGGGAACTGGATCAGCCCGGCGCCGCCGCCCGACAGCGCCGAAAAGAAATTCGCCGCCAGCGACGCGACGAAGAGAATCAGTTGCTCGAGCACGCGCTCAGCCGGTGACGCCGATTTCAGCGGGGAAGCGCGCGTAGACCAGTTTCAGACCGGCGTCGGAAACGGTCTCGATCAACTGCTCGGCGAGCTCAGGCTCGGCGAAGAATTCGACCACCACCGGCAGCTCGCCGGCAAGCTCGAAAAAGCCGGCGTCGTGGCGGCCGTGACGGCCGAAGCCGGCCACGGCGCGGAACGCCGAGCCGCCGGCAATGCCGAGCGCCTGCGCGGCGTCGAGCAGCCACAGGTAGGTGAGCTTGCCGTGATGGCGGTTCGATTCGGAGACGAAGACCTGCAGGCAGACCGCGTTCATTTGAAGAGCCTCATCGAATGGAAGCCGAGCCCGGTGGCGAGGCCGATGGCGAGGAAGGCGGTCATGGCCCGGGCCTGGAAACGGCGGTGTTACATCGCGTCCTTGACGATGCCCTGCAGCAGCGCCTCGAGCTCGCCCAGCGCCTTCTTCAGCGCCGGCTTTTTGCTCGATGCCGGCTTGCGGTAGGCCAGGTACACGTTCGCGTCGCCCGGCACCTTGTAGACGACGATGCTGTAGGGGCACATCACGATCGAATGCGGGTCGGCTTCCATCATGTGGCGCGAGATCGTCGCGCTGCAGAATTCGAACTGCTCGGCGGCATCGTAGACCACCTTCGTTTCGCCGATGTCCTTGCCGGTGCGCTCGAGCATGTCGCCGATGTGATTCGTGTTGGTGATCTTCAGTCCCTTGCCCTCGATCGCCATCTGCAGGTTGTCGCGCACGTCCTGGTAGCTTCCCTGCGTCTTGACCACCACGGTGTAAGGCCCGCCCGCCAGCGCCGGCAGGGACACGGCCAGCAGCATGCTTACGGCAATGATTCGTTTCACGGCTTGCTCCACAAATGACGAAGTCGTTATTGTCGGGCGCCGGTGCGGGAACCGCAATGCTCTTTGCTACACTCGCCGCATCATGAAAGCCTCTAAAATCAGGCGCCTCAAGGCCGACGGCCGCTTCTGGCTCACGCTCGACGGCCGCAACTTCCTCGGTCGCGGCCGCGTCGAGCTGCTGCTGCGCATCCGCGAAACCGGCTCGATCACGAAGGCGGCAAAGGCAATGAAAATGAGCTACAAGGCGGCGTGGGACGCGGTCGACGCGATGAACGGCGCGTGGGGATCGGCTCTGGTGGAAAGCGGCCCCGCTGGCAGCCGGCTGACCGAGGACGCCGAGAAGCTGATCGCAGCGTTTCAAAAAGCCGAAGCGCACCACACCACGTTCATGCAGAAACTTACCGATGATCTGTAGTGAAATGCATCAGGGGAACGCCGCCTTGACCCGGGATGACTCGTCGTGGTGACGGGCCGCAACTCGGCGAGGCCGCATGGACACGCCAAGGAAGCCGCTGGCGTACGACTTGGTTAACTGAGCATTGTCCGCCGTGGTTTCCGGAAGCGGCAAATTTGGCATGGTTGGTTTGAGGCGTAAAAGCGCCCTTTCAGGCCCGGATGGCTGCCATCGGGGTTCCCGTGCCGACGATCTGTATTGCCCTCTTCAGGCTGTAGACGAGGACATGCAAGCTCACTTACGTTCGCACATGCTCCAAGCTTCGCATCGGGAAGTGTCTGGCCCCATCCAGAACTTGATGGTGCCTAAGGGATGTTCCACCGTCTGCCTTCGGATGCGCATCGCATTCGGTTTCCCGCGGCGGGTGATGACGATCTCCTTGCCCTTTTCAACCTGCCGAAGCAATTGACACAACCGGGAACGGGCTTCCGACAGGCTTGCGGTGCGCAAGCGATTCTCCTGGGGCGCGCACGCCATCGGCGCGCGGGATGCGGGGGTGAGGATGACCTGCCCATCCCGGGCCTGCACGTCGAAATACGCCACCTCGCCCAGCGCATCGGTCGCGCGCTTGGGCAAGGTGAGTCGGTTCTGGTGGTCATCTTGGCGAGCACGATCGGTCTATCCGGTAAGCAGGCTTCCCTTGCAACGGCTCTTGGGGGCGCGGGATTCAAGTTCTGATTGTCTGCATGGAGGAGACGCGGTGTCCTGGGTAGAAAACCCTGAAGAGTCGTCATCGCGAGGCACGCAGGGCCATGGCGATCCAGAGTTTGCGCGACCGCAGACATTCTGGATTGCTTCCTGCGTGCTACGCCCGCCGTCGCAATGACGGGAAATCGGGCTTGCTCCGCGTTTGTTCGAGGTCAGTCCGCTTCACATCACCCGATTCACCTCGAACACCGCGTCGATGCCCTCCCCGTTCCACTGGTACTCCAGGTAGGCGGCGTGCAGGCAGTTTTTCACCAGCGCGGTGCGGAAGGCGGCGAGGCACTGGCCGCCGGAGTGGCGCACGGAGGGGTAGACGATGCCGAGCGCGCCTTCGGCCCGCAGGCTGCGGCCGATGGCTTGGGTGGTGGCGTAGTCGTCGGGATCGACGATGCGCGGCTCGGTTTGCGCAGTCTTGCGCAGGTCGGCAACGCGGCCTTGCGCGTCGACGCTGTACAGGCGCATTTGCAATCGCAAGGGCGGCTCGCGCGTGGCGGCCATGAAGCGGGCGGCGTGGTAGCGGGTTTCGGCGATGGCGGTGTCGCGGTGGCGCGCGCAGTAGAAGACGCCGTAGCGGCCGTCGCTGAAGCGGCTGCCGTGCGGGTTGAGGTGGGTGAAGGCGGCCATGATGCAGGTGCTGCCGGGGCCGAACAGGCGTTCTTCCGGCGGCACCAGACTGACGTCGCCGACTTCGTCGCGCAGGCGGTCGTTGGTCAGGGCTTCGAGCGCGTAGAGGGCGTCGAAGTCCTCGGGGCGCGCGACGCGCTCGAACAGGCCGACGGCGGGAAAGCGGCTGGGGATGACGCGCCACGCCGGGCGCCATTTGATCGAGACGTTCGGGTAGTTCAAGCCCGGCCGCCTCGCTAGGCCCAACCCCCGCGCCGGGCGTCGAGGTACTGCCGCACGGCGACAAGGTCGGCGACGTTGCCGCCGAGCATGCGGTCGAGCGCGCTCTTGCCGCCGAAGCCCGGCGCGGTGTTGGGCTTGTTCACCCAGGCGTCGGCCGCCGCGGCGTCGGGCAGCAGGATTTGCAGCGCCTTGTAGATGCCGAGCAGATACGACAGGCGTTCAAGCGTGTCGCGTTTCAAGTCGGCGGATTCGGGTGCGGCCTTCCACTTGAAGAAGGTCGAGCGGCCGGGCGAGCCGAGCAGCACCATTTGGTCGTCGGTATTCAGCCCCCAGTCGCGCGCGATGTTGAAGAAGGCGCGCAGGCCGGCGGCGGACAGGTCGCGGCTGCTGGGTTTGGCTTGGGCCTTGATGGCTTGTGCCGGGCTTGGCATTGCAGGCTCCGTTCCAGTTTTTAAATGCACTTACTATTTAAAATAGTCCATTTATAGACTTTTGGCAACGGGGCGTCGGGCCGTCATCGCGAGGCCCGAAGGGACGTGGCGATCCAGAGATTGTGATTGCGCTGACGATCTGGATTGCTTCGCTGCGCTCGCAATGACGGCCCGGGCTCCGCTACAGCACCTTGTGCAATTTGCCCGCGAGCTTGTCGGCGATCTTGCGGTAGCCGCCGCCGTTGGGGTGGATTTCGTTGAGCCAGTCGCCGCTGTTGCCCTTGGCGGCGATGTCGGCGCGATCGAGCAGGCCGCGGGTGTCGACGACGTGAAACGCCGGCAGCTCGTCCTCGAGCGCGAGCAAGGCGTCGGCCAGTGCGTCGAGCAGCAGGTCGGACACCTTGATGCGCATGGACTTGCTGATCCGGTAGCGCTCGAAGACGGGGTGCATCCAAGGCTTGGTGATGGGCGCGATGATGAAGGTGGCGGGCGACGGCCGCGGCGTGGGGTAATCGTAGGTGTGGACGATGATGGGCTTGCCGCGGTTGGGGCTGCCGGCGGAATCGCGCAGCGCGACGATGGCGCGAAAGCCTGCCTGCACGCCGGCCCGGAAGGCGTCGAGGCGGTCGGCGTCGATGTGGTCGGCGGGCTTTTTGCCGCTGCCCGTCGGGGTGGAGCGGATGATGTCGGCGGCCTGGTCGATGAGGTCGTTGCCGCCGCCGCTCATGAGCAGCGCGTCCCACTTCGACGCCCATTTGGGGTGGACGAGGCGGCGGGCGAATTCGGTGTTGGCCGAGAGCTGGGCGATGTTGGCGATGGTGTCGCCGGGGTAGCCCAGGTTGAGCACGATGGCGCGCTTTTTCAGGCGCAGTTCGTACAAGAGGTTGGACGACGGGATCGCGCCGATGGTGAACCAGGAATCGCCCTCGGCGAGAAAGCGCCAGGCGTAGGCGGGGTCGTCCGGATCGAGCGGCGACTCGCCCATGCCCAGGCTCATGGCCTGGATGACGTCGACGGGGTAATGCACGGTTTTCTTGGGCATGGCGGTCTCCCTGGCGGATGAACGAATGCAGGCGCACAGGGCGCCGGCGCGGTGCTGGGGAGTATGGATGGCGGCGGGGCAAATGCAAGCCGGGGGAATGCAAGTACGCGAGCTTCTCGGTGATCTGGGTTTCGAGGCCGCGCGGGATGGGTTCGGAGGCTGGCGACTCAGCTGGCCGGCGCTGCTGTCCAGTCCACAACCCTAAGCCCAGGAACGTGAGCGAATGCCTGGTCAGCGCTGACCAGGGTGCAGTCTTCCGCCAGCGCATGCGTGGCGATGAGCAGGTCCATCGGGCCTAGCGGCTTGCCGAGCGCTTCCAGTTCGGTACGCAATTGCCCATAGCGTTCTGCGCAGGCCGAGCTCCAGGGGCGGATATCGATGTTCTGTAGCAGGTTTTCTATGATGCTGCGCAGATCTGCATTGAGGGGCCTGCGCGCCATGCCGAAGAGCAATTCCGCCTCGGTGATGACGGAGATGCAAAATGATCGCTGTCCCAGTGTTTTGCTCAAGCTTACCGCCTGTCCCTTGACGAGAGCGGACACCGCATTGGTGTCCAGCATCAACACGGCACTCATGGCCAGTCACGTTCGGCATGGGGGCCGGTGTCGCGCAGGTCGTCAAGGACGGCGAGGTCTTCCTGTGGAATGCGAGGCAGGAGCGCATCGCGCAGCTTGACCCACTCTTCAAATTTCTTGTTGCGCGGGCTGAGGATGATGTCGCCGGTCACGGGGTCGCGGCGGATCAGGACCTCGTCTCCTTCGAACCGATATTCAGCCGGCAGGCGCACGGCCTGGCTGCGGCCGTTCTTGAATAACTTCGCAGTTTGCATGGCTCGTCCCCTCCACACGACTAGGTATATATCATGCTATATACCACCTTCGCCGCCAGTGTTCAAGCCAAGCTCATGGCCCTGGCAGGTTTAGTCTTTCCCTGCTTCTTCATCCAGCTTTTTAAGGTGAGCCAGCTTCTCGGCGATCTTGCCTTCGAGCCCGCGCGGGGTGGGCGCGTAGAACTGCTGCTCGGCAAGGTCGTCGGGGAAGTAGCGCTCGCCGGCGGCGTAGGCTTCGGGCTCATCGTGGGCGTAGCGGTAGGCGCGGCCGTAGCCGAGCTCCTTCATCAGCTTGGTCGGCGCGTTGCGAAGATGAATGGGCACGTCGCTCGACGGGTTGGCCTGCACGAAGGCGCGCGCGGCGTTGTAGGCAACATAGACGGCGTTGCTCTTGGGCGCGCAGGCCATGTAGAGGCAGGCCTGGGCGAGCGCGAGTTCGCCTTCGGGGGTGCCGAGGCGTTCGTAGGTTTCGACGGCGTCCAATGCCAATCTCAGCGCGCGCGGGTCGGCCAGCCCGATGTCCTCGCTCGCCATGCGGATGAGCCGCCGGCCGAGGTAGCGCGGGTCGGCGCCGCCGTCGAGCATGCGCACCAGCCAGTAGAGCGAAGCGTCCGGGTCGGAGCCGCGCACGCTCTTGTGCAGCGCGGAAATCTGGTCGTAGAAATATTCGCCGCCCTTGTCGAAGCGCCGCACCGACTGCGCGAGCGCGCTTTCGACGAAGGCGGCGTCGACTGCTTTCACCTGCGCGGTGCGCGCGGCGGTGTCGAGCTGTTCGAGCAGATTGAGCAGCTTGCGGGCGTCGCCGTCTGCGTAGGCGGCCAGCAATTTATCGACGCCCTCCCCCAGTTTCAGATCCGGCAACTCCTGCAAGGCGCGCTGCAGGAGCTGACCGAGTTCGTCGGGCGTGAGCGACTTCAGCACGTAGACCTGGGCGCGCGACAGCAGCGCGCCGACGACTTCGAACGAAGGGTTTTCGGTGGTGGCGCCGATGAAGGTGAAGAGCCCGGATTCGACGTGCGGCAGGAAGGCGTCCTGCTGCGACTTGTTGAAGCGGTGGACTTCGTCGACGAAGAGGATGGTGGCGCGGCCGAGCTTCTGGTTCATGCGCGCGCGCTCGACGGCTTCGCGGATGTCCTTCACGCCCGAGAGCACGGCGGAGATGGCGATGAAGTCGGCGCCGAAAGCCTGCGCGGTGAGCCGTGCCAGCGTGGTCTTGCCCACGCCCGGCGGCCCCCACAGGATCATCGAATGCAGCTTGCCGGAATCGAAAGCGAGGCGCAGCGGCTTGCCGGGGCCGAGCAGATGGGTCTGGCCGACGACGTCGGCCAGCGTGTGCGGACGCAGGCGTTCGGCGAGCGGGGCGTGGGGGTCGGGCGCGGGTTCGCCGCTTTCGGGCGCGGCGTCGAAAAGGTCGGGCGGGCACATGGCTGGCGCTATTGTCCCGCAGTCGTCACGGCAGCGGAAGCCGCCGGGCAGAATCGCCCCGCCGTCATCGCGAGGCCGGAGGCCGTGGCGATCCAGAGCCGATCGGTGCGCTGACCGTCTGGATTGCTTCGGCTGCGCTCGCAATGACGAGCCACTCACCGAAGCGAAAGCCGGGTCGGGCGAAACTGCCCCGCCGTCATCGCGAGGCCGGAGGCCGTGGCGATCCAGAGCCGATCGGTGCGCTGACCGTCTGGGTTGCTTCGGCTGCGCCTCGCAATGACGAGCCACTCACCAAAACGAAAGCCGGGTCGGGCGAAACTGCCCTGCCGTCATCGCGAGGCCGGAGGCCGTGGCGATCCAGACTGTGTCGGCTGCGCGGGCCGTCTGGGTTGCTTCGGCTGCGCCTCGCAATGACGAGCCACTCACCGAAACGAAAGCCGGGTCGGGCGAAACTGCCCTGCCGTCATCGCGAGGCCGGAGGCCGTGGCGATCCAGAGCCGATCGGTGCGCTGACCGTCTGGGTTGCTTCGGCTGCGCCTCGCAATGACAGGCGACTCACCGAAGCGAAAGCCGGGTCGGGCGAAACTGCCCCGCCGTCATCGCGAGGCCGGAGGCCGTGGCGATCCAGAGCCGATCGGTGCGCTGACCGTCTGGATTGCTTCGGCTGCGCCTCGCGATGACGGGTCACTCGCCGATGACGTCGGCGCCCCTGGGCGGGGTGAAGCTGAAGCGCGCGGCGGGAATCGACGGATTGCGCACCAGGCGCGCGAGCCTGAGCGTGGTGCGCTGGCCGAAGAAGTCGAACAACTCCATCTGCACCAGGCTGTCGCCCCTGAAGCCCATGCGGATGCGCTCGAAGGTGGTGTCGCGGTTCTTGGGCGTGGCTTCCAGCCATTCGAGGCCGTCGGCGTCGGGGGCGTCCTTGAGGGTGAAGTACTTCTCGATGGCATTGTCGCCGGCAAGCAGCGCCGCGGGCGTGCCGGCGATGGCGTCGGCGAGCGGCTTGACGCTGACCTGCTCCAGATCCTTGTCGTATAGCCACAGCTTGTCGCCGTCGCTGACGATCACCTGCTCGTAGGGCGCGCTGTAATCCCAGCGGAATTTGCCGGGGCGGGCGAAGGCCATCCTGCCGCTCGCCTGCTGGGACACGCGTCCGCTGCGGTCGGTCACGGTCTGGGTGAAGTCGGCCTCGGCGGTCTTGGCGCCGGCAATGAAGCCCTTGAGGCGGTCGATGCCGCCGGCGTGGGCCGCACCGCCGAGAACGAGCGCAAAGAGCAGGAACAGTAGACGCATGGGATCAGGATTCCGGAAATGAAAAAGTGCGCCACGAGGGCGCACTCAAGCAGACCTTGCGGCGCTGCGGAAGTTTACTGCTTTTTGGTTTTGAAGCCGAAGCTCATGTAGAACGGGCACCAGCCGATGGCGGCGGTGGCCAGCATGAACAGTCCGGTGTAGCCGGCGGCCAGGGTGGGGCCGGTCGGCGTCAGGGCCCAGTAGATCAGGCCTGCTGCGATGGCAATGCGTACGAGTCGATCCTTCACATTCATGTTGCTCATTATTTGGTTCTCCTTTGGTTTTATGAAAACCCGCATCCCCTGCCCGCCGTCGCGCGCGGCAACGGCTGAAGCCTGTCCGTCCGTACACTCGACAAACGCTTCATCAACGCAAAAACATCGAGTCAATAGTATGAACAGCCAAAAGGCGCGGCTTTTACGGCGCACATGCGAGGTTCGAACGCCGTGAAGCCTGTTACGACGCGGCTTGCCGGCTTCTGTAGGAGATTCAGCCGAATTTGCGGCCGGCAGGCGCATTGTGTTGTCCATTAGCAACAAACAACCTCTGAAGCCACGCCAACGGGGTCTGCGGTGTCGAGATTTGGACACCGCAAACGAAAAGTGCGCCCGCAGGCGCACTTCGACCGCCGGGCCGGCCTGCAGGCCGGGCGCGCTCAGACGATCAGCGGCACGATCAGCAGCGCCACGATGTTGATGATCTTGATCAGCGGGTTGACGGCCGGGCCGGCGGTGTCCTTGTAGGGATCGCCCACGGTGTCGCCGGTGACGGCGGCCTTGTGCGCCTCCGAACCCTTGCCGCCGTGATTGCCTTCCTCGATGTACTTCTTGGCGTTGTCCCAGGCACCGCCGCCGGTGGTCATCGAGATTGCGACGAAGATGCCGGTGACGATGGTGCCGAGCAGCACGCCGCCCAAAGCCTGCGGACCGAGGATGACGCCGACCAGCACCGGCACCAGGACCGGCAGCAGCGAGGGGATCATCATTTCCTTGATCGCCGACTTGGTGAGCATGTCGACGCAGGTGCCGTATTCCGGCTTGGCCGTGCCGTCCATGATGCCGGGGATGCTCTTGAACTGGCGGCGCACTTCGACCACGACGCTGCCGGCGGCGCGGCCGACCGCTTCCATCGCCATCGCGCCGAACAGATACGGCACCATGCCGCCGATGAAGAGCCCGATGATGACCATGTGGTTCGACAGGTCGAACGCCATGCTCATGCCGGTTTTGGCCTCCAGGGCGTGGGTGTAGTCGGCGAACAGCACCAGCGCGGCGAGGCCCGCCGAGCCGATGGCGTAGCCCTTGGTCACCGCCTTGGTGGTGTTGCCGACGGCGTCGAGCGGATCGGTGATGTCGCGGATCGAACTCGGCAAATCGGCCATTTCGGCGATGCCGCCGGCGTTGTCGGTGATCGGGCCGTAGGCGTCGAGCGCGACGATGATGCCGGTCATCGACAGCATGGTGGTCGCGGCGATCGCGATGCCGTACAGGCCGCCGAGCGCATACGCCGCCCAGATCGCGGCGCACACCGCCAGCACCGGCAGCGCGGTCGACTTCATCGATACGCCGAGGCCGGCGATGATGTTGGTGCCGTGGCCGGTGGTCGAGGCCTGCGCGATGTGGCGCACCGGGCTGAATTCCGTCGCGGTGTAGTACTCGGTGATCCACACCATGGCCGCGGTGAGCACGAGGCCGATGATCGCCGCGAGGTAGAGGTTCATCGCCGACACCGGCGCATCCATGTCGGAGACGACGAGGCCTTCGGGGAACATCATCGTAGTAACCGGATAGAAGGCCACCAGCGCGATCACGCCCGACACCGCAAGGCCGCGGTAGAGCGCGTTCATGATCTTGCCGCCCTCGCGCGCCTTGACGAAGAAGGAGCCGGCGATCGACGCGACGATGGCGATGGCGCCGAGCACCAGCGGATACGTCACCGCCGCGCCCGCCGCCGCACCCGTCACCATCAGGCTGCCGAGCAGCATGGTGGCGATGATGGTCACCGCGTAGGTCTCGAACAGGTCGGCCGCCATGCCGGCGCAGTCGCCGACGTTGTCGCCGACGTTGTCCGCGATCACCGCCGGGTTGCGCGGGTCGTCCTCGGGAATGCCGGCTTCGACCTTGCCCACCAGGTCGGCGCCGACGTCGGCACCCTTGGTGAAGATGCCGCCGCCGAGACGCGCGAAGATCGAAATCAGCGAACCGCCGAAGCCGAGACCCACCAGCGCGTGGATCGCGTCGTCGGTGGAGACGCCCATGCCGGTGAGGATGGCGTAATAGCCGGCCACGCCCAGCAGGCCGAGGCCCACCACCAGCATGCCGGTGATCGCGCCGCCCTTGAAGGCGACGTTGAGCGCGGCGTTCAAGCCCTGCGAGGCGGCCTCGGCGGTGCGCACGTTGGCGCGCACCGAGACGTTCATGCCGATGAAGCCGGCCGCGCCCGACATGATCGCGCCGATGGCGAAGCCGATCGCCGTGGCCATGGACAGGAAAATGGCGAGCAGCACGAACAGCACCACGCCGACCACGCCGATGGTCGTGTACTGGCGCTTGAGGTAGGCCTGCGCGCCCTCCTGCACCGCGGCTGCGATTTCCTGCATGCGCGCGTTGCCCGCGGGCAGCTTGAGTATCCAGCCGATCGACAGTACACCGTACAGCAGGGCCAGGACCGCACTGGCCAACACCCATATCAACTGCGTCTCCATTTACTCCTCCTTGTCGTTGTTGCCACGTCAACCAAACAAAACGGCAGCCGAAGCTGCCGTTTTCCCTTACTGCCTGCCCATCGCCAGCCCGCCCTCGAAGCGCGTGCCGGGCTCGAACCCGAAAATCCGGTCGAGCTCCAATTCCCGTATGAGTTGATCGACCGCGTCCTGCCCGTGCTCGCGCTGCACCTCGGAGAGGATCAGCTTGGCCGAGTTGCCGTTGTAGAAGCCGCCGAAGTCGGCTTGTACTTTGAGCAGTTGGCGGGCTTTGTCTAGGGTCATTGTGTTAGGGGCTAGGGGCTAGGAGCTAGGGATTAGGGGAGTTTGCGCGGGCTACGCCCGCGCCTTGTTTGAAAGGTGCGGCGAAGCCGCACAAAACCCCCTAGCCCCTAGTGTAGTGTCTCACAAATGCATTTACATCTAAGTCGTCACGGTCTGCTGCGCAACCGCTTGTCGCGCCTGCTGGATTTTGCGCAGGATATCCTCGCCTTTCGCCTTCCAGACGTAACGCTTGGGGTTCTGGTTGCGGTCGGCCAGAAACTCGATGATCGTGTCGGCCAACTCGCGCACGGAGGCGAAGCTGCAATCCCGGATTCGATCCGTCACGTCACGGAAGAAGCGCTCGACCAGATTGAGCCAGGAAGACGAGGTGGGCGTGAAGTGCATGTGGAATCGGGGGTGTTTGGCCAGCCATGCCTTGACCTCGGCGTGCTTGTGCGTGGCGTAGTTGTCGGCGATCAGATGGATGGCCAAATCCTTGGGCGTCTCCCGGTCGATCTTCTTGAGGAAGGCCAGCCATTCCTGATGCCGGTGCTGCTCGGCAATCGTCGTGATCAGCTTGCCTTCCAGATAGTTCAAGGCGGCAAACAGGGTCAGCGTGCCGTGGCGGATGTAGTCATGGGTCGCCGTCTTGACGTGGCCGATTCCCAGCGGCAGACCGGGCTGGGTGCGTTCCAGCGCCTGGCACTGGGACTTCTCGTCACAGCACAGCACCAACGCCTTTTCCGGTGGGTTCAGATACAGCCCGATGACATCCCAGAACTTGTCTTCGAAATGCGCGTCGTTGGACAGCTTGAACGTGCGCGACAGGTGCGGCTTGATGTCGTTGGCCGCCCACAGACGCTGAACGCTGGCGGGCGACACGCCGACTGCCTGCGCCATGCTGCGACAGCTCCAGCGTCCGCGCGTGGCCGGCGGCTTGCCCGCGGCCTCGATGATCTTCTGCACCGCCGCAACCGGCAGGGCCGCCTTGCGCCCGCGTCCCGGTGCGTCCGAGAGCCCGGCCAGCCGCGACCGGATGAAGCGTCGGCACCAGTGATTGACCGTCACGCGCGTGACGCCAACCACCTTGCCAATGGCCTCTTGTGTCTGCCCTTCCGCAGCCAGCAGAATAATCTGCGCCCGCTGGCGATCCCGCACCGATACCGTGCTGGATCGCATCCGTTTCGCCAGTTCCCGCATCTCGGCCGGCTCAAGCATGATTCGATCTTTGGTCATCGCAATCCCCTCGAAGTCGCGCTTCGGGGAGCATATACGAACCAGCCGGAATGTAAAGCCATTTGTGAGACACAACACTAGATCCTAAATCCTAGCCCCTCGCTCCTCAGAGCTTGAATTCCGGCAGCTTCTTCGCCACCGCCACGTTCTTCAGCGTCACATACACCGGCAGGCCGTCCTTGTACTTCGGATAGTCCTCGCCCTGGATCAGCGGCGTCAGATAGCGCTTGCACTTGTCGGTGATGCCGAAGCCATCCCGGGTGATGAAATCGCGCGGCATGAACTTCTCTACGTTGGCGACCTTGGACAGCGGCGCCATGCCGATCTTGTACCTGTAGGGCTTGTCGGAAACACGGTCAACCGTCGGCATCACCGAGTTGTGGCCCTTGACCGCGAGTTCGACCGCCTTCTTGCCGAGCTCGTAGGCCTGCTTGACGTCGGTCTTCGACGCGATGTGGCGCGCGGCGCGCTGCAGGTAGTCGGCGACGGCCCAGTGGAACTTGTGTCCGAGCGCGTCCTTGATCATGTTGGCGACGACCGGCGCGGCGCCGCCCAGCTGGGCGTGGCCGAAGGCGTCGCGGGTGCCCTGCTCGGCAAGGAAGGTGCCGTCCGGGTAATGGCAGCCTTCGGAAACGACGACGGTGCAGAAGCCGAATTCCTTCACCTTCTTGTCGACCAGCGCGAGGAATTTCTTCTGGTCGAATTCGATTTCCGGGAACAGGATCACGACCGGAATGCCGTGGTCCTCGACCAGGCCGCCGGCGGCGGCGATCCAGCCGGCGTGGCGCCCCATCACCTCGATGACGAAGACCTTGGTCGAGGTCTTGGCCATCGAGCGCACGTCGTAGCTGGCTTCGAGCGTGGACACGGCGATGTACTTGGCGACCGAGCCGAAGCCCGGGCAGCAGTCGGTGATCGGCAGGTCGTTGTCGACCGTCTTCGGCACGTGGATCGCCTGGATCGGATAGCCCATCGCTTCGGAGAGCTGGCTGACCTTGAAGCAGGTGTCGGCCGAATCGCCGCCGCCGTTGTAGAAGAAGTAGCCGATGTTGTGGGCCTTGAAGACTTCGATCAGGCGCTCGTATTCGCGCTTGTTGGCTTCGAGCGACTTCAGCTTGAAGCGGCAGGAACCGAAGGCGCCCGACGGCGTGGAACGCAGCGCGGCGATGGCGGCGGCGGATTCCTTGCTGGTGTCGATCAGGTCTTCGGTCAGGGCGCCGATGATGCCGTTCCTGCCCGCGTAGACCTTGCCGATCGTGTCCTTGTGCTTGCGCGCGGTTTCGATCACGCCGCAGGCCGAGGCGTTGATGACGGCGGTGACGCCGCCGGACTGGGCGTAGAAGGCGTTCATTTTTTTCGCCATGATGGTGCTGTCTCCTTGATTGTTTCTGGGGTCGTTAGCAAAACAAAAGGCCAGCGCTGCCTACGCAGGGCTGGCCCGATTTTCAACTGTTGCCGGAGGCTTCTCCTTCCGCCAGCCGCCGCGCTTCCTCGTCGGCCTGCATTTTCAGCAGCGTGGTCACGCAGTCGCCGATGTCGTCGTATTCCTCGCGTCCGGTTGCGAAGCGGTCGCGGATGCGCCAGAAGAACATGCTGCGGTAGCGCGTGTCGCCGGTCTTCGACAGCACGAAATGGCAACCGTGCTCGGTCCAGTAGAAGCCCGGGCACAGCGTCAGCTCGCGGTCGTCGATGTGCAGGCGAATCTCGGTCTCGACGTCCTGCACCTCGACTTCCCTGCCGTAGCGCTCCTTCACCGCCTGCTGGACGACCCAGCGTTCGGTGTCGGTCATCGGGGCGATCTTCGCCGGCATCGTCTTCCTCAGCCGAGCGCCTTGAAGATGGCGTCGCGGATTTCGTCGACCTTGCCGACGCCGGACACCTTCACGTACTTCGGCGCGCCGGCTTCGCCGCGCGCCGCCCAGTCGCCGTAGTACTTCACCAGCGGCTCGGTCTGCGCGTGGTAGACCTCGAGGCGCTTCTTCACGGTTTCTTCCTTGTCGTCGTCGCGCTGGATCAGCGGCTCGTCGGTGAGGTCGTCCTTGCCCTCGATGCGCGGCGGATTGAAGACGACGTGATAGGTGCGGCCCGAGGCCACGTGCACGCGGCGGCCCGACATGCGCTTGACGATTTCTTCGTCGGCAACGTCGATCTCGACCACGTAGTCGATCGGCACGCCGGCGGCCTTCATCGCCTCGGCCTGCGGGATGGTGCGCGGGAAGCCGTCGAACAGGTAGCCGTTCTTGCAGTCGGCTTCGGTGAGGCGGGCCTTCACCATGCCGATGATGATGTCGTCGGAGACGAGACCGCCGGCGTCCATGATGGCCTTGGCCTTCATGCCGAGCTCGGTGCCGGCCTTGATCTGCGCACGCAGCATGTCGCCGGTGGAAATCTGCGGAATGCCGTACTTCTCTTTGATGTAGTTGGCCTGGGTGCCCTTGCCGGCGCCGGGGCCGCCCAACAGGATCAAACGCATTGCTGTCTCCCTTGATATTCGGATTGAAAAAACTTCGATAGCCTAAGGCATGGGCGTTTTTCGCAACACTTAAAAATTTTTATTCGCGGATTCAAGAGGCTGCTATGCAGCCCATCGGCCCGGGAGCGGACCGCCTGCATCGATTCAGGCAAACAGCGTGCGCACCCGCGCCAGGTCCTCCGCCGTGTCGACCCCCGGCGCCGGCGCCAGCGGCGTGATGCCGAGGCTGATGCGGTGGCCGTGCCACAGCACGCGCAACTGTTCCAGCATTTCGATGCGTTCGAGCGGCGACGGCGCGAGCCCGGCGTAGGCGCGCAGGAAGCCGGCGCGGTAGGCGTAGAGGCCGATGTGGCGCAGCGCGCCGAGCTCGTGCGGCATCGGCTGCTGCGCCGCGAAGGCATCGCGCGGCCAGGGAATCGGCGCGCGGCTGAAGTAGACGGCGTAGCCGGCCTCGTCGGCGACGACCTTGACGACGTTGGGATTGACGAAGTCGGCGTGGTCGTGGATCGGATGCGCCAGCGTCGCCATCACCGCGTCGTCGTGCAGCACGAGCTGGCGCGCCGCCTCGCGGATCAGCAAGGGGTCGATCAGCGGCTCGTCGCCCTGCACGTTGACCACCAGCGCGTCGTCCGGCCAGCCCAGGGTCTCGGCGACCTCGACCAGGCGCTCGGTGCCCGATCGATGCTCGGGCGAGGTCATCAGCGCCTGGTGGCCCGCGGCCTCGACCGCCTGCTGCACGCGCGCGTCGTCGGTGGCGACGACGACCGACTCGGCGCCGGCCTTCAGCGCCTGGTCGAGCACGCGCAGCACCATGGGGCGGCCGCCGATGTCGGCGAGCGGCTTGCCCGGCAGCCGGCTCGACGCGTAGCGCGCGGGGATGACGACGCGGAAATGCACCGCTTCAGGCCTTGCCGTGGATTTCGTCGGGACTCAGCGCGCGCGCCTCTTCCGGCAGCATCACCGGGATGTCGTCGCGGATGGGATAGGCCAGCCGGCAGGCGCGGCACACCAGTTCATGATCGGATTTCTTCCATTCGAGCGGGCCCTTGCACACGGGGCACACGAGAATCTCAAGTAGCTTCGGGTTCATTGGAAAGCGTCCTGTAATACGCGACCGCGGCTTCGGCGTCGGTCTGCTGCGATTTGCAGCGGTAGAGGTGGATGTCGGCGATCGACAGCAGGGTTTCGAGGTCGTGGCCGTCCTTCGGCGCGTGGGCCACGCCGAGGCTGACCGCCATGGGCAGGCCGTTGCTCATGCTCCAGGCATTGGTGCGGGTCTCAATGCGCTCGAAAATGTGCTTGACCTCGGCCTGGTTGCGCTGCGGCAGCACGGCGACGAACTCGTCGCCGCCCCAGCGGCCGCAGACACCCATCTCGGCCGATTCGCTGAAGATCTGCGCGAACTCCGCAAGCACGCGGTCGCCGACGCCGTGGCCGTAGCGGTCGTTGATTTCCTTGAACTTGTTGAGGTCGGCGAACAATACGGTCGCCGGCAGGTTGGCCACGGTGCGGTCGAAGATATTGTCGGCCGCCGCCAGCAGACCGTGGCGGTTGAGCAGGCCGGTGAGCGCATCGAAGCGGCTGCGGTAGTCGAGCTGGCGGCGCTGGCCCTCGATGCGGCCCATGAGGATGTAGGCATAGAGCGCGAGCGTGACCCAGAACACGCCGAAGAAGACGTCGCCGGCGGTGATCTCGAAACCGCCCAGGCGGTAGCGCACGGCGAACGACAGGGCCATGCCGAGGAAGACGCCGCCCAGCACCTCGGCGAACACGCCCATGCCGTAGCGCATGCCGTTGCCGAGCAGCACCATGAGAAAGGCCAGCGCCGACGGCGGAATGGCGTTGGGGTCGTGGATCACGCACAGGGTGACGATGACGAGGTCGGCCGCCATGGCGCTGCGGATCTTGAGCAGGCTGACGCCCTTGAGCGCCTGGTGAAAGAACCAGGAATTGAGCACGAAGTAGACGCCGAGCGCCATCAGCAGCTGCGAAACGTCGAACAACACCGGCTCGATGCCGTCGAGCGTGGAAAAATAGATCAGCGCCAGCGCAAAGAACAGGTAGCGGGTGAAGAACTGGGTGATGATTTCGGAGCGGTCTGGCACCCAGTAGCCGGATTCACCGGCGCGGTCCTCCCAGCGGCCTTGCTGGCGGCGCTCGCTCCAGATCGAATGTTGCTGATTGCTCATCCCACTCCCCCTTCCATGCGGCCGCGGGTGCGTATTGGTATTGTGGCGAGGCGCGCATCCAGCCAGTCCATGA
The DNA here is from genome assembly GCA_040753235.1 of Pseudomonadota bacterium. Taxonomy (GTDB): domain Bacteria; phylum Pseudomonadota; class Gammaproteobacteria; order Burkholderiales; family Thiobacillaceae; genus Thiobacillus. The sequence goes on from JBFMET010000019.1 coordinate 31,828, forward strand.
AACCCTTTTCCGGGGCGACGTCGAGTTCGACCGCCCACCAGTCGGTTCCAGCGAATGCCCGGCATTTTACCGCGTCTTTCTCGGTCATCAGCACGGCGCCCTCGATGGGCAGGTCGCCGGGTCGGAAAGCGTGGTGATCCGGAAAGGCGCGCGCCTCGACGGCGAGGCCCTGCGCGCGCAGCATGTCGAAGAAGCCCTGCGGCCGCCCGATGCCTGTTGCGGCCACCCAGTCGCGCGGCGGCAGGTCGGCTAGCGCGCTGCGTTCCTGCGGATTTTGCAGCCGCCACGCCCGTCCGGGCCGATAGTCGACCCGCCAGGTCTTCGGCCCCGGATCCTTGCGCGCGGGCACCGCGCCGCGCAACACCTGCACCACGGCGTCGACTTCGCGCAGGCGGCCGGGCGGCTCGCGCAGCGGCCCGGCCGGCAGCGGCCAGCGGTTGCCCAGCCCGGTCGCCGCGTCGACCACGGCGATCTCGACATCGCGCGCCAGGCGGTAATGCTGCAGGCCGTCGTCGGACACGATGACGTCGACGCCGGGATGGCGCGCCAGCAGCCAGCGCGCCGCCGCCACGCGGTCGCGCCCGACCACCACCGGCACGTCGGCCTTGAGCCGGATCAGGAGGGGCTCGTCGCCGGTCAGCGCCGGCTCGCTGTCCGGCATGACGTCGACGCAGCCGCGCGCGCTGCCGCCGTAGCCGCGGCTGACGACGCCGGGACGCCAGCCCTGCGCGCGCAGGCGCTCGACCAGCCGGATCACGAGCGGCGTCTTGCCGCTGCCGCCCACGGTGATGTTGCCGACGACGACCACCGGCACGCCGACCGCGACCGAGGGTCGCCAGCCGCGGCGATACGCCAGCCGGCGCAACCCCACGACGAGGGCGAACAACAGGGCGAACGGCGCGAGCAGCAGGGTGACGAGGCCGGTGCGCGTCCAGAGGCGCTGGAGCGTCGGCACGGCCTGCCGCTCAGGGAGACGTCTGGGTGGCGAAGGTGATCCGCGCGAGACCGACGCGGCGCGCGGCCTCCATCACGTTCACCACGGATTGATGCGCGGCGCGGGCGTCGGCGTTGATGACGACGACCGGATCCTTCTGCTCGCCCGCGGCCTGCTGCAGCGCGACCGCCAGCGACTCGATCGAGCCGTCGGCGAGCGTCTGGTTGTCGATCGCGTAGCGCCCGTCCTCGGAAACCGCGATCTCGATCTGCTTCGGCTGGGCCGGCGTCTGCTCGGCGCTGCTGGTCGGCAGGTTGATGCGCAGTTCGGCGAAGCGCGCGTAGGTGGTGGTCACCGCGAGGAAGATCACGATGACCAGCAGGATGTCGATGAACGGAATCAGGTTGATGTCCGGATAGTCTTCACGGCGGCCGCGGCGAAAGTCCATGGGGCACCCTTATAAATCTACTGCGCGGCCATGATCCGGGCGCGTCCGGTGCTCGGAATCCTCATGTACTCGCCTGTACATTCCGGTTCCTGCGCTCCGGGCGCACCCGGCTGATGCCCGCTCGCCACGATTTCTAAAAGTGCCCATGGCTTATTTGCGGTCGCCGTGGACGATCTCGACCAGCTTGATCGCCTGCTGCTCCATGTCGACGACGAGCGTCTCGACCTTGGCGCGGAAATAGCGGTAGAAGATCATCGCCGGAATCGCGACGATGAGGCCGAACGCGGTGTTGTAGAGCGCGATCGAGATGCCGTGGGCGAGCTGGCCGGGGTTGGTGCCGGTGGCGGTCTGCGCGCCGAAGATCTCGATCATGCCGACCACGGTGCCGAGCAGGCCCAGCAGCGGCGCCATGCTGGCGATGGTGCCGAGCGAGGTGAGGAAGCGGTCGAGTTCGTGGGTGACGGCGCGGCCGGATTCCTCGATCGACTCCTTCATCACTTCGCGCGAGTTGTGCGCGTTCTTCAGCGCTACCGCGAAAATGCGTCCCAACGGCGGGCCGTCGGCCAAACGGGTGACGAGTTCCTGCGTCACGCCGCGTTCCTGAAAGCTCTTCACGGTTTCCAGCAACAGGCCCGGGGGGGCCACTTCCCTGGCTCGCAGGCTGTAGGCACGCTCGATGATGATGGCGACGGCGACGACCGACGCCAGGATCAACGGCCAGATCGGCCAACCGGCCGCCTCGATGATGGCAAGCACTGAACACAACTCCATTTGAAACAACACCCGAAATGTAGCGTCCGCACGCCTGTTTGGGCAAGCATCAAATTGCCGCGTCGGGATTTTTTACGGCGCGAGGGAGTTCTCCACAAATGATGTGGATAAGTCTGTGAAGAAGTGTCGGTCAAATGCCCTAAACGCCCGCGCACAAAGGAAAATGCCTCGCGGCCCAAAAATTCATCACCCAGGTTTATTGATAAAAATCAATAAGTTATTAATTCACAACCCTCGTCAATAGGGGGCATGAATTTTTTTCGTGAACCTTGCGTGACTGTGCATGAAGCCGCGCCGCGCAATCCCGTTTATCCTGCACGCCATGCACGAATCCGACGACCTTCTCGATACCGCCCCCGCCCTGCCGGTGCTGACGGTGAGCGAGCTCAACCGTATGGCGCGCCGCGCGCTGGAGTCGCAACTGCCGCTCTTGTGGGTGGAAGGCGAGGTGTCCAACTTCACCCGCGCCGCCTCCGGCCACTGGTATTTCTCGCTGAAGGATGCGAGCGCACAGGTGCGTTGCGTGATGTTCCGCGGCCGCAACCAGTTCGCCGATTTCACCCCCGCCAACGGCGATCACGTCGAAGTGCGCGCCCTGCCCTCTCTCTATGAAGCCCGCGGCGACTTTCAGCTCGGCGCCGAGCAGATCCGCCGCGCCGGCGCCGGGCGGCTGTACGAAGCCTTCCTCAAGCTGAAGGCAAAACTCGAACAGGAAGGCCTGTTCGACCCGGCGAGGAAGCGTGCCCTGCCCCGCTTTCCGCGCACGCTCGGCATCGTCACCTCGCCGCAGGCCGCTGCGCTGCACGACGTGCTGACCGCGCTCGTGCGGCGCATGCCGGGGCTGCCGGTGATCCTTTATCCGACGCCGGTGCAGGGCGCCGGCGCGGGCGCGCAGATCGCCGCCGCGATCCGCACCGCCGGCGCGCGCGCCGAGTGCGACGTGCTGCTGGTATGCCGCGGCGGCGGCTCGCTGGAAGACCTGTGGGCGTTCAACGACGAGGCGGTGGTGCGCGCGATCGCGGCGAGCCCCATTCCCGTGGTGAGCGGCATCGGCCACGAAACCGATTTCACGCTGGCCGACTTCGCCGCCGACCTGCGCGCGCCGACGCCCACGGCGGCGGCCGAACTCGCGAGCCCGGTGCGTGCGGAACTGCTGCAACAACTCGACCAGGCGGCGCGCCGCCTGCAGCACCTGCAGACGCGGCGCCTGCAAACCGAGATGCAGCGCATCGATTACCTGGCGCGGCGGCTGGTGCACCCGGCAGAACAGTTGCGCCGCCGCCAGACCGAGCTGAACCAGTTGGAACAGCGCCTGCGCCACGCCTGCGGCTCGCAGCTGACGGCCGGGCAGTTGCGCATCGCGCGGCTGAGCCAGCGGCTGGTGACGCCGATCCACGTCGTTCGGCGCGAGCAGCAGCGGCTCGACACGCTGGGTCTGCGCGCCCGGCGCGCGGTCGAGGGCGGCTTCGGCCGGTGTCAGCTCGATCTGGCCCGGCTGGCCAGCAGCCTCGCCCATCTCAACCCGGAAGGCGTGCTGGCGCGCGGCTACAGCATCGTGCAGCGGCAGGACGGCCGCGTGGTGCAGGATGCATCAGGACTGAACGCCGGCGAAACAATCGGCATTCGCTTCCACCGCGGCCAGGCCCGCGCGTCGATCGAGTCGACCAGTACGGATTAAAGCCTCACCTCCGTCATCGTCATCGTCATCGTCATTGCGAGCGAAGCGAAGCAATCCAGAAATGTTTGCTTGGTCGAAGCGCTGGATTGCCGCGCTTCGCTCGCAATGACGGCCACTCAAGATTTGAGATGGCGCGCCACCCGCGCCGTCGCCTGCGCTTCAATGTCCTCCGCCAGGCAATCCAGCTCCACCGCATCCGGCCACGAACGCAGCCAGGTGAGCTGCCGCTTGGCGAGCTGGCGGGTGGCGGCGATGCCCTGTTCGCGCATGGCCTCAGCGGTGATTTCACCGTCCAGATACGCCCAGGCCTGGCGGTAGCCGACCGCGCGCATCGCCGGCAGGTCGGGCGTCAACGCATGGGTCCGGCGCAGGGCCTGCACTTCGTCGAGCAGGCCTTGGGCGAGCATGGTGTCGAAGCGCTCGGCGATGCGCCGGTGCAGCACGGCGCGATCGGACGGGATCAGGGCGAGCTGCAGCACGCGGTAGGGCAAATCGGTTTGAACACGGTCGAGCAGCGCCGACATCGGGGTGCCGGTGAGGCGGACAATTTCCAGCGCGCGGCCGATGCGCTGGGCATCGTTCGGCGCCAGCCGCGCCGCCGTGGGCGGGTCGAGTTGCGCCAGTTCGGCGTGCAGCGCGGGCCAACCGCGCGCCGCGGCGTCGGCCTCGATGGCCTTGCGCGTCGGCGCGTCGGCGCGCGGCAGGTCGTCGAGCCCTTTCAGCAGCGCGCGGAAATACAGCATGGTGCCGCCGACCAGCAGCGGCACGCGCCCGCGCGCCGTGATGTCCGCCATCAGGCGCAGCGCGTCGTCGCGGAAGGCCGCGGCGGAGTAGCTGTCGGCGGGATCGCGGATGTCGAGCAGGTGATGCGGGGCGCGCGCCAGCGTGGCGGCGTCGGGTTTGGCGGTGCCGATGTCCATGCCGCGGTAGACCAGCGCGGAATCGACGCTGATGATTTCGAGCGGGAAGCGCTCGACCAGCGTCACCGCCAGCGCGGTCTTGCCCGAGGCGGTCGGGCCCATGAGGAAGACAGCGGGCGGGTGGCGTGCAGCGGACATGGGGTGCGATTATCCCTCAGGCCTGTGCACGGCAGCCCGTGTGCGGCCGACGGGCAATAAAAAACGGCGGGTTGTCCCGCCGTTTTTCGCGCGTCGACCGCAAGCGGTCAGGCTGCGCTGGCGAACTGCGCCTTGGCCTTGCGGGCCGCCTCGATCTCCTCGGGGCCGTAGGCCTTGCCGGACCACAGCATTTCGTAGGCGATTTCCTCGTTGCCGTTCTCGCACAGGTCGAGCACTTTCTGGAACAGCGGCTGGAAGGTGTCGGAGCGGTGCGACTGCTCGTGGTTCTCGAAGGTCGTCCAGAAAGTCACGATCAGGGCTTCCTTGCCCTTCATCGGGCTCTCGACCGCCTGGCCGATGGTCGAGCCTTCGTTGGACACCGCGCCCGAGTTCAGCGCGACGAAGCCGCCGACGAAGCCGGTGTCGGAATGGTAGGTCTTGACGTTCTCGCACAGGAACGCGACGCGCTCCTGCAGGTCGTCCACCGTGTATTCGGGCTTCAGGATCACCCGGTTGATGGTCACGACGCCGTCGCTGGGAAAATTTGCAATCAGTCCACTCATGGTTTCTCTCCTGTGTTCCAAAGGGTTGAACAACAAGGGCAATTTTAATTACCCGAGCGAATTGGTCAACTAATTAATTTAATCAATTAATGGCTTTATCAATTAGTTGTATGAATGAGTCGGATTGGTGAATCCTTCAAAAATAATGGATTAGGACGTTTACTTCATCCTGATTCAAATATAGCGCTTCTGTTCGCTGCGCTTGCCCGGACGTTTCTTCATGATCACCACCCCCTTGGCGACGTCGATGTCCGCCACCGGAATGTTCTCGTACAACGGGTTGAGCGGACGCAGCATCCAGCCGTCGTCGTGCTTCACGATCTGGCGGAAGATGTATTCGTCGTTGACGTAGGCGACGACGTAGGAGCCATCCTTCACCAGGCCCGAGGGTTCGACGACGATGATTTCGCCCTCCTCGAACTCGGGCAGCATGGAGTCGCCCAGCACCATGAGCGCGTAAGGTTCGGAGCCTGCGCAGTTGCTGGCTTCGTTGATCTCCTGGATGGGGATGGTCTTGCGGGGGGTCGATTCGCTCATGGCAATACCTGAATACCTGACTAATTAGCTCGGGATTATAGCCAAAACCGCTCGCCCGGGTTCAGCGCCCCCGCATGAACAGCGCGTCGAGTTCCTTCATGCTGAGCTGGAACCAGGTCGGGCGGCCGTGATTGCACTGGCCGGCGCGCTCGGTGGCTTCCATTTCGCGCAGCAGCGCGTTCATTTCCGGCAGGGTGAGCCGCCGGTTGGCGCGCACCGCGCCGTGGCAGGCAAGCGTCGCCAGCAGCTCGTTGCGGCGCTCGGCGAGCAGGCGCGCGACGCCGAATTCGGCGACCTCGGCGAGCACCGCACGGGTCAGCTCGACCGGGTCGGCATCCTTCAGCAGCCACGGCACCGAACGCACCGCAACCGAGGTCGGCGAGGTGATCGACAGCTCGAAGCCGATGCCGGCGAGCGCGTCGAGATGCGGACTGATTTCGGCGAGGTCGCGCGCGTCGACCGTGAGCGCCACCGGGATCAGCAGGGCCTGCGCCGGCACCGCGCGGGCGTCGAGTGCGGTCTTGAGCTTTTCGTAGACCACGCGCTCGTGGGCGGCGTGCATATCGACCAGCACCAGCCCCTGTGCGTTCTGCGCCAGCACGTAGACGCCGTGCAACTGCGCCAGCGCGTAGCCCAGCGGCGGTGCATCGCCCTCCTGGCTTTCTGGCAGAAGCTGCGCCGCAGGCGCAACACCCTCCCCTGGCCCCTGAATCCTGACCCCCGGTCCCTGATCCAGCGGCGCAAGCAGGCCCCCTGAATCCTGACCCCTGACCCCTGACCCCTGAAACGGCGCGCCACCTGATGCATGCGCCGCAAGCGGCGCATAGAACGCCATCGCTTCGTTCACCTGCAGCGGCATCGCCGTCTGCTGCGGCGTCCACGCGGGCGCACGCGACGCGGCGTTGGGGGCAGGGGGCAGCGTCTCTGCGCTTGCCGGCGCCGCCAGCAGGCGCTCGACCGCGTGGAACAGAAACTGGTGCACGCCGCGGCTGTCGCGGAAGCGGATCTCGGTCTTGGCCGGGTGCACGTTGACGTCGACGCCCTCGGGCGGCAGGTCGAGAAACAGGCAGTACGCGGGATTGAGCTGATGATGCAGCACGTCGCGATAGGCTTCCCGCAAGGCGTGGACGATCAGTTTGTCGCGCACGTAGCGGCCGTTGACGTAGACGTGCTGGCCGTCGCGGCTGGCGGTGGCGGCGGCCGGCCGCACCACCCAGCCGGCGAGGCGCAGCGGGCCGGCCGCGGCGTCGACCGCAATGCTGTTCTGCTCGAAGGCCTCGCCCAGCACGTGGCGCACCCGCGCCGCCGCGGACTCGGCCGCCAGCCGCAATTGCACCCGGCCATTGTGGCTGAGCGTGAAGGCGACCTGCGGATGCGCCAGCGCAAGCCTGCGCACGGTCTCGGCGCAATGGGCGTACTCGGTCGCTTCGGTCTTGAGGAACTTGCGCCGCGCCGGCGTGTTGAAAAAAAGATCCTGGATATCGAGCGAGGTGCCCGGTCCGCGCGCCGCCGGCGCAGGCGCCTCGAGCCGGCCGCCTTCGGCCTGGATCGTCCAGGCGTGCTCCGCGCCGGCCTGCCGGCTGATCAGCAGCACGCGTGCGATCGCCGCGATCGACGCCAGCGCCTCGCCGCGGAAACCCAGGCTCGCCACCCGTTCGAGATCGTCGAGCGAGGCAATCTTGCTGGTGGCGTGGCGCGTCAGTGCCAGCGCGAGTTCCTCGCGCGGAATGCCGCTGCCGTTGTCGGTGACACGGATGCGCTTGATCCCGCCCTGCTCCAGCTCGACCTGGATATCGGTCGAACCCGCGTCGAGACTGTTTTCCAGAATTTCCTTCAGCGCCGACGCCGGCCGCTCGACGACCTCGCCGGCGGCGATCTGCGAAATCAGCACATCGGGCAGGACGCGGATGCTCATGCGGGATCGAAGGGCACGCCGCGGCGCGCGGCCATGGCGCGACCGAGGCGCGCGAGCGCGGCGGCGTCGAGCGTCCGCCGGGCGAGCGGCAGCAGGTGGGTGTTCTCGAATTCGAGGTGGGCGCGGTTCATCTCGACGAAGCGGCGTGTAGATGCGGGGTCGAGCGCGGCGGCCGTGCCGGCTTCGATACCCTGCAATTCGACCCGCAGACGCCGCCAGAGCAGCGCCTGGTGGTCATGTTCGAGCGTCAATGTCTCGACCAGGTCGCAGGCGCCAGGGGCGTTCGCCGCCTCCAGCAAGGGAAACAGGTTGCGCTCCTCGTCATCGTGATGGTGGACAGCAGCCGTATCGAAGTAGGCGAGCACCGCGCGCGCGGCCTGCTGCGCCTGCGCGTCGGCGCCGTGTGCGGGCAAATGATCGAGGAGTTTTTCGAGGGTGTCGCACTGCCGGGCGATGCGGCCGTGGCAGGCTTCCAGCACGTCGAGCGGCGCGTCAAAGCCCGGCGCCGCCGCCCCCAGGAGGCTCACGGTCATGGATTGCGGGTCAGCCGTGACGGCGCGGTCAGCGGGTGCGTGGCGAAATAGTGCTTGATGCCGTCGACGATGGCGTCGACCAGCTTGTCCTGGTAACCCGGGTCGTTGAGGCGCTTTTCCTCTTCCGGATTGGAAATGAAGGCGGTTTCGATCAGGATCGACGGAATGTCGGGCGCCTTCAGCACGGCGAAGCCGGCCTGCTCGACGTGCGGCTTGTGCAGGGTGTTGACGCCGCCGATGCGCTGCAATACCGCTTCGCCCAGTTTCAGGCTGTCGTTGATCGTCGCGGTCTGCGACAGGTCGATCAGCGTGCGCTTGAGGAAAGGATCCTTGACGTCGATGTTGATGCCGCCGATGAGGTCGGCGTCGTTTTCCTTCTTCGCCAGCCAGCGCGCCGCCACCGAGGTGGCGCCGTTTTCCGACAGGGCAAACACCGACGAGCCGCGCGCGTGCGGCTTGATGAAGGCGTCGGCGTGGATCGAGATGAAGAGATCGGCCTTGACCGCGCGCGCCTTGTTCACCCGACCCGCCAGCGGCACGAAGTAGTCGCCGTCGCGGATCAGCACGCCGCGCATGTTTTCCTGCGCGTCGAGCTTCTCCTTGAGCTTCTTCGCGACCGACAGCGTGATGTGCTTTTCGTAGGTGCCGGCGGCGCCGATCGCGCCCGGGTCCTCGCCGCCGTGGCCGGCATCGATCGCCACGGTGATGAGCCGCTTGTACTGCGGCACGGCAGGCGAAGCGGGCGGCACCGAGACGGGGACCGCCTGCGGCGCCGTGCCGGCGCTGCCGCCCGCGGCCGGGTAGAGGTCGACCACCAGGCGATGGCCGTACTGGCCTGCGGGCTGCAACTGGAATACCGACGGCTTGACCGGCATTTTGAGTTCGACCACCACGCGCATCACGCCGGGACGGTTGACGCCAACACGCAGACCGCTGACGTAGCGGTCGTCGGCAGCAAGCTGCTTGGCGAGGGCATCCAGCGCGGCGCCCGGCTGCACGCCTTCGAGGTCGAGGACCAGGCGCTCGGGGTTCGACAGGGTGAAGAAGGTATGCGCGACGGGCTGCGCCGCTTCGAGCGTGATGCGCGTGTAATCCGGCGACGGCCACACGCGCGTGGCGGTGAGCTGCATCGCCTGGGCCCAGCCCGACAGCAGCACACAGCACAGCAGGAAGGTTTTCAGCAGAGCGTGCAACATGTCTCCAGGTAACGTGCGCCGCGCGGGCTTGCTGCTTCGCACTCGATCTCGCGCGCGTCGTCGACGATGTTCAGTCGCACGATCACGTCGGGCTTGGGCAGCCAGCCGGCGGCCTTTTCAGGCCACTCGATCAGATTCACGGCCGCGTCGCCCACATCGCGAAACCCGGCGTCGAGCCATTCGCGCGGGTCGTGCATGCGGTACAAGTCATAATGATATAGCTCAAATGCCGGCAGGCTGTAGGTTTCAGCGAGGGTATAGGTCGGACTTTTCACCCGACCGTTGTATCCCAGCGACCGCAGCATGCCGCGCACCAGCGTCGTTTTGCCCGCCCCGAGGTCGCCTTCGAGATAAAACGTCATCCCCGGCACGAGTTCCTGCGCGAGCGCCGCGCCGAAGGCGAGCGTCGCCGCTTCGTCGGGCAGATGGCGCCGGCAGCGCACGGTATCATCGGTGTTATGCATGATCAGGATTTATCGGAGCTGGCGCAGCGCATCAAGGCCTGGGGCCGCGAGCTCGGCTTCGCCGCGGTCGGCATCGCCGACGGCGATCTCGCGACGGCCGAAGCCGGTCTGCAGGCGTGGCTGGATCAGGGTTTTCATGGCGAGATGGATTATATGGCCGCGCACGGCACCCAGCGCAGCCGCCCGGCCGAACTCGTGCCCGGCACCGTGCGCGTCATCAGCGCGCGCCTCGATTATTTTCCGCCCGGGGTTGCCGACCCGCACGCGGTGCTGAACGACCCCGACGCCGCCTACGTGTCGCGCTACGCGCTGGGGCGCGACTATCACAAGGTGTTGCGCAATCGCCTGCAGACGCTCGCCGATCGCATCAGCGAAGCGGTCGGCGAACACCGCTACCGCGTCTTCACCGACAGCGCGCCGGTGCTCGAAGTCGAGCTCGCGACGAAATCGGGTTTGGGCTGGCGCGGCAAGCACACGCTGCTGCTGAACCGCCAGCACGGCTCGTGGTTCTTTCTTGGCGAAATTTACACCGACCTGCCGCTGCCGGTCGACGCGCCGGAAGCGGGCCACTGCGGCACCTGCCAGGCCTGCATCGACGTCTGTCCAACGCAGGCCATCGTCGCGCCTTACCGGCTCGACGCGCGGCGCTGCATCTCCTACCTCACCATCGAATTGAAGGGCAGCATCCCGCTGGAATTGCGCCCGCTGCTGGGCAACCGCATCTACGGCTGCGACGACTGCCAGCTGGTGTGCCCGTGGAACCGCTTCGCGCAAACGGCCGCGCTGCCCGATTTCGGCGTGCGCAACGGGCTGGATGCCGCCCGACTGGTGGAACTCTTCGCCTGGAGCGAAACCGATTTCAACGACCGCCTGGCCGGTTCGGCGATCCGTCGCATCGGCCACGAACGCTGGCTGCGGAATATCGCAGTCGCGCTGGGCAACGCGCCGCCGGCGCCTGAAGTCGTCGCGGCCCTGCAGGCGCGGCGCGATCACCCGTCGGCGCTGGTGCGCGAGCACGTCGCGTGGGCGCTGGTGCGTCAGCGCAGCGCCTGATCGCCGCGCAGCTCCGCGCGCGCGTGGCGGATCACCGACACGCCCGAACTCAGCGCCAGCCCCGCCAGCAGCAGGGCCACGGCGATGTCCGGCCAGCCGTGCGCGGTCGCCCACACGCCGCCGGCCGCAATCAGCACCGCGAGATTCCCCAGCGCGTCGTTGCGCGAGCACAGCCACACCGAACGCGCCTGCGCGTCGCCGATCCGGTGCGCATACAGCAGCGCCGCGACGCCGACGTTGACCGCCAGCGCCAGGAGACTCACCCAGCCCATGATGACCGGCTCGGGCACGACGCCCGCCGCCCACTGCCAGGCCGATTTCGCGAGCACGAAGACGCCGAAGCCGACCATGACCCAGCCCTTCCACAGCGCAGTGCGCGAGCGCCACACCGGCGCGAGGCCCAGCACGAAGAGCGCGACGCCGTAGTTGGCGGCGTCGGCGAGAAAATCGACCGCGTCTGCGAGCAGCGACACCGACTGCGCGGCAAAGCTGGCGACGAGTTCGACGCCGAACATCGCCGCATTGAGCACCAGCGCGATCCACAGCGCGCGCCGGTAGCGCGGGTCGGGCGGCGGCGCGTTGCAGACCGAATCGCAGCCGCAGCCGCTCATGGCCGGCCTCTCCGGAGGTAGCCCAGCGGGTAGAATGCGCGTGTCTTCATTCGGCCATCCTGCCACGCATGTCCACGAACGCACACTCTCCCATTGGCGTATTCGATTCCGGCATCGGCGGGCTGACGGTGGTGCGCGCGCTGATGGAGCGCCTGCCCTACGAGAACATCGTCTATTTCGGCGACACCGCGCGCGTGCCCTACGGCGTGAAATCGGTCGAGACCATCGCCCACTTCACCGCCCAGATCGCGCAGTTTTTGCTGGAAAAGGACGTCAAGCTGCTGGTCGTCGCGTGCAACACCATGGCGGCGGTGGCCTCGCAGATCGTCAAGGATCTCTCGCCGGTGCCGGTGCTCGACGTCATCGACGCCGGCGCGGTGTCGGCGCGCGGCGGCAGGAAAATCGGCGTCATCGGCACGCCCACCACCATCAACAGCAACGCCTACGCGCGCGCCATCCACGACTACGCGCCCGATTCGCGCATCCATTCGCAGGCCTGCGCGCTGTTCGTGCCGCTGGTCGAGGAAGGCTGGCTCGACCACGAAGTGACGCGGCTGACCGCGCAGGATTACCTGAAGCCGCTGATGGCCGAGCACATCGACACCCTGGTGCTCGGCTGCACCCACTACCCTCTCCTGAAACCGCTGCTGCGCCAGGTGGTCGGCGACGGTGTGAAGCTGGTCGATTCGGCGGAAGCGATGGCCGAACAGGTCGCCGCGGTACTGGCCGACAAAAATCTCGCCAACCCCGGTCCTGCCCAACCGCGCTACGACTTCTACGTCACCGACGTGCCGCTCCGGTTTCAGACCATCGGCGAGCGCTTCCTCGGCCGCACGCTCAACAACGTTCACCTGGTGAAGTGGTAGGCCGCGTGCCGTCGCCCTGAGCGGCACGCTCAATTGCCCCGCCTATCCGCCGTTATCACCGGGAATATCCGCTCTTCCGCCGCCGGCAGAGGCTCCCCTTGAAACGATTGCGTTCGCTGTTTTCCCCCACGCTGACGAAGCTCGCGTTCTGGCGCAAGACGCCCGCCGCCGAGGCCGCGTCGGCCGAGCCCGATGTCCGCGACGCGCCCGCACCGGAGGTGTCCGAAGCGGATGCGCCCGAGGCCGACGCCAGTCCCGCCGCCGAGCGTCCCGGCTGGCTGGCGCGTTTGCGGCAGGTTTTCCGCCGCCGGCGCGACGAGTCCGACGCACCCGAAGCCGAACCGGCCCCAGCGGCAGCGGAAGCCGCCGCGCCGGTTCGGGCAAGCCTTGCCGAGGCGGCCGGGGATGCCGCCGACGCGCCTGACGCGCGCCCTTCCCTGCTCGCCAGGCTGCTGGGCCGCCTGCGCAGACGGCCCGTCGATACGACCGCGGATGCAGCCACGGACGCGACGCCGGCGAGCGGAAGTCACACACGCGACGAAGCCGACGAAGCCGACGGCGAAGCGCCGCCCTCCCGCATGCGCCGCATGCGGGCGGTGCTTGCGCGCAAGGTGATCTGGATACCGGCTGCCGGTGTCGCCGGGCTGGCGCTGGTCGGCACCCTGGGCCTGATGCTGTGGCAGTCCGGCCAGCAGAACGCGGCGCTTGAGGCCCGGCTGAAGGCAACCGAGAAACAGCTCCAGCAGGCGCGCCCCGCGCCCGCCGGCAAGCAAAACGCCGCGGCGCCCGGCCAGCCCGAACCGGGCGCGCAGCCGGCCGGCGCAGTCGGCGCGGCCGTGGCCGCAACGCCACCCCAGTCGGGCGGAGACTGCGACATCGGCAGCGCGGAAGGTGTCTCGCTGCGCCTGAAGGATTGCATCGACGCCTTCAATCAGGAAACCGCCCGCGCCGGGCCGGCGACGCGTTAAGGGTTCCAGGCAGGCGCGTCAGGATCGGGCTGCCTGCCATCGGCAGCCCCCTTCCCGTCTGACTTCGCCCTCGAACGGCGCGGCTAATTCAGCATGTCACGCAGGTGCTCGAGCGCCCCGAACCAGGGTTCGAGGAAGGCCCCGATATTCAGCCCGCCCAGGATCCCCGATTGCCGCGATTCGGACGGGCTGATGCCGAGTTCCTCGAGCTTGCGCTTGGCGAACGTCTGATTCTGCTCGGCGGCGCGGCGCAGCCAGAAAATGCCGTGGCGCTCGCCCGTCTTCGCATCGACGCCGGCGCCGCGGCCGGTGTAGAGCAGCCAGCCCAGATCGTATTGCGAGTTGAAATGTCCGGCACGTGCGCCCAGCAGATGCCAGGCCAGCGACTGCGGCAGGTCTTTCGGGAGGGGCACGCCGTGCTGGCCGCCTTCGAAGTGGATGGCCCCCAGGCAGTTGGCGCCGACGCCCGAGCCGAGCGCGGCGCCGTAGCGGCACAGCGGCAGCACGTCGGGGAAGGATTTCGGCAGACCGAGCCCGCCGCCGATGTGCGCCATGATCAGTTCCTGCAGGGCCAGCTCGTGGCCCATCGCCGCGGCCATGCGGTAATCCTCGCGCGCCGCCTCGATCCGCCCCATCGCCTGCTGGGTGCGGGCGCGCTGGTAGTAGGCCTTGCTGTCGTCCGGATAGTCTTCGATCAGGCGGTTCGCCACCGGCAACGCCTCGTGCCAGTTTTCCAGCCGGATGAAATCGTTGAGCAGGCCGGTCAGGCGCGCGCGGGTGGGGTGTTTGGCGATCGCCGCTTCCCAGTAGGCGTGCTCCGCCCCAGGCGTGGAGTTCTTCCACGGACGCGCGACGTAGCTGTCTTCCATGTCGAGCAGGACCGATTCCTGCACGCCGGCCTGCCGTGCACGCGCCAACGCTGCCTGAATCGCCTCGGCCGAACCGTACCATTGCGGCTGTGCGTAGTTCAGCCGCGTCCAGTGAATGTCCCAATACGCGGGACGGATGCGCTCGGCGCGCTGCAGCAGGTCCTCGGCCTCGCGCGTCCGGCCTGCCGCGAAATGATTGCGCGCCTGCTCGATCAGCGCTTCCAGCGGCTGCGGGCTGAGTTCGAGTGCGCGCGCCAGCAGGACGGTGGCGCGTTCGAGCCGTTCCTCCATCAAGATGAAGCGCGCCGCGGCGACTTCGTGGGCGAAGCCGCGCCCACGCGCGGCCCAGGCGCCGTCGGTCCAGATCGCGCCGCAGGTCCAGTGCGCGACGTAGGACTCTGGCATCGCCTGCAGCCATTCGGCGCAGCGATCGATACCCGCAAGCTGGTTCTCGCCGATGCGTTCGACCACGCTGACCGCGCGGTTGAACTCGCTGCGCCCGCTGAAAAAATCCTCGCGCGCAGCATGCATCGCCGCGTCGAAGCGCGCAAAGTCTCCGGCGAAGAAGGCACGCTGCAGGTCGAGTTCGAACGCCACGGTTTCCGGCAGCGGCGGCGCCGCCGGCAGATGGTCCTGCGGCTCGCTCACGGGCCGCGGAAACGGCATCGGCTCGGCCGCGAGATCGAGGCGCGCCGGGGTGGCTTTGGCGGATCCGCTCCACTCCTTGAGCTTGGGCGCCAGCGCCAGCCCGAGCGCCACCAGCACAATGCCCAGCACGACCCCGTTGCGCAGACGTTCGCCGCGCGTATCGGCCTCTCGCATGTCACGCCCCCTTTATGTTTGTGCGGCGATTATTCCATCATTCGGGTCGCGTCGGCGCCGCCGCACACAGGGCCTCGCAGAAGCGCCGCAGTTCGGCCTGCCCCACTTCGCCGTCCAGCGTGAAATCGGCCAGCGGTCGCCCGAAGGCCCTGCGGCTGAGAAAGCGGAACAGCGCGCGCATTTCGCCGAAGAAGAAGTACGGGTGGAAATCGCTCGAAATCGCCAGGCGATCGACCACGGTCGCGCCGCGCGCGCGCAGCCGGTCGGCCAGCGGCGCGAACAGCATTTCCAGCTCGAAGACTTGAAGCGGCGGGCCGCAGAAAGTGGCGAACGGCGCGACCCGCTGGCCTGCCAGCCCGCGCACCGTCTTGATCCAGCGCGCCACCGGGTAGGACAGATAGAGCCATTTCGGCGTGCCGAGCAGCACCCGGTCGTAGGCGGACACGTCGGCAAAGGCGAGCGGACGGATCGCCTGCTCGGGCTGGAAGTAATGCCGGTGCCACACGCGGCGGAAACGCGCGCTCAGCAAATAGACCGGCAGGAAAGGCAGCAGCGGCAGCAAGGGGAGCGGCAGCAGCCACTTGTTCCACTCGCGCACCGCGCGGATCGCCTCGGTGTCGACCGCGCAGCCGCGCCGGCGCAGCGTGTCCGCGAGCGCCTGCGCCAGGCGCGCGGTGTGGCCGCTGCGGGAGTAGTGGACGATCAGGACACGCGGCATGCTTGCTCCCGGATGGCGAAGGAACCCGTCAGTATGCAGGCGGACAAACGCTGAGGCCGGGCGCAGCACCCGGCCGCCCTGTCCGTTGCGGATACCCACCGGAGCATGCCATGACGCGCACCTCGATTGCCAGCCACCTGAATGCGCTGTTTCTGCTCGCGCTGACGGCGCTTGCCGCCTTCGCCCCGTCGCCGGCGGCGGCCGACCCGCTGCCGCAGGCCGGCCACGTGCTGATGCTGCGCCATGCCTATGCCCCCGGCATCGGCGATCCGCCCGGCTTCCGCCTCGACGACTGCGCCAGCCAGCGCAACCTCGACGCCAGCGGACGGGCGCAGGCCGCGGCCGTCGGCGACTGGCTGCGCGCGCAGGGCGTGCGGCAGGCGCGCGTCCATTCCAGCCAGTGGTGCCGCTGCCAGGAGACGGCGCGGCTGCTCGGGCTGGGGGCGGTCACGCCAACCCCCGCGTTGAATTCCTTCTTTGGCGAGCCGCAGGCGCGCGACGGCACGCTGCAGGCGCTGCGGGCATTTCTGGCGCAGCAGCCGGCGGACGGCCCGCTCCTCGTCCTCGTCACCCACCAGGTCAACATCGCGGCCGTCACCGGCCGCGGCATCGGCTCGGGCGAGGGCGTGCTGCTGGCGCGCGAACCCGGCGGCGAACTGCGCGTCGTGCGCACGCTTGATTTCGGCGCGACTAGCGGCGGCGGTCGCGCCAGGGGGTGATGATTAAGGAGACTGAACAAGTCATAGCGAGTCGCGCAGCGACGCGGCAATCCGGAAAGCGCTTGTAGACCCAAGAACCGGATTGCTTCGCTTTGCTCGCAATGACCCACATGCGGCAAACCATCGCCCAGGTTGTCGGATAAACCACCGAACGAAGGGCTGCAAACGCGACCCTTACGATGGGTACCTCTTTTGAGGCTCTTTTGATGTTTCCCTCCTGATTCCGCTGAATCGCCGCACAAGAACTCAGCTGTCGCCGACCACCTTGCGCGGCCGCCCCACCCCCTTCGACACCGTGCGCCGCTGCGTCAGCCGCTCGATCTCCGCCTTGAAGCGCTCGCTCCCCAGCGCCCAGCCCTTGTGCGTGCAGTCGCGGATTGCCCTCAAATCGTCGATCGACACCGCCGCGCGAAACAGCAGCCGGTAGGCCGCCTGCCGGTCGGCCGCGCTTCGGGCCAGGCGCAGATATTCCCGGTGCGGCGTCAGCCAGTCCGCGTTCGGGCCGGATTCGCCTTGCGCGTTGAAGCCGTGGCTCGACCAGGGGTAGTCCCGCGGATGCGCCACCATGTCGGCGCGCACCGGATTGAGTTCGATATAGCGCATCAACGTCAGCAGATAGCGCTCGCTGTCCACCACCGTCGCCCGGTAGCGCCCTTCCCACAGCGTGCCGCTGCGCTTATAGGTGTAGTTGAAGTACTGCACGTACTTCCGCCCCACCGACTGGAAGACCTTGCTGATGCTGTCGTCGAACTCGGGCGTGGCCAGCAGGTGTATATGGTTCGTCATCCACACATAGGCGTGGATCGCGAGGCCGTGCTTGAGCGAAGCCTCGACCAGGGCGTCGCGAAAGAACTGATAGTCCGCCTCGCCGGCAAAGATGGTTTGGCGGTTATTGCCGCGCTGGATGATGTGCTGCGGCTGGCCGGGGATGACGTAACGGGGGAGTCGGGCCATGGGGGTATGCGGAGCGGGGAGAATGCCCGAAGCATAGCATTAAATAATCGTGTCTGACCCCATTTATTGTTCGCTTGACTACGGCCGGCTAATGGGTGACCCCATTTGCTGACCGCATTTACTGACCTTTTTTCGACTTCACGGAGACCCTTTAATTATTTGGATTCCAAAATAAATACAAAACACAACACCGAGTAATAAAAGGGCCAATCGAAAGTGGCGCATATCCTCGGTGTTATGAACGGATATAGCACCAGGCCACATCGTTGCACCACGAACGAAAGCAACAATGAAATGGATACCCCAGACAACCATAAAGAAGGATCCCAGTATCCATTCGTCCTGGAATTGCCCCGTCCACAGAATGTATATCAGCAACAATACCGCCAGCGTAATTAACACTGGCGGTATTGCTAAGGAAAGCTTCATTTGCTCTCCCCCAATACCCAACCAACGCCATCACCTATACGCCGAGCCCATGCCTCGCCCACGCCTGCGCGCGATAACCAATTAGCAACGCGGGCTCCAACGAATGGGGGAACAAGAGCGTCCATGTTCCTCGTCATTGCGAATTCGGCACCTGTAGCACCGATACCCGGAGTAAATGGGGTCAGACACGATTTTCCAGCCAGCCTCGCCATCATTCCCTCCCCTACCAGTTAGTCCCGGTCACTCTACACCTCAACCCAACTCACTCCCAACCCCCTCCCCCACTCGCGGCAATCCCCACCGCCGCATCACTTCATAGCGCGCGCCATCGGCTTCGGTAACCGACTTCACCAGCACAAACTCACTGATCGGCCAGTTCACGGCGCGGCATTCCGGCCCCGCCCCGCCATCGGATTTGCGCAGCAACGTGACGTGCGGCACGTGCGGACGGGCGTCGACAGGAAAGCCTGCCGCGCGCAATTGCGTATTCAGGGCCTCGACGAGCTCGACATGCTGGGGCGGCGTTTCGCTGGCGCCCAGCCAGCCGATGCGGTTGTGGCGCCAGCAGCCGGCCTGATCGAGCAGCAAATCGTAGGGTTCGGTTTGCACGGCGTCGGCGCAGGCGATCAGCGCGTCAAGTTTGTCGGCTGGGGTGGCACCAAGGAAGGCGAGCGTGAGATGCAGGGTGTCGGCCCTCATGCGGCGGCCGCCCCAGTGCTGGTGCAGCCATTTGCCGGTGCGGTTGAGGGCGTCGCGGGTGGCGTCGTCGGGCCACAGGGCGAAGAAAAGGCGCAGCGTGCCCGGGCCGGCTTCATCCAGATCCGACTGGACCGGGCGGGGTTCGGTCTGAACCGGTTCAGCCACGCACGATCAGGCACACCGCCTCGGCGGCGATGCCTTCGCCGCGGCCGGTGAAGCCGAGCTTTTCGGTGGTGGTGGCCTTGACGTTGACGCGGTCGAGCGCAATGCCGAGGTCGTCGGCGATGTGGGCGGCCATGCGGGCGATGTGCGGCGCCATTTTCGGCGCCTGCGCGATGATGGTGGCGTCGACGTTGCCGACCTGCCAGGCGCGCGTCTTCAACTGTTCGGCAACGCGGCGCAGCAGGATGCGGCTGTCGATGCCCTTGAATTCCGCGCTGGTATCGGGGAAATGGCGGCCGATGTCGCCGAGGCCCGCCGCGCCGAGCAAGGCGTCGCAGATGGCGTGCAGCAGCACGTCGGCGTCGGAGTGGCCGGCGAGGCCCCGTTCGTAGGGAATGTCGACGCCGCCGATGATGCACTTGCGGCCTTCGACCAGCGCGTGGACGTCGAAGCCGTGGCCGATGCGGATATCACTCATTCAACTTCCCCAGAATCAGGCCCGCCAGTTCCAGGTCCTGCGGATAGGTGACCTTGAGGTTGCGGCTGTCCGATTCGACCAGCCGCGGCTGCAGGCCCAATTGTTCGATGGCCGAGGCCTCGTCGGTCATGTCGCTGCCGGCGGCGCGCAGCGCTTCGACCAGCGTGCCGTGACGGAACATCTGCGGCGTCTGCGCCTGCCACAGGCCGGCGCGCGGCACGGTGGCTTCGGCACGCGTGCCGGTGCTCGCGTCATTCGAGGCGCGCTTGAGCGTGTCGGCGACCGGCACGGCCAGCAGCCCGCCGACCGGGTCGTCGGCAACTTCGTCGAGCAGCTTGGCGAGCATCTCGTCCGGCAGGCAGGGACGCGCGGCGTCGTGCACCAGCACCCAGTCGTCCGGGTCGCATACCTTCGAAATCGCGTCGAGCCCGTTCAGCACGGTTTCGGCGCGCGTCTTGCCGCCGCAGCGCAGCACCTCGATGCGCTCTTCCCAACCCTGCCACTCGAAATTGTTCCAGCGCTTGTCGGTGGGCGACAGCACCACAAAAATCCTGGCGATGCGCGGCGCGCGCGCCAGCACCATCATCGCGTGCGCGATCATCGGCACGGCGTTGAGGTCGAGGTACTGCTTTTCGACGGCGCCGCCCATGCGCGAGCCGGAGCCGGCGGCGGGGATCAGGGCAAAGAAGCGGCTCATGATTCGCTATGCGGCGCGAGCACGTCGCGGTTGCCGTTCGACTGCATCGGCGAAACGAGTCCGGCGCGCTCCATGTCCTCGATCATGCGCGCGGCGCGGTTGTAGCCGATGCGCAGCTGGCGCTGCACCGACGAGATCGACGCGCGGCGCGACTTCAGCACATAGGCGACGGCCTGATCGTAGAGCGGATCGGCCTCGGCGCCGGCTTCGCCGTATTCGCCGCCGCCCTCGCCCGCTTCCTCCGGTGCTTCGAGTACGCCCTCGATGTAGTCGGGCTCGCCGAGCGCCTTGAGGTAATCGACCACGCGATGCACTTCGGCGTCCGAGACGAAGGCGCCGTGCACGCGCTGCGGCAGGCCGGTGCCGGGCGGCAGGTAGAGCATGTCGCCCTGCCCCAGCAAGGCCTCGGCGCCCATCTGGTCGAGGATCGTGCGCGAATCGATCTTGCTCGACACCTGGAAGGCGATGCGCGTGGGGATGTTCGCCTTGATGAGACCGGTGATGACGTCGACGCTCGGGCGCTGGGTGGCGAGGATGAGGTGGATGCCGGCGGCGCGCGCCTTCTGCGCCAGCCGCGCGATGAGCTCCTCGACCTTCTTGCCGACGACCATCATCAGGTCGGCGAGCTCGTCGATCATCACCACGATCATCGGCATGGTGTCCAGCGGCTCGGGATTGTCGGGCGTGAGGCTGAAGGGATGCGTCAAGGGCGTGCCCGCCTTCCTGGCGTCGCGCACCTTCTGGTTGTAGCCGGCGAGGTTGCGCACGCCGACCGCCGACAACAGCTTGTAGCGCCGTTCCATCTCGGCCACGCACCAGTTGAGCGCGCTGGCGGCCTGCTTCATGTCGGTGACCACCGGCGCCAAGAGGTGCGGGATGCCCTCGTAAATGGAAAGCTCCAGCATCTTGGGGTCGACCATGATCATGCGCACGGCGCTGGGGTCGGATTTGTAGACCAGCGACAGGATCATCGCGTTGACGCCGACCGACTTGCCCGAGCCGGTGGTGCCGGCGACGAGCAGGTGCGGCATTTTCCCCAAATCCGCGACCACCGGGTTGCCGGCGATGTCCTTGCCGAGGGTGACGGTGAGCGGGCTCGCGCTGTCGGCGTAGACCTTGGAGCCGAGGATTTCGGAGAGGCGCACGATCTGCCGCTTGGCGTTGGGAATTTCCAGCCCCATGGTGTGCTTGCCGGGGATGGCCTCGACGACGCGGATGCTGATCACCGACAGCGTGCGTGCGAGGTCCTTGGCCAGATTGACGATCTGGCTGCCCTTCACGCCGGTGGCGGGCTCGATTTCGTAGCGCGTGATCACCGGGCCGGGCGAGGCCGAGACCACCTTCACCTCGACGCCGAACTCGGCAAGCTTGCGCTCGATCATCAACGAGGTGTATTCGAGCGCCTCGGGGCTCGCGGTTTCCACCGCCTCGTCGGCGGGGTCGAGCAGATGCAGCGGCGGCAGCGGCGAATCCGGCAGGTCGGAGAACAGCGGCGCCTGCTTTTCGACGACGGCGCGCTCGGACTGCGGGACCTCCTTGACCACCGGCTCGATGCGAATCGGCGGCGCTTCGACCAGCTTTTTCTTTTCCTCGACGAGCTTGGCCTCGCGCTGCTGCTGCGCGACTTCGCCGAGCTTGCGGTCGCGATGCGTCTGCCAGGCCTGGATCGCCCTCCACCAGGTGCGCTCGACCCATTCGCCGCTGCGCTCGGCCATCGTCAGCCAGGACACGCCGGTGAACAGGCTGAAGCCGACCGCCATCAGCAGCAGCAACAGCAGCGAACCGCCGGTGAAGCCGAGAAGCGCCGTGGCGGCATTGCCGACCAGGCCGCCGAACACGCCGCCGGCGTCGTCGGGCAGGCCCGCCGGCCAGTGCCAGCCGCGCAGCCATTCGACGCCGGTGCTGGCGAAGAGCAGCAGCGCGAAGCCGCCGAGGCGGAACCAGCGCTGGCGCCCGCCGGCCAGCGGCGTCTCGTCGAGGGTGCGGAAGGTGCGGACGACGTAGGCGACCGCCAGCACCACCCACCACCAGGCCGACACGCCGAACAACATCAGCATCAGGTCGGACAGCCAGGCGCCCACGCGGCCGCCCAGATTGTGGAGCGGGCCGCCGTCGCCGGTGGTGGAGAAACCCGGGTCGGCGACGTCGTGGGTGAGCAGGATGGCGGCGAGGAAAATCGCGGCGGCGCCCACCAGCAGGGCGCGCGCTTCGCGCAGCAGGCGCTGCATGCGCGGCGGCAGGGGCTGGGACGGACGGGAAGCGGGACGCGCCATGAACGAATGTCTGCGGGGAATGTCGACGATTATCGCGGATAACGTCCGGAGACGCGAGTTGGGAGCGGCGCGTCCCGGTGGAATCCCGGCCGGGCGTCATGGAAATGGCGCCGGCGAGTTTGGTTAGAATAGTCCGCTTTCCCCACCCAACCCCTGGAAACGACCCATGAGCGCACAACACCACAAACTCATCATTCTCGGTTCCGGCCCCGCCGGCTATTCGGCTGCGGTGTACGCCGCGCGCGCCAACCTCTCCCCCGTCGTCATCACCGGCCTGCAGCAGGGCGGCCAGCTCATGACCACGACCGAGGTCGACAACTGGCCGGCCGACGTCGACGGCGTGCAGGGCCCCGAGCTGATGGACCGCTTCCAGCGCCACGCCGAACGCTTCAAGACCGAAATCATTTTCGACCAGATCCACACCGCGAAGCTGACCGAAAAGCCCTTCACCCTGATCGGTGATTCCGGCACCTACACCTGCGATGCGCTCATCATCGCCACCGGTGCCTCGGCCATGTACCTGGGCCTGGAAAGCGAGCAGGCTTTCATGGGCAAGGGCGTGTCGGGCTGCGCCACCTGCGACGGCTTCTTCTACAAGAACCAGGACGTGGCCGTCATCGGAGGCGGCAACACCGCGGTCGAGGAAGCGCTGTATCTGGCCAACATCGCAAAGCACGTCACCCTGGTGCACCGCCGCGACACCTTCAAGTCGGAGAAGATCCTGGTCGATCACCTGATGGAGAAGGTCAAGGAAGGCAAGATCAGCCTCGAACTCGACCACACCCTGGACGAAGTGCTGGGCGACAAGACCGGCGTCACCGGCATGCGCATCAAGAGCACCCAGGACGGCGCGACCAAGGACATTGCGCTGACCGGCATCTTCATCGCCATCGGCCACAAGCCCAATACCGCCATCTTCGAAGGCCAGCTCACGCTCGAGGGCGGCTACATCGTGACGAAGGGCGGCAACAAGGGCAACGCCACCGCCACCAACATCGAAGGCGTGTTCGCCGCCGGCGACGTGCAGGACCACATCTACCGCCAGGCCGTCACCAGCGCCGGCACCGGCTGCATGGCCGCGCTCGACGCCGAGCGCTACCTCGACGCGCTCGGCAAGGCCTAAGTAGATGTCGCCTTTCAGAGCCCGTCGTTGCGAGCGAAGCGCGGCAAGCCGGAAAGCCGTGCCGAATGAAACAACTGGATTGCTTCGCTTCGCTCGCAACGACGACGCCTTGGACGTGTCCGGCACTTCCCCAGGCGGGTGATCCGGCATGAAGCGCAGCCGCAGCGCGCTCGCACCCGCCTCGTTCGAGGCGCTGGCGCGCGTGCGCCGCACGCTGCGTGAAGCGGCCGCGCACGCGCCGGCCCCGCAGCACACCCCGCACAAACCCCAGCCGCAGCCCGACGGCCCGCTGCTGTTCCGCCGCGCCGTCGCCGACGCGATCCCCCTGCCCCCGTCCGGCCGCGCCGAGCTGGCACGCCCGCGCCCCAAGCCCGTCGCGCGCCAGCGCCGCGCCGACGAGCAGCAGGTGCTGGTCGACGCGCTCGCCGATCCTTGGGACTGGGAAGCCGCCATTTCCAGTGGCGAGGAGTTGTACTTCGCCCGCCCCGGCGTGCCCACCGCCGCGATCCGCAAATTGCGGCGCGGCGGCTGGGTCATCCAGGCAGAACTCGACCTGCACGGCCACACCGGCGACGAAGCGCGCGTCGCGCTCGCCGCCTTCCTCAACCGCTGCATGATCGAAGACCGCCGCTGCGTGCGCATCATCCACGGCAAGGGCCACGGTTCGAAAAACCGCTTGCCGGTGCTGAAGAACAAGGTGCGCCACTGGCTGACACAGCGCGAGGACGTGCTCGCGTTTTGCCAGGCGCGCACCGTCGACGGCGGCGCCGGCGCGGTCGTCGTGCTGCTGAAATCCTCCACCCGTTAACCTGAAAGACACGCCATGAGCGAACTGCAAATCCAGGACTTTGAACTACCCGCCACCGGCGGCACGACCTTCAAGCTCTCCGACCACCGCGGCCAGAACGTCGTCGTCTACTTCTACCCCAAGGACAACACCTCCGGCTGCACCCTCGAAGGCCAGGAATTCCGCGACCTCTACCCCGACTTCGGCAAGGCCAACACCATCGTCGTCGGCGTCTCGCGCGACAGCCTGAAGTCGCACGAAGGCTTCAAGGCCGCGCATGGCTTTCCGTTCGAATTGCTTGCCGACACCGATGAGAAGGTCTGCGAACTGTTCGGCGTGATGAAGCTGAAGAACATGTACGGCAAGCAGGTGCGCGGCATCGAGCGCAGCACCTTCGTGTTCGACGCGAAGGGAAAACTGGTGAAGAGCTGGCGCGGGCTGAAGGCGCCGGGGCATGCGGCAGAGGTGCTGGCGTTTGTGCAGGGGCTGTGAGCGCGCCCCGTCATTGCGAGGCGCGTAGCGGCGAAGCAATCCAGGTGATCGTGGGCGCGGAGCACAACCGAGTAGTTGGGGTTTAAACCAAGCAAAGGTTCGTTGGCCGGGGGTTGCCCGGCGGCAAGTTACTTTTCTTGTCTCGCCAAGAAAAGTAACCAAAAGAAAGCGACCCCGGCATCCCCGAATTCCCGACCATCCGGCCCGACGAACGGGCGGCGAAGAACTCGCCCCGCCTTGTTGTTTTTGATTTTGTTTTTTGTGGGCGGGGCTCAAACAGCTTCGCCGCTGATCCGTCCGTCGGGCCGGATTGTCGGCGGGGCTGCGAGGGGGAGAACGTCAAAACCAGGGCGGTGATGACTGGGCGGCTTGTGCATTTGGTTGAGGCGGGACCAGCGAAGCACTCGATTGGATTCACGACGGTTGCTGTGCGCAGAACTGGTTTTGCCTTTTGTCCCCTGACAGACCCGCCGAAAATTGAGCCTGCCGGGTGGATCAGCGGCAAAGCTGTTTGAGCCCCGCTCACCTTCGAAATACCAATAAAGCGGGGCGAGTTCTTTGCCGCCCACCCGGCAGGCTCGATTTTCGGGCACCCGAAGGGCGGGGATGTGGGGTCG
>JBFMET010000020.1:0-57119 GCA_040753235.1 Pseudomonadota bacterium
GCCGCATCCAGCCACGGGCCAGCGTATTTCCCGATTCCGCACGTCAAGGGTTCGCTCCGCCGGGCTTCGCCCGCCCTTGACCCGCGGCCTCGGGGCGGCATTACCCACTCGCTTTTCAAATGAGGCCCAATTAATCGATGGCGAATCCAAACAGAGATTAGAGACGTCAAGAATGGCGAGGTCATCGCACGCCAGGTTGATTTCTCTTCTTCACAAAGACAACGACAAGCTGGTTGGTCGGGTTGGAAATTTTGGTTGGATAGCAAACGCTGCAGTATTGAAAACCATCGTGATGGAGGCTCATTTGAGCAAATCACATCACAAATTGAGGGGGCGAAATAATGAGCACGATTCAAGACCTGTTTCAGCAAGCTCAACTTGCAGAAGCCGCATATGCGAATTTCTTGGATACCTCGGGCAATCTGATTACGACTAATGCTGGCGTAAGCACTGCCCTTCAAAACGACGGCATGAGCGAACAGCAAGCCGCCGAATTCGTCAAACACTGGCGAGTCGTAAGACACCAGCCCGACACAAGCAGCGGATTTTCGGCGACGCTATTCGAGCGGCTCAATTCAGAGCAGCAGCCCACCGGGCAATACACGCTGGCGATTCGCGGTTCGTCCGAGCCGGCGGATTGGACGGCTGATTTCTTTGACCTCGCACTGGGCGGGGTCGCCTACGGTCAAGTGCAATCCATGGTGAATTACGTCCTGCGCTTGCAGGCCGGAAGCCTGGGGACAACCCAGCAAGTGGAGCCAACTCTCGTTGCAGGCGCCCCAACCCTCTCCAGCGCATTCGTTAGCGGTGAGGGCCCGGGGATCAACCCGTCCATGTTGACGGTGAGCAGGCACAGCCTTGGGGGCTATCTCGCACAAATCTATCAGCGGATTTTTGGCAGTGCTGGGGTGTACACATTTAACTCGCTCGGCGTTCCCCAGCCGGATGCGCAAATCCTGAATTACTTCACAAGCTTGCTGGGTTTGCCTGCTGGCAACTTCAGTTCTAGCACTGGCGAGAATCTGATGGTGCCGGGCGAGCCTGCGCAGTTGGTCGGAACGATTCAGGGCAAGCCTCAGATAGCGATATTCACCGAGACAGAGAGTGCAACAATCAACCCGATCGATACGGCGCCTGCGCACTATAAGGAGCCACTGGTTGATGCGCTCGCCCTCTACAGTCTCTTCGCCACGATCGACCCCGCGCTCAACACGGCCAACCCGGCAGACGGCATCGCCAAGATCACCCGGATTCTCAAAGCTGCCAGCGCCGACGCCAGCAAGAGTCTCGAACTCACCCTCGACGCCCTGCGCACCCTGTTCCAGCAGAACTACCAGTACGGCCAGCTGGAATACGATGCCGTGCCCACCCTGGACAGCGGCACCGCGGTCAGCCGCAACGACTACTACGCCAACCTGCAAAGCCTGCAAGCCTGGCTGAAAGATAACCCCCTGCCCGGGCTCGCCATCCAGCCCCTGGCAGAAACCAGCGCCGCCCAGATCGCCGCCCTGGCCCTGGCCGACACCGCCGAAGGCATGCCTGTGAATGACGTGGAGTGGGAGGTTGCAGCATGAACAGCATGGCGTGGTTGGCCTTGTTTGTCTGGGTGGGGATTCCACTCCTTGCCTTGTTGTTTGGCGTGTTGCTATGGCGTCGCGCGAAAACGCCGATGGGGAAAGCATTGGCGCTGACGGCGGGCGTAGGGATTTTGTTCGCGCCGATGCTCGTCTCGAACGCGGTGAAAGCGTATTACGACCGGCAGGTGAGGGAGATGTGTGCGAAGGATGGTGGGGTCAGGGTTTATGAGACGGTGAGGTTGCCAAAAGAGAACTTTGACGAATTCGGAGATTACCGAATTCCAATCAAGGCTAATGCACAGGAAACAGACCAGTACTACTACGAATGGCGTATCCAACGTTATCGTGAAGGCAACCCTGCGATCGAGCGAGACTATTTCCTGATTTTTCGAAAGGCAGATGGAAAGTTGCTTGGCGAAGCTATCAGCTACGCAAGGCTTAGAGGCGATTTACCAGGACCATGGGAAGGCGGAACTTCATTCAGGTGTCCTGAAAACTCAGGTAATCCGGTACTTCACAAGCGCGTGTTTATTCAAACGGAAACGGGGAGAGAAAAATGATCCAGAATTACCTCACTCAGGCTGAATTGGCTTTGGCCGCCTATGCAACCCTAACTACCACGAGACCGGATGAAGATGCCTTGAAGGCTGAAGGCATGACCCCCGCCCAAGCCGCCGCCTTCGCCGCTAAGTGGAGTGTCGTCACTCAATACACCGACACTGGCACCGGTCTGTCAGCCACCGTCTTTCAGGAAATCGCCACCGGAAAGCGCTATCTCGCCATTCGCGGCACCGAGCCCAGCGACTTCCTGCGCGACATCATCATCAACGATGGCCTCATCGCCGTGGGTTATATTCCGGATTCTCTGCCGCAGTATCGTGCGCTCAAGGATCAGGTTGCCGTGTGGCTGGGCAACGGCACACTCCCGTCATCGTTCACCGTCAGCGGCCATAGCTTGGGCGGATATCTGGCGACCGCGCTTTCTGCGGATTTTTCGGCCAACATCACGCAGGCCTATCTCTACAACGCTCCCGGTCTCAATGGCGTATTGGGCAGTGCCACCGCTGCCATCCTCGAAGCCTTTGGCATTACGGCTCCAGTTGACGCAAGCAAGATATTTAATCTTAAAGCCGAGCATGGCTTGTCCCCCATTGCAGGCCTGGGTGCACAGGTTGCGCCAACCATTTCTATTCACATCGAGGACCAATCGTTCTCCGACGTGTCCGACCCGCCTTTTTCCTTCAACCACAGCCAGCGCGTCCTCACCGATTCGCTCGCCCTGTACGCCCTGTTTGCCCAGATCGACCCGACCGCCAGCGTCGAATCCGTCAGCAAAATCATCAAGGCCGCCAGCGCCAAGAATGGCAACACCCTCGAACTCACCCTCGACGCCCTGCGCACCCTGTTCCAGCAGAACTACCACTACGGCCAGCTGGAATACGATGCCGTGCCCACCCTGGACAGCGGCACCGCCGCAAGCCGCAACGACTACTACGCCAACCTGCAAAGCCTGCAAGCCTGGCTGAAAGATAACCCCCTGCCCGGGCTCGCCATCCAGCCCCTGGCAGAAACCAGCGCCGCCCAGATCGCCGCCCTGGCCCTGGCCGACACCGCCGAAGGCATGGCCTATCGCTACGCCCTCTACAAGCTCAACCCTTTCGCCGTCACCGGCAGCAGCGCGCTCTACGACGGCATCAACGCCCACAACGAACTCAAGCTCTACACCCCCACCAGCAACACCGGCCGTTTCACCGAGCAATACCTCAAAGACCGCGCCGCCATGCTGACGTGGAAGCTGAGCTTTGGCACCCAGGACACCCAGCCCCTCGGCGACACCTTCGTCAAACCCCAGGGCGGCACGCCGTTCTATTTCGAGGATTTCACGAGCAACGCCATCACCACCAAGATGCGCATCGGCGGCGGCGACACGGTGAACGCCGTGATGAGCCGTCCGCTTTCAGATTTCAATCTCGTTGTGTTCGGTTCGGAGAACAACGACCTGCTCACCGGGCAGGGCAAGGGAGATCGCCTCTACGGCGGCGCCGGCGCCGACACCCTCACCGGCAACGGCGGCACCGACTACCTCGAAGGCGGCGACGGCTTCGATACCTACATCCTCAACGCCGGCGACGGCACCGACACCCTTCTCGACACCGACGGCTCCGGCAGCATCCAGTTCAACGGCGTCACCCTCACCGGCGGCGCCCTCGTCGCCGGCACTGCCAATGTCTGGAAAAGCCCCACCCACGGCATCACCTACACCCTCAAAGGCGCAGGCGCGAGCCAGGTATTGCTCGTCAGCAAGGACGGCAGCAGCGACGGCCTGCGCATCCAGGGCTGGCAGGCCGGCCAGCTCGGTCTCAGCATGGCTGGCACCGTTGCCCCGCCCGCCACCACCACGATCAGCGGCGCCGACAACTACAGCGACGTCCTGCGGGGCACCGCGAACGCCGAGCACATCCAGGGGCTTTCCGGCAATGACCTCGTCAACGCCGCAGGCGGCGACGACCACATCGAAGGCGGCACCGGCGACGACCTCATCGCCGGCGGGGCTGGCAGCGATCTCGTTTACGGCGGAAGCGGTAAGGACATGATTCTCTCCGCTGCCGGCTTTGGCACCATCAACGAGAGCGGCACCTGGCAGGCGCCCGCCGGCGCCGGTCCGGTCTGGAGCCAGGGCCGGGCGTGGGGCGTTTACGACAACCTCGCCGGCACGCTTGTCGTCAGCGTAGGCGCAAGCGGCGGCCTGGGCGGCATCTACAGCAATGCCGGCGACGGCGGCGACACCAGCCAGGACAGCGCCGGCGACATCGTGTTTGCCGGAGACGATGACGACTTCGCGGTGGGCGGACTCGGCGACGACTATATCGATGGCGGCAACGGCGACGATACCGTGCTTGTCCATGGCAGGGCGGCGAATGATGGATTCTGGAAGGAGGCAGCGTAATGCTCGGGATCGTCGTATTGCTCTTCATCGGGACCTACCTGCTCATCAGCGCGCTGGTCGTGTGGCTGGCCGCCCGGTGGGCAAAGAAGCGTGGTCGGAGGGGCTGGGTGTGGGGCGGGCTTGGCGCGTTTGCCATGTACAACCTCGTGTTCTGGGACTGGATACCGACCGTCGCCATGCACAAGTACTACTGTGCGACCGAAGCGGAGTTCTGGGTTTACAAGACGCCGGAGCAGTGGGTTAAGGAGAATCCCGGGGTGTTGGAGACATTGAAGCCGTATCCAAATCCCCAATGGGGAAGCATCAAGATGAAAAATGGGTCAGTTGACAAATTTAACGATCGGTTTGGGAAGCTTGATGTACGTCAGAAAAACATTGGAGGTTTTCTGATTCATAGAAAAGAAAGCTCAATTATCGATCTCGTGACACAAGAAGTTCTTACTCGACGAGTCGATTTCTTAACTGGCCCAAGGGAGGCTGGAGCAGTATGGAAGGCATGGTTGATCAAGGATTCTTGTTACTCGGTAGATCAGCAAGCAAGAACATATTCTTCGCAAGACACTGTTTTTGAACAGCTTAGGATGATGGAGGCTAAATGATGTTAAGCACAACTGACTTCTTCGAACTGGCGCAACTGGCAGAAGCAAGCTATGCGAATTTCACTGTTCCTGCAGGGAACTATGATGAGGCCTTGGAGGATAAGGATTTTTCGGCCATACAAGCTGACACGTTGCTACAGAGCTGGTCCGTCATCACCCACCAGCCCAACACCGACAGCGGCTTTTCCTCCACACTGTTCAAAAGTACCGATCCCGGCGGTGGCTATGTTCTGGCTTTCCGCGGTACCGATTGGGTGCCGGACTACCGCGATCTTCTCTCGGCCAATATCGGCGATATCGTCGGCGACGGTCTGGCGACCAAGCAGATCGTCGACATGTACAACGAATGGCAGCGCATCAACGCGGCATCCGGCGCCGCCTATTCGGCGGCACATCTGGCCTATCTGACGGCCGAGTCGGCGGCGTATGCCGACGCCACCGTGAAACTCTCTTCCGCTGATCCGGTGGTACGCGCATTGGCGCAGTCGGCCATCGCTGCGTTCAAGGCTCGTACCGACATCGTGTTCGATGGCCTGGCCGCGTACACCATCGAATTCGTCAGCTCGGCCACGCTATTCAGCGACGCACGCGCCACGGGGCTTGGCCTGGCAGCGGATATCACCGCCAAGGGTCTCACTGTCACCGGCCACAGCCTGGGGGGACACCTGGCTATCGCCTTCACCCGGCTGTTTCCCGCAACCGGCGCTGCGGCGTTCACCGTTAACGGCGCCGGCTATGCAACAGGCAGTACGCCCGGTCTGGGCGGTATGGCGCTCACCAACATAGACAATCTGTTTGCCCTGCTCGGTAGCGCTTCCAGTTTCGACACGAGCCGCATCGTCAACGTGTACGGCGATGACATGCCGGAGTTCGTCACCATGAATCAGACTTGGGGTCTGGTACAGCCTGGCCTCCATCAGCCGATCTTTATCGAGCAGGACACCCTACTGGGTAATGCGCTTGGCCATGGCGGCAGCCAGATGACCGACTCCCTCGCCGTGTACGACCTGTTCATCCAACTGGATGACAGCCTCAAGAATGGGACGCCTGCTGCGATCCTGGCCAAACTCAACCCTCTCTTCGAGGCCGCCAGCAACGATACCGCCTTCAGTCTTGAATCCCTCGTTGGCGTGCTGGGGCGACTGTTCACCGGAACCGGATTGATCGCCCAGGACGACCGCGAATCCTTGTATGGCCTGATCAGCGCCATCAAGCAGGCCACCCTGTATCGGCAATCCGAGGGGCTGCTTACCGTCCATCCCCTGAATGAGTTCGGTGGCGCCGCCATCGCCGCCCAAGCCCAGGCTGACAGCGCAGACGGATTGGCCTACCGTTACGCACTCGCCAATCTCGTACCGTTTGCCATAACAGGCGACGCGAGTATCTACGCCAGCCACAATGCCAACGGCGAACTCGACCTTTACGACCCCGTCACCGGCCAGGGTGCGCTCACCGACCAGTACCTCAAAGACCGCGCCGCTATGCTGTCCTGGAAAATGAAATACGACATCGGAGCCGAGGACTCGGACGACGACCCACTTGGAATACTGAGTCGCGACAACAAGCCATACACCGAAGAATGGGACAGCTGGACGATCAGGGAGGACTGGGACTTCATCGACCATTCCGCGATCGTCAGCGGCAGCCCGCTGAAGCTCACGATAGACGGTATCGACCTCACCACCACTGCCAATCACCAGATCGTGTTCGGTTCGCAGAATGCGGACACTCTGACCGGCGACGCCCTGCGTGACAACCTCTACGGCGGCGCCGGCGCCGACACCCTCACCGGCAAAGGCGGCAACGACCACCTCGAAGGCGGCGCGGGCTTCGACACCTATGTCATCAACCCCGGCGACGGCTTTGACACCGTCCTCGACACCGACGGCTCGGGCGTCGTCAAATTCGGCACCCTCGAAGCCAAAGGCAGCACCGGACTCGATCCCTCAAAATGGATCCACACCGCAGGCAGCGACACCTGGACCGACCGCCAGAACGGCATCACCTACACCAGGCGTGTCGTCAACGGCGAAACCCAGCTTCTTGTCCACAAAGGCGACAGCAACGTTCTCGTCAAAGGCTGGTCTGAGGGCGAACTTGGGATCGTGCTGAGCGCCAGCACCCCCGCGATCACCGCGCCGGTTGTGGGCGCCGACATAAACGCCCTTGTCGGCATTGCTGCCTATGGCACCGAAACAGGCGACCGCATGATTGGCACCGGGCCCGATGCCGGCTGGAATCTTTTTCATGCGAATGGTGGCGACGACCAGATCCACGTTGACGGCCTCGTGGCCGACCCCCTGGCACTGGCCATGGCCGAAGACGGCATCAACGATCAAATCTACAGCCCCAGCCTGGTTCAGAACACCGCCTACGGTGGCGCGGGCGACGACTTGCTGCTGGGCGGCAGGGAGTTTGACGCGCTGCATGGCGGTAGCGGCGACGATGGCCTCGTCGGCGCGGACGGAGGCGACCTGCTGGTGGGCGACCAGGATACCGCCGCGGCAGACGACGGCGACGACACCCTCTATGGCGGGGATGGCAACGATGTCATTTTTGGCGGAGGCGGAGCCGACCTGATTTTTGCGGGGACGGGGGACGACACCGTCATTGGCAACGCGGGTAACGACGTGATCATCGGCGGTCTGGGGGCCGACACCCTGGCGGGCGAATCGATATACGAAACCGAGCCAGGCCTGCCCTATGAGGATTACCTCGATGGCGGCGAAGGCAATGATGAACTGCGCGGCATGAACGGCGCCGACATCCTGCTGGGTGGCGCGGGCGACGACCTGCTGGTGGGTGGGATAGCAATTGAATCAACCTGGAAGGAGGCGGCGTAATGCTCGGTCTAGTCGTTCTATTCGTCATCGGCCTGTATCTCGCCATCAGTGCACTGGTCGTGTGGCTGGCCGCGCGCTGGGCGAAGAAGCGCGGGCGCAGGGGCTGGGTGTGGGGCGGTGTGGCCGCCTTCGCCATGTACAACCTGGTGTTCTGGGATTTGATTCCCACGCTGGCCATGCACAAGTACTACTGCGCGACCGAGGCGGGGTTCTGGGTTTACAAGACGCCGGAGCAGTGGGTTAAGGAGAATCCGGGGGTGATGGAGGCGCTAAAAGAAAGTCTAGCCCCTGATAGGGTTACCTATAGGCAGACAAAAAAATCGCTAGTGGAGAAGCTGCCCGCAAATACTCGGCGCAGCTGGTACACCCAGCGATTCTATATAGATGTGACTCGTGAAAAGATTTTTCTTTCGATGAATAGTACTGAGGAGAAATTCTACGACGCAGAAACTGGGGACTTAATCGCCCGTGCAGTCAGCTTCGCTCCGGGTAGTGATAGGGCAAATTTTGTTTCAGGTGGAGCGCTCGAAGGTTGGCGGCAAACTTTGGTGTTTGGATTTACCCAAGGATGCAGCGTAAGTGGCAAAACAGCTACAGAGGGTGCGTCGTCTATTACTCGTGAGTTTTATCAGACGGTTTATCAATTTTGGAAATCGGGAGAAGGCAAATGATTAACGCGAAACAATTCTTTGAGTTGGCTCAATTGGCAGAAGCAAGTTATGCCAGCTTTGATTCACCGCTGTCATTAAAAGACGCCGTTACAAACACGAACCCTGATTACAACAAAATGTCCTTCAGCATTGCTCAAGCGGATGAGTTGATCTTGCACTGGTCAGTCGTCCCCGGCGCCCACCAGCCCAACACCGCCAGCGGCTTTTCCTCCACCCTGTTCAAGAGCCTGGATGCAGGCGGCGGCTACGTGCTCGCCATCCGCGGCACCGAGCCGCAGGCGCTCATCAATTCCACCGACCTGCTGATTGCCGACATAGCCGACATCGTCGCCGACGGCGTGGTCATCGATCAGACCGTCGATCTCTACAACGAGTGGAAACGCATCACCTCAACCAGCGCCTACACTGCGGCTAAGCTGATCACGCTCACGGACGAAACCGCCGCCTATGCTTTGGCCAAGGCTGGGCAGTTCGTCCCGATTTTCAACATGGCGGCGGACGCCTATTTGGTCTATCTACGCGGGCGTACCGACATCATCATCGACGAACCCAGCGGCCGGGTCAGAACTATCCAGTTCGAATCTTCCACCACCCTGTTCAGCGACGCACGGCAAACAGGCCTTGGCCTGGCAGCAGACATTATCGCCAAAGGCATCACCGTCACCGGCCACAGCCTGGGCGGGCATCTGGCCGATGTTTTCGACAGACTGTTTGCCGGTGCTGGGGCGGATGTGTTCAAGATCAACAGCGCGGGCTTTGCCACCGGCAGCATCGCCGGAGTATCCGGCAATGCTGCCACCAATATCCGCAACCTGTTTGGCATGCTGGGCGGCGCTGCATCGTTTGAAACCGGCAACAACCTCAACCTCTACGGCGACAAGAATCCTGAAATCGTCACCATGAACGGTCCAGGCTTGTATCAGACCGGCGCGCATGAAGCGATATTCATTGAGCAAGACACCTTTGTGCAGGATGCCTTCGGCCACGGCGGGAGCCAGATGACCGACTCCCTCGCCGTCTATGACCTGCTCATCCAACTGGACGACAGCCTCAAGAATGGCACGCCATCTGCCGTGCTTGCCAAACTCAATCCCCTATTCGAAGCCGCCAGCAATGACACCGCCTTCAGCCTCGAAGCCGTCGTTGGTGCCCTGGGGCGGCTATTCACCGGAACCGGGTTGATTGCGCAAGACAACCGTGAATCGCTGTATGGTCTGATCGGCGACATCAAGCAGACCATGCTTTATCAGCAATCTGAAGGACTGCTTACCATCCAGCCCCTGACTGAATTTGGCGGCGCCGCCATCGCCGCCAAAGCCCAGGCGGACACCGCCGAAGGCTTGGCCTACCGCTACGCACTCGCCAATCTTGTGCCGTTCGCCATAACGGGCGACGCAAGTATCTACGCCAGCCACAATGCCAACGGCGAACTCAATCTTTACGACCCCGCCAGCGGCACCGGCAGCCTCACCAGCCAGTACCTCAAAGACCGCGCCGCCATGTTGTCGTGGAAGCTGAAATACGACGTGGGCGCGGAAGATGCAGACGACGATCTGCTGGGGATTCTTGACCGCGACAACAAACCCTATCTGGAAAAATGGGACAGCTACAGCATCTCGGGGGATTGGGACTTCATCGACCATTCCGCGATCGTCAGCGGCAGCCCGCTGAAGCTCACGATAGACGGTATCGACCTCACCACCACTGCCAATCACCAGATCGTGTTCGGCTCAAACAACGCCGACACGCTCACAGGCAGCGAACTGAGAGACAACCTGTACGGGGGTGGTGGAAACGATACCCTCACCGGCAACGGCGGCAACGACCACCTCGAAGGCGGGGCGGGCTTCGACACCTACGTCATCAACGCAGGCGACGGCTACGACACCGTCCTCGATTCAGACGGCTCAGGCGTCATCAAATTCGGCACCGTCGAAGCCAAAGGCAGCACCGGCATCCCGTCCGGCAAATGGCACCACACCGCCGGCAGCAGCATCTGGATCGACCAGCACAACGGCATCAGCTACAGCACAAGCACCGTCTCCGGCGAAACCCGGCTCCTCATCAGCAAAGGCGACAACACCGTTCTTGTGCGGGGCTGGAGCCCGGGCGAGCTGGGTATCGAACTCGCCACCGGGTCCGCCCCAACGATTACCACGCCAGCCGCAAGTTCCGACATCTATGCACTGGTTGGAATCACCGCCTTTGGAACCGAAGGTTCGGACCGCATGATCGGCACCGGCCCCGACGCCGGCCGGAACATTTTTTACGCCGGGGGCGGTGACGATCAGATCCATGTCGACGGCCTGGTTGATGACCCCATGGCGCTCGCCCTGGGGGATGACGGCGTCAACGATCAGATTTACAGCCCGGGCCTGGTTCAGAACACCGCGTACGGGTCAGCGGGCAACGACCTGCTGCTGGGTGGGCAGGAATACGACGCGCTGTATGGCGGCAGCGGCGACGATGTCATCGTCGGGGCGGACGGCGGCGATCTGCTGGTCGGCGATGGCGATACGGCCGCGCCGGACGACGGCAACGACACGCTTTATGGCGGGGACGGCGACGATGCGCTGTTCGGGGGCGGAGGGAACGACCTGATGTTTGCCGGAACGGGGAACGACCTTGCCCGGGGCGACGGGGGCAACGACGTGATCGTGGGCGGGGCCGGGAACGATGTGCTGATGGGCGACAACGATATCCCGGGCACGCCTCAGGGCGACGACTACCTCTATGGCGGCGACGGCAATGATGTCCTGTATGGATCTGGCGGCAACGACGTGCTGGACGGCGGGGACGGCGATGATCTGCTCTATGGGGACGGCAACAGTCCCGACACCGATGGAGACGACCTCCTGATCGGTGGGTCGGGCAACGACAGGCTCAAGGGTTACGGTGGAAACGACATCCTTTTGGGAGGAGAAGGGGACGACATCCTTGAAGGCGATGAGGGGGACGACATCCTCGACGGCGGACTGGGCACTGACATGCTGGCGGGGGGGAAGGGCAACGACATCTATGTCAACGTAACGGGCGGCGACACGATCTTCGACATTGAAGGGCGCAACACGATCCTGCTGGCCGCAAGCGGTTTGGGCGCCGGCGGCCTCTCCGCGTCCATGAAAACGGACGGTGCGGGCGTTCAATACGTGGAACTGAGAATCGCACTGGACGATGGGGGTGTACTCAGACTGAACAGCCCATTTTTCACCACAGGCACTACGACCCTGCAATTCGCTAATGGGGAGGAGCTGGAGTTGGAATCACTGGTGGCCGATGCGCTCGACACGCCGTTGAATCTGACCCTGGCGAATGGGTCCGGCGACGGTGCGCTGTACGGCGGGGCTGCGAATGATTTGCTGGCGGGCGGGGCAGGCAACGACGCCTTGAATGGACATGGCGGTAACGATTCCATCAATGGCAAGGCCGGTAACGACACTCTCTTCGGCGGCGATGGTGACGACGATATTCAGGGGGGCTTGGGCAGCGACAAGCTCTATGGTGGCGCGGGCAATGACCGGTTGCTGGGCTATGGCGCCTGGCTGGATGACGCCACGAGTGTTCTCTACGAAGCGGGCGATGACGTACTGGACGGCGGCGCCGGCAATGACCGCATGTACGGGGGGCTGGGCAACGATACCTACCGCTTTGGCAGGGGAGACGAGCGCGACGGCGTTTGGGACAGTGGCGGAATCAATGATGTGCTCAGGCTGAAGGCGGGCGTTTTGCCGGAGCATGTGGCGCTCTATCGCATCGACGATGTGCTTGGCACCGATGATCTGACCTTGGTCATCGACGGTGGCCGCGACCAGATTACGATCTCGGACTATTTTGGCAGTGCCGACTCGCCGATCGAGCGTATCGAGTTCGACGACGGGAACGGGCCGGTCTGGGACGCGGCCGAAATCGCCGCACGCGTGGTTTTCCATGTGCCGGAGGCATTCACCGGGACGCCGGGTGACGATGTATATGTCGTTGACAACGAGCAGGACACCATTTCGGAAGCCGGCAATTCCGGGGCCGACACCGTCCTGGCTTCGCGCACCTACATTCTGCCGACCAATGTGGAAAATCTTACGCTGACCGGACCACTGCATATCGATGCGATCGGCAATGAGTTGGACAACGTGCTGACAGGAAACGATGGGGATAACTTCCTGGAGGGGAAGGGGGGATTGGATTCGGGCTACGGTGGCAAGGGAAACGACACCTACTATGGCATGGCCCAAATGTATTCGTGGGACGTTCGGGGCTACGTAGCGCAAATTTTCGAGAACCCGGACGAGGGGTTCGACACATGGATCAGCCCCACGGGCGGCAAGCTGCCGGACAACGTGGAGAAACTGGACCTCAATCACAATGGCTCCTATCCCGCGTTCCAGACGATCTACGCGACGGGGAACGACCTCGACAATGTGATCGTGAGCAGGAGCGCGCCATTTCTCGGCGGAATTGTGGTGGATGGCGGCAAAGGTGCCGACACGGTCTACGCACAGGCCGGGAATATCGTGATCGTTGATAACCCGGGCGACCGGATCATCGGCACGCCCTACGAGATCCGGAGCACGATTGACTACGTGCTGGGCGGAGGAGGGCGGCTGGTTCTTCTGGGAAGTGATCTGATCAGCGGGACGGGCAACGCGGGAAACAATTTTCTGGATGGTTCGCAAAATCCCGCTGCCAACATCCTGGCAGGGGGCACGGGGGACGACGTCTACGTGGTGGGCTTGAACGACAGGGTCGTTGAACTGGCAAACGAAGGCAACGACCGGGTCGAATTCAAGACGGCGGCCACTGACGCGGGCCTTGAAATCCGTATTGCCGATCTCGGCATGCCCAACATCGAGATCTTTGCCCTTACTGGCGAAGGCAATGTCACGCTAGCCGGCGACGAACGGGATAACGACCTCAGAATTGCGAGGAGCAGTGCCTGGTATGGCGCTCATTTGTTTGGCGGAGCCGGCGCTGACAGATTGCAGGGCGGTGGGGGCGACGACCGTCTTGATGGCGGAGCAGGCCAGGACACGTTGCTTGGTGGAACAGGGAACGACCGTTATTACTTAGACAGCAGCCAGGACGTGATCGTCGAGCACCTCAATGCCGGCATCGATACCGTAGAGTCGACCGTGAGCTTCGCGCTGCCCGACAACGTCGAGAACCTCACGCTTGCCGGGGATGCTGCCATCAACGCGACCGGTAACGCGCTCGACAACACCCTCACCGGCAACGCGGCGTCGAACGTTTTGACGGGCGGGGCGGGCAACGACACCTACGTATTCGGCAGGGGTTCCGGAAAGGACATGGTCAACAGTTACGACACGACCGCAGCCAAGATCGACGCCGTGCAGTTCGACTGGACGGTTGTTCCTGCCGACATGCAAGTAAGCCGGATCGGGAATGACCTGGTGCTGTCGATAGGGGGGACTGCCGACACGCTGACAATCCTGAACTATCTGGACAATGAAGGCCTCACGCCTTACTCGGTCGAACAAATACGGTTCTATGAGGGCACCAGTTGGGATCTGGCAAGGGTTCAGTCCATACTGAACAACCGCGCGCCCGTGTTGTCGATGGCGCTGCCCGATCAAACTGCAGCCCAGGGCGGCGCCTTCAGCTACGCCGTACCTGCCAACGCCTTCACCGACCCCGATGCCGGCGATACGCTGACCTACAGCGCCACCCTCGCCGACGGCAGCGCGCTCCCGCCGTGGCTTGGCTTCGATGCGGCAA
Organism: Pseudomonadota bacterium; assembly: GCA_040753235.1. Lineage (GTDB taxonomy): Bacteria > Pseudomonadota > Gammaproteobacteria > Burkholderiales > Thiobacillaceae > Thiobacillus. The sequence goes on from JBFMET010000020.1 coordinate 14,368, forward strand.
CACGCACCTTCAGCGGCACGCCGAGCACCCTTGGCACAATCAGTGTGCGCGTGACCGCAACCGATATCGGCAACCTGACCGCATCCGATATCTTCGACATCACCGTCAGCGTGCAGAACCTCACGCTCAACGGCACCTCGGGTGTCGACGCACTGAATGGCGGTGCGGGTAACGACACCCTCAACGGCCTGGCGGGAAACGACACGCTGAACGGCAACGCCGGCAACGATCGGCTGGATGGCGGTACCGGCAACGACACCCTGAGAGGCGGCACGGGTGACGACATCTACATTGTCGACAGCGCCACCGATGTCATTATCGAGAACCTCAACGAAGGCCACGACAGCGTGCAGGCCAGTGTGACGTACACGCTCGCAAACAACGTCGAGAACCTCACCCTCACCGGCAGCAGCGCCATCAACGGCACCGGCAACATCCTCGACAACACTCTTATCGGCAACAGCGCCAACAACATCCTGACCGGTGGCGCAGGCAATGATCGCCTCGATGGCGGCCTGGGCAGCGACACCCTGCGCGGCGGTACCGGCAACGACACCTATGTTGTCAACGTTTCGACCGACGTCGTGACCGAGAACGCCAACGAGGGCATCGATACCGTCGAGTCGAGCGTGACGCTCACACTTGCCAACAACGTCGAGAACCTGGTCCTGACCGGAACCAGTGCGATCAACGGCACCGGCAACTCGCTGAACAATGTCATCACCGGCAACAGCGCGAACAATACGCTGACCGGCGGCAGCGGGGCCGACACCCTGATAGGTGGCGCCGGCAACGACACTTATGTCGTCGACAACACGGGCGACATCGTCACCGAACTCGCCAACGAAGGCACCGATCTGGTACAGAGTTCAGTGACTTATAGCCTGGCCAACAACGTCGAAAATCTCACCTTGACCGGCACTGGCGCCATCAACGGCACTGGCAACGCGCTGGACAACGTGCTCACCGGCAACAGCGCGAACAACACCCTGATTGGCGGAGCAGGCAACGACCGGCTCAATGGCGGCAGTGGCAGCGACACCATGCGGGGCGGTACCGGTAACGACACCTACGTCGTCAACGTCTCCACCGATGTTGTAACCGAGTATGTCAACGAGGGCATCGATACCGTCGAGTCCAGCGTCACGCTCACCCTGGCCTCCAACGTCGAGTACCTCACCCTCACCGGCACCAGCGCCATCAACGGCACCGGCAACGCGCTCGACAACATCCTGATCGGCAACAGCGCCAACAACATCCTGACCGGCGGCGCGGGCAACGATCGCCTCGATGGCGGCCTGGGCAACGACACCATGCGCGGCGGAACGGGCGACGACACCTACGTCGTCAACGTATCCACCGACATCGTCACCGAGAACGCCAACGAAGGCATCGACACCGTCGAGTCGAGCGTCACGCTGACACTTGCCAGCAACGTCGAGAATCTCACGCTCACCGGCACCAGTGCGATCAACGGCATCGGCAATTCGCTCAACAACGTGCTCAAGGGCAACGGTGCAGTCAACAACCTCAGCGGCGCGGCGGGCAACGATACGCTGGAAGGCTTCGGCGGAGCCGACACCCTGACCGGCGGCACGGGCAACGACACCTATGTTCTGGGCCGTGGGTATGCCGCCGATACCGTTGTCGAGAACGATTCCACCGCCGGCAACACCGATGTCGCGCAGTTCCTGACGGGTATTGCCGCTGATCAACTCTGGTTCCAGAAAGTGGGCAACAACCTCGAAACCAGCATCATCGGCACCGGCGACAAGCTGGTGAACAAGGACTGGTATCTCGGCAGCGCGTACCGCGTCGAACAGTTCAAGACCACCGACGGCGCCAAGACCCTGCTGTCCAGCCAGGTGGAGAACCTGGTGACTGCCATGGCGAGCTTCGCACCGCCGGCGGCCGGGCAGACTACCTTGCCGCAGAACTACCAGGACGCGCTGGCGGGCGTGATCGCGGCGAACTGGCAGTAAGGCGGTTGTCATGCGCCCACGCCCTCCATCGTGTGATACATCGAATACTTGTATTCAAACTTGGAGGGCGTGACATGGCCACCTCGATTCGACTGGCACCCGAAACGGAACAAAGGCTGGACTTTCTGGCAGAAAAGACCGGCCGTACCAAGGCGTTCTATCTGCGCGAACTGATCGAACGCGGGCTCGATGAAATGGAAGACTATTACCTGGCGGCCGAAGTGCTGGAGCGCGTCCGCAAGGGTCAGGAGAAGGTTCATTCCGCGCAGCAGGTGAGAAAAGACCTTGGCCTGGAAGATTGAATACACCGAAACGGCCAGCAAGCAGCTACGCAAACTCGGCAAACAGATTGCCCGGCAGATCGTCGATTTCATGGATGAGCGCATCGCCCTCCTGGATGGCCCGCGCAGCACCGGCAAGGCATTGGTTGGGCCGTTGGGCGGGCTATGGCGTTATTGCGTAGGCGACTACCGGGTGATTTGCGACATTCGCGACGACACCTTGGTGACCCTGGTTGTGCAGGTTGGCAACCGCCGCGAGGTGTCCCGTAGTTTAAACACTGGGCGCATCGTTGCCGGTCGCGTAGCGACGCAGCACCCAGCCCAGTCCTGAACGGTAACTTATGCAGCCCGAGCAAGAAGCAATTCCCGGACAAATGGACACCGGCCTCACCTGCCTGGTCATGCTCGCGCGCTTTCACCAGATTGCCGCCGACGCCGACCAGCTTGCACATCAGTTCAAGGCATCCGGCGCAGCATTCGGCCAGACCGAAATCCTGCTCGCCGCCAAGCACCTGGGTTTGCAGGCGAAACCGGTCAAGACCACGCTCGACCGCCTAGACCGGACCCCGCTGCCGGCCATGGCCGTGGACAATAACGGCGGCTACTTCATCCTCGCCCGCTTCGACGCCGACAAGGCGCTGATCCACGACCCGAAGGCCGAACGGCCTCAAATCGTGACGCGCGATGAACTACTGGCACGCTGGACCGGTGAGCTGATCCTCTTCACCTCGCGTGCCTCGCTGATCGGCGAAATGGCGAAGTTCGACTTCACCTGGTTCATCCCCGCCGTCGTCAAATACCGCAAGCTCCTGGGCGAAGTGCTGCTGGTGTCCTTCGTGCTGAATCTGTTTGCCCTGGTCACCCCGCTGTTCTTCCAGGTGGTGATGGACAAGGTGCTGGTGCACCGGGGGCTGACCACGCTCGACGTCATTGCGATCGGCCTCCTGGTCGTGTCGATCTTCGAGGTCGTGCTCTCGGGCCTGCGCAGCTACGTGTTCGCCCACACCACCAGCCGCATCGATGTGGAATTGGGCGCGCGCCTGTTCCGCCACCTGCTCGCGCTGCCGCTGGGCTACTTCCAGGCGCGCCGCGTGGGCGATTCGGTCGCCCGCGTGCGCGAGCTGGAGAACATCCGCGCCTTCCTCACCGGCAATTCGATCACCGTCGTGCTCGACGTGCTGTTCACGGTCGTGTTCATCGGCGTGATGCTGTTCTACAGCGGCTGGCTGACGCTGGTCGTGCTCGCCTCGCTGCCGCTGTATTTCGTGATCGCCCTGCTGGTGACCCCGGTCCTGCGTGCGCGCCTGCACGAGAAATTCAACCGCGGCGCCGAGAACCAGGCCTTCCTGGTGGAAACCGTATCGGGCATCGATACCTTGAAGAGCATGGCGGTCGAGCCGCAGATGCAGCGCCGCTGGGATGCCCAGCTGGCCGGCTACGTGTCGGCCGGGTTCAAGTCCGCAACCGTGTCCACCCTGGCGCACGAAAGCACCAACCTGGTGGGCAAGCTCGTCACCGTGGGCACCCTGTGGCTGGGCGCACGGCTGGTGATCGAAGGCCAGCTCAGCGTCGGCCAGCTCATCGCCTTCAACATGCTGGCGGCCCGGGTGGCGCAGCCGATCATGCGGCTGGCCCAGCTGTGGACCGACTTCCAGCAGACCGGGATTTCCATCCAGCGCCTGGGCGACATCCTCAACGCGCCGACCGAAACCGCCGGTGCCAAGAGCAGCCTGCCGCCCATAGCCGGGCGGATCAGCTTCGACCAGGTGCGCTTCCGCTACCGGCCGGATACGCCCGAAGTGCTCAAGGACATCAGCCTCGACATTGCGCCGGGCGAAGTCATCGGCATCGTCGGCCGCTCGGGTTCGGGCAAGAGCACGCTCACCAAATTGATCCAGCGCCTGTACGTGCCGGAGCGCGGCCGGGTGCTGATCGACGGCATGGACCTGACCCTGGTCGACGCCGCGAGCCTCCGGCGGCAGATCGGCGTGGTGCTGCAGGAGAACGTGCTGTTCAACCGCACCCTGCGCGAGAACATTGCGCTCGCCGACCCCGGCGCGCCGCTGGAACAGGTGATTGCCGCAGCCAAACTCGCCGGCGCGCACGAGTTCATCCTGGAACTGCCCGAGGCCTACGACACCCTGGTGGGCGAACACGGCTCGACCCTCTCGGGCGGCCAGCGCCAGCGCATCGCCATTGCGCGCGCCCTGATGACGCAGCCGCGCATCCTGATCTTCGACGAAGCGACCAGCGCGCTGGATTACGAATCCGAACGCATCATCCAGAACAACATGCAGGCCATCTGCCAGGGCCGCACCGTCATCATCATCGCCCATCGCCTGTCGGCCGTGCGCCATGCGAACCGCATCCTGGTGATGGACCACGGGCAGATCGTCGAGGCGGGGACGCACGCCGAGTTGCTGCAGCACGAGGCAGGGCATTACTCCCGCCTGCATCGGCTGCAGGCAGGCTGAGGGTCAGCCGGGCGTGTGGGTCTTGAGCCAGTCTTTCAGCGCTGCGTCGAGCCGGGTCTGCCAGCCGTCGCCGGTAGCGCGAAACGGCGCCACCACCTCGGGCGAGAGGCGGATCGTGATGCGCTCCTTGACCGGCGCTTTTTGCGGGCCGCGCGTGCGTTTGGACAACGCGGCCTGGAGGGCTTCCGGAAGTTCGGTGAAGCGTTTGGCGCGCTTGAACCATTCGCCCGTCAATTCCGGATTCTCGTCGTCCAACAGTTCAGGATCAGGCCGCTTGCTCATATCTTCGTACCTCGCGTTCATTTGCCTTGCGCAAGCTGATGACGCGCAAGGCTTCTCCGCGCATCGTGAAAATCAGCACATGCAGGCTGCCGTTGAGCTTGCCCATGGCAGTCATCCGCGCCTCGCCATAATCGTGACGGTCATCGGTTTCGATCAATGCCGTTTCAAAATCAAATTCCGCCACCTGCTCAAACGACAGGCCGCGTTCCCGGATGTTCCGTTCATTCTTGGCCGTATCGAATTCGATGCGCATGGACGAACTGTATGTACAAAAAGCTTAAAACGCAACTGGGGGCCATCATGCTGAAGCTGCACGCCTTGATCGACCTCTTCAAGCGCTACGCCCGCATCTTCCGCCACGCCTGGTCGCAGCGCAAAGAGACAGACGCTCCTGAGCTGCAATCGCACGAGGCGCAGTTCCTGCCCGCCGCGCTGGCCTTGCGCGACACCCCCGTCCATCCCGCCCCCCGCATCGCGCTGTGGCTCATCATGGCCTTCGCCCTGATTGCGGTTCTCTGGGCGACGTTCGGCCGCATCGACGTAGTGGCCACTGCGATCGGCAAGATCATTCCCAACGACCGCACCAAGCTCATCCAGCCGATGGAAACCTCGGTGGTGAAGGCGATCCACGTGCGCGACGGACAGGAAGTCACGCCGGGGCAGATCCTGATCGAGCTCGACGCCACCACGACCGCGGCCGACAGCGAACGCCTGCGCAACGAGGCCCTGACGGCGCGGCTGGAGGCCTTGCGAGCCCAGGCGCTGCTGGCGTCGTTGGCAAGCGGTGCCGCACCCAGACTGGCGCCGCTGGACGGCGTCGATGCCGCACGCCTGCTCGCGGAGCAGGGCCAGACGAACGGGCAGTTCCAGGAATACCAGGCGCGGCGGTTACAGTTGCAGACCGAAATCGCCCGCCGTCAGGCGGAGTTGCAGGCGACCCAGGAGCAGGTCGCCAAGTTGGAGCAGACCGTGCCGATCGCCCGCCAGCGCGCGCAGGATTACCAGAAGCTGGTGAAGGAGAACTTCATCTCCCAGCACGGCTATCTGGAGCGCGAGCAGGCGCGCATCGAGCAGGAACAGGATCTGGCGAGCAGCCGGGCCAAGGTCGCGGAAATCCGGGCGGCACTTGCCGAAGCCAGGCAGCAACAAGCCACGCTTGCCGCCGAAACCCGCCGGCAACTGCTCGATCAGCACAATCTGGCCTCGCAGCGGGCGGCATCCCTGGAGCAGGAACAGGTCAAGGCCGACCAGCGCAACCGCTTGATGCGCCTGACGGCACCCGTGGGCGGAACGGTGCAGCAGCTGGCGGTGCATACGGTGGGCGGCGTCGTGACCCCCGCGCAGCCGCTGATGGTCATCGTGCCCCGGGACAAGGTGCTCGAAGTCGAAGCCATGCTGCCCAACAAGGACATCGGCTTCGTGAATCCGGGCCAGGACGCCGAGGTGAAGGTGGAGACCTTTCCGTTCACCAAGTACGGCACGATCCACGGCACGGTCACCCAGGTCTCGTCCGACGCCATCCAGGACGACAAGCTGGGGCTGGTCTACGCCACGCGGGTGAAGCTTGCCCGCGACACGATCCAGGTGGAAAACAAGGCCGTGCGGCTGTCGCCGGGCATGGCGGTGACGATCGAGGTGAAGACGGGGACGCGGCGCGTGATCGAGTATTTCCTCAGTCCGTTGATGCAGTATGGGGATGAGAGCTTGCGGGAGCGTTGAGCTTTACCCCCGTGACGTCCGCTGGACGCGTGCCATGGAAGAAGCCAGGCGCGAGCATGCCTTGACGTGCCCGCGCTGCAGTCTCAACCCTCTGCCGACCGGCGCTCCATGTCGAGCGGCTCGACGCGCCACGGGCCCTGCTCGACGAACGTCGTGACCTCGTCGGGCGGCATCGGGCGGCCGAGGTGAAAGCCCTGCACCAGATCGCATTCGAGCCGGGCGAGGTGCTGCAGAATCGCCGCGTTCTCGACGCCTTCGGCGACCACCAGCAGGCCGAGGTTGTGGGCGAGCTGGATGGTCGACTCGACGATGGTGAGGTCGTCGCGGCTTTTTTCCATGTCCATGACGAAGGAGCGGTCGATCTTGAGTTCGCTCACAGGCAGCCGGCGCAGGCGCGAGAGCGAGGAGTGTCCGGTGCCGAAGTCGTCGATCGAGAATCTCACGCCGAGGCTGCGGATCTGGTTCAGCAGGCCGGACAGACGATCGTAGTCGCTGAGGAACAGGCTTTCGGTGATTTCGAATATCAGGCCGTTGTGGATGGGGTGCCGTTCCAGCACGTTCCGCAGGTGGTCGACGAAACGCGACTCGAGAATGACGGTCACCGGCACGTTCACCGCGACCTGCACGCCCCAGCCCCGTTGCCGCCACTGCGCGCATTGTTCGGCGGCACGGTCGATCGCCCAGCAGGTGAAGTCGTGGATCAGGCCCGTCTGCTCCATGGCGCTGATGAACATTTCGGGGGGGACGAAGCCGCGGATCTTGTGGGGCCAGCGCGCCAGCGCCTCGAAACCGACGATGGTCTGACGGGCGAGCGCGATCTTGGGCTGGTAGGCGAGCTGGAATTCCTGCCGTTGCAGGGCCTGTCGCAGGTCGCTGACGAGGCTGAGGCGGCCTGAGCTCATCTCGGCGAGATGCTCGCTGTAGAGCTGAACGTCGTTCTTCTGGCGCTTGGCCGCGTACATGGCCGCGTCGGCATGCTTCAGCAGCGTGGTCACGTCGCCGCCGTGCTCGGGATACAGGGCGACTCCGATGCTGGCGGTGACCGCAACGCTGTGTCCGCTCAGGTCGATGGGGCGGCGCAGGCTTTCCTGCAGCCCGCCCGCGGCGGCGATCGCGTGCTGGCCGCCGGTGTCGGTGAGGATGACGAGGAACTCGTCGCCGCCGATCCGCCCCAGCGTCGCGGCCGGCCCGGCAACCGCCTTGAAACGCTCGGCAACGGCGCGGATCAGGCGGTCGCCTTCCTCGTGGCCGAGCGTGTCGTTCACGTCCTGGAAGCGGTCGAGGTCGACCAGCAGTACCGCCAGCGGATGGCTGGCGCTTGCGGCCGCCATGCGCTCGTGCAGGCGATCGCGCAGCAGGGAGCGATTGGGCAACTGGGTGAGCTGGTCGTAGAGCGACAGGTATTCGAGTTCCTGATTGACCGCGACGAGGCGCTTGTTGAGTTGTTCGAGCCGGACCTGGTACGCCTCCGCGGCCTGCTGGGCCTCGCGCACCTGCTTCATCGCCATGGCGTTCTCGATCGCGATCGCGACCTGGCCGGCGAACAGGGTCAGCAGGTCGAGATCCTTTTCGCTGAAATCCTCGCCGGTGCGCTTGTTCATGCCGGCGATGCCGCCGAGGAAGTGTTCGCGTCCCACCAGCGGAACGAGGATCAGCGTGCCAACCTTCCTTTCCCACTGGTTGCGTTCCTGCGGGGACAATTCGTCGAGCACGCCGCGCCACCAGGGCCGACGATGCGACCAGACCCAGCCGCACACGCCGAAGTCGAGCGGAAGCGATTCGCCGACGATCTCGTCGGCATGCACGCCGGCACCGGCGCTGTAGGTGTAGACGTCGCAATGTTCGCTGAGCGTCGGAATCAGTACCGTCTCCGCGTCGATCAGTTCACGGGCGCGCTCGGCCACCATCTGCAGAACGTTGTCGAGGTCCAGTTCGCTGCCCACCGCCAGCGCGGTTTCCTTGAGCAGGGCGATGTCGCGCTCGCGCTGGCGGAGTTCCGTCTCCAGCAGGGCGATGCGCTGTTCGGCGGACATCAACTGGGCACGCATGGTGCAGGGCTCCTGTCGGTTTTGTTTCCATCATAACGCGTGATGCGGTCCCATTCGCGGTGTCAGCTTGCGGAGCATACTGGGGCGACGGCATGCCTGCCCTGGCCGGCGCGCGTCGCGGACTGTGCGGTCGACCCTGCGGGGCGGGGCATCTTGGATAAAGCGGCCAGAAACGGGCGATCTTTAGGAAAGCCCTGAACAAGCCCCCCCATGGGTCGTTGCGAGCACAGCGAAGCAATCCTGCTCCTTGATCGACAAGCGCTTTCTGGATTGCCGCGTCGCTGTGCGACTCGCAATGAACGACTTGTTCAGATGGGTCTCCTTAGGGGACGGCCGCCGAACACGCTGGCCGCAAGCCAGGATGCCCGTGATCGCGTTTTTCGGCCGGACCCTGCCGGCGCAGCGGAGGGTGGAAATGGGACAGACACGATCCATGTGAGGACCGATTGCCATAGCCGGACAGGGTACGGTGCCTGCCGTGCCCCAAACCGAGGCACCCGACACGGCAAACAAAACGGCGTCTCAAGGGCGCCGTTTTCAATTCCCGCTCAACCGCTACGGATCACCAGAACCGATACCACGCCTTCCCCTCGACGCTCACGCCCCTGGCGTACTTGCTGTTGGGGAAGTTGAGCGCGAGCACGCGCCGGGCGTCGTCGCGCAGGTCGGTGAGCTTGAGCTTGTCGTAGGCGACGACGAGGATGGCGAGCGCTTCTTCCATCGCGGGCGCTTCGGGGTAGGTTTTCAGCACTTCCTTGGCGCGGTTGGCGGCGGCGACCCAGGCTTCGCGCTTGAGGTAGTACCTGGCGACGTGGACCTCGTGGTTGGCGAGCGCGTTGACGAGGTATTTCATGCGTGCCGTGGAATCCGGCGCGTATTTGCTCTCGGGGAAGCGGGTGACGAGTTCCTTGAAGGCGAGGAAGGCGTCGCGCGCGGCGCGCGGGTCGCGTTCGGAGAGGTCCTGGTCGACCAGTTGGCCGAGGTAGCCAAGGTCGTCGTTGAAATTGACAAGGCCTTTCAGATAGAAGGCGTAGTCGACGTGGGGGTGATTCGGGTGTAGCTTGATGAAGCGGTCGGCGGCGGCGATGGCGGAAACCGGCTCGTTGTCCTTGTAGTAGGCGTAGGCGATCTCGAGTTGGGCCTGCTGGGCGAAGCGGCCGAAGGGGTAGCGCGCTTCCAGGGTTTCGAACAGCTTCACTGCGCGCTCGTAGTTGCCGCTATTGAGATTGTCCTTGGCTTCGCTGTAGAGACGCTGTGCCGACCAGCCCGCGGTCTCGTCCTGCACTTCGGGCAGGAGGCCGCAGCCGCCGAGGGCGAGCGTGGCGGCGACGAGCGCGGCGCCGAGCATTCTGTTGAGGCCGGCGAGCCGATAGAATGGACGCGAGTCGGACGAATCGAGCTTGGACATGGGTACGGACACGGAAAATATGTCGACAGATTATAAGGGAAATGACGAGGGCGACGTCCGCGAGCTGGTGATCCCGGACGAGCAGGGCGGCCAGCGGCTGGACCTGGCGCTGGCGGCGCTGTTGCCCGAATTTTCGCGCAACCGCATCCAGAACTGGATCCGCGCGCGCCGGATTGCGGTGGACGATGCCTGGGGCACGACCCGCATGAAGGTGCTGGGCGGCGAGTCGGTGCGGGTGGAGGTCGAGCCCGACCCGGACGCCACGCCGGACGCGCCGGAGGCGATCCCGCTCGACGTGGTGTTCGAGGATCCCATGCTGCTGGTGATCAACAAGCCGGTGGGCCTGGTGGTGCACCCGGGCAGCGGCAACCGCCACGGCACGCTGTTGAACGCGCTGCTGCATCACGCGCCGCAGGTGGCCGAGCTGCCGCGCGCCGGCATCGTGCACCGGCTGGACAAGGACACCTCGGGCCTGCTGGTCGTCGCCAAGACGCTGCGCGCGCACACCGACCTGGTGCGCCAGTTGCAGGCGCGCACGGTCAAGCGCGAATACCTGGCGCTGGTCTACGGCGAGGTCGACCGCCCCGGCACGGTGGACGCGCCGCTGGCGCGCGATCCGCACAACCGCACCAAGCGCACCGTGCACACCATGGGCAAGGAGGCTGTCACGCACTACGAGGTGGTCGAGCGCTTCCCCGGCGTGACGCTGCTGCGCTGCAGGCTCCAGACCGGGCGCACCCACCAGATTCGCGTGCACATGCAGCACATCGGCCACCCGCTGGTCGGCGAGCAGATTTACGCCGCCAGCCGCCGCCCTCACCTGAAGATTCCCTTCCCGCGCCAGGCCCTGCACGCCGAGCGCCTGGGGCTGATCCATCCGGTCACGGGCGAGTCCATGCAGTGGGAATGCCCGCTGCCGCCCGATTTCGCCTCCCTGCTCGAAGCCCTGCGCGGCGGCGCCGACTGGCACGCATGATCCGGCCGGACTGGCCCGCGCCGCCGACGGTGCAGGCTTGCATGACCACGCGCGCCGGCGGCGTGAGCCAGCCGCCCTGGGCGAGCCTCAACCTCGGCGATCACGTCGGCGACGATCCGAACCACGTCGCCGCCAACCGCGCGCGCCTGCGCGAATCCCTGCCGGCCGAGCCGGGCTGGTTGAGGCAGGTGCACAGCGCCCGCGTGGTCGAGCTGGGGCGCGATACCCACCCCGAAGCGGATGCCGCATTCACCCGCGCGCGCGGCCAGGTCTGCGCCGTGCTCACCGCCGACTGCCTGCCGGTGCTGTTCTGCGACCGTGCCGGCAGCGTGGTCGCCGCGGCGCACGCCGGCTGGCGCGGGCTGGCGAACGGCGTGCTGGAAGCGACGGTGGCGGCGATGCAGGTGCCGCCGGGCGAGATCCTCGCGTGGATGGGCGCGGCCATCGGCCCGCAGGCCTTCGAGGTGGGCGAGGAGGTGCGCGAGGCCTTCGTGGCGCGGCATCCCGAGGCCGCCGCCGCCTTCGCGCCGCACGCGCCCGGCAAGTGGCTGGCGGACATTTATGCGCTGGCGCGGATTCGTCTGGGCAGTGTCGGCGTGCGTGCGGTCCACGGCGGCGGCCGCTGCACGTTTGGCGAAGCCGAGACCTTCTATTCCTATCGCCGCGACGGCGTCACCGGCCGCATGGCGGCGCTGGTCTGGCTGGCCTGAGGCTCAGTCCAGCCACTTCTGCATGAACTTCGCCTCGCCCATCGCCGGATCGAGGCGGTAGTCGTCGAAACCCAGTTTTTCGTAGAGCGTGCGCGCCGCGCGGTTGCCCGACAGCACCTCCAGCGTGAGCTTGCACGCGCCGCGTTCGCGCGCGATCGCCTCGACCTCGGCGAAGAGGCGCGCGGCGAGGCCGCGGCCGCGGTGGGTGTCGCGCACCACCACGTCGTGGATATTCACCAGCGGCGCGCAGGCAAAGGTCGAGAAGCCTTCGATGGCGTTGACGAGGCCGACAGGCGCGCCGCCGTCGAAGGCGAGCACGCTGAACACGAAGGGACGGGCGGCGAGGGCGTCGATCAGGCCGGCGCGCGCGAAGTCGGACAGGGGGGTGCCGCCGCCCGCCGGGTCGCGCGCGTAGTGGTCGAGCAGGTCGACGAGCGCCGCGGCATGCGCCGGGTTGGCGTAGTCGGTACGGACGATGGTGATCACCTCAGCCTGTCAGTCCGGCACATCGCGTCTCGATGCGCATCGACAGGTCCACCGCCCGGATGTGCTTGGTGAGGCTGCCGACGGAAATGCGGTCGACCCCGGTTTCCGCCACGCTGCGCACGTTTTCCAGCGTGACGTTGCCCGAGGCTTCGAGCTTGGCGCGGCTGGCATTGAGGGCGACCGCCTCGCGCATGGCGTCGAGGCTGAAATTGTCGAGCAGGATGAGCGTGGCGCCTGCCGCCAGCGCCTCGTCGAGCTGGGCGAGCGTTTCCACTTCGATCTGCACGCTGACGCGGTCCCCGGCCAGCTTGAACGCCGCCTCCAGCACCGGGGCGATGCCGCCGGCCGCGGCGATGTGATTTTCCTTGATCAGGATGCCGTCGTAGAGGCCGATGCGCTGGTTCTGCCCGCCGCCCACGCGCACCGCGTATTTCTCCGCCAGGCGCAAGCCGGGCAGGGTCTTGCGGGTGTCGAGGATGGCGGCGCGGGTGCCGCGCACGGCCTCGACGTAGGGGCGCGTCGCGGTGGCCACCGCCGACAGGGTCTGCAGGAAATTCAGCGCCGGGCGTTCGGCGGTCAAGAGCGCGCGGGCGTTGCCGGTGAGTTCGACCAGCGTCGTGCCGGCGGCGACCGCATCACCTTCGTTCACCTTCCATTCGATTGCGCAGCCGGGGTCGAGCGTCCGGAAGCAGGCGTCGAACCACGGCCGGCCGGCGATCACCGCCGCTTCGCGGGTGACGACGCGGGCGTGCGCCGTCTGATGGGCCGGGATCAGGCGGGCAGTGAGGTCGTTAATCGCCTTGGACCCAGCGCTTGCTCCCTCGCCCGCGGGCGGGAGAGGGTTGCCGAGATCCTCGACCAGCGCGCGGGCGACGTCGGTGTCGACGGAGGCAAGCAGGGGTTCGGACATGGCGTGAATTTAGGATGCGGCGGGTTGAAATCGGCCGGGGCGGCCCTATCTGGCTGGCATTGAATATACCTTAAGGACGAGGTCCCCATGCGCTTCGACAAGCTCACCACCCAGTTCCAGCAGGCCTTCGCCGACGCCCAGAGCCTGGCCGTCGGCGGCGACCATGCCTATATCGAGCCGCAGCACCTGCTGCTGGCGCTTCTCAATCAGGAAGGCGGCGGCGCCGCGGCCATCCTGTCGCGCGCCGGCGTGCAGGTGCCGGCGTTGAAGGCCTCGCTGACCCAGGCGCTGACCCGCCTGCCCAAGGTCGAAGGCCAGGGCGGCGAGGTGAGCATTTCGCGCGAGCTCAACAACCTGCTGAATCTCACCGACAAGGACGCGATGAAGCGTGGCGACGCCTACATCGCGTCCGAGCTCTTCCTGCTCGCCGCGCTCGACGACAAGGGCGAGACCGGGCGCCTGCTGAAGCAGCACGGCGCGTCGAGGCCGGCGCTGGAATCGGCCATCAAGGCCGTGCGCGGCGGCGAGGGTGTGAGCTCGCAGGAAGCCGAAGGCCAGCGCGAGGCACTGAAGAAATACACGCTCGACCTCACCCAGCGCGCGCGCGACGGCAAGCTCGACCCGGTGATCGGGCGCGACGACGAAATCCGCCGTTCGATCCAGATCCTGCAGCGCCGCACCAAGAACAACCCGGTGCTGATCGGCGAGCCCGGCGTCGGCAAAACTGCCATTGTCGAAGGCCTCGCGCAGCGCATTATCAACGACGAAGTGCCGGAGACGCTCAAGGGAAAATCGGTGCTGGTGCTCGACCTCGCCGCGCTGCTGGCCGGCGCCAAGTACCGCGGCGAATTCGAGGAACGCCTGAAGGCGGTGCTGAAGGAGCTGGCGATGGATGCCGGCCGCTACATCGTCTTCCTCGACGAGATTCACACCCTGGTCGGCGCCGGCAAGGCCGAAGGCGCGATCGACGCCGGCAACATGCTCAAGCCCGCGCTGGCGCGCGGCGAACTGCATCTCATCGGCGCGACCACGCTCGACGAGTACCGCAAGTACATCGAGAAGGACGCCGCGCTCGAACGCCGCTTCCAGAAGGTGCTGGTCGACGAGCCCTCGGTCGAATCGACCATTGCCATCCTGCGCGGCCTGCAGGAGAAGTACGAGCTGCACCACGGCGTCGACATCACCGACCCGGCCATCGTCGCCGCGGCGGAGTTGAGCCATCGCTACATCACCGACCGCTTCCTGCCCGACAAGGCGATCGACCTGATCGACGAGGCCGCTGCGCGCATCAAGATGGAAATCGATTCCAAGCCGGAGTCGATGGACAAGCTCGACCGCCGCATCATCCAGCTCAAGATCGAGCGCGAGGCGGTGAAGCGCGAAACCGACGAGGCGTCGAAGAAGCGCCTCGGCCTGCTGGAAGAGGAAATCGACAAGCTCGGCCGCGAATACGCCGACCTCGAGGAAGTGTGGAAGGCCGAGAAGGCGCAGGTGCAGGGTTCCGCGCACATCAAGGAAGAAATTGATCGATTGAGAGGCGAAATGGCCGAGCTGCAACGCCGCGGCCAGTACGACAAGCTCGCCGAGATCCAGTACGGCAAGCTGCCGCAGCTCGAAGCGCAGCTGAAGCAGGCCGAAGTGGCGGGCGAAGGCAAGCCCGCGTTCAAGCTCTTGCGCACCGAAGTCGGCGCCGAGGAAATCGCCGAGGTGGTGTCGCGGGCTACTGGAATACCTGTGTCCAAGATGCTGCAGGGCGAACGCGACAAGCTGCTGCACATGGAAGACAAGCTGCACGCGCGCGTCGTCGGCCAGGACGAGGCGGTGCGCGTGGTGTCGGATGCGATCCGCCGCTCACGCGCGGGGCTGTCCGATCCCAACCGCCCGCTCGGCTCCTTCCTCTTCCTCGGCCCCACCGGCGTGGGCAAGACCGAGCTGTGCAAGACGCTCGCCGAATATCTGTTCGATTCCGCCGACCACATGGTGCGCATCGACATGAGCGAGTTCATGGAAAAGCATTCCGTGGCCCGCCTGATCGGCGCGCCGCCGGGCTACGTCGGCTATGAAGAGGGCGGCTATCTCACCGAGGCGGTGCGCCGCAAGCCTTACTCCGTCATCCTGATGGACGAGGTCGAGAAGGCGCATCCGGACGTGTTTAACGTGCTGCTGCAGGTGCTCGACGACGGCCGCCTGACCGACGGCCAGGGCCGCACGGTCGACTTCCGCAACACCGTGATCGTGATGACCTCCAACCTCGGCAGCCAGATGATCCAGTCGATGGCCGGCGACGATTACCAGGTCGTCAAGCTCGCGGTGCTGGGCGAAGTGAAGTCCTACTTCCGCCCCGAGTTCATCAACCGCATCGATGAAGTCGTCGTGTTCCACGCGCTCGGCGAAGCCCACATCGCGAGCATCGCGAAGATCCAGCTCAAGGGCCTGGAAGCGCGTCTGGAACAGATGGAGATGAAGCTCGACCTCACCGATGCCGCGCTCGCCGAGATCGCCCGCGCCGGCTTCGACCCGGTGTACGGCGCGCGGCCGCTGAAGCGCGCGATCCAGAACCAGATCGAAAACGCGCTGGCGAAGGAAATCCTGTCCGGGCATTTCGCGCCCAAGGACACGATCCGCGTCGATGCAGTGGACGGCGTGTTCAGGTTCGGGAAGGCCTGATCGCGCGCAGGCCGGTCAGGCGGCGCAAGCCGGAAGGGGGCGGGGTTTCCGCCCTCTTTTTTGGGTGCTGACGCCGGGCGGCTCAGTCGTGCGATCGCGTGTCGCTTGCCGGTGCCTGCGGACCTTCCGCCCGGAAAGCCTCATGGAATGTGACGCTGCCCTGGGGGATCGGTCCGTCGAAGGCCAGCGCGAAGAACAGCTCCGGCGGCACGCCTTCGAGCACCAGCCCCGGCGCGTTCTCGAAGCCGAATCGCCGGTAGTAGTCCGGATGCCCGACGAGGCAGCAACCGCGCGCGCCCATGCGCTTCAGACGCGCCAGGCCTGCCTTGATCGGCGCCGTGCCTCGTCCTGGAACATCAACCGCAAGGGGCGGCCGTTGTCCCAGCTTGCTACGATTTGATCCAGCTTCCCCTGGAGTTTTTTTTCCAGTCCTCGCGCGCCGCGGCATCGCCTTGCGGGTGCGCGGTGTCCGGAGCCAGCTTGCGCCAGCCATTACGCGCCAGCATCCGGTAGATCGTCGAAAGTGCCACCGGCTTGCCTAGCCGTTCCGCGATTTTGTCTTTGAGCGGCGGAACAACGATGACACCGCCGCGCATCGCCCCCGCAAGCACTTCATCGAGAATTTGCGCCTCGCGTTCCAGTGTCGCATTGGCGCGATTGCGCAGCGCTCGCTTGGATCGGGGGGCTTCGCGTTCGCGCCGTGCCACTTTGCAGTAGCGCGTGCGCAGGTTGCATGTCGCTCCGACCGAACGGCCGATGGCCTTTGCCGTTTGCTCCAGCGATAAACCCAACTCCAGCGGCAGCAACACGGCCTGTGCCGTCCTCAATTCATCGGCGGTCTTCGCCGTCCGAAGCAATTCCTTCGCAGATTCGATTTGCTCCACACCGCCAGCTTTGCGCGCCATGAACTTCCTCCGTTGAAATCATGGCAATATTATTAACCTTTATAACGCGAAATAGAATTACACCGCGCGCGGAGCGAAGCCGGGGGCAGGCTTGTGGCGCGCAACTTTGCCCGCCCACACCCGCCTGGAATGGCCCGACGATGGTTTCTGTCCGGATTGTCTTGTCTGTTTGTCTTTGCAAGCGCTTGTTCGCTCTGGCCGCGCCGGGGGATCGCGCGCCTGCAAGCCGCCGGCCGGCGCGACCGGAGGAAAACGCCAGGGGCCCCGCTTGACGCATTTTTCGTTCGTGTACAGTATTTCCCATGGCCCAGCCAGCCAAAGCGCGCCGCATCCAGTTCAGCATCACCCTGCTCTTGCTCGGGGGGCTGCTGCTATTCGTCCTGGTCGCGATCAGCGGCTACCAGACGCTCCAGGCCGTGGCGCAGACCACCGCACTGCGCGCCCAGGCCCGCGAAAGCCTGCTGCAGAGCCGCACCGTCATGGGCCTTCTCAAGGATGTGGAAACCGGCCAGCGCGGCTTCATCCTCACCGGGGATCCCGCGTATCTCGAACCCTATGAATCCGGGCTGGCCCAGATAGGGCCGGCCTACGACGGGCTGGCGCAGCGGCTGGCGACGCTTTCCATCGAGATCGCGCCGACCGCGGGCCTGCGGCAACTGATCGACCGGCGCCTCGCGCTCGCCCGGCGCAACGTCGAAATCCGCAGGCAGATCGGCTTCGACGCGGCGCAGGCCCTGGTCATGAGCGAGGACGGCAGGCGGGTGATGGATGCCATCCGTGCGCGCTTCGAGCATCTGGACCGGCTGCTGCGCAGCGAGATCGAGCGCCGCAACCGCCGCGTCGTCTTCCTGACCGAGCGCGCGTTCTGGTCGGCCGGTCTGCTGACCGGACTCGGCATCGTGCTGACGGCGACGGCGTTCATCCTGTTGCAGCGCGAGCAGCGGCGCCGGGCGCGCGCCGAGCGGGCGCTGAGCGATGCCAATGCCCACCTGGAGGAGGCGGTCGCCGCGCGCACGGCGGAACTGGTCCAGGCGCGCAGCGAAATCGAGGCGTTCGCCCTGCGGCTGGACCGCGGCATCGAGTCCGAGCGCCGCCGCCTGGCGCGCGAAGTGCACGATCAGCTGGGGCAGGTGTTCACCGCGCTCAGGATGACGCTGAACCATGGCCTGAAAAACGCTGCGGGCATCGAGCGCGAGGCCGGCCGCATGGACGCCCTGCTGGGCGAGGGCATCGCCACCGCGCGGCGCATCGCCGGCGAATTGCGGCCGCCGCTGCTGGACGACCTGGGCCTCGGCGCCGCGCTGGCGCACAAGGCGCAACGCTTCGCCGAGCAAAGCGGCGTGCCGTGCACGGTTCAGGTGCAGGATGACGCGCGCCTGTCGCCCGAGCAGGCGACCCAGCTCTACCGCATCGTCCAGGAGGCCCTCACCAACGTGGCGCGCCACGCCGGGGCCCGCCAGGTCTGGATCGCGGGCGAGGCGCGCGACGGCCGCTACTGGCTGGCCGTCGAGGACGACGGGCGCGGCATGAGCGGGGCGGCGACGGTGTCGCTCGGCCTGCTGAGCATGCGTGAACGCGCTGCCCTGGCGGGCGGGCGGCTGGAACTGGGGGCCGGGCGCGCCGGTGGCGTGCGCGTGCGGGTCGGCCTGCCGCTGCAGGCACACGAGGAGACGAGCGATGCGAATACTCATTGTTGACGACCATCCGGTGATGCGCTTCGGCGTGCGCCAGCTGATCGAGCAGCGCTGGCCGGACGCGGCGATCGGCGAGGCGGAGAGCCTGCAACGGGCGCTCGCTTTGGCGCGGGGGGACGCCTGGGACATCGCCGTGCTGGATCTGTCGCTGCCCGACACCAGCGGCCTCGAGGGGCTGGCGCAGCTGCGGCGCGCGGCGCCGGCGCTGCCGATCCTGGTGCTGAGCATGCATGCCGAGGACGCCTATGCCTCGCGGGCGCTGCAGCAGGGGGCGGCGGGCTATCTCGCCAAGGACCACGCCACTGCCGAGTTGATCGTCGCGCTCGAGCGGGTGCTGCGCGGCGGGCATTACATCAGCGCCGGGCTGGCCGAGCGCATCGCCGGCGTGCTGACCGGGCGCGCTGCGCCGGGCCTGCCCCACGAGACGCTGTCCGCCCAGGAATACCGGGTCATGCTGCTGATCGCGGCCGGCAAGTCGGCCGGCGAAATCGCCGGGATCATGCATCTGTCGGTCAAGACCGTGGGCACCTACCGGGCGCGCATCATCGAGAAGACCGGCCTCGCCAACACCGCCGAGATGGCCCGCTACTGCGCCAGCCAGGGCCTGATCGGAACCGGCTGAGTCCCCGCCTGTAGGGAAATGCCCTACAGGCGAATCGGCCGTTCCTGCCGCATTCAATCCACCCTGCGCCGCTGCCCGGCAAGCGGCCGCATCGCCATCATGAGGGCTCATCGTTGCACCGGGAGTGCGCTCATGAACATCGTCGTGGTGGAAGATTCCGGCCTGGTGCTGGAGACCCTGCTGGAAATTCTCGCCGGCCACGCCGGCCTCGCGGTCGTCGGGCACGCGCGCGGCGAGGACGAGGCGTTCGAGCTGATCGCGGAGCGCCGGCCGGACGTCGTCATTCTGGACCTGGCGCTGTCCCCGGGCAGCGGGCTCAACGTGCTGAAGCGGGTGCGCGCCGCCGGGATCGGCGCGCGCGTGCTGGTTTTGACCAACCAGCCCGCCGTGCCTTACCGCGACCTGTGCCTCGCAGCCGGCGCCGACGGCTTCTTCGACAAGTGCGGCGGAATCGACGGCTTGCTGCAGCAGCTCGCGAGCTGGATGCCGCCGCTTCCGGAAAACGAAGCGGCGCGCCAGAAGGCCTTGCGGCGGCTGCACATCCTGGATACGCCCGAGGAAGAAACGTTCAATGCCATCAGCCGGCTGGCCGCGGCCGTGGTGCAGGCGCCGATCGCGCTCGTCAGCCTGATCGATGCCAATCGCCAGTGGTTCAAGGCGCATGTCGGTATCCAGACCTGCGAGACCTCGCGCTCGGTTTCGTTCTGCGCGCATGCCATCCTCAAGAACGAACTGTTCGAGATCGAGGACGCCAGCCGCGATCCGCGCTTCAGCGACAACCCGCTGGTGCGGGGCGAGCCCGGCATCCGCTTCTACGCCGGCATGCCGCTGGTCCTGCCGACCGGCGAGGCGGTCGGCACCCTGTGCGTGATCGACCGCGTGCCGCGGCGCCTCGACGCCACGCAGCGCATGGCGCTGGAAGTGCTGGCGCGCAACGTGGTGACCGAACTGGAGATGCGCCAGCGCGTCTTCGAGCTGGAAGCCGAAGTGATGCGCCGTCGGGAGGCCGAGATGCGCATCATGCACCTCGCCACGCGCGACCCGCTGACCGGACTGCCCAACCGGGCCGCACTGATGGACCGGCTGCAGCAGGGCATCAAGACGGCCATCCGCAATCGTTCCCTGTTGGCCGTGCTGTTCCTGGATCTCGATCGCTTCAAGTGGATCAACGACACCCTGGGACACGACGTCGGCGATGGCCTGCTGCAGCAGACGGCAGGACGCCTCACCGAACTGCTGCGCGACTCCGACACCGTGGCGCGCCTGGGCGGGGACGAATTCGCCGTTCTCCTGCCGGCCCTGCATAGCCCGGAGGAAGCGGAGCGGATCGCGCAGAAAATCATCGATGCGGTCATGCAGCCGATGACGCTGCGTGGCCATCACGTGCGGGTCGGGTGCAGCATCGGCCTCGCCCTCTTCCCGGCGCAGGGCGAAACCGAAGAAGCCCTGCTGCGGCACGCCGACCTCGCCATGTACGAGGCCAAGGAATCCAGCGGCAACCAGTACCGGGTCTTCTCCGAGCACATGAACGCCCGCGCGATCGAGCGCCTGACGCTGGAGTCGGAGCTGAGCCAGGCGATCGAGGACGGCCAGCTCGAACTGCACTACCAGCCGCAGGTCAGGCTCGGCGACCAGGTCCTGACCGGGCTGGAAGCGCTGGTGCGCTGGAACCATCCGCGCCTCGGGCGCCTGTCGCCGGACCGTTTCATCCCGCTGGCCGAGGCCTGCGGCCTGATCTGGCCGCTCGGCCTGCGCGTCCTGGACATGGCCGTCGCCCAGATGGCCGAGTGGCGCCGGCAGGGTCTCGCCGTGCCGCGGGTCGCCGTGAACGTATCTCCGGCGCAGTTGCGCGACGGCCTGGTCGACGCCGTGGCCGCTACCCTGAGCAGACATGGCGTGGCAGCGGAAGACCTGGAGATCGAGCTGACCGAGAGCGCCCTGACCGCCGACGGCCCGGCCGTGATCGAGTTGCTGCACGCCCTGCGCCGCATGGGCGTGGCGATCGCGGTCGACGACTTCGGCGTGGGCTATTCCTCGCTGGCGCTGCTGCGGCGCCTGCCGATCACCACCCTCAAGATCGACCGCAGCTTCGTCGCTGAGCTGGCCTGGAACAACCAGGACGTCGCCATCGTCGGGGCAGTCATCGCCATGGCGGAAAGCATGGGCATGCGAACGGTGGCAGAGGGGGTGGAAGAGCCGGCCCAGAATGTCGCCCTGCGCGTGCTGGGGTGCGAGGACGGGCAGGGTTTCCTGTACGGCAAGCCGGCGGCGGTCGCGGAGGTCGGCGCCTGGCTGGGTCCGGCCGCCGCCGACGCGATGCCCGGGGCGCAGGGGCACCTTCCCGCCGGCACGCCGCCCGCCAGGGGGGAGCTCGCGTGAAAGGGGGTGGGATTGCGCCTGCTTTTCCGGCCGTCGCGGAGTCCTGTCAGGGCTGCTCGAACATTTTCATCTGGCGGTCGAGGATCGCCAGCCGCCGGTCGAGGTCGCGAATCTCCGGGTGCTGGCCGGTATAGCGGCTCAGCAGTCTGGTGCGCTCCGCCTGCAGCGACTGGATCGCGGCTTCCAGCTCGGCCCGGCTGCGGTAGGGCGCCTGCACCTCGGGCCGTGCTTCCAGCCGTTCGAGGCGGCGCTCGAGGTCGCTGACGCGTTGTTCCATCGTGGGCGCATCCGGCCGCGTGGCCGTTTGCGGCGCACACGCTGTGAGCAGGGCGCCAAGCGCAAGGACCGCAGCGGATGCGCAGGCGCATGACAGGGGCGTCGACATGGCGGGCTCCCGGGATGGCAAGGGAAGCTTCATTGTCGACATGCCGGACCCAAATCGCAAGGCCGGTTTTTGTCCCGCGCATTCGCAGCCCCTACAATGCAGCGTCGAGCATTCCTGCGTGTATGGCCTTGCCTGCCCCCCTGCCTACGATCCTGATGCTGCTTGCCGTGCTGTGGGCGTCGCCTGCACGTGCGCTCACGGTCGAGATCGACGCGCCGGACGAACTGAAGGCGCTGCTTGCGCAGCATCTGGAAAGCGCGCGCGCGGCGCGCCTGGGCGAGACCTACGACGCCTGGGAGATTGCGCGCCTGCAACGGCAGAGCGAGCAGACGGCGCAGGACCTGCTGGCGACCGAGGGCTATTTTTCGCCGCAGGTGGAGAGCGCGGCGGAATGGGTGGACGGCGACTGGCGCATGCGCTACACCGTGACGCCCGGGCCGCGCACGACGGTGCGCACGCTGACGGTCCGTTTCGCAGGCGCGGTGCGCGAGGCGCCCGCCTGGCAGCGCGCCCGCGTCGAACGCAGCGTGCCGCTGCAGCCGGGCATGCCGTTCCGCCAGGCCGACTGGGCCGCCGCCAAGCTGGCCGTGCTGCAGCCCTTGCTGTCCGACCGCTATCCGGCGGCACGGCTGGCGGATAGCGAGGCGCGCATCGACCCGGCGACGCAGGCGGCCGAGCTCACGCTCACGGTCGACAGCGGGCCGGCCTTCTTCTACGGCGCGTCGACCGTGCAGGGCGCCGAGCGCTATCCGGCTTCGATCGCGCACAACCTCATCACCGCGCGCGCGGGCAAACCCTATCGCCAGCAGGACCTGCTCGACACCCAGGCGGCGCTGGAAACGAGCGGCTATTACGCGCAGGCCTCGGTGCGCATCGAGCCCGAACCGGCGCACGCCGCGGCGGTGCCGGTCGCGGTCGAGGTGGTCGAGCGTCCGGCGAAGATGTTCAGCGTCGGCGCCGGCGTCAGCACCGACACCGGTGCGCGCGTGCAGGCCGGCTGGCTGCACCGCAATCTCGCGGGCGAGGGTCTGCGGCTGAAGCTCGACGCGCGTCTGGAAACGCGGCGCCAGACCGGCGCGGCGGAACTGGCCTGGCCGCGCAACCCGAAGGGCTACGAGAACAGTCTCGGCGCGCAGATCAAGCATGAGGACATCGAAGGCCAGGAAACCCGGTCCTGGCTGGTGGCGGCGCGCCGCACCCGCATCGACGGGCCGATCGAGGCGACGCTGTCGCTGCAGTTCCAGACCGAGACGCAGTCGGTCGGCAACGTGGTCAGCGCGCGCAACCAGGCGCTCACCGCCAACTACGCGTGGACGCAGCGCACCGTCGGGCGCGCGTTCTATCCGCGGCGCGGCTATGTGCTCAACCTGCAGGGCGGCGGCGCGGTAGAGTCGCTGCTGTCGGACACCACTTTTGCCCGTCTCTACGCCCGCCACACCCACTACTTCCGCGCCGGCGACAACGGCCGCCTGATCCTGCGCGGCGAGTGGGGCAGCGTGCTGGCCGACACGCGCGACGGCATCCCCACCGATCTGCTGTTCCGCGCCGGCGGCGACAATTCGGTGCGCGGCTACGCCTACCAGAGCCTCGGCCGCACGCTCACCGGTGGCGTCGCCTCGGTGCGGCATCTCGCCACTGCCAGCGTCGAGTACAACCATTTCTTCGCGGGCGACTGGGGGGCGGCGGTGTTCGTCGACGCCGGCGACGCGGCCGACACGCCGGGGGCGCTGTCGCCGGTGTTCGGCTACGGCGTCGGCGCGCGCTACCGCTCGCCGGTGGGGCCGATCAACCTCGATCTCGCCTGGGGCGAGGCGGTCGAGGAATTCCGCCTGCACTTCTCGCTGGGGGTGTCGTTTTGAGGCGCGCGGCCTGGATCGCGGCGGGCGCGCTGGCGCTGCTGGCGGTCGTCGTCGGCGCCCTCGCGTGGCTCGCGACGACCGCCAGCGGCTTTCGCTGGCTGGCGCAGACCGTGTCGGCCGCGAGCGGCGACCGCCTCGCGCTCGAAGGCGTCGACGGCCACCTCGGCGCGCCGATCACGATCGGCAAGCTGACGCTCAGCGACGCATTCAAACGCATCGAGCTCGAAGGCGTGCGCCTCGAATGGCGCCCGCGCGCGCTGTGGCAGCGCCGGCTCGACATCGATCTGCTGGCCGCGCAGACGCTGCGGGTGACCACGCTCAAGCCCGACCCGACCCCGGCCGCACTGCCGGCAAGCCTGCGCATGCCGTTCGATGTCTCGATCCGCACGCTCGACGTGGCGACGCTGGCATTCGTCGACGCCGGGCAGGTGCTCGCCTTGCGTGCGCTGCACGCGCGGCTCGACGGCAGCGGCGACCGCTACCGTCTCACGCACGCGGCCGTGGACACGCCGTGGGCCGCGTTGCAGGGCGAATTCGAACTCGGCAAGGACGCGCCGTTCGCGCTGGCCGGCCGCGTCGACGCGGCGCGGCCGGCGCCGCTGCCGGTGTCGGCGCGGCTGGCCTTGAGCGGCACGCTCGCCGCACCGGTGTTCCGGCTCGACGTCGAGGCCGAAGGCATGTCGGTGATGGCCGCGGGGGAAGCGGCGCCGTTCGACGCGGTGCGGTTGAGGCGGCTGCTGGTGGCGGGGCAGGGCGTCGATCCGCGCCTCTTCGTTGCCGACGTGCCGGCCGCTGATTTGGCCTTTTCCGGCATTTTCGAGGGCCAGCCGGGCGAGCGCCTGCTCGGCAGCTTCAGCGTGTCGAACCGGCTCGCCGGCCGCCTCGACCAGCAGCGCCTGCCGCTCGTCAATCTGTCCGGTGCCGTGCTGGGCGATACCGCGCGCGCCGACTTCAGCGCGCTCGCCGTCGACCTCGGCGCCCTTGGGCAGTTCACCGGCAGCGGCAGCTGGCGCGACGGCCGCTTCACCATCAAGCTGGCAAGCCCGCGCGTGAACCTCGCCGGCCTGCATCGCGACCTCTACGCGACGCGGTTCCGGACGGCGCTCGCGCTCAGCGGCGACGCGGCGCGGCAGACGCTCGTCGCCGACGTGGCCGAGGCCTGGGGCCGGGGCCGCTTCACGCTCACGCACGGCGACGCCGCGCTGACGCTGGAAGCCGCCGACTTCAGCGGACAGGCCGGCCGGCTGACCGCCAGGGGGCGTCTGCAGCTCGACGCCGCGCGCGCATTCGACTTCGACTTCGACGCGACGAACCTCAACCCGGCACGCTTCGGCAAGTTTCCACGCGGCCGGCTGAATGCGCGCGGCGAGGCGCGCGGCACGCTCGCGCCGGACTTCACGCTGCAGGCGCAGTTCAGCCTGCCGCCGGGCGAACTCGAAGGCCGGCCGGTGTCCGGACAGGGACGCTTGCGTTACGAAAATCGTCACCTTGCCGACGCCGACGTCGACCTCGATCTGGCCGGCAACCGGGCGAAACTGAAAGGCGCCTGGGGCCGTGCCGGCGACCGGTTGACCTGGGACGTCGACGCCCCCGCGCTGGCGCGGCTCAATCTTGGCCTGGCCGGCCGGCTCGCCAGCCGCGGCAGCCTTGCCGGCGCACCGGCACGCCCCCAGATCGAGGCGACGGCGTCGGCCGGCGGCCTGCGCCTGCCGGGCGGGATCGCCGCCGACAGCCTGAACCTGGAACTCGACCTGCAGGCGACCGCCGACGGCGCCTTCAACGGCCGCCTCGACGCACGCGGCGTGGCGCTGGCCGGGCAGACGCTGCAAAGCCTGCGCGCGTCGGCGCAGGGGCGCCGCAACGCGCACACGCTCGAACTCGACGCCCGCCTGCCCGAGTGGCACCTGAGCGCCCGGCTCGTCGGCGGGCTCGATGCTGCGCTCACCTGGCGCGGCCAGATCAGCCAGGCCGCGGCGCAGGGCCCCTGGCCGATGCGGCTCGAAGCGCCCGCCGCGCTGCAGGTATCGCGCAGCCGGCAGCAGCTCGACGGCCTCGCGCTGACGCTGGCCGGCGGCCGCGTCACGGTCGATCACTTCAGCCACGCCGACGCGCGCTTCGTCAGCCGCGGCGCGCTCGCCGACCTGCCGCTGGCGCCGCTCCTTGTCCTCATGCCCGCGCCGCCGCCGTTCACCACCGACCTGCGCGTCGACGGCGACTGGGACCTGCGCGCGGGCGAGGTGCTCGACGGGCGCGCGCGCCTGGCGCGGCGCGCGGGCGACGTGCGTCTCGTCGATCCCGCACTGGACCTCGGCCTCGCCACGCTCATGCTCGACGTCGACGCGGCGGCCAGTCGCGTCAGCGCGCGCGCCGCGATGACCACCCGCGAAGCCGGCACCCTGCGCGGCGCGGCGCGCGCGGCGCTGGTGCGCGACGGCGCCTTCTTCATGCTGCCGCGCAGCGCGCCGCTCGACTGGACGGCCACGGCCGACGTGCCCGACCTGCGCATCCTGCGCCCGCTGATCCCGATCGGCGTGCGCGCCGACGCGCGGCTGAAGGCCAATCTCACCGGCAGCGGCAGCCTGGCCGCGCCGCGCCTCGACGGCGACATCGACGCCAGCCGCATCCGCTTCAGCATGCCGGAAGAGGGCGTCGCAATTGCCGACGGCACGCTGAAACTCGCGCTCGCCGGCGACCGCGTGCGGGTGCGCGAAGGCGAGCTCAAGGGGCAGAGCGGCCGCATCCGGGTCAGCGGCGAGGCGCAGCTGAAGAATCCGCAGGCCGGCCTCATGCTCGACTTCGAGCAGTTCGCCGCCAGCAACCGCAGCGACCGCCGCGTCATCGTCTCCGGCGCCACCCGGCTCGAACTCGATCCGAAGCGTCTGCAGCTCAGCGGCAGGCTGCGCGCGGACCGCGCGCGGCTGGAAATCCCGGAAGCGAGCCGGCCCGTGCTGTCGGACGACGTGGTCGTCGCGGGGCGGCCGCCGCGCGACAAGCCGCTGGCGCAACGGCTGCCGCTCGCGCTCGACCTCAATCTCGAGCTCGGCGACGACTTCCTGTTCAAGGGCGGCGGCCTCGACGCACGGCTCGGCGGCAATCTGCGCGTATTCACGGTGGCGCGCGATCTGCGCGGCGAAGGCCGCATCCGCGTGGTCGAGGGGCGCTATGCCGCCTACGGCCAGACGCTCGCGATCGAGCGCGGCGAGCTGCGTTTCGTCGGCCCGATCGACAACCCCGGCCTCGACGTGCTCGCGGTGCGCGCGACGCCGACGGTGAAGGCCGGCGTGCAGGTGCGCGGCACGGTGCAGCGGCCGCTGGTCACCCTGGTTTCGGAGCCGCCGTTGCCGGATTCCGAGAAGCTCGCCTGGCTGGTGCTGGGCCATGGCCTCGATCGCGGCGGCCAGCAGGAATTCGCGCTCCTGCAGCTCGCCGCCGGCGCGCTGCTGAGCCAGGCCGAATCGGTGAGCGTGCAGGCGCAGATCGCGGAGACGCTGCGCATCGACAGCTTCGGCGTGCGCGGCGGCGAAGGCGAAGACCTCGGCACCACCGTGGTCAGCGTCGGCAAGCGCCTGTCCTCGCGCGCCATGCTCGCCTACGAGCAAAGCCTCGACGGTCTCAACCAGGTGGTGAAGGTGATCTACCAGTTGTCGCCGCACGTGCGGCTGGAGGCGCAGGCCGGCCAGCAGAGCAGTTTCGACGCGTTCTACACGCGGGAGTACGACTGAAGCGCGGCGCGAGCAGGGTGCGAGCCTGCGCAAGGCCCGGAAGTTTTCACAAGGAGGACGCCGAGGACACAGGTGGATGGCGTTTCCCGCCTCCGTGTCCGCCGCGTCCGCCTTGTCAATCTGCTTTCATGCGCATTCGCATCCCATCGCGCGCCTTACGGATCGAATGTCGCCTGGGGCTGGATCGGCCATGGCCCGATGTTAGAATCCGCCGCATGTCCACGCTACGCATCACAGCCCCGATTCGCCCGCTCCGGATGACTGTCCACGGAGGCCGCCGCTGATGCGCATCCTGCTTTCCAACGACGACGGCTACTTCGCCCCGGGTCTCGCGGTGCTGGCGCAGACGCTGGCCGCGCACGCCGGCATCACCGTGGTGGCGCCCGAGCGCGACCGCAGCGGCGCCTCCAACTCGCTCACCCTCGACCGGCCGCTGATGCTGCGCCAGGCGCCCGGCGGCTTTTACTACGTCAACGGCACGCCGACCGACTGCGTGCACCTGGCGGTCACCGGCATGCTCGATCACCTGCCCGACATGGTGATTTCCGGCATCAACCACGGCGCCAACATGGGCGACGACACCATCTATTCCGGCACGGTGGCCGCGGCGACCGAAGGCTACCTGCTCGGCATTCCCTCGATCGCGGTCTCGCTTGCCAACCACAATGCGCAGCACTTCGACACCGCCGCGCGCGTGGTCGCCGACCTGGTGCAGCGCATCCAGGCGCAGCCGCCGACCGAGCCGATGCTGCTCAACGTCAACGTGCCCGACCGCGCGTGGGACGATCTGGCGGGCCTCGCCGTGACGCGGCTCGGCAAGCGCCACAAGGCCGAGTCGGTGGTGAAGACGACCAACCCGCGCGGCCAGACCGTGTACTGGGTGGGCGCCGCCGGCGCCGCGCAGGATGCGGGCGAGGGCACCGACTTCCACGCGGTGGCCCACGGCTGGGTGTCGATCACCCCGCTGCAGATGGACCTCACCCGTTTCAACCAGATGGACAGCGTGAGCAAATGGCTGAAGCCATGATCCTGGAAACCTTCGTTGACCGCTTTTCGCCCTTGAAAAGTCGCATGAATACGAACTTTTGCGACTTTGCTTGCCTTGTTGCGGCGAGCGTACATGCTACGTACCCGATTGCACGATTTTCGGGTCGTCTAACTGCGTTGCTCCTCCTTGCAGGGAACGACCCTGCGTCGTCGTCGCGCCTTGCCAGCCAACCCGAAAACCGCACACTCGGGCACGTCCAACGGAGGTTTCCAGGATGAACTCCCGCGCCGGCATCGGCATGACGTCGGCGCGCACGCGCGGCCGCATGGTCGAGCGCCTGCGCGAGCAGGGCATCAAGGACGAGTCGGTGCTGGCGGCGATGGGCGCGGTGCCGCGCCACCTGTTCGTCGACCAGGCGCTGGAGTCGCGCGCTTACGAGGACACCGCGCTGCCGATCGGCTTCGGCCAGACCATCTCCAACCCCTACATCGTCGCGCGCATGGCCGAACTCGCGCGCCACGGCGAGGCCGGGCAGGGCCGTGCGCTCGGCCGCGTGCTCGAAATCGGCCTGGGCTGCGGCTACCAGGCCGCGGTGCTGGCCAGGCTCGCGCGCGAAGTGGTCTCGATCGACCGCATCGCGCAGCTCGTCGGCAAGACGCGCGCGCGCCTGCGCGAACTGCGCGTCAACAACGTCAAGCCCAAGCACGGCGACGGCATGCATGGCGCGAAGGACTTCGCGCCCTTCGACGCCATCGTCATCGCTGCGGCCTTCGGCGAGGTGCCGCAGGCACTGCTGCCGCAGCTCGCCGACGGTGGCCGCCTGGTGATGCCGCTCGGCAGCGGCAGCCAGATCCTGTGCGTGGTCGAGCGCCAGGGCGATGCCTACAACGAGCGCCGCCTCGAAGGCGTGAAGTTCGTGCCGCTGCTGCCGGGGGTGGCGTGATGCGCACCACGGCGCTGCGCCTGGGGGGCGTTGCCGCACTCGTCGCGGCGCTGGCGGGCTGCACCGCCGGCGGCCCGGCGCCGGTGATCGACCGCAGCGCGGCGCGCACGCCGGCCAAGCCGGTCGCCCCCGCCACGCCGCAGATCGCCGCGTCGACCAGCGGCTTTCACACGGTGCAGCGCGGCGACACGCTTTACGCCATCGCCTTCGCCAACGGCCTCGATTATCGCGAGGTCGCGATCTGGAACCAGCTCGAATCGCCCGACCGCATCCTTGTCGGCCAGGTGCTGCGGCTGACGCCGCCCGCCGGCGGCAGGATCGAAATCCGCCCGCTCGACGACGAGCCGTTGCCGCAGGCGCGGCCGCTCGCCGAGCCGACCGAGGTGCGCGAACCGCAGGCCGTGCTGCTGCCGTATTCCGACGCCAACTGGGCGCAGGTCAACGCGCCGAAGCCGGCCGTCGCGGCTGCGCCCGTTCCGGCCCCCGCGCCTGCACCGGCGTCGGCGCCGATCCCTGCGGCGGCTGCGGCCGGCGCCGACGCCTGGCTGTGGCCGACCGAAGGCACGCTCATCGCCCGCTTCGGCGCCGCCGGCGGCAAGGGCATCCAGATCGCCGGCCAGCGCAACACGCCCGTCGTCGCGGTGGCGCCCGGCAAGGTGGTCTACAGCGGCACCGGCCTGCGCGGCTACGGCCGCCTGCTGATCGTGAAGCACGCCGACGAATACCTTTCGGCCTACGCCCACAACGAAACCGTCCTGGTGAAGGAAGGCGAGAGCGTCACCGCCGGCCAGCGCATTGCGTTGATGGGTGACAGCGATGCCGACCGGGTTAAACTGCATTTCGAAATCCGCCGCTACGGCAAACCGCTGGACCCCCTGAATTTCCTTCCGGAGCGTTCATGAGCACCGACCCCCGCGACGAATCCGACGATCTGATGCACGGCGAAGCCGAACCGGCCGAGGCGTCCGATTCGGCGGAGGAACTCGCGTCGGCCATCCTCGACGAGCCGCAGGTCGACGTCACCCAGCTCTATCTCAACGAGATCGGCCAGTCGCCGCTGCTCACCGCCGGAGAGGAAGTCGCGCTCGCGCGCCGCGTGGTCGAAGGCGACTTCGAGGCGCGCCAGATCATGATCGAGCGCAACCTGCGCCTGGTCGTCAACATCGCCAAGCACTACGCCAACCGCGGCCTCACCCTGCTCGACCTGGTCGAGGAGGGCAACCTCGGCCTGATCCACGCGCTGGAGAAATTCGATCCCGAGCGCGGCTTCCGCTTCTCCACCTATGCCACCTGGTGGATCCGGCAGAACATCGAGCGCGCGATCATGAACCAGTCGCGCACCATCCGCCTGCCGGTGCACATCATCAAGGAACTCAACATCTACCTGCGCGCCAAGCGCCACCTCGAGACCCACGGCGTCACCGACGCCAGCGCCGACGACATCGCCGCGCTGACCGGCCATCCGGTCGAGGACGTGCGCCGCATCATGCAGCTGAACGAGCGGGTGGCCTCGCTCGACGCGCCGCTCGACGTTGATCCCACGCTCTCGCTCGGCGAGGCCATCGCCGACGACCATGCGCACCTGCCCGACGAGCTGCTGCAGGTGGAGGAAATCGAGCATCACGTGCACGAATGGCTGACCCAGCTCAACGACAAGCAGCGCTGGGTGATCGAGCGCCGCTTCGGGCTCAACGGCTGCGAGACCTGCACGCTCGAAGATCTGGCCGTCGAACTGCAGGTCACGCGCGAACGCGTGCGCCAGATCCAGATGGAATCGCTGCGTCTGCTGCGCCAGTTGCTGCGGCGGCGCGGCGTCACCAAGGACGAACTGTTCTAATTCGCAGCCGGTTTTTTCGCCATGATCGCCTGGCCGCAGATCGACACCGTCTTCCTCGACATGGACGGCACCCTGCTCGACCTCCATTTCGACAACCACTTCTGGCGCGAGCACATGCCGCGCCGCTACGCCGAATGCCACGGCCTCGACGAGGCGATCGCGCGCGAGCGCCTGGCGCAGCACTACGACCGCCACGCCGGCACGCTCAACTGGTACTGCATCGATTTCTGGAGCAGCGAGCTCGCGCTCGACGTCGTGCAGCTGAAGGAGGAAGTCGTGCACCTCATCGCGGTGCGCCCCGACGTGCCGGCTTTCCTGCAGGCGCTGCGCGCGTCCGGCCGGCGCGTGGTGATGGTGACCAACGCCCACCCCAAGAGCCTTGGCCTCAAGATGCGCGAGACCCGCATCGACGCCTGGTTCGACGCGCTGATTTCCTCGCACCGGCTCGGCCTGCCGAAGGAACACCCGGATTTCTGGGCGGCGCTGCAGACGATCGAACCCTACGACCCGCAGCGCACCCTGTTCGTCGACGACAGCCTGCCGGTGCTGGAAAGCGCAAAGGCCTACGGCATCGCCCACCTGCTTGCGGTGTGCAACCCGGATTCGAGGCAGCCGCACAAGGACAGCGGACCCTTCCGCGGCATCACCAGCTTCGCCGAGGTGATGCCCGGCGCCTGATCGCGGCGCGCGCCACCGAACCCCCTGACTTGTCCCCTGAAAGGAGCCCACGATGAAACGCACCCTGATCCCCCTGCTGGCCGCCCTCACCCTCGCCGCCTGCGGCCAGCAGGAGAGCCCGCCGGCCGCGACCCAGGCCGATCCCGCGGCGCCCGCCGAAGCCGCGGCGCCGGCGCCGGCCGCCGCCGTGCTCAAGAGCGGCGAAGATGTCTACAAGCAGGTCTGCCTGGCCTGCCACGCGCACGGCGTGGCAGGCGCGCCCAAGGCGGGCGAGCCCGGCGGCTGGGCCGCGCTCGCCGGCGAAGGCCAGGCCACGGTGACCGCGCACGGCTGGGTCGGTATCCGCGGCATGCCGCCCAAGGGCGGCCGCGCCGATCTCACGCTGGAGGAATTCGCCCGCGCCACCGCCTGGATGGCGCGCAGCGCCGGCGTCGACTGGGCCGACCCGGATGCGGCGATGCTGGAAGCGATCCAGAAGGAAGAAGCGCTGCGCCGCGAGGCGCTGAAGAAGGGCTAGGACTTCAGTGACTCGGCCCGGCAACGATGCTCGCCGCGGCAAGCGAGCCCTGAATTACGGGCTGTTTGTTGCGGCGTCCGTTGCTCTGGCAGCTGCCTGGCCTTAGGTTGATCGCCCAGTAACAACGAATGTCGTACATGCCGTTGTCACTCAGGGTGTGTGGACGTCCCAGCGCTACGGCGGTGCCACGTACCAGGGCATGGCTAGCCTTGACGACGGCGCCGTCGTGAGCTTCACCGTGTATCGATCCGTTCCGGCGGGGACGCAAATCGAGTTCCATCGCCATCGGCGCCCTGTGAGCGGATTGACCACCTGTGAGTACGCCGGTCCGTTTTGAACGGTCGTCGTTGTTATGAAGGCGTGCCTGGTGGCCGGAAAACGCTGAATAGTCCGCTATTCAGCCATTGCGAGCGCAACGAAGCAATCCAGCATGTGGCGTGGCGGCGAGTCTGGATCGCCACGGCCCTCTGGGCCTCGCGATGACGTTATCAATCAGGGCTGCTGGGCTTCCCGGGCGGGCGCGGACCTGTTTTGCCCACTCATCCGCAAGCGCGCTCAGGCGCGGTCGAACAGCACCGCCGCGCCGACCTTGCGGCCTTCGGCGGCGAGGATATTGTAGGTGCGGCAGAGCGCGCCGATGTCCATCGCTTCCAGCCCGATGCGTGCCTCGACCAGCGCGCGGGTAAGCGAAGGGTGGGGAAAGCGCAGGCGGTTGCCGGTGCCGAACAGCAGGATGTCGAGTTCGCGCAGCGCGACCCACTCGAAGTGGGCGGCTGCCAGTGCGTGGAAATCGAGCCCGGCCCACGGTGCCACTTCCACGCCGGCGGGGGTGAGAAGCAGCCCGGCATCAAAGCGCTGGCCGTTGATCAGGACGTGGTCGCTGCCGTAGCCGGTGAAGAGCGGCTGGCCGGCGTCGGTGTGGAGATGCAGCTTCATGGCGCGGTGCGGTTTTCCGGTTTGCCAACCATAGCAGATTCGCCGCCCGGCCGGTTTGCCGGGGCAGGGCGGCTCCGGTAAAATCCCCGGTTTTTCAAGGCATTCCAGACCTTGATGCATTTTTCGGGAAAACATCGTGACGGCTGACACCAGGCCCCGCCTGCGCACCATCCACAAGTCGACCAAGCTCGACAACGTCTGCTACGACATCCGCGGGCCGGTGATGGCGCGCGCCAAGCAGATGGAGGAAGAAGGCCACCGCATCATCAAGCTCAACATCGGCAACCCCGCGCCCTTCGGCTTCGAGGCGCCGGAGGAAATCGTGCAGGACGTGATCGTCAACCTGCCGAACGCGTCGGGCTACAGCGATTCCAAGGGCCTGTTCGCGGCGCGCAAGGCGGTGATGCACGAAACGCAGCGCAAGGGCATCGCCGGCGTGACCATCGACGACATCATCATCGGCAACGGCGTCTCCGAGCTGATCGTGATGGCCATGCAGGCGCTGCTCAACAACGGCGACGAGGTGCTGGTGCCGGCGCCCGACTATCCGCTGTGGACGGCGGCGGTGAGCCTGGGCGGCGGCAAGCCGCGCCACTACCTGTGCGACGAGGGCGCCGGCTGGCTGCCCGACCTCGACGACATGCGCGCCAAGATCACGCCGAACACGCGCGCCATCGTCGTCATCAACCCCAACAACCCGACCGGCGCGCTGTACCCGACCGATCTGCTGAAAGCAATCATCGAGATCGCGCGCCAGTACCAGCTCATCATCTACGCCGACGAGATCTACGACAAGGTGCTGTTCGACGGCGCGCAGCACACCTCGCTCGCCTCGCTCGCCGACGACGTGCTCGTCGTCACCTTCAACGGCCTGTCGAAGAATTACCGCGCCTGCGGTTACCGCGCGGGCTGGCTCATCGTGTCGGGCGACAAGCGCCACGCCAAGGATTACCTCGAGGGCCTGAACATGCTGGCCTCGATGCGCCTGTGCTCGAACGTGCCGGGCCAGTACGGCATCCAGACCGCGCTCGGCGGCTACCAGAGCATCAACGACCTGGTCGCGCCGAGCGGGCGGCTTACGCGCCAGCGCGACCTCGCGCACGAACTGCTGACGCTGATTCCGGGCGTGACATGCGTGAAGCCGAAGGCGGCGATGTACCTGTTCCCGAAGCTCGACCCCAAGCTCTACCCCATCCGCGACGACCAGAAATTCATCCTCAACCTGCTGGAAGAGGAGCGCGTGCTGGTGGTGCAGGGCAGCGGCTTCAACTGGCCGCATCCGGACCACATCCGGGTGGTGTTCCTGCCGCACGAGGAAGACCTGATCGAGGCGATGTCGCGCATGAGCCGCTTCCTCGACCGCCAGCGGGCGCATCGGTAATGCTGTTCACAATGAGGTCGCGGAGGACGCGGAGAAATTTCGACATCCTCGGTGCCCTCCGTGTCCTCCTTGTATAAGTAAGAATGACTGGCAGAGAAAACATATGAAACCCATCCACGTCGGCCTGCTCGGCCTCGGAACCGTCGGCGGCGGCACGCTCACCGTGCTGCGCCGCAACGCCGAAGAAATCACCCGTCGCGCCGGTCGCGAAATCCGCGTCGTGCGCGCCGCGGTGCGCAACCTCGACAAGGCGAAAAAGCTTGCCGGCGACCTGCCGCTCACGACCAATCCCTTCGACGTCGTCGACGACCCCGCGATCGACATCGTGGTCGAGCTGATGGGCGGACTGGAGCCGGCGCGCGAACTGGTGATGCAGGCGATCGCCAACGGCAAGCACGTGGTCACCGCCAACAAGCACCTGATCGCCAAGCACGGCAACGAAATCTTCGCCGCGGCGCAGGCCAGGGGCGTGATGGTTGCGTTCGAGGCGGCGGTGGCCGGCGGCATTCCCATCATCAAGGCGCTGCGCGAAGGCCTCAGCGCCAACCGCATCGAGTGGCTGGCCGGCATCATCAACGGCACCAGCAACTTCATCCTCACCGAAATGCGCGACAAGGGCGCGGCCTTCGCCGACGTGCTGAAGCAGGCGCAGGACCTGGGCTATGCCGAAGCCGATCCGACCTTCGACATCGAGGGCATCGACGCCGCGCACAAGCTCACCATCCTGTCGGCGATCGCGTTCGGCATCCCGATGCAGTTCGACCGCGCCTACACCGAAGGCATTTCCAAGCTGACGCGCGAGGACGTGAAGTACGCCGAGGAACTGGGTTATCGAATCAAATTGCTGGGCATCGCGC
This sequence comes from Pseudomonadota bacterium, assembly GCA_040753235.1. Lineage (GTDB taxonomy): Bacteria > Pseudomonadota > Gammaproteobacteria > Burkholderiales > Thiobacillaceae > Thiobacillus. Next base: position 50,014 of record JBFMET010000020.1, read on the forward strand.
GTCGCGCGGAGAACGGCATCGAGCTGCGCGTGCACCCCACGCTGATCCCCGAGCGGCGCCTCATCGCGAATGTGGACGGCGCGATGAACGCGGTGCTGGTGAAGGGCGACGCCGTCGGCCCGACGCTCTATTACGGCGCCGGCGCCGGCGCCGAGCCGACCGCGTCCGCGGTGGTCGCCGACCTCGTCGACGTCACGCGCCTGCACACCGCCGATCCGCACCACCGCGTGCCGCACCTGGCGTTCCAGCCCGACCAGTTGTCGGACACGCCCATCCTGCCGATGGACGAGGTGCGCACCGCCTACTACCTGCGCCTGCGCGCCTTTGACCGCCCCGGCGTGCTCGCCGACATCACCCGCATCCTGGCCGACAGCCACATCTCCATCGACGCCATGGTGCAGAAGGAGCCGGCCGAGGGCGAGGAGCAGGTCGACATCATCCTGCTCACCCACATCACGGTGGAAAAGAACGTCAACGCCGCGATCAAAAAGATCGAGGCGCTCGATACCGTGGCGGGGCAGGTGATGCGCATCCGCCTCGAAGAACTGGCGGCGCGTTGAGGGCTCAAAACGCACCATGAGGCGCTTTGCACATTTCCCGTCATTGCGAGGCGAAGCCGAAGCAATCCAGTCTTCGCAGCGCACCTTGCTGGGTTGCTTCGCGCTGCTCGCAATGACCAGGGCGATGTGAAACGCCTCGCGCACACACGATTGGGACACGCATGAACTACCTCAGCACCCGCGGCCTCGCGCCACAACTCCGCTTCTCCGACATCCTGCTCGGCGGACTCGCCAGCGATGGCGGTCTCTACGTGCCGGAGACCTATCCGCGCTTCACCGCCGCCGATCTCGACGCGATGCGCGGCATGAACTACCGCGAACTCGCGTTCGAAGTGCTGTCGCGCCTGGTCGACGACATCCCCGCCGACGACCTGCGCCGGCTGATCGACAAGACCTACACCGCCGAGGTCTACCGCTACGTCACCGACCAGGAAAACGCCGAGGACATCACGCCGCTGAAAACGCTGGAGCCCGGCCTGCACGTGCTCGCGCTGTCGAACGGCCCGACGCTGGCGTTCAAGGACATGGCGATGCAGCTGCTGGGCAACCTGTTCGAGTACGTGCTCGACAAGACCCATGGCGAACTCAACATCCTCGGCGCCACCTCGGGCGACACCGGCTCCGCCGCCGAATACGCGATGCGCGGCAAGCGCGGCGTGCGCGTCTTCATGCTGTCGCCCGAGCATGGCATGACGCGTTTCCAGCAGGCGCAGATGTACGCGCTTGCCGACGCCAACATCCACAACCTGGTGGTCCGCGGCGTGTTCGACCAGTGCCAGGACATCGTCAAGGCCGTCTCCAACGACCTCGACTTCAAGGCCAAACACCACATCGGCGCGGTCAACTCGATCAACTGGGCGCGCGTCGCGGCGCAGAGCGTGTACTATTTCAAGGCCTATTTCGCCGCGACGCACGGCAACGACCAGGAAGTTTCGTTCTCGGTGCCGTCGGGCAACTTCGGCAACGTCTGCGCGGGCCACATCGCGCGCCACATGGGCCTGCCGATCAGGAAGCTGATCGTCGCCACCAACGAGAACGACGTGCTCGACGAGTTCTTCCGCACCGGCGTCTACCGCCCGCGCCCGGAGACGAAGCACACCTCCAGCCCTTCGATGGATATCTCCAAGGCGTCCAATTTCGAGCGCTTCATCTTTGATCTCAGCGGGCGCGACGCCGCGAAAATCCGCAGCCTGTGGGGCGCGGTCGAGCAGGGCGGCAGCTTCGATCTGAAAACGGACGGGCTGTTCGACAGGATCGCCGACTTCGGCATGGTCTCGGGCTCCAGCAGCCACGCCAACCGCATGGACACCATCCGCACCGTGTACGAGGTCTACGGCACCATGATCGACCCGCATACCGCCGACGGTCTGAAAGTGGGCCTCGAGCACCGCGAGCCGGGCGTGCCGCTGATCTGCATGGAAACCGCGCAGCCCGCCAAGTTCGAGGACGCGATCCGCGAAGCGCTCGGCGTCGAGCCGGTGCGCCCCGCCGAGCTTGCCGACCTGGAAGCGCAGCCGCAGCAGAAGCACGTGATGGACGCCGATGTCGAAGCGGTCAAGCGCTACATCGTCGAACACGCCCGCTAAGTCTCAAACCGGGGAGCCGTTCGACGCCCTGCTGGCGCGGGTGCGCGCCTGCACCGTCTGCGCCCCCTACCTGCCGAACCCGCCGAAACCCATCCTGCGGGCCTCGCCCACCGCGCGCCTGCTGATCGTGGGGCAGGCGCCGGGGCGGCGCGTGCACGCAACCGGCATCCCCTGGAACGACCCCTCCGGCGACCAGTTGCGCGCCTGGCTCGGCATGACGCGCGAGGTCTTCTACGATGAAACGCGCATCGCCATCGTCCCCACCGGCTTCTGCTATCCCGGCACCGTCCAAGGCAGCGACCTGCCGCCGCGCCCGGAGTGCGCGCCGTTGTGGCATCCGCAATTGCGCACAGCCATGCCCGGTATTCAACTGGCCCTGCTGATCGGCGCCTACGCCCAGGCGTATTACCTCGGCGATCGCCGCGGCCGCACGCTCACCGACACCGTCGCCGCCTGGCGCGACTTCGCACCGGATTTCCTGCCGTTGCCGCATCCCAGCCCGCGCAACCGTGGCTGGCTGAAGCGCAACCCCTGGTTCGAAACCGAGGTCTTGCCCAGCTTGCGAAAACGGGTTGGAGACGCCCTGCAGGCGAGCGATAATGGCGCCGCCCCCGGGTAATCCCGTTCTTCAGGACATTTCATGAAACTCGTCACCTCGCTCACCAGCCCCTACGGCCGCAAGGTCCGTGTGGTGCTCGCGGAAAAGAAAATCCCCTTCCAGCTCCAGGTCGAAAATCCCTGGGCGCCGGACAGCGCGGTGGCGACCTACAACCCCCTCGGCAAGGTGCCGGTGCTGGTGCTCGAAGGCGGCGTGTCCATTTTCGATTCGCGCGTCATCGTCGAATACCTCGACCACGCCAGCCCGGTGTCGAACCTGATCCCCGCCGAGCACAAGAGCCGCATGGCCGTGCGAGGCATCGAGGCCTTGTCGGACGGCGTCACCGACGCCGCTGTCGCACTCTTCCTCGAAAAGAAGCGCCCGGCCGACAAGCAGAGCGCGGACTGGCTGGTGCTGCAGGAAAAGACCCTGTTCCGCGGCCTCGAAGCCTTGTCCGAAGCGCTCGGCGAGAACGCCTGGTTCCTCGGCAACGGCATGACGCTCGCCGACGTCGCCTGCGGCTGCACGCTCGGCTATCTCGACCTGCGCTTCCCCGAGATCGACTGGCGTAAAGCCCACCCGAACCTGGCGAAGCTCTTCGACAAGCTCATGACGCGCGCCTCGTTCAAGGACACCGTGCCGGTCGTGTAAGTCCGTCATTGCGAGGCGCAGCCGAAGCAATCCACCGGCCCGCGCGCCTGAACCGCTGGATCGCCACGCCCTGCAGGCTCGCGAAGACCGCTGGAACCAATAGAGGAGACCCAACATGCCCCATGCAATCGCAACCCTCGCCGGCGGCTGCTTCTGGTGCATCGAAACCGTCTTCAACCGGCTGCGCGGCGTCGAATCCGCCGTCTCCGGCTACATGGGCGGCCACACGCCCCACCCCACCTACCGCGACATCTGCAACGGCGACACCGGCCACGCCGAAGTCGTGCAGATCAGCTTCGATCCGGATGTGATTGCGTTTCGCGACCTGCTCGACGTTTTCTTCACGATCCACGACCCCACCCAGTTCAACCGCCAGGGCAACGACGTCGGCACCCAGTACCGCTCGGCGATCTTCTGGCACACGCCCGAGCAGAAAGCCGATGCCGAGGCGGTGATCGCCGAGCTGAATGCGTCAAAGCAATTCGCCGCGCCGATCGTGACGGAAGTCACCGAGGCGACGACCTTCTACCCCGCCGAGGACTACCACCAGCGCTACTACGAGCAGAACCCGTATCAGCCGTATTGCCAGTTCGTGGTGGCGCCGAAGGTGGCGAAGGCGGAGGGGAAATATGCGTCACGCCTCAAAGACTGATCGCAGCGATTTCGGCTCGGGTGGGTGACACGCGCTTCTGCGTGGGTAACATGCATTGCGTCGCACCCGTGATCGGTGTATAAACACACAAACACCCAAGCAGGAGTGCAAGCATGGACACCATCCGCTGGAATGTCGCCGTCTCGGCCGATACGGATCAATCCCTACGCATGTTTCTGGCCAGCCAGGGCGGCGGCAGAAAAGGCGACTTGTCACGCTTCATCGAAGAAGCGGTACGAGCGCACATCCTCGAGTTGACAGCCAAACAGGCCAAAGAAGCCAACGCGTCCATCGGCGAAGCCGAACTGTCCGGCGCAATCGATGAAGCCCTGCGCTGGGCGCGCAAGAGCTGATGCGGGTCGTCCTCGACACCAACATCCTGTTCAGCGCCCTTATCTCGCCGCACGGCTTTCCCGACGTCATTTACCGCGCCTGGCGCGCCACGCGCTTCGAAGTCGTCACCTCGCGGATGCAACTCGACGAAATTCGCCGCGCAAGCCGCTATCCAAAGTTTCAGTCCGTCCTGCAACCCGCACGCGTCGGCGTCATGGTCAACAACCTTCAGCGCGCCGTCGTTCTGGATCGGCTCGATGTCGAAGCCGAGGCCGACGATCCTGACGATGCATTCTTGTTGGCGATGGCCATTGTCGGCGACGCCGACTACCTCGTCACCGGGGACCGTCGCGCGGGCTTGCTGCAACGCGGGCATATCAAGCGCACGCGGATCGTGACGCCTGCGATGTTTTGCGGGGAAGTATTGTGATGCTGACCCCTGTAGGCTCGACAAGCTCATGACGCGTGCCTCGTTCAAGGACACCGTGCCGGTCGCGTGACCGGAATTCCCCTCTCCCGCATGCGGGAGAGGGGTTAGGGGAGAGGGAGGGGTTCGACCAACCTCGCAACGGAGAGACGCTATGCCACGTGAAATCGCCACCCTCGCCGGCGGCTGCTTCTGGTGCCTCGAAACCGTCTTCAACCGCCTGCGCGGCGTCGAATCCGCCGTCTCCGGCTACATGGGCGGCCACACGGCGAACCCCACCTATCGCGACATCTGCAACGGCGACACCGGCCACGCCGAAGTCGTGCAGATCAGCTTCGATCCGGATGTGATTGCGTTTCGCGACCTGCTCGACGTTTTCTTCACGATCCACGACCCCACCCAGTTCAACCGCCAGGGCAACGACGTCGGCACCCAGTACCGCTCGGCGATCTTCTGGCACACGCCGGAGCAGAAAGCCGAGGCAGAGGCGGTGATCGCCGAGCTGACCGCATCAAAGCAGTTCGCGGCGCCGATCGTGACGGAAGTCACCGAAGCGACCACCTTCTACCCCGCCGAGGACTACCACCAGCGCTACTACGAGCTGAACCCGTATCAGCCGTATTGCCAGTTCGTGGTGGCGCCGAAGGTGGCGAAGGCGGAAGGGAAGTTTTCCGGCAAGCTCAAAACTTGACCCGAGCATGACACACGCACCGTAGGCGATCAGGCTGGGGCTTGTCTGCGCGAGTGCTTTGCCTTGCCTCTTCAGCGCGGAATTAAAAGCTTGATAGAGCACCCAATAAAGACCAGAATAAGGCACCTTTTGCTAATGACCCAGGTGCCCCATGGAACAGGTCCTCGCCTCACGCTCGGTGAGCATCACCGAGCTCAAACGCAGCCCCAGTGCCGTGCTCGAACAAGCGGGCTCCGAGCCTGTCGCGGTGCTCAACCATAACCGCCCGGCGGCCTACTTGCTCTCCCCCCGCGTTTACGAGGCCATGCTGGAGCGGCTGAATGCCGACCTGCGCGCAGCGATTCAGCAGGGTATCGAAAGCGGCGAGGCCCTGCCCGCCGAAGACGTGTTTGCCGAACTGGGCGCGCGCTACGCCGAGCCCGGTCGGCCCGCCAGCAAGGCAGGTTCCAAGCGCCGCGCCTGATGGCGTCCGTTGTCTTTTCGCCGAAGTCCCGGCAAGACCTCATCGATATCGGCGACTACATCGCCCGCGACAGCCGGGCCAACGCCCGGCGTTTCATCACCAGGTTGCAGGATCGATGCAGGCGGATCGGGGATGCACCCCTGAGCTACCCCAGCCGCGAAGATCTGGCACCCGGCTTGCGGATGGCGCCACTGGGGCGTTACGTGATCTTCTTTCGTGCGCTCGACGACACGGTTCGCATCGAACGGGTGCTGCACGGCGCACGCAATCTGCCCGTGATGCTTGCGCCGGACTGATCATCGGCTGATCATGTGGCGCAGGAATCGTGTCCGACCCCATTTGTGACACATGTCAAAAAAATCGGCAGAAGTTTGTGCGGGCGTAGGTTGACTGTCGCTGCCGCCAATTACGAGAATATCGGTCATGGTTCTTATCCTTGGCTATCGGGTCAGGGCGTGTTTGAGATCGTGGATGAGGTATATCGCCAACGGAGCAAGCAAACCACTGATAAACATTCCAGGCACTTGAAATGTTGCAATCAATAGCAGCGGTGTAAGCAAATCCTTGACATGAAAAACAAACCAACCGTGGATGCTATTCATAAAAGAGGCAAGAGAATATGCGCATATCGGGATCATAAAAAACACTAAAAATAGTCGTATACGAAACCAAGCTTGCCTTGGGCTCCAGCCCTTCAATTCTTGAGCTTTTCTTGTGGCTTGATTAACGAAGTTCAGGATTCCCCTGTAATTGGCTAGCCAAACTATCGTCCTCACGTTATAGATTGCTACCCCCCAGACCCCGATGCCAATGAGGTTTGCGTAATAGCGCTCGGGCATATGGCCGTCCATGAATGGTTTGGTTACACCCAGCCCTATGTAATGCAGACTATCCACCAATGGCGTAACAATCTTGTCGGCTATTGTTAGTAATTCCTGGCTTTCTGAGGCGACCATGGAATATATGATTAGTAAACTGAGTGGTATGAAGAAGTATGGTTTTTGTGGAAAACCGAACCGATACAACTCTGGGGCCAGCTTCGTATTGTTTTCTCTATCAATCATTTAATTTCACCCTCGCCCGTTCAGAATTCGAACCGGCTTGTGTTTCTGTAGCTTCCGATAAAAAAATCAGGATTAAATTAA
>JBFMET010000021.1:0-51830 GCA_040753235.1 Pseudomonadota bacterium
ACCCCGCAACACTGCCATCACAATATCACCTACCGCTCTACCTGCCATCGGACCGCACAAATGTCGTCGCGCCGTTCGACTTGCACCCATCAACCTGCTAAATATCCTCTGCCGCCCAGACTCCTAGGGAATGAGCGGCTTCGCCGCGCCTCATGAATTCATGCAATGCGGCGAAGCCGCACAAGGCCCCCTAATCCCTAAATCCTAGCCCCTAGATCCTTTTCCCTACTCCAGCGCCACATAGCGCACCTCGACGATTTCCACCTCGCGCCGTCCGTCCGGCGTCTGCACGACAACGGTATCGCCCTCGCGTGCCTTCAGCAGTGCGCGCGCCATCGGCGCAATCCAGGCGATGCGCCCGCGTCCGGCGTCGGCCTCGTCGATGCCGACGATGCTGTAGGTGGACGCGCTGCCGTCCGCATCGGCGACGGTGACGGTGGCGCCGAAGAACACCTGGTCGGTGTCCTCGCGCGTCGCCGGGTCGACGACCTCGGCGTGCTCCAGCCGCTTCGACAGGAAGCGGATGCGGCGGTCGATTTCGCGCAGGCGCTTCTTGCCGTAGATGTAGTCGCCGTTTTCCGAGCGGTCGCCGTTGCTCGCCGCCCAGGCGATGGTCTCGACCAGCTTCGGGCGCTCCACTTTCCACAACTGGTTGAATTCGGCGTCGAGCCGCGCGTAGCCCGCGGGCGTCATGTAGTTCTTGGCGCCGACGGGCAGCGCGGGCGCGGCGACATCGTCCTCGTCGGACTCGGGCGCGTCGGATTCCTTGACGAAAGCTTTGTTCATGGTGGAACGGACAAGGCGACCGGCCGCGCGTTCAGCGACCGAGCAGATAAACGAGCAGGGAGAGCGCCAGCGACGCAAGCACGACGCTGGTGAAGGGAAAGTAGAAGCTGCCGCGCTTGCTGCGCAGGCGGACATCGCCCGGCAGCCGGCCCAGCCCCAGGCGGTTGAGCCAGGGCGTGAGCAGGCCCAGCACGAGCAGGGCCGCCACCAGCGTGAACAGCCATTTCAGCATGGGCGGCTCACTGCGTCGCTTCGTCCAGTTGCCTGCGCTGCGCCTCGGCCGCCTCGTTCACCTGCGCTTCGGTCTCGCGCGCCTTCTCCATGGCGCGGATCTGGGTTTCGAACACCGGATTGGGCTCACGCTCGACCTCGGGTTGCGGCGGCGGGGCCGGGTCGCAGGCGGCGAGCAGCAGGCAGGCAGGGATCAGGATTCGTTTCATCATGTGTTCTCCAGCAGACCGGTGGGCAGGCCGTCGATGCTCACCTGGTTTTTCTCGCGCCAGTATTCGACGAGGCCGACCGGGCCTTTTTTTTCCGCCCAGCGCGCGAGCGTGTCGCGCTCGCCCGTGTAGGCGAAGGTCGGCACCGCGTAGCCGCACGAGGTCTGCACCGAGTCGATGTCGAGCACGATGAGCTGGCGCTCGCCGGGCAGGGCGGGGAAGTGCGCCCGCAGCGCCGCCCATTCGGCGTCCTGCCGGCGCACGACGCGGCCGCGGCCGTAGGCGCGCAGGATCAGCGGGTCGGCGTCGAAACTGCACCACATCAGCGTCAGGCGGCCGTCGTGCCTGAGGTGCGCGGCGGTTTCGTTGCCGCTGCCGGTGAGGTCGAGCCAGGCGACGCGGGTGTCGGCGAGTACGCGCAGGCTGTCCATGCCCTTGGGCGAGAGGTTGAGCCGGCCGCTGGCGGTGCCGGTCGCGGTGAAGAAGAGCTTCTGTGCGGCGATGAAATCGCGGTGCTTCGCCGCGAGCGCGGGATAGAAGCGGGCCATCAGGGCGTGGCTCGCATAGCGAGTCTTTGTCGCACTCTCCCCTTTGGGGGGCGGGCGGGGTGGGGGCTGACGGTCATGGCAGCACGTGTCATCGGTGGGTGGGGCATGACCGTCAGTTGACGTGCTGCTTGAGGAACTCGGCGAGGATGCGCAGCCGCATCACGCTGTCGTTCATTTCCAGCAGGTTCTGCTTGACGCTGAGCTTGAGCGGCAGCACCTCGGACAGGCGGAAGCCGACCCAGGCCGCATCGTCGAACGCCAGCGGGGCAGGAAAGCGGTCGACGCCGACTTCGCCGACGATGTGGCGCAGGATCTGCACCGCCAGCGCGAGATCCTCGGGAATGGCGGTCGCCGGTTCCGCGCTGACGGCGTCGACGGTGCCGACGATGAGGCCGCTCGGCTCGGTCCGGGTGCTGCGGACGATGAAACGCTCGCGCGCCTGGGTGTCGATGTGCAGGATGCCGGACTCGGGCATGTCCCAGTCGGTGATGTGGACCAGGGTGCCGACTTCGCAGGGCACCGCGGGCGTGCCGACCTCCTGGCCTTCGCGGATCGCGCAGATGCCGAAGGGCGTGTTGTCGGCGATGGCCTGCTTCACCATCTCGATGTAGCGCTGTTCGAACACGCGCAGCGGCAGGCGGCCGCCGGGAAACACCACGGTCTGCAGCGGAAACAGCGGCAGGCTCAGTTGCGCGGCGGCGTTCATTCCGTCGCGTCCCCGGAAGGCGCTTCGCCCCAGCGCGCCATCAGTTCGTGGCGGATGCCGAGCTGGTCGAGCACGCGCGCGACGATGAAATCGACCACCGCCTCGACCGACTGCGGCCGATGATAGAAACCCGGGTTGGCCGGCAGGATCACGGCGTTCATGCGCGCGAGCGCGAGCATGTTTTCCAGGTGCAGGGCGGAGAAGGGCGTTTCGCGCGGCACCAGGATGAGCTTCTTGTTTTCCTTCAGCATCACGTCGGCGGCGCGCTCGATCAGGTTGTCCGACAGGCCGTGCGCGATGGCGGCGAGCGTGCCCATCGAGCACGGGCACACCACCATGGCGTCGGCGGGGTTGGAGCCGGAGGCGACCGGCGCGTTCCAGTCCTCGCGGCCGAACACGCGCAGCTGGCCGACGCGCGCGGCGAGGCCTTCAGCGAGTTGTTTCTGCAGATCGCTGGCGCGCGCCGGCAGGGTGACGCCGAGTTCCTGCTTGGCGACGATGTGCGCGGCCTGCGAGACGAGCAGATAGACCTGGACGTCGGCGGCCAGCAGGCATTCGAGCAGGCGCAGGCCGTAGGCCATGCCGGAGGCGCCGGTCAGGGCCAGCGTGACGGTATTCAGGGGGAGGTGCATGGAGCCGATTGTCGCCCGGATGCCGCCGGCGCGGCAAGCAAGCGCGCGACGATGACGCCGTTGACCGCGCCGAAAACGAGCGCGGCGGCGGCGAACACCGGCAGCAGTTTGACGATGGCCACGCCGGGCAGCAGCCACAGGGCGGCGAGGGCGAGTTGTCCGCCGACGTGGCCGAAGGCGGCGAGCACCGACAGACTCACCGGACCGAAGTGGCGCGCCGGCAGATGACGCGCGAGTGCGAGCACCGCCAGGCTCGCCAGCGCACCGGCGGCCGACAGCCAGAAGCCCGGCGCGAACAGGCTGCCGAGCAGCAGGCCGCCGCCGAGCACGCGCAGCGCCGACACCCAGGCGGCGGCGCGCCAGCCATATTGCAGCAGCACCAGCAGGATGACGATGTTGGCGAGCCCCGGCTTCACGCCGGGGACGGGGCTCGGCAGCGCCGCCTCGGCGAGCGTGAGCCCGATGGCGAGCGCCGCCAGCCGTGCCAGGCGACGGTCCTCGGGTGTGACCGGCAGCTCAATAAACGAGCGTGTCATGGATCGACGTGCGGCCGCGGATTTCGAGGCTGACCTGGTTCGGCAGGCACAGCGCCGCCTGACCGGACTGCGTGAGCCAGCCCTGCTGCACGCACAACTGGCGCGGGGAGGGGTCGGCGGCGACGCGCGCACGGCCGGGCTCGATCTCGATCTGCGTGGTGCCGAGCGGGCCGGCGACGCTGAGGCGGTGGGTGCGCGTGAGCGCGACGGTCTCGACGATCGCGCCGCCGGCGCGGATCACGGCGGTGTCGCCTGCCGGGGCCAGCCACGACCACCAGGCCAGCGCGACGACTGCGCCGGCGCCGGCTGCGAGCACGCCTGCGTCGCCCGCGCGCAGCATCAGGCGAGCTCGCGATGCCGCACCAGCACCTGCTCGCGTTCGCGGAAGGCGGCGGCGAGCGTTTCGGCGAAGTAGACGCTGCGGTGCTGGCCGCCGGTGCAGCCGATGGCGACGGTGAGGTAGGCGCGGTGATCCTGGATGAAGCAGGGCAGCCAGTTCTCCACGTAGGCGCGGATGTCGGCCAGCATCGCCATCGCGTTGGGGCTCGCCTCGATGTAGTCCTTGACCGGCTGGTCGCGTCCGGTGAGCGGGCGCAGCTCGGCGACGTAGTGCGGGTTGGGCAGGCAGCGCACGTCGAACACCAGGTCGGCGTCGAGCGGAATGCCGTGCTTGAAGCCGAAGGACTGGAACAGGAGCGTGATGCGCGAGCGGTCCTGCCCGATCAGGTCCTTGATCCACATGCGCAGCGCCGAGACGGAGAGGTCGCTGGTGTCGATGCGGTGCGCCAGCGGGGCGACGTCGGCGAGCATTTCGCGTTCGAGCTGGATCGCTTCCTGCAATGAAACCGTGTCGCTCGACAGCGGATGGCGGCGCCGCGTTTCGGAGAAGCGCTTCACCAGCGTGAGCGTCTTGGCCTCGAGGAAGATCACCCGCAGGTCTTCGCCCTGCGCGCGCAGTTGCTCGACCAGGGGGGGCAACTGCGCCAGGCTGGCGCTGCTGCGTGCGTCGATGGCGACGGCGATGCGCTGGTGCCCCTCGCCTTTCAGGCAGTCGACCAGCGGCTGCAGCATCGCGAGCGGCAGGTTGTCGACGCAGTAGTAGCCGATGTCCTCGAGCACCGCGACGGCGATGCTCTTGCCGGAACCCGACAGGCCGGAGACGAGGACGATCTGCATCGGTGCGCCCATCAGTCGTCTCCGTCGATCGCGGCCTGCTGGCGCTGGATGAACTGGTCGAGCGGATTCATGCCGCGGCTCTTGAGGATGTGGTTGCGCACCGCGACCTCGACCAGCACCGCGAGGTTGCGGCCGGCGGCGACGGGGATGCGCACTTTCGGGATGGACACACCCAGAACGGATTCGATCGACGCGACCATGTCGAGCCGGTTGAGACCGACTTCGCCGATTTCCTCGGGGTGCACCAGTTCGACGATGAGCTTGAGATTCTTCTGCGGCTTGACGGCGGTTTCGCCGAACAGGGCGCGAATGTTGAGGATGCCCAGGCCGCGCACTTCGAGAAAATCGCGCAGCATCGGCGGGCAATTGCCTTCCAGCGTTTCCGGCGCGACGTGCTTGAGGTCGACGACGTCGTCGGCGATCAGGCGATGGCCGCGGGTGATGAGCTCGAGTGCGAGCTCGCTCTTGCCGACGCCGGCGTCGCCTTTCAACAGCACACCGAGGCCGAGGACTTCCAGAAATACGCCGTGCAGGGAGGCCGTCTCGGCAAGGCGCTGCGTGAGGTAGTGCCCCAGAAAGGACATCAGGATGGGGCTCGCGAGCGAGGAAGTGAACAGCGGCGTACTACTGTGTTCCGCGGTGTCGAGGAGGATGGACGGCACCGCCTCGCCGTTCGAGACGACGATGGCAGCGAGTTCGGTCGAGAACAGGTGGGCGATGGCTTCCTCGAGTGCGGCGTCGGACAGGCCGCGCAGGTAGTCCATCTCGGCGCAGCCGAGCACCTGGACGCGGTTCGGATGGACGAAATTCAGATGGCCGATGAGCGCCAAAGTCGGTTTCTGGATGGTTTCGGACGACAGCACTCGTGCGCCGCCGGTACGGCCGGCGACCCAGCGCAGGCCAAGCCGTTGCGCCATGTCGCGAAACAGTTCGTCGACCGAAACGTGGTGGGCGGTGTCGTCCATGCGCGGGCGCGCGCGGCTAGCCCGACCAGGCGCCGAGCAGTGCGATCAGTTCGTCGGGCGAGGCGACTTCGATCAGCTTCGCCCGCATGGCGTCGTCGCCGAACAGTTGCGCCAGTTCGCCGAGGATCTGCAGGTGGCGTTCGTTGGCGTCCTTGGGAACCAGCAGGATGAAGCACAGCCGCACCGGCTGGTTGTCGGGGGCGTCGAATTCGAGCGGCGTGCTCAGGCGGTAGAAGGCGCCGCTGGCATCGGCCAGGCCCTTGATGCGGCCGTGCGGAATCGCGATGCCGTGGCCGAGCGCGGTCGATCCCAGGCGTTCGCGATCGAACAGGCTGGTGAACACTTCGGTGGACTTGAGCCCGTGCACGCGCGCGAACACCTCGGCGGCGTGCTCGAACAGCTTCTTCTTGCTGGTGAACGTCTGGTCCAGCAGGGCGGTTTCGGGTGTGATCAGCGGGGCAATCAGGTTCATGTCGCGCATTCGATCCGGCATGAGGGCCGGGATATGCGGGAATTATAGGGCCGGAGGCGAACTGCGCCTCCGGTACAAACGGGTGACTTCGGGTTCAGGCCGCGCTGCCGGTCGGCTGGTGCTTGACGCCGCCGCCGCCCTGGTGGACATCCGAGGTTTTTTCCTTGTGCTTGACGATCTGGCGGTCGAGCTTGTCGGCCAGGAGATCGATGGCGGCGTACATGTTGGCGTCCTCGCTGTGAGCGTGGAAGTCGTGGCCCTTCACGTGCAGATTGGCTTCGACCTTGTGGACCAGCTTGTCCACCTGCATGATGACGTTGACATTGATGACGTGGTCGAAATGGCGCTTCACGCGGTCGAGTTTCTCGGAAACGTAGTCGCGAATGGCCGGGGTCACCTCGAGATGGTGACCGGAAATCGTCAAATTCATAGAGCCTCCTGGGTCTGCAAAAACTGAAAGCCGGCGGTGTTGCGGCGCTCAGCGGCGCTGGGTCTCGCCTGTTTTCATTGTGGGACGAAAGCGGGGCGGATTCAAGCGCGGCTGCACCCGCGGGAACGAAATGCCTTTGCGATCAAAGCGCGCGCCGCATGTTGGCGGGCGGAATCTGCAGCGATTCGCGGTATTTCGCGACGGTACGGCGGGCCACGACGATGCCCTGCTGGCCCAGCACTTCGGCGAGCTGGCCGTCGGAAAGGGGCTTTTTCGGATTTTCGGCGGCGACCAGCTGCTTGATCAGCGCGCGGATCGCGGTCGACGAACAGGCGCCGCCGTTGTCGGTGGAGACGTGGCTGCCGAAGAAATACTTCAGTTCGTACAGCCCGCGCGGCGTCATCATGTATTTTTGCGTGGTGACCCGCGAAATGGTCGATTCGTGCAGTTCGACCACGTCGGCGATCTCGCGCAGCACCAGCGGCCGCATCGCCACTTCGCCGTGTTCGAAGAAATGCTTCTGGCGGTCGACGATGGCCTGCGACACGCGCAGGATGGTGTCGAAGCGCTGCTGTACGTTCTTGATCAGCCAGCGCGCTTCCTGCAGCTGGCTGGCGAGCTGGCCGCCGCCGGATTCGCGATGCCGCGCCAGGATGTCGGCGTAGACGCGGTTGACCCTCAGCTTGGGGATGGCGTCGGCGTTGAGGCTGGCGATCCACATGCCCTTGACCTTGCGCACGTAGACGTCGGGAATGACGTAGTGGGTGTCGTCGGCGCCGAACGAGGCGCCCGGTCGCGGATTGAGCGAGAGAATGAGCGCGCGCGCGGTGCGCAGCGTGACGTCGTCGATGCCGAGCAGCTTCTTCAGCTTGCCGACGTCGCGTGCGGCGAGCAGGTCGAGATAATGCTCGGCCATGCGCATGGCCGCCTCGCGTCCCGGCGTGTCGGCCGGCAGCGCGCGCATCTGCAGGCACAGGCATTCGGCGAGATGGCGCGCGCCGATCCCGGTGGGATCCATGTTCTGCAGATGCTTCAGCGCGGTCTCGACTTCCTCCGGTTCGAGCTCCTCGAGTTCGTCGGCGAGACCGGCCGTGATGTCCGCCAGCGGCTGGGTGAGGAAACCCGATTCGTCGAGGTCGTCGATCAGCGCGGCGACCAGGGTGCGGTCGCGCAGGGTGAGCGGGCTGACGATGAGCTGGTTCAGCAGGTGCTCGCGCAGGGTCGAGCCCGATACGGCGCCTCGCGCATAGTCGCTGTCCTCGTCGTCGTCGCCCCCCGCCGAGCTGTAGTCGTTCCAGTCGGCATCGTCGAGCGCGGTGGCCGGTTCCGAATCGGTGCGCTCGGGCGCCTCGGCTTCGGTGCCGTGCGATTCGGCCTCGGCCGTATGCGTCGGCGCTTCCGCTGCGGCGTCGCCGGCCTCGTCCTCGTCCCCGCGTTCGAGCAGGGGATTGTCCTGCAGCATCTGCTCCAGCTCCTGGTTCAGCTCCAGCGTCGACAGCTGCAGCAGCCGGATCGACTGTTGCAGTTGGGGCGTCAGGGTGAGGTGCTGACCGAGCTTGAGTTGCAGGCTGTGCTTCATGAAACCAGATTACGGCAAAAATCGTGCCGACTTGAGCTGGGCCCAGTTTAGCGCGATCGACGGCGTTCTGGGGGAGGTCTACAGGCGGAAATTTTCGCCGAGGTAGACCTTGCGGGCGTTGTCGTCCTGGATGATGGCCTCGGGCACGCCGGCGGTGAGCACGCGGCCCTCGTTGATGATGTAGGCGCGGTCGCAGATGCCCAGGGTTTCGCGCACGTTGTGGTCGGTGATGAGCACGCCGATGTCGCGCTCGACCAGGAAATGCACCAGCTTCTGGATGTCGAGCACCGCGATGGGGTCGACCCCGGCGAAGGGTTCGTCGAGCAGGATGAAACGGGGATTGATCGCGAGCGCGCGGGCGATCTCGACGCGGCGCCGCTCGCCGCCCGACAGGCTCACCGCGGAGGCATCGCGCAGGTGCGCGATGTGCAGGTCCTCGAGCAGGTTGCCGAGGTGCGCCTCGCGCTCCGCCTCGGTATAGGGCTTGAGCTCCAGGATGGCGCGGACGTTTTCCTCCACCGTCATCTTGCGGAAGATCGACGGTTCCTGCGGCAGGTAGGCCAGCCCCATGCGGGCGCGCTGGTGGATCGGCAGGTGGGTGAGGTCCCTGTCGTCCATGCGCACGCTGCCGCCGTCGGTCGCCACCAGGCCGACCACCATGTAGAAGCAGGTCGTCTTGCCGGCGCCGTTGGGGCCGAGCAGGCCCACGACTTCGCCGCTGTTGACCTCGAACGAGACATCGTGGACGACGGTGCGCTTGCCGTAGGTCTTTTTCAGACCCTGGGCGGTGATGCGGCTCATGGCTGGCCGGCCGGCTGGTCGGCGCGCGGCTTCGGGCGGATCACGGCGCGCACGCGCCCGGGCGGAGCGGACGCGTCGGTCTTGCCGGCGACCTGATACTGCTCGGTATTGGCGTTGTAGGAAATGCGGGCGCCGCGCAATTCGTCGCTGCCGCGTCGCAAACGCGCCTGGCCGATGAGTTCGAGCTGGCTGCTCGAACCGTCGTATTCGATGCGGTCGGCGAAGCCTTCGATGGTCTCGTCGCGGCCATCGAGCTTCTGCCGAAACGCGACCGGGCGGCCGGTCGCGACGACCTTGTCGAGCCCGGCCTCGTTCTGCGTGACCTGTACGCGGTCGGCCCGCAGCATCAGCGTGCCCTGGCTGAGAATGACGTTGCCCTGGTAGACGCTGATCTTGCGGATGTCGTCGAGGGTCACGCTGTCGGCTTCGAGGTTGACGGGCTTGTCGCGGTCGGCCTTCTCGGCATAGGCCGGTGAGGCAAGCAGCGCAGCGCATAGCGAGGCGGTCAGGGCCGCTTTCAATGTCAGCATGGTTCTCAGACCCTTCCGGTCAAATAGCGGGCCTGCACCCGGCCAGTCAGCTTGATCACGCGCCGCCTGGCATCGTATTCCATGGCGCCGGCCTGCACGCGCATGCCGGCGTCGTTCAGTTCGACCGCCCCCGGCGCCCGCAGCAGGTCGCGGTCGGGGAAGACGAGCAGTTGCGACGTGCGCAGGGTCATGGCGGGCTGGCCCGGCGCGGCCGCGCGCTCCACCACCACGTCGCCGCGCAGATCGACCTCGGCGCCATCGGCCGAGATCGTGGCCTCGCGTGCGCTGGCGCGGACTTCGCCGGCCTGCGGGTCGAATTGCACGAAGCGCGGGGCGTCCAGCTCGGTGCGCCTGCTGCCGGTGTAATGCTTGAGGAGTTCGGCGGTCAGGCGGTAATGCGGATTGCCCGCGGCGTCGGTGCGCAGGGCGTCGAAATTTTCCATGATGCCCTCGGGCTCGCTGCGCGCGGGCTGCGTGCCGGCGGGCTGCAGATGGACCGACTGTTCGATCCAGAAGCTCAGTCCCGCGAGCAGCAGCAGGATCAGCAGCGGCAGCCACAACGAGCCCCTGGCGATCATCTCGCCTCCGGGGCGGTGTGCGTCGGGTGTGTCGCGCCCTGCGTCATTTCAGATAGGGGGCCAGCGCGGCGTCGAGCGTGCCCTGCGCGCGCATCAGGAATTCGCAGGCCTCGCGCACCGCGCCGCGGCCGGCTTCGCGCGTGGTGGTGTAGTGGCTGTAGGCCTTGACCACTTCCGGCGCCGCGGGCACGGTGATCGCGAGCCCGGCGCGCCGCATCACCGGCAGGTCGACGACGTCGTCGCCCATGTAGGCGGTGGCTTCGCAGGCAATGCCGAGATCGCGGCACAGGGACTCGTACACCGCGAGCTTGTCGTGCGCGCCCTGGTGGACGATCTCGATGCCGAGGTTTTTTGCGCGGTGCTCGACCACGCGCGAACTGCGGCCGGTGATGATGGCGAGCTGGACGCCGGTGCCCTTGAGCATTTTCAGGCCATGGCCGTCGAGCGAGTTAAAGCCCTTGTATTCCTGGCCGTCGTCGGCGAGGAAAAGCGTGCCGTCGGTCATCACGCCGTCGACGTCGAAGGCGACGAGCCTGATCTTGCGCGCGCGTTCGAGCAGTTCGTTCATCATCACACCACCCCGGCTTTCAGGAGGTCGTGCATATTGAGCGCGCCCACCAGGATGTTATTTTCGTCGACCACGAGGAGGCCGTTGATTTTCAGGGTTTCCATTCTCTCCACTGCCGCAACGGCAAGCTCGTCCGCGCGGATCGTTTTCGGATTCGAGGTCATGAGTCCGGCGATTTTCGCCTGTTGCAGGTCGAGCGGGTGCTCCAGCGCGCGGCGCAAGTCGCCGTCGGTGAACAGGCCCGCCACTTTCCCGGCGGCGTCGACCACCGCAGTCATGCCGAGGCCCTTCTGCGTCATCTCGAACAGCGCGGCCTTGAGCGTCGCATCGAGGCCGACCCGCGGCAGCGCATCGCCGCCGTGCATGACGTCGCGCACATGAACGAGGAGCCGCCGGCCGAGGCTGCCGCCGGGATGGGTGCGCGCGAAGTCGTCGGCGGAGAAGCCGCGCGCGTCGAGCAGCGCCACCGCGAGCGCGTCGCCGAGCGCCAGCGCCGCCGTGGTGCTGGCGGTCGGCGCGAGGTTGAGCGGGCAGGCTTCCTTCTCGACGCCGGCGTTCAGGTGCGCGTCGGCCTGGCGCGCCAGGGTCGACGCCGGATTGCCGGTCATCGCGACCAGCTTGGCGCCGCGCCGCTTGATCAGCGGCACGATGCTGACGAGCTCGCCGCTCTCGCCGGAATTCGACAGTGCGAGCACCACGTCGTCGTGCGCGATCATGCCGAGGTCGCCGTGGCTGGCTTCGCCCGGATGCATGAAGAAGGCGGGGGTGCCGGTCGAGGCCAGCGTCGCCGCGATCTTGCTGCCGACGTGGCCCGACTTGCCCATGCCCGACACCACCACGCGACCGGTGCAGGCGAGGATGAGCGTCACGGCGTCGGAGAATCCATGGTCGAGCCGGGCCGCCACCGTGCGCAGCGCATCGGCCTCGATGTCGAGCACGCCGCGCGCCTGCGCGAGCAATTCTTCGGGGGACGGGGCTTGGGAATGCATGGTCGGCAAGTATACTAAAGCCAGCCTGCCGACCGCGATTTTCCGGTGTTCCCGGAGGGTCGCCGGTCTCGGCATGGGCTGAAGCCTATTCAGGATCGTATGCATTCCAGTCTCCAGCTCGTTCTGATTCTGCTCGCGGTCGCGGTGCTGGTCGCCGCCACCGCGCGCGCCTTGCGCCTGCCAACCCTGCTGGGTTATCTGCTGACCGGCATCGCCATCGGTCCTTTCGCGCTCGGCTGGATCCCCGATCTCGAGGAAGCGCGCTATCTCGCCGAATTCGGCGTCGTCTTCCTGATGTTCTCGATCGGCCTCGAATTCAGCCTGCCGCGCCTGATGACCATGCGCACGACGGTGTTCGGCTTCGGCGGCGCGCAGGTCGTACTCACCATCGCGCTCACTGCCCTGATCGCCTGGCTGCTCGATCTGCCGTTGCTCGCGGCGATCGCGCTGGGCGGCATCATGGCGATGTCGTCGACGGCCATCGTCTCCAAACTTCTGGCGGAGCGGATGGAGCTCCAGAGCCCGCACGGCCGGCAGATTTTCGGCGCCCTGCTGTTCCAGGACCTGGCGGTGGTGCCGCTGCTGATCCTGATTCCGGCCTTCGCCAAGGACGCCGACGACATGGGTCTGGTGCTGGGGGTCGCGGTACTCAAGGCGGCGGCGGTGCTGGGCTTTCTGCTGTTCGTCGGCCAGCGCGTGATGCGCCCATGGTTCCAGTGGGTGGCGGCGCGCAAGTCGCCGGAACTCTTCACACTCAACCTGCTGTTGTTCACCCTCGGACTCGCCTACTTCACCGAAAGCGCCGGACTGTCGCTCGCGCTCGGCGCCTTCCTTGCCGGCATGCTCATTTCCGAGACCGAGTACCGCTATCAGGTCGAGGACGACATCAAGCCTTTCCGCGACGTGCTGCTGGGCCTGTTCTTCGTCACCATCGGCATGCGCCTCGACCTCGCGCAGGTGCTGCAGAACTGGGGCGACGTGCTGTTGCTCGTCGCGGCGATCGTCGTCGGCAAGGGCGTGCTGGTCGCGGGACTCGCCATGGCCTTCGGCGGCTCGCGGCCGACCGCGGTGCGCACCGCGCTGGGCCTCGCGCAGGCGGGCGAATTCGGCTTCGTGCTGCTGGCGCAGGCGGCCGACCTCAAGCTCTTCGGCGCCGAGATCACCCAGCCCGTGCTCGCCTCGATGGTGCTCTCGATGCTGATCGCGCCCATCCTGATCAACCGCATGGATGCTCTGACCCGGCTGATCGCCGGCAGCGAGTGGGCAGGACGGGCCAAGGAAGTGCACGACATCGCGGTCAAGACCTTCGGCAAGACCAAGCATGTGATCGTGTGCGGCTACGGGCGCAGCGGGCAGAACCTCGCGCGCCTGCTGGAAGCGGAGAACATTTCCTTTGTCGCGCTCGATGCCGACCCCGAGCGCATCCGCGCGGTGGCGGCGTCGGGCGCGTCGGTCGTCTACGGCGACGCCAGCCGGCGCGAGGTGCTGGTGGCGGCCGGATTGTCGCGCGCGCAGGCGGTGGTGGTGACCTATGCCGACGTGCATTCGAGCATGGCCATCCTGCGCCATGTGCGCGAGCTGCGGCCGGAGCTGCCGGTGGTGGTGCGCACCATCGACGACACCCATGTCGATGCGCTGAAGGCCGCCGGCGCGGCGGAGGTGGTGTCGGAAGTGATGGAGGGCTCGCTCATGCTCGCCTCGCACGCGCTGATGCTGCTGGGCGTGCCGCTGAGTCAGGTGCTCAAGCGCATCCGCGAGGTGCGCGAAACGCGCTACGCGATGATGCGCGGCTTCTTCCGCGGCGCGAGCGACGCCGACGAACTCGACGAGCATGCCCAGCCGCGCCTGCACACCGTGCTCATCACCGAGGGGGCGGCCGCGGTCGACCGCAGTCTCGACGAGATCGCGCTGGACGAGTTGCTGGTCGAGGTCGCGGCGATCCGCCGCCAGGGCATCAAGGGCGTCGACCCGCAGCCGGATGCCGTGATCCGGCCGGGCGACGTGCTGGTGCTGCGCGGCGCCGCCGACGGGCTGGCGGCGGCGGAGTTCAGGCTATTGCAGGGTTAGGGGGTTTTGCAGACGACGTAGACGTTGGTGCCGTTATCGACGTAGTTGGCGGCTGCGGCAGCGCTTGCGTCGACGCCCGTTACGGCGCGAACGGTGCCAGTTCGTGCGTCGCCGTCGTCGAACTGAGTATCGATCGCTTGTGCAATCTTGGCTGAGAGATTGTTTGAGCAAACGACGATACCCTGGAGGCCGCTTGCACCAAAGGCCCCGTTCTGCACGCCGGTGATGCCAGACGCGGCGTTGGGGGGGGTGGTGTCGTCGTTCACGTTGCCGCCGACCAGGCCGGCACGGCGAAGGTGCAACCAGAACTGCCGAGATTCATTTGTGGCGGTAGCGCTGTTGTAAGTACCTTCAACAATGCCATTACCAAGCGTTCCGCCGCTGGGTGCTGTAATGCCCCAGCGCGTCGCGGCACCAGCATCGTCGCCCGGCAATGCACGGTAACGATCCTGGTAAAGGTTGATTGCCGCGGTCATCGACTGGAAATCGTTGGCGACGTTGCGGATGCGGCCCTGGGTGATCAGCTCCTGGCCCTTGAGAATGCCGCCGAGCAGGAGACCGATGATGACCAGTACGATGGCGATCTCGATCAGGGTGAAACCCGACTGGCGTCGAGGCAGGGAAGAGCAAGGCATGGTGGTGATCTCCGGTTGTTATGTGCCTGGGTTGTGTCTCCCGCAAGATGCGTGCCATGCGATGATTGCATCCAGGGCCATGATTCGCAAAGATTATTCGAGGTCGACTCGGTGAGGGGCGGGGTGAAAATGATGAAAAAGCAACACCCCTGCCGGCATTCCGTCAATTTCGCGGGGCGAAGGCGCTGGCCTCCATTTCCCGGCGGAAATGCCGATAGCAGTCGCATGCCACCGAGCCTGCTGCCGATTTCCTTCGTTCCCCGTGACTGAACGCGCCGATTCCCTGCCGCCCACATCCGTGCTGGGCGCCCTGGCCGGCCGCATCACGCGCGTGAGCTCGGGACGCTGGCTGGCGCTGATGCTGCTGGCGCTGCATGCCGCGGTGATGTTCGACGCCGATGCGGCGTTGTCGGGGGCATTCCTGCTGGCGCACTATGGCCTGTTCCTGCTGTGGCAGCCGCTGGTGCGCAGCGAGGCGCGCATCGAGCCGCGGCTGGCGCTGCCGGTGTTCGCCATGGCGGCGCTGCTGGTCCTGGTCGACAGCGCCTGGGTGATGGCGCTGTGGCTGGCGGTCCTCGCCGGACTGGTGGGCGCGGTGGCGGCCTCGCAGGGCGAACGCTGGCACCGCCTGGGCTATCTGCTGGCGCTCGCCTATCTGCTCGCGCTGATGCTGGCGTGGGTGCTGCCGCAGAGCCTGGGCGACGCCGCGCAGTCCGATGCCTTGAGCGCTGCGGTGCGTTATGGCCTGCCGGTGCTGCCGCTGATCGTCCTGTTTTTGCCGGCCAGCCGCCTGCGCGTGGGCTCGTCGACGCTCGATTTCATCTACGGTCTGATGCTGTCGCTGCTGATCATGGTGATGGCGCTCGGCGCCTTTGCCGTGGTGGCGGTGGCCAAGGTGAGCTACGCGTGGGCGCTGGTGCAGACCCTGTTCGGCATGGCGGTGCTGCTGCTGGCCCTGTCCTGGCTGTGGAACCCGCGCGCCGGTTTTTCCGGGCTGGGCCAGGTGACCTCGCGCTACCTGCTGTCGGTGGGCCTGCCGTTCGAGGGCTGGGCGCAACGCCTGGCGACGCAGGCCGAGCGCGAACGCGACCCGGAATCCTTCGTGCGCGACGCCCTGTCGGACCTGCACGAGCTCACCTGGATCCGCGGCGGCCACTGGCGCGCCGCGCGCGGCGAAGGCAATTTCGGCGAACCCGCGGCGCACCGCATGGACCACAGTTTCCACGGCCTGACGCTGACCTGGTATTCGGCGCGTCCGCTGACGCCGGCGCTGGACCTGCACGTGCGGCTGCTGTCGCAGTTGCTGGGCTACTTCTACGCCGCCAAGGTGCGCGAACAGACGCTGCGCGAGCAGGCCTACAGCCAGGCGATCCACGACACCGGCGCGCGCCTCACGCACGACGTGAAGAACATCCTGCAGTCGATGAAGACCCTGCTCGCCGCCGCCGACGTCAGCACGCCGGAGGACAGCGAGCGCCTGCTGGCCTTGATGAAGCGCCAGTTGCCGCAACTCGCCAACCGTTTGTCGCAGACGGTCGACAAGCTCAAGCAGCCGGCGGAAATGGACGCGGCGCATGTGCCAGCACGCGAGTGGTGGGCGGCCTTGCAGGCGCGCTACGAGCACGACGACGTGCAGTTTTTTGCCGACGCGGTCGACGACACGCCGCTGCCGCAGGACCTGTTCGACAGCGTGGCCGACAACCTGTTGACCAATGCGCTGCGCAAGCGCCAGCGCGAGCCCGGGCTGGCCGTCGCGGTGCGTCTGGACCTGCAGCTGCCGGTGAGCCTGACGGTGACCGACAGCGGCGCGCCGGCGCCCGAGCACGTGGCGCGCAACCTGTTCCTGAGCCCGGTGGCCTCCGATTTCGGCCTCGGCGTGGGGCTGTATCAGGCCGCGCGGCAGGCCGCGCGGTCGGGCTACCGGCTGGAGTTGCCGGAGAACGCGCCGGGACGCGTGACGTTCCGGCTGCAGGCTACTGGCAGCCCCCCGTCGGGCACACCCGGTTGAACAACGCGGGCCCGGACAGCCAGACCACCAGATCGTCGAAGGTGTCGCTCGGGGTCGTGCCGACGAAACTGCCGAGCGTGCAGGGCGAGGCGGCCACCGCGTTCGGCAGGTTGAGCCGCTCCGGCAACGGCACGCTGGCGATTCCCAAGGGCGTGCCGCCGCTCGCGCTTTGCGCACCGCGTCCGTTGGGCCCATGCGAGATCACGACCGCGACGGCCTTCTCGGCGACACTTGCGCTCGTGCAGGTCGAATCAGGATAGACGTTGAGCGTGCCTTCGTCTGCGGTCGGCGTCGAGACGAAGCCCGTCGCGGTCGCCGAAAACTTCAATGTCGCCGCGTAGGTGTAGCGATTGCCCCAGGCGTCGTGGCCCTTGACGCCGAGCGTGATCCAGGGCAACCCGCCGCGCAGGCTGGGACAGTTTCCGGCGCCGTCGCGCGTCTCTTCGTGGCCGTCGTTGTTGGTGTCCGGGCAAGGCAGATGGTGCCGGACGTAGGACAGATCGAAGCTGTTGCCCGGGATGCTCGTCACCGGGCACAGCAAGCCCGGACAGTTCGACGAGATGTCCAGCACGCCGCTGCCATCGTAGTTGCAGGTGCAGCTGCGGGCGAGGGTATGGCTCATCGTGTAGCCGAGCAGCGCATCCTGGATGGCCTGCATCTCGGCGCGCGTCTCGGCGATGCGCCGCGCCTGGATCTGCGCCGACAGCGGCGCCGCCAGCCCGCCGATCAGGATGGTGACGAGCACCAGCACGATGGCGAGTTCGACCAGGGTGAAGCCGCGCTGCGGGATCATGGTGCGGGTTCCTTTGCGGTGGTTGCCGGGACGGGACGCAGCACCTGGTAGGGTTCGAACACCTTGCCGTCGGCGCGGGTCTGACCGGGCTTGAGGCCGGCAGCCCCGGCCGGACCGAGTTGCGCACGTCCATCGACCCAGTGCGTGCTGCGTCCGTCGGAGCGGATCACCACGCCATCGTAACGCAGGGGGGCGGGGGATTCGGCGCGCACGCCCGGCATGCGCGGCGCGACATGGCGCGTGCGCGCCTGTTCCAGCCGGGCGCGCTCCACTGGGGTGTAGAACAGGGGGCCCGGGTCGCCGGCCGCGACGGGGGACGCGCCCGTCGCCGCCACGACGAGTGCGGCGGCGAGGGCAAACCGTCCGGCTGGGCAAAATACGTCGTGCTTCATGAGGCGTCTCCCTGCGGCTGGGGCACGGTGTACCACAACAGCGTACACTCCGCGCGCAGTCGCGGCAGGTTGACCGCATCGAAAGACTCATGGCCGGGACGCGACAGGCGGCAGTCCTGCACCCGATAAATCCCCGGCGCGCGCGCGCGCAGGGCCGCGAGGAAGCGCGGCAGGTCGGATTCAACCAGCAAGGGCATGCTGATCGACAGCGCAGTCTGCCCGAGCGGAATCCCCTGGGCGAGTTCGGGCGCGGCGGCGATGCGCGGCGCCAGGCGGTATTCCAGTCCGTACAGTCCCGCAGCCTGGTTCGCGAGCTGGACCGCCTCGATCCAGGCGAGCCGCATTTCCGGCCCGACGAAACCGCGCGCCGACAGCGTCTGATACTCGCCCAGGTGCGTTTGGATGAGGCGCTGCTGGTCGCGGCTGCGGGCCAGCGTCTGCCGGGCCTGTGCGTGCGTCGCCTGCTGCCGTTCCAGTACGGCATGAGCATCGTGCGCCTTGCCGCGGCTCCAGACGATGCCGATCCCGGCGAGCAGCAGGGTCGCCAGCACCAGGATCAGCGACAGCTTCAGGGCGGCGATCGGCGGGTGCGTCATGAGCCGGCTTCCCGGAAGCGGAATTCGAGGCTGAAGCGGGCGACCTGCTCGCCCGTCCCGCCCGGGGTGCGGGTGCGGCCGGCGAGCGTGCCGCCCGGATCGGCGCTCACCGGGCTCACGCGCAGGCGTACGTCGCTCAGGTTCGGCATGGCCGACAGGTCCTGCATGAAGCGTTCGATGCGCTGCATCGCCGCGCGGTAATTGCCGTCGAATCCGGCGAGCGCGGCATCGAGCTGGATGGCGGCATCCTTTGCCGTCTGAGGCGCGTCGCTGCGCCAGCCCAGCGCCTCCAGACGAAAATCGGGATAGGCAGCCAGCACCCCGCCCACTGCGCCGTACAGCGCATCGACGTCGAGCGTGTGGCCGGACAGGGTGCGCGCCAGTTGCACGGTGTGCGCGAGTTGTTCGGGCGAGGCGACGTGCGCGGGGAAAGTCCGGGCAATCGCCCGGTAGCGCGCGTCGAGCTGCTTCTGCTCCAGCGCCAGTGTCTGCGCCTGGCTGTGCAGATCCTGGGCGTGCAGCCAGAAAGCGGCCGTGACGACGAGGCCGAGCGCGGCGACGCCGCCCGCCAGCATGTGCAGACCCCGGCGCCAGCGGAACTCGGTGTGATGCTGCAGCAGCTCGGGCGGTGCCAGGTTCAGCGGCAGCGTTTCCGCGGCGATCGCGGCGAGCGGCACGATCTCCGGCGTGGCGGCCAGGAAATCCTCCGGGATGCGCAGCGCACGGCCGAGATCGGCAAGGTCGATCAGCCGGGTATTGAACGCCGGGTCGGTGTTCAGTTGCGCCTGCGCCGTGTCGAGTTGGCCGCTGGGATCGAGCAGCAACACGTGCAGTCGCGCTTCGCGCGGCAGGATGCGCTGCCCGGTGAGGTAGAGCTGGGTCTTGGCGATTTCGTCGGCGGCGTTGCCGGGCAACTGGGTGGGCGTGTCGCTGCTGATCAGGCGCGAAAAGCGCAGCAGACCGTTCTGGTAGTACGACAGCCGCAGGCGGTTGTCGAGCCGGTAGGCGAGCAGGGTGTGCGCTTCCTGCGCGCGCAGGCGCGCCAGCAGGTACTGGCTCGCCACCGCGAGCGGCGTGATGCCGTAGAGCGGGACGCGCGCGCGGTGCAGCACCGCGAGCCAGGGCGTCATCCAGTCGGCGTCGGTCAGCGCGGCCAGCAGGTAGCGGTCGTCGCGGCGACCGGCGGTTGCGCGCGTCTGTCGCCACGCGCCGGTGAAACGCGCATTGCGGAACACCTGCCTGAGCTTGCGGGCGAGCAGTTCGGCGCGCGCCTGGCCCCGGACGTGCGGCAGCACCTCGCTGCGGTAGTCCTCGTCGACGGTGTCGGCGACCACCAGCGCGGGCAGGTGCGCGTGCTTCTCCACCACGCGGCGGAAGTCGGCGAGGTCGGCCTCGCCGGCGCCGAACGTGCCCAGCCAGTGCATGTGTCCGGGACGCCAGTCGAGCACGCCGATGTAGCGCGGCGTGGCGAGCAGGATGAGTCGGCGCCCGGACATGATCATAGCGGCAGGTTCCCGATCAGGTCGTACACCGGCAGCAGCACGGAAACGAGAATGCCGCCGAGCAGGATGCCGAGGATGGCGGTGAGCAGCGGCTCCATCACGCGCAGGCCGTTCTCGATCGAGTCGAGCACCTCGCGGTTGTAGAAATAGGTCACGTTGTCGAGCGCCTCGTCGAGCGCGCCGGTGGTCTCGCCCACGCGCAGCATGCGGATCACCAGCGGCGGAAACAGCGCCAGCGACTGGAAGCTTTCCGACAGGCCCTGGCCGTCGGCGATCTGCTGCGAAGCGCGGCGGATGCCGGCGGCGATGACGCGGTTGCCGGCGACCATTTCGCCGGCCTTCAGCGCGTCGAGCACGGTCACGCCCGAGCGGTACATCATCGCCAGCGTGTTGGTGAAGCGCGCCAGCACGATCTTCTGCAGGATCGGGCCGAGCAGGGGCAATTGCAGTTGCGCGCGATCCCACCAGTCGCGCCCGGCTTCGGTCCTGTGGATCCACAGCGGCAGGGCCGTGCCGACGATCAGCAGCACGGCGAGCCCTGCCAGCCAGTAGGACTGCATCGCGCTGGAGATCGCCATCAGGATCAGCGTCGGCAGCGGCAGCACCACGCCCATGGTCTCGACCAGCGACAGCACCTGCGGCACCAGGTAGATCATCAGGAACAGGATCGCCGCGCCGACGACCGTGAGCACGATCGCCGGATAGATCATCAGCCGCTTGGCCTTGGAGGCGACTTCCTCCTGCCACTTCAGCGATTCGGCGAGGCGCTCGAACACCGCGTCGAGCAGGCCGGTCTGCTCGCCCGCGCGGATGCTGTGGACGAACACCGCGCCGAACACCGCCGGATGCGCGGCAAGCGCCTGCGACAGTACCTTGCCGCCTTCCAGGTCCTCCAGCAGCGCCGTCAGCACGTCGCGGAAGCCGCGTTTCTCCATGCTGTCGCGCAGATCGCGCAGGCCGTCGAGCAGCGGGATGCCGGCGCGCGTGATGTAGCGCATGTGGATGCAGAAGGTGACGAGGTCGCGCCGCGTGACGCGCTCGCGCCCGCTGGGCGCGTACTGGCGCGACAGCTCCGACAGGGTGACGAGGTCGAGCCCCATGCGCTTCAAGCGCAGTTCGAGGTCGACGTCGTTGACCGCCGACAGCGTCCCTTTGACGGTGCGGCCGGTCTGGTCGATGGCGCGGTAGTCGAAGAAGGGCATGGGTTAGCGTTTCCTTGCGGCGGCTTCGCTTTTCGCCTGCGGGCGAGTCACTTTCTTTTGCTTCGCCGCTACTTTTAGGGTCGAACATGCCAAGGCATGTTCTCCAAAGTAACCAAAGAAAAGGCCACCCCTGCCGTGTCGGCCTTCGGCTTCCCTGCGCTGCTCGCCGCCCGGGGCGGGGCTGGAACTCGCCCTGCCGGGCTCAGACAGCCAGCCCCTCTCTTCCCCGGTCGACTGCGCTGCTCGGCGACCCAGAAGGGGCTTCCTTGCGAACGCCAGTGCTTGGCGAAGGGACGGCATTACGCGCGAGCGTCTCCCGGGGTTGTTCCCCTTCAGCGCTGCCGATTGGGCGTGTGCGGGCGGGAAAAGAGCGGAGCCCTGTTTGAGCTCCGCAGCAAGGCACGTTTTGTGTGCCTTGCCAGGGCGAGTTGGCGGAGCGCCCGCCCGCGCGCGCCCAATCGGGAACCCGAAGGGCAGCGATGCGGGGTCGCCTTTTCTTTGGTTACTTTGGAGAACATGCCTTGGCATGTTCGACCCTAAAAGTAGCGGCGAAGCAAAAGAAAGTGACTCGCCCGCAGGCGAAAAGCGGAGCCTACGCATTCCCATCGATGCAAGCGAAGAGGTGAAGGTCATTCTCACACCCGCCCCGTCAAATCCACCACCCGCGCCACTTCCGACAGCGAGGTCACGCCGTCGAGCACGCGCTGCACGCCGTCCTCGGCGAGCGGGCGGTAGCCGTGTGCGATCGCGGCGCGGCGGATTTCGTGCAGCGGCGCGTGGTTGGCGACGAGCTCGTCGAGGTCGGGGTCCATGCGCAGCAGTTCGATCAGTGCGAGCCGGCCGCGGTAGCCCTTGTGCGAGCAATGCGGGCAGCCGACGGCGCGGTAGATGCGCGGCGCGTTCGCCGGGCCGGCGCCGAGGATGCGCGCTTCGTGTTCGTCCGGCGCGTAGGCCTCCTTGCAGTGCGGACACAGCTTGCGCACCAGGCGCTGGGCGACGACGCCGATGATGTTGCCGGCGAGGATGCCGGGCTGGATGCCGATGTCCATCAGGCGCGGGAACACGCCGAGGGCGGAGTTGGTGTGCAGGGTGGTGAACACCTGGTGGCCGGTCATCGCGGCGCGGAAGGCCATTTCGGCGGTGTCCTTGTCGCGGATTTCGCCGACCAGGATGATGTCGGGGTCCTGCCGCATGATGGAGCGGATGCCGTTGGCGAAGTCGAGCTTGAGCGTCTCGTTGACCGAGCTCTGGCGCATCAGCGTGACCGGGTATTCGACCGGGTCTTCCAGCGTCATGATGTTGACGGTCTCGTCGTTGAGATGCGACAGCATCGAATAGAGCGTGGTCGTCTTGCCCGAGCCGGTGGGGCCGGTGACGACGAGGATGCCTTCCGGGCGCGCCATCATCAGTTGCAGTTCGCGCAGGGCGTCGTCGGTGAAGCCCATCTGCTCCAGCGGCATGATCGACTTCTCGCGGTCGAGAATCCTGAGCACCAGGTTCTCGCCGTGGATGCCGGGCTGGCTCGACACGCGGAAGTCGATCGGCCGTCCGTTCAGCGTGAGCGACATGCGGCCGTCCTGCGGCGCGCGCGTCTCGGCGATGTTCATGCCCGACAGCACCTTCAAGCGCACCAGGATGCCGGGCCAGTAGGTCTTGTGCAGGCTGCGGATCTGTTCCAGCACGCCGTCGATGCGGTAGCGGATGCGCAGGAAGGCGTGCTCGGGCTCGAAGTGGATGTCGGACGATTCGCGCTTCACCGCGTCGGTGAGCAGCGCGCCGACCAGCCGCACCACCGGCTGGGTGTACTCCTCGGTCTCGGGGTTGAGGCTGGCGTAGTCGACCTCGCCGGTTTCGATCTCGCGCAGGATGCCGTCGAGCGAGAGGTCGAAGCCGTAGAACTTGTCGATGTATTCGAGCAGCTGCGCTTCGCTCGCCAGCAGGGTGTCGATCTCGAGCTGGCCGCCGAGCGAGGCGCGCAGCTGGTCGAGCGCCACCACGTTGAACATGTCGGTGGTCGCGAGCGTGAGCACGTTGCGCGCGGCGTCGTGCGCGATCGGCAGCAGGTGATGGCGACGCGCGAAATCCTCCGGCACCCGTTGCAGCGCATCGGGGTCGGCGACCACTTGCGTCAGGTCGATGCCCTGGCTGCCGAGCGCGTTGGCGAGCTGATCGCGCAGCACCGCCTCGGTCATGAAGCCCAGCGCGACGAGCTGGCGGCCGATCGGCAGGCCGGTGGTCTTCTGCTCCTTGAGGCCGATGCGCAGCTGGTCGAGGGTAATCAGACCCTGCGAGACCAGGGTTTCGCCCATGCGGAGTTTCTTGCGGCGTTCCATTGCGCGTGACTTAGCGAAGCGCTTTCAGCTGCTGCACGCGCGCCTGCGCCTGGGCGCGGTCGAAGCGGTGCGCGCCGCCGAGCGCGAGCGCCTTTTCGTAGTAGCCGAGCGCGGCCGGATACTGGCGCAGCTGGTCGAGGCTGACGGCGAGGTTGAACGCGTAATCGGCGTTGTCGGGCGCGGCGCGGAAGGCTTCGAAGTAGGCGGCCTGCGCTTCGGTCCAGCGGCCCTGGTCGGCATAGAGGTTGCCGAGCGTCTGGTAGAGATGCGGGCCGGGCTCGCGCTCGATCAGCAGCTTCAGCCGGCTTTCCGCCGCCTGGCTGTCGGTGCTGCCGAGGAGGTCGAGCAGCGCCCCCTGCGCGGCGGCGTTGCGCGGATCGAGATCGAGCACCTCGCGGTACAGGCGCTGCGCGTCGGCGTCGCGGTTCTGCACGCTGGCGATGGCAGCGAGCCCGAGCAGGGCATCGACGCTGCGGGTGCGGGCGGCGGCTTGCGTATACAGTTGCTGCGCCTCGGCCAGGGCGCCGCGCTGGTAGGCCGCGTGCGCCTGGGCAAGCAGCAGCGATTGGTTGTCGGGCTGGAAGCGCGGCGCCGCGGGCGGAGGCGCCGCGCGCCCGGTCGCCGGGGGCGGCGCAGGCCTTGCCGGCGGCGCAGCCGGGGCGGGCGCTGTCACGGCGGGCGCGGTTGCCGGGGGCGGCGCGACCGCCGATTCAACGGGCAGCGCGTCCGTCATGGGCGCGGCCTCGCGCGGCGTGGACAGCGGCGCCTGCGCCACGGCGGCGGGTTGGGGCGGCGGAACCGGCGGCGCCGCGGCGGGCGGAACCGGCGGCGGCGGGCTGGCGGGCTGCAGTTCGAAATAGAGGTAGACGCCATAGCCGACCGCGACCAGCGCGGCCAGCAGCGCGGTCAACGGCACCAGCGACAACCGTGGCAGGCGGAAGGCCGGGCGCTGCGGCACCTCGCCGGCGCTGCCGCCGTTACCGAAAATCAGCGGCGGCGGCTCGACCCATTCGCGCGCGCGCGCGCTGGGCGGCAGCCCTTCGAGTTCGAGCGTGTGTTCGGCAGGTTCGCCGCCGTCGGGCGGACCCTTGCCCCCGCGACCCGACTGCGCCGCCTCGGCCTGCTTCAGGGCCTTGAGCAGCAGGCTCACCGGATGCTCCGCTCGCAGGTCGGGCTCATGGCGTGCTCCGCGCGGCCGGGAGCAGGCGCTGGAACTGGCGCAGTTCCTCGCTTTCCAGCGTGGGGTTGGAGACGACGATGGGGCGCAGGAAGATCACCAGCTCGGTCTGGCTGTTGACGCGCTCGTGCTGGCCGAACACCGCGCCCACGCCCTCGGGACGCGACAGCACCGGCAGGCCGTCGCGCGCGCTGCTGATGTCGTCCTGGATCAGGCCGCCGAGGATCACGGTCTGGCCGCTTTGTACTTGAAGCAGGGATTCCATTTCGCGCACTTGAATAATGGGCACCTGATTCGGAATGTTGGCAGGCAAATCGGGATTAGGGTCGCGCGCGAAGCCGACATTGCGCGAGATGGTCGGACGTACCGTGAGGGAAACGAGACCATTCTCATTGATCTGGGGAGTCATACTCATGACTATCCCGACGGGAACGGTTTGAGGCGTTGTCGTAAATGTGGTTGTGGTACCGACATTGGCCGTCGTTGTCGTGTCTGCTTTGACGTTGAAGTAGACCAAGTTGTCAACCACCTTCAGAAGTGCGGTTTGATTGTTCAGTGCCATCAGCTTTGGACTCGAAAGCACTTTGGTTTTGCCAAAAGATTCGAGCAGGTCGATTGCCGCACTGAAGCCATTTTTTCCTGTATTGGTATAAGTGGCTTGGATAAAGGGCGTCAGCGAACCAGCGAGCGCATTCGTTCCGGCACCCACCGTCTCGATTTTCCACTCAGCAATGCTTTGCAGCGCCTTTGACCAGTCGATGCCGGCGCGATACTGGTCCTTGAGCGTGACTTCGACGATGGTCGCCTCGATCAGCACCTGGCGCTGCGCGGACTGCATCACGCGGTCGAGGTATTGCTGCACCAGTTCCTGCTGGCGCGCGGTGCCGAGCACGGTGACGGTGCCGGCGACCGGATTCACCGCGACGTCGTGACGCGCGTCGACGGTCGTCTGGCCGGCGAATGCCGCGGTGAACAGTTGCGCCGCGCCCTGGCCGGCCTTGCTGGCCGCCTCGGCCTGCGACACGCGCTCGGCGCGCGCGGTTTTCTCGGCTTCCAGGCGCGCAGCCCGTTCCTCGTTGCTTTGCGTGACGGCGCGGGTGCCGGCGAGCATGGTGCGGATGTTGTCGGCGAGCACCGTCCACAGGTCGTTGTTCGACTGGCTCGACACGGTGGTGGTCGACGAGTTGCCGCCTGCCGTGCCGGTCGTACTCGTGCTGCCGGTGCCGCCGCCGGTCGCGCTGCCGCCGGTGCTGGCGATCTGCGCGGCCACGCCCACGCTCGAGGTGGTGTTGCGCGCCACGTTGACGTAGTTGACGGTATAGGTCTTGACGTAGGGCGTGTCGGGCATGACCGACACGGTGCGGCCGTGCATTTCGTAGCGCAGGTTGGCCTGGCGCGCGATGCGGTCGAGGATGGCGGGCAGCGGCTCCTGCACGGCGTTGAGCGAAACGTTGCCGGCGATGCCGGGGTGCAGGTCGATGTTGTACTGGGTGTCGCGCGCGATCGAGAACAGCAGGTCCTTCACCGGCACGTCGTTGACCACCACGGTGTAGGTCGGCACCGGCGCGGCGGGTTTGGGCGGCGGCAGCGTGGGCGCGGCCTTCACCGGCGCGGGCGGCGGCGCGACGACCGGCGGCGCGGGCTGGGTGATGTGGCCGGGCGAGGTGTCGAAGGCGGGCGGCGGCACGCAAGCGGCCAGCGTGAGGGTGCCGGCCAGTATCAGCCAGGTCGGTCTCGGAGTGTTCGACAGAGCGTTCATCGGGGTCCAGTCGCCAGGGCTACAGTGCGCATTTTGCCGACCGTGCGCAGGAACGGCTCGTCGGCGGGCGTCGCCGGCAAGGTGCGCAGGGCGGCCAGCGCGCTTGCGCGGTCGGGGTATTCGCCCGCCAGGATCATCCAGGCCGGGACGCCCTGGCTCAGACCGTGCAGCACGCGCACCGGCTGCGGCAGGTCGGCGGCGAGGCCTTGCAGTAATACGGCCGCGCCGGCCGCATCTTTAGCCGCGCCGATCTGGATGACGTGGGTGTCGGGTGCGGCGGCGGCGAGCCAGCGGCCGGTCTCGCGCGCGAGACCGGTCACGTCGGGCACGGGCGCCGGGGCGCTGGCCGGCGACGCGGCCACGGCCGGGGCGGCCACGGCGGCCGGGGGCGTGCGCGCGATCAGCCACCAGGCCGCCAGGCCGATCACGCCGAGGACGGCAGCCAGGGCGAAGGCGAGCCAGGTGCGGCGGTCGCCCTGCCTGCCGGCCCCCGGGACGGCGGCGGGCGGTTCCATTTCGGCGTCGTTCGCCGCGGCGGCGAGGTGCTCCGGGGAAAGCGTGTGGGTCTGGCCGGCGTAGGCCGCCAGCAGGGTCTTGTCGGCCAGCACGTTGATGCGGCGCGACAGCCCGCCGGAGAGCGCAGCCATGCGGCTGATCAGCGGCGGCGAAAACAGGTCGGGGCCGCGATAGCCGGCGACCGTCAGCCGCGCGCGCAGGTAGTCGGCCACTTCGGGTTCGGACAGCGGCGAGAGCTTCAGGCTCAGCGTGATGCGGTCCTTCAGCTGGCGGATGCGCGGATCGGCGAGCTGCACGTCGAGTTCGGGCTGGCCGAACAGCACGATCTGCAGCAGCTTGTCGGTCGCGGTTTCGAGGTTGGTGAGCAGGCGCAGGAATTCGAGGTTGTCGAGCGCGATGCCCTGCGCCTCCTCGACGAAGACGACGACCCGGCGGCCGTCGGCGTGGCGCGCGAGCAGGAGGGTGTTGAGCTGGGCCAGCCGCGCCTGCCGGCCGGGTTCGGGTGCATCGACGCCGAGGTCGGCGAGGATCGCCGCCAGCATGTCGTCGGGCGTGAGGCTGGGATTGCCGAGGTAGACGCTGTCGATGTGTCCGGGCAGTTGCGCCACCAGCTTGCGGCACAGCATGGTCTTGCCGCTGCCGACTTCGCCGACCACCTTGATGATGCCCTCGCCCTGGTCGATGGCGTAGAGCAGGGCGGCGAGCATTTCGCCGCGCTGGCCGCCGGCGTACCAGTATTCGGTATTCGGCGTGATGCGGAAGGGGGCTTCTTTCAGACCGAAAAAGTCGAAATACACGGCGGCGCGTGGGGCTTAGGGCGTGTTAACACTAATTTCGCGTCCGCGTTGCCGCGAGAAAGCGATGGATGCAAGGCGTGTCGCGCCGGCAAGGGCAGTCCCTTGCCAAGCGGCGCAACGCCGCAGACGCGCTTTCTCGCGGCAACCCGAATGGGCGGGCCGGCCGAGGTTGAACGCAGTCGGGCGCATGCCTTTGGCGCGAGCCGCTTGCAGTGAATGACACTGCGGCGCGTCCCGCTTCGTGGCGCAGCGCCGGAGCGTCGCCCCTCGGAACGTGGGCAGCGCAGGCGAACACCGGCTCGCGTCGGACGTGAGCGGCTCTGCGACGGCTCGCTTCGCTGCCCAACTTCGCAGGGGCCACGCTACGCGAGCCATCCCGAATCGGCCTCGTCGCGGGCGTGAAATTAGTGTTAACACGCCCTAGTCGTTGCCGTAGGTCTGCATGCGGCTGTACAGCGTGGTGCGGTTGATGCCGAGCAGCTTGGACGCCTGCGACAGGTTGCCGTGGGTCATGTTGAGCGCGGCTTCGACGTAGGCCTTTTCCCACTGGCGCAGGGTGACGTCGAGGTTGAAGTTGGCGAGCGTCTGCAATTGCTTGCGCGCCATTTCGATCAGCGCCTTGCCGTCGCTGGCGAGCGGGATTTCCTGCGGGTAGGCCTGGTCGGTGTCGAGTTCGGCCTCGAGCTGCTGCGGGTTCACCGTCATGCCCGGGTACTTGGTCGTCAGGCGGATGGCGATGTTGCGCAGCTCGCGCACGTTGCCGGGGAAGTGGTAGTCGCTCCACATCTGCTGCGCGCGCGGGTCGAGCGTGAACGGCTGGGTCTTGGCCTCGCGCGCGTAAAAGTCGCGGAAATGACTGAGCAGGGTGAGCTTGTCCTCGCCCATCTCGCGCAGCGGCGGCACCGCGATCGAGAATACCGACAGCCGGTGGTAGAGGTCGGCGCGGAAGCGGCCGGCCTTGATTTCGGCGCGCAGGTCGCGGTTGGTGGCGGTCACCACGCGGGCGTTGGAAAAGCGGGGCTGGGTTTCGCCGACGCGCTGGTATTCGCCGTTCTCCAGCACGCGCAGGAGCTTGGCCTGCAGCTCCAGCGGCAACTCGCCGATCTCGTCGAGGAAGAGGGTGCCGTTCTCGGCTTCCTCGAAATAGCCGGCGCGCGCGCTGGTGGCGCCGGTGAAGGCGCCCTTGGCGTAGCCGAACAGGGTGGGCTCGACCAGCGTCGGCGAAATCGCCGCGCAGTTGAGCGCGAGGTAGGGCTTGTTCGCGCGCGGCGACAGCTGGTGCAGGCTGGACGCGACCTTTTCCTTGCCGCTGCCGGATTCGCCCTCGATCAGCACCGGGAAGGGGGCGGCGGCGTACTGCTTGATCTGCTCGCGCAGCTTGTCCATCGCCGGGCTCGCGCCGACGATGCCGGAATCCTTGGTCGGCGCAGGTGCCTTGTCGGCGGTGCGCTCGGCGTCCTGCACCAGCAGCGCGTTGAACAGCAGCGACTTCAGGCGCTCGGGTTCGCACGGCTTGGCGACGAAATCGATCGCGCCGAGCGCGCGCGCGTGGCGGGCGTTGGCCTCGTCGCTCTGGCCCGACAGCACCAGGATCTTGATGCTGGGCGAGACGCCGAGCAGGTCGGCGATGAGCGCGAAACCCTCGTCCGGTTTGTGCGGCTGCGGCGGCAGGCCGAGGTCGACCAGCGCCAGCTGCGGCGGCTCGTCGAGCTGCATCAGGAGACTTTTCACCTGCGCGCGCGATTCGGCGGCGGAAATGTCGAAATCCTTGCCGAGGACGTAGGTGAGGGTGTCGGAAATCAGCGGATCGTCGTCGACGATCAGCAAACTGGGTTTAGGGGTCTGGGCCACATCTCCTCCTGGTCGAATGGCGCCGATCCTGCACGATGCCCGTCGCGGCGGGCGTTTTGCGCATGTCGGATTTTCGACGATTGTGCCAGAGACCCGGTGAAAGTGAAACCGGAAAAAAGCCCCGAACCCGGCCCCAGTTCCGGATTTTGCGGGGGGTGGGGCTGCTTAGCGCCGGACCGCTTCGACCCGGACGCGCATCCAGCCTTCGCAGTGTTCGAGCGGCTGGGCCAGCGCGATGAAGCGGCGTTCGGCTTCGCCGCGGATTTCGAAGACCTTGCCCGGCGAATAATGCACCGGGTCGAGAATGACCGAATCGGGCTCGCCGCCCAGCCACAGGCAGGCGTGCGGCAGCGTGGCGCCGCTGTTGTCGATGCCGTTGACGGTGTAGCTCGGCGTCCTGGTGTCGTACAGCATCGCGAGCGTGGGCGCCTCGGTCAGGGTTTCGATGCCGATGCGGCTGGTATCGTCGTTGATGCGCGTCAGGCGGCGGACCACGCCGAGCCGCCACTCGTCGATCTCCTGGATCTTGATGCCGATCAGCGTGCCGACGCGCAGCCAGTCGCGGTCGTGCGATTCGACGGTGGCGCCGTAGCCGAAACGGCTTTCGTCCTCCATCACCCAGCGCTCGACCTCGGCAAGGTGCGGGTTGGCCGGTCCCCGGCTGCGCGACTGCAGGTCGCGCGTGCGGTCGGTGATGAAGCCGTAGATCTGCACCTCGTCGGACTGCTTGGCGTCGAGGCCGATCCCGTAGGGCGACACCGCGGCCGGTGCGTTCGAAGACTTGATCTGGTTGATGATGGCATTGAGCCCGTGCGTCACGTCGATCAGCAGCTTGACCGCGGCGCGCGGCGCGCGGCGCTGCTCGCGTTTTTCCAGGCTGTCCCACTGGTGCAGCAGGTAATCGAGCAGTTCGAGGTTGTCGGCGTTGCGGGGGATGAAGGGCGATTCGGTGTCCGGCAGGTCGCCGCCTTCGCGCAGCGCGGTGCGGGTGGCCTCGATCTTTTCAAGCAGCGCCGTGGTCGACCAGTAGCGCAGCGGCTTGTCCGGCTCGGGTTTGCGCACGCGGCGGGGCCCGTGGTCGGCCGACAGGTCGACCACGAAATGATGGGTCGCGTCGTCGTAGGTCGGGCCGAGTTCAAGCAGGTCGTGCCAGCCCATCAGCCAGCGGTCGACCTGGTCGAGCTGCTTGGGGTAGAGCGACCCGGAGTTCGCCAGGTTGAGCATCAGGATGTGCAGGTAGGCGGTTTCGCAGCTGCAGTCCGACGTGTCGCCGGGGTAGGTGCGCAGGGCGGTTCGATGGAAATCGCCCTCCTCGGCAATGCGGTAGAACTTGTGCAGGCGCTGCCACAGCTTGTCGGCAGTTGGCAGGTAGCGGATGGCGCGCCATTTCAGCAACTGGCCGAAGGCACGGATGGCGCGCAGGGTGATCAGCGAGACGATCGGATCGCGGTGGTTCCGCGGCGTGTGGCGGGTGAGGTACAGGGCGAAGGTGTTGTAGCCGCGCGCCAGCTCCCAGTGCAGCCCGTAGATCGCGTGCCAGAGCTGGCTTTCCACCTGACGCGACATGCGCGGGTTGCGCAGGTACTGGTGGGTCAGCGTGTCCTGCAGGTCGCGAGACTTCTCGTCGAGCAGCATGAAAATCGCCAGCCGCTCCCGGGTGAACTGCTCTGCCCCGCCTTCGAAGCGCTTCAACGCCCCCAGGATCGCCTGCTGGCATTTGAACGCGTCCGCCAGCGGCAAGCCCTCCAGCCAGCGCGTCGTCGTCTTGAGTGTGGCGAGCGGGTCGTCGTCGCGCTTGCCGAAGGGGGCCAGGTGGGAAAGCTACGAGACGAGGTCGGACAGAGGACTCATGGAAAAGCGGTTCCTGTTCAGAAAAATGGGTCAGCCCCTAGGTGGGCAGCAATTTTCATACCCGTATGCTTTTACGGCTCAGGCCAGCCTGTCCTTGACCCAGGCGGCCACCGAGGCGAGCGCCGCCGGCAGCTTCGCCGGGTCGCTGCCGCCGGCCATCGCCATGTCCGGTTTGCCGCCGCCCTTGCCGCCGACCTGGGTGGCCACATGGTTCACCAGCTCGCCGGCCTTGAGGCGGGCGGCGACGTCGGGCGTGACGGCGGCGATCAGGCTCACCTTGCCGTCGGCCACCGTGCCGAGCACCAGCGCGCAGGATTTAAGCTTGTCGCGCAGCTTGTCGGCGGTCTCGCGCAGCGCGCGGGCGTCGACACCGTCGAGCTGCGCCGCCAGCACGCGCACGCCTTTGACGTCGACCGCCTGCTGCACGAGTTCGTCGCCCTGGCTGGAGGCGAGCTTGGATTTCAGGCGGTCGAGTTCCTTTTCCAGCGCGCGGCTGTGTTCCATCAGTTGCGCCACGCGCTCGGCGGCTTCGGCCGGGGTGGCTTTCACCAGTTGCGCGACCGCGCCGAGGGTTTTTTCTGTTTCGCCGAGGTAGGCGAGCACGCCGGAGCCGGTGGTCGCCTCGACGCGGCGGATGCCGGCGGCGACGCCGGTCTCCAGCAGGATCTTGAACGCGCCGATGTCGCCGGTGCGCGCGACGTGGGTGCCGCCGCACAGCTCGCGCGAGCTGCCGATGTCGAGCACGCGCACTTCGTCGCCGTATTTTTCGCCGAACAGCATCATCGCGCCGGTCTGCTGCGCTTCCTCGATCGGCATCACGCGCGCCTGCGTCGCCGTATTGGCGAGGATCTCGGCGTTGACGCGCGCCTCGACCTCGCGGATCTGCGCGGGTGTCATCGGGGCCGGCTGCACGAAGTCGAAGCGGGTTTTCTCCGGATCGACCAGCGAACCCTTCTGCTGCACGTGCTCGCCGAGCACCTCGCGCAGCGCCTTGTGCATGAGGTGGGTGACCGAGTGGTTGCGCATGGTGCGCGCGCGCGCCGCTTCGTCGACGCGGGCGAGCACGGCGTCGCCGACCGCGAGCGAGCCGGTCTTCACGATGCCGTGGTGGCCGAACACCTGCGCCTGGATCTTCTGCGTGTCCTCGACTTCGAACGCGCCCTGGGTGCTCTGCAGCGTGCCGCGGTCGCCGACCTGGCCGCCGGATTCGGCGTAGAAGGGCGTGTGGTCGAGCACGATCACGCCGAGTTCGCCTTCCTTCAGTTCGTTCGCCGGCGCGCCGTCCTTGTACAGCGCGAGGATGGTCGCGTCGTGGGTGAGCGTGTCGTAGCCGTGGAAGGTCGTCGCTTCGCCCGAATATTCCAGCGCCGCGCCGAGCTTGAACTTGCCGGCGGCGCGCGCCTGCGCCTTCTGGCGCGCCATCGCGGCGTCGAAGGCGGCGGTGTCGACGCTCGCGTTCGCTTCGCGGCAGATGTCGGCGGTGAGGTCGAGCGGGAAACCATAGGTGTCGTGCAGCTTGAACGCGAGCTCGCCGTCGAACGTGGCGCCGGCGGGCAGCGCCTTGAGCGCGGCTTCGAGAATGCCCATGCCGTGCTCGATGGTCTCGAAGAAGCGCTCCTCCTCCTGCTTGAGGATGTCCATCACCCGGCTCTGCGCCTTCACCAGTTCCGGGTAGGCCTCGCCCATGACCGCGGCGAGGTCGGGCACGATGCGGTGGAAGAAGGCGCCGCGCGCGCCGAGCTTGTAACCATGGCGGATGGCGCGGCGGATGATGCGCCGCAGCACGTAGCCGCGGCCCTCGTTGCCGGGAATGACGCCGTCGACGATGAGGAAGGCACAGGCGCGGATATGGTCGGCGATGACCTTGAGCGAGTTGTTCGAAAGATCAGTGGTGCTGGTCTCGCGTGCGGCCGCGGCGATCAGCGCCTGGAAGAGGTCGATCTCGTAGTTCGAATGCACGTGCTGCAGCACGGCCGAGATGCGCTCGAGGCCCATGCCGGTGTCGACCGAAGGCTTGGGCAGCGGATGCATGGTGCCCGATTCGTCGCGGTTGAACTGCATGAACACGTTGTTCCAGATCTCGATGTAGCGGTCGCCGTCTTCCTCGGGCGAGCCGGGCGGGCCGCCCCAGATCTCGGGGCCGTGGTCGTAGAAGATCTCGGTGCAGGGGCCGCAGGGGCCGGTGTCGCCCATCGCCCAGAAGTTGTCGCTGGCGTAGCGCGCGCCCTTGTTGTCGCCGATGCGGACGATGCGGTCCTTGGGCACGCCGACGTCGTTGTGCCAGATGTCGTAGGCTTCGTCGTCTTCCGCATAGACCGTGACCCACAGCTTCTCGGTCGGGAGCATCAAGACCTGGGTGAGGTACTCCCACGCATATTTGATCGC
Source organism: Pseudomonadota bacterium (assembly GCA_040753235.1). GTDB lineage: Bacteria > Pseudomonadota > Gammaproteobacteria > Burkholderiales > Thiobacillaceae > Thiobacillus. The sequence continues at coordinate 33,601 of JBFMET010000021.1, forward strand.
GTCCTGCTTGAAATAGTCGCCGAAACTGAAATTGCCCAGCATCTCGAAGAAGGTGTGGTGGCGCGCGGTGTAGCCGACGTTCTCGAGGTCGTTGTGCTTGCCGCCGGCGCGCACGCAGCGCTGCGACGATACCGCGCGGGTGTAGGGGCGCGTGTCCTGGCCGGTGAACACGTCCTTGAACTGCACCATGCCGGCGTTGGTGAAGAGGAGCGTCGGGTCGTTGCCCGGAACCAGCGGGCTGGACGGTACGACGGTGTGGCCCTTGGACGCGAAGAAATCGAGGAAACTCTGGCGGATGGCGCTGCTTTTCATGGTCTTGAAATCGGTTGGTGCACGGACGGCGGACAATTAAGCGATTGTATCCGTTAAAGTTCCGGCCTTACAGGCGGTCCGGGCGGGGAAAAATGGACGAACAGGCGGTGATCGCGGCGATGCGCGAATGGATCGAGAAGGCGGTGATCGGGCTCAACCTGTGCCCCTTCGCCAAGGCGGTCTACGTCAAGAACCAGGTGCGCTACGTCGTCAGCCGCGCGCCGCACCTCGACGGCTTGCTGGAAGACCTCGATCGCGAGCTCGATTTCCTCGCCGCCGCCGATCCCGCCGAAGTCGACACCACGCTGCTCATCCACCCCACGCTGCTGCCCGATTTTCTCGATTTCAACGATTTCCTGCAGCTCGCCGAGGCCGCGGTGGGCGAGCACGGGCTGGAAGGCGTGATCCAGATCGCGAGCTTCCACCCGCGTTTCCAGTTCGAGGGCACCGAACCCGACGACCTCGGCAATTTCACCAACCGCGCGCCGTATCCCACCCTGCATCTGTTGCGCGAAGCGAGCATCGAACGCGCGGTGGCGGCCTTCCCCGAGGCCGAGACGATCTACCAGCGCAATATCGAGACGCTGGAAGCCCTGGGGATCGAGGGCTGGCAGGCCCTGTGGCGCAAGTCCTGACGCGCCGCTCCGGCTGAAGCCGGGCGGGGGTAGCAAAATACCGCTTGCCGGGCCGGACTTTGTCTAATAGTCTAATAATCGTTAGATTGTTTTTCACGGAGCGCGACGCATGACCGACGCCAGCCGCAGCACCAAGGACCGCCTCTACGCGCAGGTCGCGCGCATGGGCAAGGCCGTCTCCAGCCCCAAGCGGCTGGAGCTGATCGAGATTCTGTGCCAGGGCGAAAAGACCGTGGAAGCGCTCGCCGCCGACGCGCAGATCTCGGTCAAGCTCGCCAGCGCCCACCTCAAGGAGCTGCGCCAGGCGCAGCTGGTCGAGGCGCGGCGCGACGGCAAGTACGTGTGCTACCGCGTGTCCTCGCTCGCCGTCGGCGACTTCTGGGTGGCGCTCCGGGCGCTGGCGGAAGACCGGCTGGTCGAACTGCAACTGGCGCTGGCGCAGCTCGCCGAACACAGCGACGAGCTTTCCCCGCTCGCTCCCGAGGAACTGCTCGCGCGCGCCGCGCGCGGCGACGTGGTGGTGATCGACGTGCGCCCGCGCGAGGAATACGAGACCGGCCACCTGCCGCATGCGCAGTCGATGCCGCTGGGCGAGCTGCGCGCCCGCGTCCGTGAATTGCCGCGCAGGAAACCGGTGGTGGCCTACTGCCGCGGCCCCTTCTGCCTGTGGGGCAAGGAGGCGCTCGCGCTGCTGCGTGCCGAAGGCCTGCGCGCGAGCCGCCTGCAGGATGGCATCGCCGAATGGCGCGCCGCCGGATTCCCCATCGTCACCCTCGACAAACATCCCGATCAATAAGGAGCTGCCATGTTCTTCCGTCAACTGCTGGCCAAGGACGCCACCCTCTCGTACTTCTTCGGCTGCGGTTCGTGCCACGTCGGCGTCGCCGTCGACCCCGTGCTCGGCGACGAGCAGTGGTTCCTCGACGAAGCCGCGAAGCAGGACGTGAAGATCACCCACGTGATCGACACCCACGTCCACGCCGACCATTTCTCCGGCGGCCGCAGGCTCGCCGAATTGTCCGGCGCGAAATACTGCCTGCACGCATCCAACGCCGGCCGCGTGAACTATCCGTTCGAGGCGCTCGCCGACAAGCAGCGCATCGAGGTGGGCAACGTCTATGTCGACGTCGTCCACACCCCCGGCCACACGCCCGACTCGATCTGCCTCGTCGTCACCGACAAGCGCCGCACGGAAGCACCGTGGTTCGTGCTCACCGGCGACACGCTCTTCGTCGGCAGCGCCGGTCGCCCCGACCTCGCCGGCAAGGAGGCCGAGATGGCGGCGCAGCTCCACGACACGCTGCACCAGCGCCTGCTCACGCTGCCCAACGAGGTCGAGCTCTATCCCGGCCACACCTCGGGCAGCGCCTGCGGCGCCGGCATGTCGGGCAAGCCGATGTCGACGCTGGGCTTCGAGAAGCGCTCGAATCCGATGCTGGCCATGAGCAAGGATGAATTCGTCGCCGCGCTGACGGCGAGCATCCCGCCGCGCCCGGCGGAGATGGACCGCATGGTCGCGTTCAATCTCGGTCGCTGAACATGTCGCTCGCTCAGCAAGTGGACGCATACCGCTACGGCATCCGCCACAATCTCTCCCAGTTCACCCACCAGCTGGTGCAGGTGTTCTTCGTGGGCCTCACCATCGGCATGTTCCGCACCGTGGTGCCGGCGCTCGCCGAGACCGAGTTCGGCGTCGCCAAGGGCTCGTTCATGATGCTGATGGCCTTCGTCACCGCCTTCGGCTTCGTCAAGGGCACGCTCAACTTCGTTGCCGGACGCCTGTCCGAGCGCATCGGCCGCAAGAAGGTGCTGTTCGCCGGCTGGCTCGCCGCGCTGCCGATCCCGTTCATGATCCTCTACGCGCCGAGCTGGAGCTGGATCGTCGCCGCGACCGTGCTGCTCGGCGTGAACCAGGGTCTCGCCTGGTCGATGACGCAGACGGCCAAGCTCGACCTCACCAGCGCCGACCAGCGCGGGCTCACCATCGGGCTCAACGAGTTCTCCGGATACTTCGGCGTCGCCGTCGCCGGCATCGTCACCGGCTATCTCGCCACCGCCTACGGGCCGCGCGAGGGCTTGCTGATCTTCGGCCTCGCGGTCGTCGGCGCGGCGGGCCTGCTGACGCTCCTGTGGGTGAAGGACACGCTGCCCTGGGCGCACGCCGAGGGCAGGAAGCACGCCGCCGGCCTCGCGACCGGGCCGACGCCGCGCTACCCGACCAACATCGCCGACCGCCCCACTACCTGGGAGGTCTTCACCCTGATGTCCTGGCGCGACGCGCGCCTGGCGTCGGTGAGCCAGGCGGGCCTGGTCGAGAAGTTCGTCGACGCGCTGGTGTGGGTGTTCTTCCCCGTTTATCTCTATCAACAGGGCCTCTCCCTCGCCGGCATCGGCTGGGTCGTCGGCGTCTACGGCTTCGTCTGGGGCATCTCGCAGTTCTTCACCGGCCACTGGTCCGACCGCGTCGGCCGCAAGAAGCCCATCGTCGCCGGCATGTGGCTGTGCGGCGCCGGCGTTGCGCTGGTGCTTGTGGGCTCCGGCGAGCTGTGGTGGTCGTTTTCCGCCGCGGTGATGGGCTTCGGCATGGCGCTCCTGTATCCCACGCTGTCGGCCGCGGTGTCCGACATCGCCCACCCCAACTGGCGCGGCTCGGCGATCGGCATCTACCGCTTCTGGCGCGACCTCGGCTACGGCATCGGCGCGCTGCTGCTGGGCGCGGTCGCCGCGCTCGCCGGCGGCATCGAGGCCGGCTTCTGGTTCACCGCCGCCGCGATGTTCGTCTCCGGGCTCATCGTCCTGCTGGCGTGCGCCGAAACCCACCCGCGGCTGAATCCCGCGGACTGAATTTCATCGAAGGAATCGCCATGAACAAGATTCTCGTTGTCCTCGTCGCCAGCCTCGCGCTGCTGGCGTCCCCGCTCCGGGCCCAGGAGAACCCCGTCGTCGTCGACGCGCTGTCCGGCTATCTGGACTTCGCCGAATACGGCAGCAGCCTCATCTGGCCCGAGCAGATTCCGAAAGAGGACTGGAAAAAGGTCTTCGTCGTCGACGCGCGCGACGCCGCGCAGTTCGGGAAGGAGCACATTCCCGGCGCCGTCAACATCGAATGGCGCCAGGCCGTCGCGCGCCGCGCCGAGCTGCCGAAGGACCGCATGGTCGTGGTGTACTGCAATTCCGGCTCGCTTTCCGCGCAGGCCGTGTTCGCGCTGCGCCTGCTGGGCCACGACAACGTGAAGGTGCTGCAGGACGGCCTCGAAGGCTGGAAGCAGAAGGGCGGCTTCGACGCCCACGCACGCGCCAGCGCGCCGGCCGGGCACTGAGCGCTTGAATCCCGCCGACTACGACGCCTGGTACGCCACGCCGCGCGGGCGCTGGATCGGCGAAACCGAATACGCGCTGGCCGCATGGGGACTCGCCGCGCAGCCGGGCGACAGCCTGCTCGATGTCGGTTGCGGTACCGGCTGGTTCACCCGTCGTGCCGCGGCGGATGGTCTCGTCGTAACCGGCCTCGATCCCAACGCGGCCTGGCTCGATTACGCGCGCGCCCACAGCAGCCCGGCATTGAACTGGGTAGACGGCGACGCGCGCGCCCTGCCGTTCGCGGATGCGAGTTTCGACCACGTGCTGTCCATCGCGGCCTTGTGTTTTGTCGATGACGCGCGGCAAGCCGTGGCGGAGGCCGTGCGGGTGGCGCGGCGCCGCTTCGCCCTCGGCTGGCTCAACCGGACCAGCCTGCTGTACGGGCAAAAAGGCCGCCACGGCGGCAGCGGGGCTTACCGCGGCGCGCGCTGGCAATCCGCACGCGAAGTGCGTGCGCTATTCTCGGGATTGCCGGTGCAGAACCTGATGCTGCGGTCGGCCATTTATCTGCCTTCCGGGTCCGGCTGGGCCCGCCGGGTGGAGCGTGCCGTGCCGGGGAGCTTACCGTGGGGTGGGCTGCTGCTGGCGTCAGGGGAAAAGGCCTGAGCCATCGCGCACTCACCCCCCGGACGTGTTGAATGCTCAGACGGGCGTCGTCCAGGCATGGCGCTCGCCCTGGGCGTTTTTCGTCCACGCGTACAGCGCGTCGTACATCACCATGCCCTGGCGCAGCATCTCATGGTCGTCGGCGAAATTCTTCGACAGGCCGAGCGAGAGCGCGAGCAGGCCGGCGCACTGCGGGGCGAGATCGAGGCGGTCTGTGTCGGCACCGCGCACGATCACGGCGAGCTGCCGCAGCGCCGGATCCTTGAGGTCGTGCTTGTCCAGGAAGGTGTCGAAGCTGCACAGTTCACCGCGATGGCCGTACTCCACGCCCGGGATGTCGTAGGGAATGGCGCCGGTTTCCTTCGCGATGGCCAGCACGTCGGCGGCAGGCACGTACAGAAACTCGGCTGCCGGGTCGATGAAGCGCGCGATCAGCCAGGGGCAGGCGATGCGGTCGATCTTGGGACGTTCGCGGGTGATCCACTTCATGGGCCGACGACCTCGCCGCCCGCCGCCTTCCAGCCCTCGATGCCGCCTTCGATGAAGCGCGCCTTGAGGCCCTTGGCCTGCAGGGCATCGACCACGCTGTTGGACACCGAGCCGCCGCGCGCGCAATACAGCACAATGTCCTGATCCTTCGGCAGGCTGTCGGCCCACTCGGCGAGTTGTTCCGGATTCTTCCATTGCGCGCCGGGCAGGTGCGCGGGCGCGGCCTCGCGGTCGGCGGCCCGGCGCACATCGAGGATCAGTTTGCCGGCCAGTTCGTTCTTGAGGATTTCGGGTTTGAGGGTACGTTCCATGGTCAGGCCCCCAGTTTTGCGAAGGCGGCCTCGGCGGCCGTCCAGGACAGGTTTTGCATGAAGGCGTCGACATAGGCGCCGGCCTTGGCGCCGAAGTCCATGTGGTAGCTGTGCTCGTACATGTCCAGCGCGATCAGCGGCATGGCGCCGGCCAGGTTGTGGGCGTGATCGGCGCCCCAGGCGTTGACCAGACGTCCGCGGCGCGGGCTCCAGGTGAGCAGGGTCCAGCCGGAGCCGCCGCCCTGGGCGCGGCCCATGGCGCTGAACTCGGCGCGCCAGGCGTCGAGCGAGCCGAAGTCGCGCTCGATGGCGGCCTTGAGCGCGCCCGCCGGGTCGCCACCGGCGCCGCCCAGGGAATCGAAGTAGACCTCGTGCAGGATCATGGAGCCGCTGGCGATCATTTCCTCGCGCTTGAGGCCGTTGATCTCGAACACCGGGGCGGCGGACCAATTCAATTCGGCCAGCTTCTGCTCGATGGCGTTGAGGCGCTTCACCGCGCCGCCGTAGTTGTTTTCCCAGTGGCTGACGATGAGTTTCTCGGACAGCCCGGACAGTTTTGCCGGGTCGCAGGACAGGGATTTCAGTTCATAGGGCATGGCTCACTCCTCAAACGATGTAGGTGTAGACGAGGCCGATGGCGGCGCAGGCGCCGATCACTTTCATGATGTCCTGCTTGTATTTCCACAGTGCGATGAAGGCCGCCACGGACATCAGCGCGTAGAACCACTCGAAGCCGCCCGAGAACGGCGCTGCTTCGGTGGCGCGCGGCCAGATCACGTGCCAGCCGAAGAACAGCGCCAGGTTCAGCACCACCCCCACCACGGCGGCGGTGATGCCGGTCAGCGGGGCGGTGAACTTGAGGTCGCCGTGGGTCGCTTCCACCAGCGGCGCGCCGGCCAGGATGAACAGGAAGGACGGCAGGAAGGTGAAGAAGGTGGCCACGCTGGCGCCGGCGAAGCCGGCCAGCAGCAGGGCGTCGGGGCCGAAGATTTCCTTGGTCCACGCGCCGACGAAGCCGACGAAGGCCACCACCATGATCAGCGGTCCGGGCGTGGTTTCGCCCAGCGCCAGGCCGTCGATCATCTGCGTGCCGGTGAGCCAGCCGTAGGTCTCCACCCCGCCCTGGTAGACGTAGGGCAGCACCGCGTAGGCGCCGCCGAAGGTGACCAGCGCGGCCTTGGTGAAGAATTCCCCCATGTCGGCGAGCGTGCCGGCGGGCAGCAGCAGCATGGCCGCGCCCCACAGTGCGACGAACAGAGCGGTCAGGATCACCAGCCGGCCGAGCCTGAACTGGGTGTGGGCCGGCGGCGGCGTGTCGTCGTCGATCAGCGCCGGGCCGTAGGATTTGTTGCTGGCGCCGTGGCCGCCGCCCACCTTGAACTTGTCCGGCCAGACCTTGCCGCCGATGAAACCGAGCAGGCCCGCCGCCAGCACGATGTAGGGGAAGGGGACATTCAGCGCAAAGATCGCGATGAAGGACGCGGCCGCCATGGCCCAGAGGAGATTGTTTTTCAGCGCGCGCGAACCGATGCGCCAGGCGGCGAACACCACGATGGCCACCACCGCCGGCTTGATGCCGTTGAACACGCCCTGCACGAAGGTGAGGTCGCCGAAGGCGAGATAGACATAGGTCAGCGCCGCCAGAATGAACAGCGACGGCAGCACGAACAGCGTGCCGGCGACGATGCCGCCCCAGCTGCGGTGAAGCATCCAGCCGATGTAGATGGCGAGCTGCTGCGCCTCCGGGCCGGGCAGCACCATGCAGTAGTTGAGCGCGTGCAGGAAGCGGCGCTCGGAAATCCAGCGGCGTTTTTCCACCAGCTCCTGGTGCATGATGGAAATCTGCCCGGCGGGGCCGCCGAAGCTGATGAAGCCGAGCAGCAGCCAGTATTTGAAAGCCTCCCAGAAACTGGGGTGGGCGGGACGTTCGGTCGGGGTGGTCAAGATGGCATCCTTCGAATATTACGGGTTGGAAAAAACTGCGTATAAATCGTCCAGCATCTGCCCGCCCTGCTTGAGCAGGGCATCGTCATCCTGGACGCGCGTCTTCAGGCCTTTCAGCAGCGTCTCGAAGCCTGCCGCCTCGGGCGCCGCGCCGCCCACGTCGAGCGCGTGGACGAGGGCGCCGATGCGCATCAGGGCGGCGTCGCCTTCCAGTCCGAAGCTCGCCAGCAGGGTCTCGAAGGTGACGCGATGCCCGACATGGGTGAAGCGCGCGCCGTCGAAATCGAATCCCAGCGCATCTGCCGGGCAGTCCTCGACGCGCGCCAGCCAGACGAAGCGCGCCTTGCGGTCGATGAAGCGGCGGATCAGCCAGGCCGACGCCAGCCGGTCGACCCACAAGTCCTGCCGGGTGGCCCAGGCCCGCTTCTGGAAATCGGCGAGGGCGAGACGCTCGGGCTGGCCGTCCTGGAAATGCGGCTCGTTGGGCGAGAGTCGCGACGCCAGTGCGGCTTCCAGCGTCAGCAGCCGCGCTTCCGCCTCGAGTTTGGCGGCGCCCGGAAAGTAGTCCTGCTCGACCAGGGTTTCGTAGCGGCGCCGCAAGGCCTTGAGGGATTTGCTGGCGGTCGCGGTCTTCTCGGCCAGCGGGTCGACGTCTGCCAGTGCGGCCAGCAACTCGGCGTAGTCCGCGCTCCGGTCGAACAGGTCCCTGAACGCGGCCGACTGCGCGTCGTCGGCGTCCAGCCTCAGCAGCCAGGCGGTCCCGCCGGCCTCGCGGGTTTCGCTGGCCAGTTCGTCCAGCCCGTGTCGCGTTGCATCGGTTTCCGGCAACAGCCAGGCCCCGTCGCGCAAGGCCGCGCACCCCAGGCCTTTCAGGCCGCGCCAGATGCGCATGCGCGCCGTGGCGTTCTGCGTGGGCAGGCTGAGCACGATCAGCATCCATGTAAGTTTCTCTACAGTCATGTAGAAATTGTTACAAATTAATTGATAAGATGTCAATGGACGAATGATCCAGGCCTTTGGGTCTTAGCGACCATTGCCCATTCCGTGCGGGCTGATTAACGTTTATTCCTCTCGGTGACCGGAACTGCCATGTCGAACCAAACTCGTATCGTCGAATTGCGCCAGGCGCTGTCGGGCGTCATCGTCGGCCAGAACACGCTGCTCGATCGCCTGGTGATCGGCCTGCTCGCCGACGGCCACGTGCTGGTCGAAGGCCTGCCGGGGCTGGCGAAGACGACGGCGGTGAAGACGCTCGCCGCGGCCATCCACGGCAGCTTCCGCCGCATCCAGTTCACCCCGGACCTGCTGCCGGGCGACCTCACCGGCACCGATATCTATCACGAGGGGACATTCGAATTCGTCGAAGGCCCGCTGTTCCACGAAATCATCCTCGCCGACGAGATCAACCGCGCGCCGGCCAAGGTGCAGGCCGCGCTGCTGGAAGCGATGCAGGAGCACCAGATCACCGTCGGCGGCGTGACGCGCCCCTTGCCGCCGCTCTTCATGGTGATGGCGACGCAGAATCCGCTCGAACAGGCGGGCACCTATCCGCTGCCGGAAGCGCAGCTCGACCGCTTTCTGCTGCATGTGTCGCTCGACTACCCGAGCGATGCCGAGGAGCTCGACATCCTGCGCCGCGACCGCGCCAGCGACGGCCACCCGACGCTGGCGCCGGTGATCGACACCGCGACCGTGCTCGCCGCGCGCGCGGAGGTGAAGCAGGTGCACGTCGCCGACGAGGTCGAGCGCTACATCGTCGCGCTGGTGCGCGCCACCCGCACGCCGGGTGAATGGCGCGCCGACTGGGCCAACGCCGTGGAGGTGGGCGCCAGCCCGCGCGCCGCGCTCGCGCTGTTGCACGCCTCGGCCGCCGCCGCCTATCTGCGCGGCCGCGACTACGTGACGCCGGACGACGTGCGCGAACTGGCCGCCGACTGCCTGCGGCACCGCATCGTGCTGAGCCTCGACGCGCGCCTGCAGAAGCTCGACCGCGACGCCTTCATCGCCGGCCTGCTCGAGGCCATTCCCGCGCCGTGAACCTGGCGCGCGTCACCGCCTGGCTGCGGCGGGGCGGGCAGGGCGACGCCGCAGCGAGCGTGCACGCCCCGCTCATCGCCGCGGACGAACTCGCCGGGCTCGCCGCGCAGGCGAGCCTGCTTGGCGCGCCGCCGGTGCGCGAAGTGCACGACCACCACGCGGGCGACTGGGCGTCGCGCTGGCTCGGCCGCGGCCTCGATTTCGAGGAAACGCGCCTCTACAGTCCCGGCGACGACATCCGCGACATGGACTGGCGCACCACCGCGCGCACCGGGCGCGCCCATCTCAAGATCTACCGCGAGGAGCGCCAGCCGCTGGCGCACCTGGTGATCGACCGCGGCGCGACCCTGCGCTTCGGCACCCGCCGCCGGCTCAAGGTCGCGCAGGCGGCGCGCGTCGCCGCCGTGCTGGCCCTCGCCACGACGGCGCGCAATGGCGTGCTCGGCGCCACGCTGTGGAATGGCGCCGACGAAACCCTGCCGCCGCGCCATGGCCGCGCTGCGGCGCTCGAACTCATCCGCGCAGCGGCGGCGCCGTGCCCGCCGCTCGCCGACCCCGCGCCGACCGAGCCCCTGCACCACGCCGACCGCCTGGCTGCGCTCGACGCCAGCCTGCCGCGCGGCGCGCGCGTCGCGCTGATCAGCGATTTCGCCTGGCTCGCCGACGAACACGTGAATCCGCTGGCGCGGCTCGCCGCGCGCTGCGACGTGCGGGCGATCCAGATTCTCGACCCGGTCGAGCACGCGCTGCCGGCCATGGGCGCGGCGTGCTTCCACGACATGGCGCGCGGCGAGCGCGTGTGGCTCGACACCGGCGTGGCCGCGGTGCGCGACGCCGCCCGCAGCGCGCTGGCCAACCGCCTGGCGGCGCAGGCGCTGCGGCTCGCGCGCGCCGGGGTGCAACACCAACAGGTGGACAGCGCGGCCGACGATCTGGCCGCGCTGCTGCGGCATGGCTGATCCGCGCCAGGAACTCGCCGACATCGTCGCGCCGACGGCGCCCGAACTCGCCGTCGCGGCGGGCGGCGGTGCGCCGGTCTGGGCGCTTGCCGTCTTGATCGCAGGCGTCGGCGCGGTGCTCGTCGTCTGGCTGTGGCGCCGCCGCCAGCCGCAGCGCAGGCTGCGCGCGATTGCCGCCGCCGCGACGGCGGGGCAGGGCGCGCCGGGCGAACTCGCCGCGCGCCTCGATGCCTGGGCGCGTGCGGCGTATCGCCTGCCGCGCGTCGACGCGACGCAGCCGCCGGCGGGTATCGACGCGGCGGACTGGGCCGACTGGGCGCAGGCGCTCGAACGCCTGCGCTTTGCTGCGCAACCATCCGACGGCCACGCCGTGGCCGCGCAGCTCTGCGCGCGCGCCGGCGCCTGGGGGCGGCATGCTTGAGCTGGCGCAACCCGCCTGGCTGCTGCTGCTCGCGCCGGTCGTGCTGTGGGGGGCGCTCGCCTGGCGGCGCGCGCACGGCGAGGCGCCCGCGGTCGTGCTCAACCATCCGGCGCTGCCGCTCGACAAGGCCATGACGCTGCCGGCCCCCAGCCTGCGCGTGCCGCTGCTGCTGCGCGGGCTGGCGTTCGCGCTGCTGGTTGCCGCGCTCGCGCAGCCGCGCGAAGTCGGCGACTGGATCCAGCCGCCGCCGGAAGGGCGCGACATGGTGCTCGTCGTCGACGCCTCGCGCACGCTGAGCATTCGCGATTTCGTCGTCCGGGATGCCGGGCGGGGCGAAATCGAGGTCGAGCGCATGACGGTGCTGAAGGACACGCTCACGCGCTTCGTCGAAGGCCGCCCCGGCGACCGCTTCGGCGTCATCGTGTTCGGCAGCGAGGTGGCGACGCTCACCCCGCCGACCTTCGACCGCACGCACGTCGCCGCGCAGATCGCGCGCATCCAGGTCGGCATGGCGGGCAACGACACGGCGCTCGGCGACGCGCTGGGCATGGCGCTGAAGCAGGTGACGGCGCGCCGCCTGCGCCCCGCCGTGATCCTGGTGAGCGACGGCGCCGACAACAACGCCGGCACGCTGACGCCCGCCGAGGCGCTGGCGGTCGCGCACCAGGCGGGGGTGGCGATCCACGCGCTGCAGTTCGGCAGCGATCCCTACGCGGCGGGGCGCGACGCGACGGCCGACGCCGATCCGCAGCCCGGTCTCGCCGACCTCGCGCGCCTCAGCAAGGGGCGGTTCTTCGCCATCGCCGATGCCGCTGACGCGGCGCAGGTGATCCGCGCCATCGACGCGCTGGAGCCGACGCTGGCGCAGCCGGCGCAGCAGCGGCTTGTGCGCGAGTGGTACTGGGTAGCGCTCGCGCTGGCGGCCATTCTGCTGGCCTGGGCGCAGGCGCTCGTGCTGAGGCGCAGCGCATGATCGAACTCGTGCAGCAGCTGCACTGGCGCGAACCGCTGTGGCTTGCCCTCGCCGCGGTGCCGCTGCTGTTCGCGCTGTGGCGGCGCCGGCGCCGGACCCGGCTGCTCGCCTACGCCGACCCCGCGTTGCTGCCGTGGGCGGCGACACGGCCGACGGCGCAGGCCGGCGGCCGCCTGCGTGCATTCGCCCACGCGCTCGCCTGGGTCCTGCTCGCGCTCGCCGCCGCCGGCCCGCGCGTGCCGCTGGCCGAAGCGGACGGGCAGGGCAGCCCGCGCCACCTGCTCACGGTGATGGCGGTGATCGACGTATCGGCGTCGATGCGCGCGACCGACGTCGAACCCGGTCGCCTGGCCCGCGCCCGCCTCGAACTCCTCGACTGGCTGCCGCGCCTGCGGGGCGAGCGCGTCGGCATCGTCGTCTATGCCGGCGAGGCCGGCGTGCTGTTGCCGCCGACCGACGACGCGGCGCTGCTCGCGCGCGCGCTCGACCAGGTCGGGCCGGCGCTGATCGAAGCGCAGGGCAGCCACCTGGCGGCGGCGCTCGATCTGGCGCGCGCGCAGCTCGACGCCGCGCCCGGCCGCGCCAGGGCCGTGCTGCTGGTGAGCGACGCCGGCGAGGAAAGCATCGACGCCGCGGCGCAGGCCGCGGTCGACGCGCTGCGCGACGCGCGCATCCCGCTGTTCGTGCTCGGCGTCGGCAGCGAGGCCGGCGCGCCGATTCCGCTGCCGGAGGGCGGCGTCGTCGAACTCGACGGCCAGCCGGTGACGGCGCGCATGGCCGCGGCAACGTTCCGGCAGTGGGCGAACGCCACCGGCGGACGCTTTGCCGCGGTGCGCGACGGCGACGCCGACTGGGCGACGCTACACGACCAGGGCATCGCCGCGCTGCCGGGCGACCCGGTGCCGCCGCAGGCGGCGCGGGCGTGGCGCGAGCACTACGCCTGGTTCCTGCTGCCGGCGCTGGCGCTCCTGATGGCACTGGCGCTGCCGCGGCGCGCGATCGCGCTGCTCGCGCTCGCGCTGCTGGGCGCGACGGGTGCGCCGCCGCCGGCGTGGGCCGACGAGGCCGCGGCCTGGCAGGCGTGGCAGCAACGGCAATACGGGCGCGCGCAGATTCTGTACGCCGCGCAGGGCGGCTACCGCGGCGAGATGGGCGCGGGCGGCGCGGCGTGGAAGCAGGGCGACTACGCCGCCGCCGTGCGCCATTTCGGCGCCGCGCTGGTGCTGGCGGATGCCGTGCCGCAGCGCGCCGACGCGCTCTACAACCTGGGCAACGCGCTCTATGGCCGCGGCCAGTGGCAGGCGGCGCTGGATGCCTGGGACGCCGTGCTGCGCCTGCGCCCCGGCGATGCGCGCGCGGCGTCGAACCGGGAGCTCGCGCGGCAGAAGCTTGCGCGCCAGCGGCCCGAGTCGCCGATTGAGACCGATCTGGGCGGCCGTCGCGGTTTTCTCGCCGAAGGCCGCATCCAGGTCGACAGCCAGACCGGTGCGCCGCCCGAGGACCCGGATTTCGACGATGCCGGCATGCAGCGCGATGGCGGCCCGCAGGCGGCCGCGGGCGCGCGCGCGCCGGGTGCCGCGTCAGCCCGTCAGCCGATCCAGGTCGACGCGCGGCTCGCGCAGTCGGGGCAGAAGAAACTGCCGCGCGTGCAGGATCGGTCCGGCCCGCTGCTGCGCGAATTGCTCAAGCAGGACGCCCGCCGCGACGACGCGGCGCGCCAGCCATGGTGATGCAGCGCCTGCCGCTGTTCATTCTCGGCGCGCTGCTGGCGCCGGGCGCGGCCCACGCGGCCACGCTCGCCGCGCAGCTCGACCGCACGACGAGTGCGCTCGGCGAGCCGGTCACGCTGACCGTCGAGGCGAAGCGCATCGACGCGGCCGGCTTCGATCTCGGCGCGCTCGACCTCGCGCCGCTGGTCGAGCGTTTCGATGTGCAGGGGCGCACCTTGAACCAGGGCAGCGACAGCGCGACGCTGGTGCTGACGCTCTATCCGCGCGCAGCCGGCAGCGTGCGGATTCCGCCGCTGCACGTGGGCGCTATCCAAACTGCCGCGCTGACCCTGCGCGTGACCGACGGCAGCAGCGACGTGCCGCGCGTGCGGGCGAACTGGTCGCTCGACCCCGCCACGCCCGCCGTCAACCAGCCGGCGCGTCTCACGCTCGACGTCTGCGACACGGGCAGCCTGCAGTGGCAGCGCCCGGCGCTGTCGACGCATGCCGGTCGCGTCGTGCGTGCGCTCGGCGAGGAGGAGGGCCGCGCCGAGCTGGATGGCGAAGCGTGCACCCTGCATCGCTTCCACTGGGCGCTGTTGCCGACGCGCGCGGGCGAAGACGGCATCCGGGTGCCCATGCTCGACGCCAGCCGCTTCGGTGCGCGCCTGCGCTTTCCCGGTGCGAGTCTGCACTATCGCGCCCAGCCCTTGCCGGCCTGGCTGCCGCCCCACGTGCCGCCGGTCGAGCCGCGCGTCGAGGCCGACGCCTGGCCGGCGCGCTGGCCGCTCGATCGCCCGCTTGCCCGGCGCTTCGTCGTGACCGGCGGCTACAGCGCCGACGGCCTCAAGGCCCTGCTCGACCTGCAGCTGCGCGAATCGCCGCAGCTCGCCGTGTATCCGCCGCTGATCGAGGCGCAGGCGCCGGAAGACCGCAATAGCCCGCTCGCCCGCCATGCGGTGACGCTGTTCCTGCAGCCGCGCGCGACCGGCGAACACGCCCTGCCTGCGCTGCGGCTGCCGTGGTTCGATCCGGTGAGCGGTGAACTCGGCGAGCGCACGTTGCCCGGGGGCCAGCTCAGCGTGTTCGATCCGCGCCGGCAGCGCGCCGGCGAGGCGGGGGCGGCGCTGACCGCCGCCGGCCTGCTTGCCGCGCTCGGCTGGCTCGCGCGCCGCATGCTCACCTGGCGCCTCGCACGGCGGCGCGGTCTGGTCGCGATCCGCGCGGCGTACGACGCCGACACGCTGGCACACGCGGTGCGTGCGTTCTCGCTCGCCGGCGCCGCCCCGGCGCCCAGCCTCGGTGCCTGGCAGCGGCAATTGCAGCAGGAAACCGGTGCCGACGCGTCGTTCGCCGTGGCGCAGCTGGAGCGGCATTGCTTCGGCTGCGACGTGCGTACGCTACCCGAATTGCGCGAGGCCTTCCTGCGCATGCTGGCCGCCGTGCGGCCGCGACGCACCTGGCGCAGGCAAGATTGAAGCGGGCCTCGCAGGCACGCAAATCACAGGCACAAAAAAAAAGGGGCTTGCGCCCCTTCCCGATGGCTGCGGTCCTTAGACCGTGCCGCCCTTGTAGTCGGCGATGCCGGGATTCTTCTTGCCGACGCCGACGATCTTGGGCTCGTTGAGCTTGAGGCCCTTGATCACCTTCTTGTCGCGCAGATAGGCTGCGGCAACTTCCCAGATCGGCTCGCCCTGCGCGCCTTCGGCGACCGGCGCCCAGCCGGCGACCTTGTAGGTCTTGTTGGCCTGCACCGGCTTGCCGTTGATGCGAATGTCGGTGATGCGATGGCCGATCTTGGCATTCAGGTTCATGGTGTACTCGATGCCGCCCACGCGCACCATGTCGCCGCCCTGCTGGTAGTAGGGATCGGGGTTGAACAGGTTGTCGGCGACGTCTTCCATGATCGTCTTGATCGTTTCACCGCTCATGTTGGTGAGCGTCGTCTGGGGGTAGGTGATCGCGGTCTGGTCCATCACGCGTTCCATGGTGATGGGGTCGCCCGGCAGCAGCGTCGTGCCCCAGCGGAAGCCGGGCGAGAAGGCCGCGTCGGCGCCCTTCACCGCCATCATCGCGTCGACCAGCAACTGGTCCCAGGTGCCGTTGAAGTTGCCGCGGCGATACAGGAAGTCGTCGGTGACCGCGAGCTTCTCGCTGAGCTTGCTCTCGTACGGCGCGCGCACCTTCTTGATGTAGGCGTCCATCGCCGGGTCGGCCGGCAGCAGGTTGGAGAACACCGGCAGCAGGCGGTACTTGAAGCTCTGCACCTTGCCGCCGCGCACGTCGAAGTCCATCAGGCCGAGGAACTTGCCGTTGGAACCGGCGTTGGTGACGAGCGTCACGCCCTTGGCGTTCTTGACCCTGACCGGCTGCGGCACACCGTCGTGGGTGTGGCCGCCGAATATGGCGTCGATGCCGGTGACGCGGCTCGCCATCTTGAGGTCGACGTCCATGCCGTTGTGCGAGATGACGACCACGACCTTGGCGCCCTTGGCGCGGGCCTCGTCGACCCATTTCTGCATGCCGTCGTCGCGGATGCCGAAGCTCCAGTCCGGCACCATGTGGCGCGGGTTGGCGATCGGGGTGTAGGGGAAGGCCTGGCCGATCACGGCGATCTTCACGCCGTTTTGCTCCTTCATGGTGTAGGGCTTGAACACCTGGTCGCCGAAATCGGTGGTGACGATGTTCTGCGCGACGAAATCGACGCCGGCCTTCTTGAAGTCCTTGTTGACGACTTCCAGGACGCGCTCGGCGCCGAAGGTGGCTTCCCAGTGCGGAGTCATGATGTTGACGCCGAGCTGGATGCAGGCGTCGACCATGTCCTGGGCGTTGGTCCACAGCGACGTGGCAGAACCTTGCCAGGTGTCGCCGCCGTCGAGCAGCAGCGCGCCGGGGCGCTGCGCGCGCATCCGGTCGACCAGGGTCTTCAGGTGGGCGAAGCCGCCGACCTTGCCGTAAACCCTGGCGGCTTCGGTGAAATCGAGGTAAGTGAAGGCGTGCGCCTCGGCGGTGCCGGGCTTGATGCCGTAGTGCTTGAGCAGATGCTCGCCGACCAGATGGGGCACCTTGCCGAACGCGTCGCCGACGCCGATGTTGACATTGGGCTCACGGAACCAGATGGGCAGCAGCTGCGCGTGGCAGTCCGTCATGTGCATGAAGGACACATTGCCATGGCGAGGCACGTCGTAGAAATTGGCCGGCACCTTTCCCGCCAGGGCGGACTTGCTGTCGATCGCCATGCCGGAGGCGGCGGCGACAGCCAGCATCTGCAGAAATTCGCGGCGGTTCATATGCATGGGGGCGCTCCTCGGAGAAGAATGAATGGAAAGTCGTTATGCTGGTATTGTCGAATGTGCTGCTAAGCCCGTAAATAGTAGCTCCGGCCCAGACGGGCCGGTCAATTCGCAATGGCAGATGATAAAAGAAAAAAGCCCGGCTGGCCGGGCTTTTTTTCGGGGTGGGTCGTGCTTACTTGCGGAACACCGACGCCTTCATCGGCAGACCGTTCGACAACGCGGAGTGGAAATACTCCAGGTTGTTCATCATGGCGCTGCCGGCCGCGGGCGAAATCGCGCGCACAGAACGGTAGCAGCCGACGTAGCGCTGCTGCAGTTGCACCAGGTTGTCGCCGGCGCGGAACACCGGCCAGTGGACGGTGTGGCCGACCGCGGGCGAGAGCAGCTCGGAACGCAGCTTCACGCCGGCGTTCTGCACGTGGCAGGTTGCGCAGGCGAAGTTGAGCTGGCCCTTGCGGGTGAAGAAGCTTTTCCTGCCGTCCTCGTATGCGGCCATCGCCTTCGGGCCTTCGACCTTGACGTTCGACAGCATGCCGTCGGACAGGGTGCGCAGGTAGGCGTTGAGCACGCCCATGGTGCGCACGTCGTCGACTTTCCAGGCCTCTTCGCCGTTGGCGACGCGGCAGTTGTTGATGACGTCGTTGAGCGTGACGACCTTGCCCTTGGCTTCGTCGAACATCGGATAGTTGCCGGCGATCATCTTGCCGCCGTTGGGCAGGCAGTCCGCGTATTTCTTGCCGCTCTTCAGCGGGGTCTCGAACATCTTGCGGCCCTGTTCGACCACCGAGTCGAAGGGGGGGAATTCCATGATCGCGTCGTACTGCGCCTTGGCGTCCGGCTCGAAGGCCAGTGCGCCGTAGACGTAGTCGTCGACTTTGACGTGGGGGTATTTGTCCGTGTAGTGCTTGATGAATTCCTGACGGTCTTTCTCGGGATTCGCATAGACATTGACCGCGCCAAGCGCGATGCCCAGCCCCGCCACACCTGTCAGCAGTTTCGTAATGATTTGTTGTTTCATGCCGTCCTCCAGAAACCTGATGATTGAAGCGGAGCGGGGCGCATGCCCCGCTCGCGGTGAAGCCTGTCAGCCGATCTTGGCTTCGGCGCGGTTCTTGTCGCCCTTGTTGTCGACCCAGCTCACCGCCACGGTGTCGCCGGCCTTGGCGCCCTTGACGCGG
>JBFMET010000022.1:0-51687 GCA_040753235.1 Pseudomonadota bacterium
TAAATTCATAACGTCGATTCATCCAAGTGTGAGCATCTATGCTAGTGGCCAGACCCGGCAAAACCAGACCCAACCGCCGCAAAAACACCCACACCTATCGGCTGTAAATTGTTAAAGATCAATCGATTAGCACAGCGGCGTTTGCTGCCGGGCCGTTCGAGAAGGTGCGCATTCTACAGAGCAGAAAATATCCGTCAACACTTTCCGCAAAATAATTTTCAAACAATCGTCACGCGCGCGAACTTGCGCTTGCCGACCTGCGCCACGACGGTCGCGCCCGCCGGCACGCTCGCACTCTTGTCGGCGACGCGTTCGCCGTCGAGCTTGACGCCGCCGCCGGCGATCTGACGGATGGCGTCCGAGGTGCTGGGCACCAGCCCGGCCAGCTTCAGCAACTGCGGCACCGCAAGCGCGCCGCCGACACCGGGCAGGCTGATTTCGGGCATGTCGTCGGGCAGCGCCCCGCGCTGGAAGCGCGCCTCGAACTCGGCCAGCGCCGCTTCGGCCGCCGGCCGTCCATGAAAGCGCGCGACGATTTCCTGCGCGAAACCAACCTTGATGTTGCGCGGATTCGCACCGTCGGCGACCTGGCGCTTCCAGCCCTCGATGGTCGCGAGCGACTCGAAGGACAACAGGTTGATGTAGCGCCACATAAGGTCGTCGGAGATCGACATCAGCTTGCCGAAAATTTCCTGCGGCGGCTCGTTGATGCCAATGTAATTGCCGAGCGACTTCGACATCTTGTTGACGCCGTCCATGCCTTCCAGCAGCGGCATGGTGAGGATGCACTGCGCCGGCTGGCCGTGATGCTTCTGCAGTTCGCGCCCCATCAAGAGGTTGAATTTCTGGTCGGTGCCGCCGAGTTCGACATCCGCCTTCAGTTCGACCGAGTCATAGCCCTGGATCAACGGATACAGGAATTCGTGGATCGCGATCGGCTGCTGGCCGGTGTAGCGCTTGTGGAAGTCGTCGCGCTCGAGCATGCGCGCCACGGTGTGGGTGGCCGCCAGCCGGATCATGCCGACCGAACCGAGCTTTTCCATCCACTCCGAGTTGAAGCGCACCTCGGTCCTGGCCGGGTCGAGAATCTTGAACACCTGCTCCTGATAGGTCTTGGCGTTTTCCGCCACCGCTTCGCGCGTCAGCGGCGGGCGAGTCGTGTTCTTGCCGGTAGGATCGCCGATCATGCCGGTAAAATCGCCGATCAGGAATATAACCTGATGGCCGAGCTGCTGAAACTGGCGCAATTTGTTCAGCAGCACCGTGTGCCCGAGGTGCAAATCGGGCGCGGTGGGGTCGAAACCCGCCTTGATCCGCAGCGGGCGGCCCGTCTTCAGCTTTTCGACCAGCTCGGCCTCGACCAGCAACTCATCGGCGCCACGCTTGATTTCATTCAAGGCGTCCAGCATCAAATTCCTCTCGACAACAGTTCAAGTTTGCGCCCCCCCGACCGTAAAACATTCATACCATCTCAGCCCGTGCGCACAAGTGGCTGTTTGAATTGGGAAAAGCCCTTGGAAATTCTGTGGTAGACTCCGGGCTCAATCACGTAAGGGAAACGGTCCATGCCGCTCACCAAACTGAGAATCTTAACCGATCGCATGACCCAAGCGGAACGCCGCTTCCGTCTGCGCACCCTGGTCGTCATTTCCAGCCTGCCGCTTTTCGGCGTCGTCGCGGCCTTCGGTCTCGCGCCCGACACCAACACGCTCGACATCACCCCGGAAATCATCACCGAAACGATCGCCCTGCCGGCCGTCGTTCGCACGGCCGATGCCGGCGCCTTCGAACGCGACAGCATCGTGCAGTCCGGCGACACGCTGGCACGCGCGCTGTCCCGGCTCGACGTCGACGACCTGGAAATCCAGCGCCTGCTGGCCACCGACGCCGTGCGCCAGATGGCGTCCGGCATCCGTGCCGGCAAGCGCATCCACGCGACCACCACCCAGGACGGCCATCTGATTGCCATCCGATTCGAGCGCACCGACGGGCCCGCCCTGACGATCCGCAGGAATAGCGAAGGCTTCGTGGCCGAAGAAGGCAGCGACTTGATGGAGTCGCGCGTGGTCATGCGCTCGGGCCGCATCCTGTCGTCGCTGTACGGTGCCACCGACAGCGCCGGCATCCCGGATCGCATTGCCGACAAAATGGCCGAAGTATTCTCGACCAGCCTGGACTTCCGCGAAGACCTGCGTCGCGGCGACAGCTTCTCGGTCATCTATACGGTCAACTATCGCAACGGCGAGCCGGTCGGCGCCGGCAAGCTGATCGCCGCCGAATACGTCAACGCCGACAAGGCCCATCGCGCCGTGCTCTACCAGGATCCCTTCGGCCGCGAGGAGTACTACACGCCGGAAGGCGAGTCGCTGCGCAAGGGCTTCCTGCGTTCGCCGCTGGAATTCTCGCGCGTCACCTCCAGCTTCAGCAATTCACGCAAACACCCGGTTTACGGCTTCCACCGCGCGCACACCGGCGTCGACTTCGGTGCCCCGACGGGAACCCGCGTCAAGGCCACCGGCGATGCCACGGTGGCCTTCGCCGGACGCAAGGGCGGCTATGGCAACCTCGTCATTCTTCGTCATCAGAACGGTTTCGAAACCTACTACGCCCACCTGAGCGCGTTCGCCGCGGGCATCCGTCCGGGGCGTGCGGTGAGCCAGGGCCAAGTCATCGCCTACGTCGGTTCGACCGGCGCCTCGACCGGCCCGCACCTGCATTATGAAATCCGCATCGCCGGCCGGCCGCAGAACCCGATGACGGTCAAGCTGCCGGGTTCGCCGCCGCTTGCCGCCGCCCAGCGCACCCGCTTCCTCGAGCAGACGGCCGCCTGGTCCGACCGCCTGACGCTGCTGCGCGGCACCAACCTCGCTGCGCTCGATTGAGCACACCCCCTGCGCATGAGGCCGAGCGGTATGTCGGCCTCATGTCCGGCACCAGTCTGGACGGTGTCGACGCCGTCCTTGCCGAATTCAGCCCCGCAGCGGCACCCAGACTGCTGCGCAGCCATTACCTGCCCTACCCCGACGCCCTGCGTGCCGAGCTGCTGGCGCTGAACGCCACCCAGTCCGACGAACTCCACCGCGCCGCACGCGCCGGCAACACCCTCGCGAAGCTGTATGCCGACGCCGTGACAGCCGTGCTCGACGGCGGCACCGCGCGTGCCATCGGCTGCCACGGCCAGACCCTGCGCCATCGCCCCGCCGACGGCTACACGCTGCAGATCGGCAACGCCGCGCTGCTGGCCGAACTGACCGGCATCACGGTCGTCGCCGACTTCCGCAGCCGCGACATCGCCGCCGGCGGCCAGGGCGCGCCGCTGGTGCCGGCCTTCCACGCCCGCGTGCTTGGTCATCCCGCGATCCACCGCGTCGTCGCCAACGTCGGCGGCATCGCCAACCTCACCGACCTGCCGCCCCGTGGCGTCGTACGCGGCTGGGACACCGGCCCCGGCAACCTGCTGATGGACGCCTGGACCCAGCGCCACCAGGGAACGCGCTACGACCGCGACGGCGCCTGGGCCGCAAGCGGCCGCATCGACGCCGGCCTGCTCGACGCGCTGATGCGCCACCCCTATCTGCGCGAAGCGCCCCCCAAAAGCGCAGGACGCGAGCAGTTCAATCTGGAAGCGCTCGATGCGCTGCTGGCCGGACTTGGCCGCGACATCGCCCCGCAGGACGTGCAGGCGACCCTGCTCGAATTCACCGCGGCGAGCCTCGCCGACGCCGTCAAACAGGAATGCGCAGGCGCCCAAGAACTGCATGTCTGCGGCGGCGGCGCCCACAACGCCGCCCTGATGCGGCGCCTCGGCGCGCTGCTGGACGGGGTTCATCTGGACACCACCGCTGCGCTGGGCATCGATCCGGACTGGATGGAGGCGCTTGCCTTCGCCTGGCTGGCACGACAGGCCCTGCATGCCGAGTCAGGCAACCTGCCCGCCGTGACCGGCGCCCGGGGCGAGCGGATTCTGGGGGCGATCTATCCCGCATGATCCGCGAGATCGGCTCGCGGCGGGCGCCCCACCTGCAGGCGCGCCGTCCCCGCCGCGACATTCAAAACAAAAGCGGCCGAAGCCGCGCCATCCCAAATGAAAAAGCGGCCGAAGCCGCGCCATCCCAAATGAAAAAGCGGCCGAAGCCGCTTTTTTGTTGCTGCGCGGAAACGCGCTTACGCCGAGAACGACGAGCCGCAGCCGCAGGTGGTGGTGGCGTTCGGGTTCTTGATCACGAACTGTGCGCCTTCGAGGCCTTCCGAATAGTCGATCTCGGCGCCCACCAGGTACTGGAAGCTCATCGAATCGACCAGCAGGGTCACGCCGTTCTTCACCATCACGGTGTCGTCGGCGTTCTGCGCCTCGTCGAAGGTGAAGCCGTACTGGAAGCCGGAGCACCCACCGCCCGACACGAAGACGCGCAGTTTCAGGTCCGGATTGCCTTCCTCGTCGATCAGGCTTTTGACTTTGCTGGCCGCGCTGTCGGTGAAGATCAGCGGGGATTCCATTTCGGTTGCTGCGTTCATGGTGATGCTCCTGAAGAAAGTTTGAGGTGATTATCCGCATCACCCGTATTGCGTCAAGCAAAGACCCTGGCGGGGCTGCGGAGTTCCGCGCCCCGCCGGGGGTTCAAGGCAGCATGCCGACATCGGCGAGCGCCATGTCCTCGGCCAGGCCGAAGAGGATGTTCATGTTCTGCACCGCCTGACCCGCCGCGCCCTTGACCAGGTTGTCGATCACCGACAGCACCACCACGCTGTCGCTGCCCTTGGGGCGGTGCACGGCGATGCGGCAGACGTTGGCGCCGCGCACCGAGCGCGTCTCGGGGTGGCTGCCCGCGGGCAGCACGTCGACGAAGGCTTCGCCGGCGTAGCGTTTTTCGTACAGCGCCTGCAGGTCGAGGTCGGCGCCTGCTTTCGCGTACAGGGTGGCGTGGATGCCGCGAATCAGCGGCGTCAGGTGTGGCACGAAAGTGAACCCGACTTGCTTGCCGGCGAAGATCTCCAGGCCCTGCTTGATCTCCGGCCAGTGGCGGTGGCCGCCGACGGCGTAGGCCTTGAAGTTGTCCGCCGCCTCGGCGAACAGGATATGGGTTTCCGGCTTGCGCCCGGCGCCCGACACGCCCGACTTGGCGTCGGCGATGAGGAAGTTCGTGTCGACCACGCCCGCTTCCAGCAGCGGCAGAAAGCCCAGCTGCACCGCGGTCGGATAGCAGCCGGGGTTGGCGATCAGGCGCGCGCCCTTGATCTGGGCGCGGTTGATTTCGGGCAGGCCGTAGACGGCTTCCGCCACCAGGTCGGGGCAGGCGTGCTCCATCTTGTACCACTGCTCCCATACGGCGATGTCCTTGATGCGGAAGTCGGCGGCCAGGTCGATTACCTTCACGCCGGCGTCGAGCAGCGCGCGCGTCTGCTGCATCGCGACGCCGTTGGGCGTGGCAAAAAAGACAACGTCGCAATTTTCCAGCCCGGCTTCCTCGGGCGTGGAGAACGCCAGCTTTACGCGGCCGCGCAGGTTGGGGAACATCTCGGCCACCGGCATGCCGGCTTCCTTGCGCGAGGTGATCGCCTTCAGTTCCACCTGCGGATGGCGCGCCAGCAGGCGCAGCAGTTCGACCCCGGTGTAGCCCGTGCCGCCGACGATACCGACTTTGATCATGGTTGATTCCTTACGAACAATGGCCGTAATTGTAAGACAGCGCCACGCCTGATCCAAAAACCACAGCGACAAAAAAGCCGCCCAACTGGACGGCTTTTTCGATACTTCCGGCGCGATTAACGCTTGGAGAACTGCTTGCGACGACGCGCCTTGTGGAAGCCGACCTTTTTGCGCTCGACTTCGCGCGCGTCGCGGGTGACGAGGCCGGCGGCCTTGAGCACCGGCTTCATCTCGGGCGAGTATTCGATCAGCGCGCGGGTGATGCCGTGGCGCACCGCACCGGCCTGGCCGGATTCGCCGCCGCCCGCCACGTTGACCATGATGTCGAACGTGTTCAGGTTGTCGGTGAGCACCAGCGGCTGGCGCACGACCATGCGGCCGGTTTCGCGCGAGAAATACTCGTCGACGGGCTTGTCGTTGACGACGATCTTGCCGCTGCCGGCCTTGATGAACACGCGCGCCACCGATTCCTTGCGACGACCCGTACCGTAGTTGTAGTTACCGATCATGATGCGACCTTAAGCGTTGATGTCGAGGGGCTTCGGCTGTTGAGCCTCGTGCGGATGCTCCGCGCCCGCGTAGATTTTCATCTTCTTGATCATGGCGTAGCCGAGCGGGCCCTTGGGCAGCATGCCCTTGACCGCCTTTTCCAGCGCGCGGCCGGGGAAACGCGCCTGCATCTTGTCGAAGTTCGTCTCGTAGATGCCGCCGGGGTAGCCGGAGTGACGATAGTACTTCTTGTCGAGACCCTTGTTGCCGGTCACCACCATCTTGCCGGCGTTCACCACGACGATGTAGTCGCCGGTGTCGACGTGCGGGGTGAACTCGGGCTTGTGCTTGCCGCGCAGACGGCGGGCGATCTCGGACGCGAGGCGGCCCAGCACTTTGTTGTCGGCGTCCACCACGAACCAGTCGCGCTGGACTTCATGCGATTTTGCGGAAAAGGTTTTCATGACCCACCTCTTGATAGAGGACAATCTCGGAAAGCCGGGCATTTTAACCGCGCGCTCCGGGCAAAGTCAAACAAAAATGCAGCCCGCAACGCCCGCCCCCGGGCTGCCCTTCCGCCCTGTCCTGCTCGCTTACAATGCCCGCCATGACCGCCTGGCTGATCACCAACCTTGTCGCCGCCGCCCTGCTCCCCCCGCTGTCGCTGGTGATCCTGCTGGTCGCCGGGCTTGTTCTCCACCGCCGCCGCCGCCGTCTGGCCGTGTCGCTGATCCTGATTTCCGCCGTTTCCCTCTATGCCCTGTCCACCCCCTGGGTCGGCGGTCTGCTGCAGAAAAGCCTGGAAATCAGCGGCCCGCTCGACCCCGCGGCACTTGAAGGGGTCGACGCCATCGTCGTGCTCGGCGGCGGGCGGCGCATCGACGCCGCCGAATACGGCGGCGACACCCTCAACAGCATGAGCCTCGACCGCCTGCGCTACGCCGCCCACCTGCACCGCGCCAGCGGCGTGCCGCTGCTCGTCACCGGCGGCAAGCCCGGCGCCGGCACGCTGGCCGAGGGGCCGCTCATGCAGCAGGCGCTCAAGCGGGAGTATGGCCTTGCGGCACGCTGGGTCGAGGACGCCTCGCTCACCACCTGGGACAACGCCCGCCTGTCGGCCCGGCTTCTGCGCGACGACGGCGTGCGCCGCATCGCGCTCGTCACCCACGCCTGGCACCTGCGTCGCGCAGTGCCGCTGTTCGAGGCGCAAGGCCTCGACGTCGTCCCCGCCGGCACCCAGTTTCCGGGCACCGGGATCGACGACGTATTCGACCTCATCCCCAACCCCACCGGCCTGCGCGACAGCACCTTCGCCCTGCACGAATGGCTGGGCATTTTGTGGTACAAACTCCGTTCTCTGCGCACCGAAGGAAACCCATGAAAGCCCGCGTCAAACTCATCGAAGGCGTCAGCTTCGCCGGCCAGAGCGAATCCGGTCACACCGTCGTGATGGACGGCGCCCCGGAAGCCGGCGGCAGGAACCTCGGCGTGCGCCCGATGGAAATGCTGCTCATGGGCCTGGGCGGGTGCTCCGCCTTCGACGTCGTCATGATCCTGAGGAAGAGCCGCCAGCCGGTCACCGACTGCGTCGCCGACCTCGACGCCACCCGCGCCGACAGCGACCCGAAAGTGTTCACCAAGATCCACGTCCACTTCACCGTCACCGGCAAGGGCCTCGACCCCAAGCGCGTCGAGCAGGCAGTGAAGCTCTCGGCAGAGAAATACTGCTCGGCTTCGATCATGCTCGGCAAGACGGCCGAGATCACGCACGATTTCGAGGTGGTGGAAGGCTGAGATAGCGAAAAATTGATAAAGTGGCCGCCATGAAACCGTCCGAAGCACTTCACCGCCACCGCATCGACATCCGCAACGTGGTCGAGCAAAACCGCACGCGCAACCCACGCGTTTTCGGTTCGGCGCTGCGTGGCGATGACACGGACGAAAGCGACCTCGATTTACTGGTCGATCCGACACCAGATACCACTCTTATGGATATCGCAAGAATCCAGAACCAACTTCAACAGATTCTTGGTGTTCCGGTCGATGTATTGACCCCCAAGGCTCTGCCTGAAAAATTCCGCGACCGCGTGCTCAAAGAAGCCGCCCCTGTATGAGCAAGAACGGCCTCCGCGTAGCCGACTATCTGAGCCACATCCTCGAAGCGATCAGCCGCATCGACCGCTACACGGAAGACCTGACCGAAGTTGCCTTTCTTGAAAACGAGCAGGTTCAGGATGCGGTAATTCGCAATATCGAAATCATCGGCGAGGCCGCCCGGAATATTGAACAGCGTCATCCGGATTTTGCGAACCAACACCCCGAGGTTCCCTGGTCTGACATGTACTTCATGCGCAACAGGGTTTCGCACGGTTATTTCGCGGTTGATCTCGAGATCGTCTGGAAAACCACACAGATCGATTTGCCCGAACTGGCCAAGGCTGTAACGCCTCTGCTGAAAAGCTTCCAGAAGGATTGCTGATCCGAACCCAGCCGCCAGGCAATCAGGCGGACAGATTGCGCCTGCCCCCGAACGACCCGGTTGTGCGGTGAAAAACTGCTCGGCGTCGATCATGCCCGGCAAGACGCCCGAGATCACGCACGATTTCGAGGGGGTGGAAGGCTGAATGAAAACGGGCGCCCTGCTGCGCTCGTTTCGCACACGGCAGAAGTATGCACAGGTCGCGACCTGACTTGCGCGCGCCATACCCCCCATCATCTTGACTTTACTTCTGTTTATAATATTATATTTAAGAGTTAGATATCTTTATAATATTAATTCAACGATCCAACCAACCTCAACCCCACAGGAGTTTCTTCATGAAAAACAAGCTGCTCGTACTGGCCCTCGCCGCCGCCCTGCCCGCCTCCGCTCTGGCCGACGACTGGATGATGCGGGTGCGCGCCATCCAGATCGCGCCGGATGTTTCGTCCAGCCTCGCCGGTATTGACGTTTCGGACGAATGGGTGCCGGAAATCGACTTCACTTACTTCTTCACCCCCAACATCGGCGCTGAACTGGTTCTGGGCACCGCCCGCCACGAAGTCACGCTCAACGGCGCAAGCCTCGGCAAGCTCAACCACCTGCCGCCCACGCTCACGCTGCAGTACCACTTCAACCCCACCGGCACGGTCAGGCCCTACGTCGGCGCGGGCATCAACTACACCCGCTTCTACAATGTCGACCTGACTGGCCTCAAGGTCGACAACAACAGCTTCGGCGGCGCGCTGCAGGCAGGCGTCGACATCGCGGTGACGAAAAACGGCTACCTCAACCTCGACGTCAAGAAAATCTGGATCGACACCACCGTCAAGACCACGGCAGGCGCCAATGTGTCCAGCCTGGATATCGACCCGGTCGTCTGGGGCATCGGTTACGGCTTCCGGTTCTGACACGGGTCGCCGCCTCGACGTCAACGCAACAAACGCAAAGCCCCCGGCGCACGGGGGCTTTGTCCAAATAGAAACGGGCGCCCGCAGGCGCCCGTTTCCGTTCACAGCCCTGAATCAGCGTGCGCCGAATCAGAAGCGGTGGATCATGCCCAGCGAGAAGCCGTCCGGATCCTGACCCGAAGCAACGGCGGAGAAATTGTCGCCGTGACCACCACCGGCCATGGAGAAGGTGCCGTTGGCATCATTGCTGGTACGTGCGTACGCAACGTAGGCCGTGGTGCGCTTGCTGAAGCTGTAGTCGGCGCCCAGGGCAAACATGTCGGCGCTCTGGTTGGGCGTCGCATTGCCCTTGAGGTCGGTGGCCTTATACCACTGCGCGGCCAGGCCGATGTTGCCCATCTTGTAGCCGGCACCCAGGCCGTACACCTTGCGGTCGGCATTGACCACGCCACCCTGATCGCTGGCGCTATGGTAAAGCGCGTTCAGGGTGATGTCGCCAAGCTTCACGCCGGCGCCCAGACGCCAGGCCGACTCGTCGCCGGCGGCGCTGCCCGCGATATCGGCGGTCTGATACGCGGCCATCAGCAGGAAGGGGCCGTTCTTGTAGTTCAGGCCGAGCGCGTAGGCGTCGTTGTCGTTGTTGGTGACCGCTGCACCGACGCCAGCACCGTACTGGGTGGAATAGTGGATCGACGCGCTGAGGCCGCTCATGTCGGGGGTGTCGTAGCGAATGCCGTTGTTGAAGCGCGCTTCCCAGTTGCTGGTGGCGCCGCCCATCAGGTTGCGGGTGTCGCCGATCTTGTTGTTGAAGAAGTCCAGCGTACGGCTGACCTGCTTCATCGGGGTGTCGAAGAAGCCGATGCGCACCGTACCGAAACCGCCCTTCAGGCCAGCGAAGGTGTCGCGCGAGGAACCAAGGTTGCCGGTGCCGTCGACGGACAACAGGCTCTCGACCTGCCAGATGGCGGACAGGCCGCCACCAAGATCCTCAGAACCCTTGAAACCGATGTTGGAGGCGTTGGAGGAAACGTTCAGGCCATCGGCGGTACCGTTGTCCAGGCTGTCGATGGACACATGGAACTGGCCGTAAACGTCCACGTTAGCAGTAGCAGCGAAAGCGGGAGCAGCGAAAGCCGTAGCGACGGCCACTGCGAGGATTTTCTTCATCATCTAAATTTCTCCTTGGATTGGAATAAGGCTTGTGCAAGCCCGTTCAAGCTCTGCAGAGCTGACCACCAGATTTATGGCCTGGGGACGAAGTCGATTATCCGTGCCGAGCATGACCAGGCAAGCAAATGGACTGAAATTTGTGTGGCATAAACCCAAAGAGTGTTGTTTTGTTGCACATGCGCAACAACCTTGGGCAAAGCGCGCCCGAACCTCGGCGGGGCTGATGACGGGAACCAGGCTTTGCCTGAAATCGCGAGGGTTGCGGGTCACGAGGTAATCGGCCTGGCATCGGGCGGCTGTCAGCGCTTGCGGTATCTCAAATCTCGATAATGGTATCGCTGTAGCGCGCCACCATCGGGTCGTGCGTCATCAGGCGCATCGGTTCGGCCAGCGCCTGTGCGACGAGGATGCGGTCAAACGGATCGGCGTGGTGCGTCGGCAAGTCTTCGACGCCCGCCGCATGCTCGGGCTCGATGGGTAAAAAACGATAGCCGGACTCGCGAAAGTAGCGCAGCGCGTCCTGGCTGGACACGGGCATGTCGCCGCGCCCGAGGCTGTGCTTGATGGCGATTTCCCAGATTGTCGCCGCGCTGATCCAGACCGACGACTTCGGCGACTCGATCATCTCGCGCGCCCGCTTGGGCAGCCTGGGGCTGTCCGTGATCGCCCACAGGGCGACGTGGGTGTCGAGCAGGATGTTCAGGATTGCCGGCCCAGGAACAGGCGGGCGACCTCGTCGTTGTGGGCGTCGATGCTGTCCGGCACATTGAATTTGCCTTTGGCAACGCCAATGCGCTTGCCGGGCGGCACGGCATCCATGGGCACGAGCTTGGCGGCCGGGCGGCCGTTGCGGGCAATGACGATCTCGCGCGCCTGGCCCTGCTCGATGGCTTCCACCAGGCGGGACAGCGAGGACTTGGCCTGCAACATATTGACGGACGACATGAGGGCGCTCCTTTCATGAATGAAAGGTTAGTCTAGTCTGGTCTGATTGGGGCGTCAAACCCTGTATCGGCGGCTGTCGTCGTTTGGCAAGACGAGGCCGATGCGCGCCAGCTCGACCCGGCGCCGACCGGAACAACGCGGCGCACGCTCAGGCGAACACTGCCAGAAGCTCGGACGGCGTCATGACGGGTACCAGGCTTTGCCTGAAATCGCGCGGGCTACGGGTAATGAGGTAGTCGGCCTGACACTGGGCGGCAACGCCTTCCCACTCTCGTCAGGCAGGCTGGCCAGGTATTGCGTCAACAGGCGCGATAGGCTGGTTCCATGCGCTGCAACGTAGCGCTTGGCTTTCTTTACCGTTTCGGCATCGATGCTGAGCGTGAGTTTGTTGGTAGACATGGCGAACTCCGTAAGACGCACGAATCGATAATCAATACACGCATACGGGTGAAGTTTGCCAAGCCGATTGTGGCGGTTTCCTCAACCAGATAACGCCCAGGGCTGTTCCCCATTCAGCCTGCATTTTCGTCGGCAGGTCCGCCATATCGGACGGGTTCGCAAAATCGCCCCGGTCCGCTTCCTGGATCGCCTGTTCGATTTCGCCGAGTTGCCAGGCCTCGATGTCAGTAGATCGCCCGCTGGATTCTTCTGTGGCCATCTTCAATTTATACGGCGACACCTTCGCTGTGGATGGCGTGCCTCAATTTCGGATCGAGCAAGGTGTCGAGCCGCACCACATCCAATTGGTAGATCACCGGCGCCTGTTCGAGGGCTTCCTGCAGGGCGTGCCAGCGTGCAGGATTGAGATCGGGCGCTTCGATGGCCAGGTCAATATCGGAGGCGCGTCGGGCTGTTCCGGTGGCGCGGGAGCCAAACACCCAGGCCTGACGAACCTCAGGGAACCGCGCGAGAGCAGCCTTGAGTGCCTGACGATCTTTCTCACGTAGCTGCAGCACGGCGCTTAGTCGGACTTGAGTGCTGCGAGACGCTCGGCCATGTCGACAAGGCGTGCAGCGTAGTAGGCGCGAATATTGGCCGCGATGCGTTCAGCCAGTTCTTCACGATAGGTGTGCGTGGTGAGATTGCGGTCCTCCAGCATGGCAAGCCATACATCGGCTTCTTCGGGGGTTTGTATCAGGCCAAAGACAAACGCCTGCTTCAGCACCTGGCGCGGGCCGGTGACCTCGAAGCCCTGATGCAACAAGAACAGTTGCAGGGTTTTCCAGGCGGCTTCGAAGGTGAATTCAAAGCGCTGGATGGTGGCATCGCGCAGGATGTCCCCACCCTGCTGGCTAACCGCCTCCCGCAGGCGGCTGGCCGCCCTCAGGAATTCCTGTTGCCGCTGGGCAAAACGTTGGGTGTCCATATATCGAATTGTGCGCAGTGGCAGCCGGCAAAGCAAGCCGCGCCGCCTCAGGACTGGCGCGAGGCGATTGCATGCCCATCCACTCCGCCTGCATCATTACAATGGAGTATCCACTGCCACCAGAATCTCAAGGAGAAACCCCATGCGCTGGGAACGCGGACGACGCAGCGAGAACATCGAGGATCGGCGCGGGATGCGCGTGGGGCGCAAGGGCGCGCTCGGAGGCGGCATCGGGGCGATCGTGCTGGCGCTGGTCGCGATGTATTTCGGGGTGGACCCTTCGGTGGTGCTGAACCAGGCGGGGAATCTCGCACCGACGCAGGAAGAGCAACCGGCGACCTTCAGCCCGGAAGAGGAGAAGCTGAAGGCGTTCATGTCGGTGGTGCTGGCGGACACGGAGGACGTGTGGGGCGCGCTGTTCCAGGCCTCGGGCCAGCGCTACCCGGCGCCCAAGCTGGTGCTGTTTTCCGGCGCGGTGGAGTCGGCGTGCGGCTTCGCCGAGGCGGCGATGGGGCCGTTCTACTGCCCGGCCGACCAGAAGCTGTACCTGGACATGCGCTTTTTCAACGACCTGGCGAGCCGCCACGACGCGCCGGGCGACTTTGCGCAGGCCTACGTGGTGGCGCACGAGGTGGGCCACCACGTGCAGACGCTGCTGGGCGTATCGAAGCAGGTTCACGCCGCGCGCCAGCGCGCCGGCGAAGCGGAGGGCAACGCGCTGCAGGTGCGGATGGAGCTGCAGGCGGACTGCTTTTCCGGCGTGTGGGCGCACCACGCCCACCAGCAGCGGCAGATCCTGGAACCGGGCGACACCGAGGAGGCGCTGGCGGCCGCGGCGGGCGTGGGCGACGACCGCCTGCAGCAGCAGGCGCGCGGCTATGTGGTACCCGACTCATTCACCCACGGTTCGTCGGAACAGCGCATGCGCTGGTTCAAGCGCGGCTTGCAGGGCGGCGATCCCGGGGAGTGCGACACGTTCAAGGCGGCGCGGCTGTAGGCGCGCGAGCCGTGCAGCTCTGGGTCGACGCCGACGCCTGCCCGGCGGTGATCAAGGACATCCTGTTCCGGGTGGCGGAACGGACGCAGCTGCCGCTGACGCTGGTGGCCAACCGTCTGCTGCGGGTGCCGCCTTCGCCTTATATACGCGCGCGCCAGGTGCCGATGGGCTTCGACGTCGCCGACCGGCACATCATGGACGAGGTGTCGGCAGGCGATCTGGTCATTACGGCGGACATCCCGCTGGCGGCCGCGCTGATCGAGCGCGGCGCGTTCGCGCTGTCGCCGCGGGGCGAGTTCTACAGCGCGGAGAACATCCGCGAGCGACTGGGCATGCGCGACTTCATGGAAGGCCTGCGCGGCGCCGGGGTGGACATTGCAGGGGCGGCCGCATTGTCGCAGGCCGACCGGCAGGCGTTTGCCCGGCAACTCGACCGTTTTCTGGCGCGACAGCGCCGCTGATCACGCCCAGCGCCCCGCTCCCAGCAGGCCCAGCACGACGCGCACGGCAGCGTAGGCCGCCTCGGACAGCTGGCGGCGCCACCAGGGGCGGCGCTGCCAGTCGGCGGGGTCGAGCTTTGCGGCGCCGGTCCAGGCGGCGTCGAGGCGGGCGCGCAGATCCTCGGCGAAGGCGCGGTCGTCGACGACGACGTTGGCCTCGTGCGCCAGCAAGAGACTGAACGGGTCGATGTTGCTGGAGCCGACCGTCGCCCAGTGGCCGTCGACGACGGCGACCTTGGCGTGCAGTTCGCTGGCGTGGTACTCGGCGATTTCGACGCCGGCGGCGAGAAGTTCGCGGTACAAGGCGCGCGCGGCGAGCTGGAAGAAGGGGTGGTCGGTGTGGCCCTGCACCAGCAGGCGCACGCGCACGCCGCGCGCGGCGGCGCGCACGAGCAGCTTGCGAAACCGGCGGCCGGGCAGGAAGTAGGCGTTGGCGATGAGGATCTCGTCCTGCGCGAGCGCCAGCGCGGCGAGGTAGGCGCGCTCGATGTCGCGGCGATGAGCGAAGTTGTCGCGCACGACGAAGGCGGCGCGGGTGCGGCCGTCGGTCGGCCAGCTCGGCTCGACGCCGGCGCGCGGCGCCGGCCGCAGACGGGTGAGCGCAACGCGCTGCCACATCCGGCGCACGCTGCGGTGGAGGCTTGCGATGAGCGGGCCCTGCACTTCGACGCTGTAGTCGAGGCGCGGCTGTTCGAACCGTACCGGTTCGTAGTCGTCGATGAGGTTCATGCCGCCGACGAAGCCGACGCGGGCGTCGATCGCCGCCAGTTTGCGGTGCAGCCGGCGCAGGCTTCTGGGGTTGGCGCGCCAGCCGGGCACCAGCGGCCGGTAGGCCATGAGCTCGACGCCGGCCGCGACCAGCGCGTCGCGCCAGCCCTGGGGCAGTTCGCGCGAGCCGACGGCATCGACCAGCACCCGCACCGCGACGCCGCGGCGGGCGGCGCGCACGAGGGCGTCGCGCACCGCCTCGCCGCTGCGGTCGGCGTTGAAGATGTAGGTTTCGAGGTGGACTTCGTGGCGGGCGGCGTCGATGGCGCCGATCAGCGCGGGGAAAAATTCGGCGCCGCCTTGCAGCAGCCTGACATGGTTGCCGGGCGTCCAGCCGGCGTCGCGCGCGAACAGCCTGGGCCAGCGGCTGCGGGTCATCCGGTGGGCTTCAGCTTCGCGGTGAGGGCAGCGTGGTCGGAAATGCGGTGCCAGGCGTTGCCGGTGTGGACGTGGGCCGATTCGATGTTGAAGCGCCGCACGTAGATGCGGTCGAGCGAAAACATGGGCAGGAAGGACGGGTAGCTGCGCGCGGGGCGGCCGTGGTGGGCCTCGAACACTTCGGCAAGCCCCAGCTCGTCGTGGAAGAAACGGCCGACGCGCAGCTTCCAGTCGTTGAAATCGCCGGCGAGGATGAGCGGCGCGTCGTCGGGCACCATGCGGTGGATGCGCGCGGCGATCTGCGCGAGCTGGCGGCGGCGGCCGCCTTCGTTCAGCGCCAGGTGGACGTTGATGCAATGGACCGGCATGGCGACGCCGGGCACCTCGATCTCGCAGTGCAGCATGCCGCGGCTTTCGAGAGCATGGGCCGAGATGTCCTCGTTTTCCCAGTTGAGGATCTTGTAGCGCGACAGGATGGCGTTGCCGTGGTGGCCGGTGTCGTACACGCAGTTCTTGCCGTAGGCGAAGTCGGTGTAGACGTGGCCGGCAAGGAATTCGTGCTGCGGCTTGTTCGGCCAGTGCTGGAAGCGGCTCGCGCGCAGGCCGTGGCTGTGCTGCACTTCCTGCAGGAAGACGATGTCGGAGCCGAGGCTCGGCAGGCGGTCGCGCAGCTCGTGCACGGTCAGCCGCCGGTTGAACTGCGACAGTCCCTTGTGGATGTTGTAGCTGGCAATGTTGAGCGGCGAGGTCATGATCCTGAATTATAAGTGCGCCGGCAGTTCACGGATGGCGGCGGCATTGCTCGGCGAGAAGCAGCGCTCGGCGGCTTCCTGCCAGGGCAGCCACACGTAGTCGACATGTTCCCGCGGCGCCAGTATGACCGGCTGCGGCGCCGGCAGTTGCAGGCCGAACACGTGCTCGGTGTTGTGGGTGACGCCGGGGGCGTAACGGTGGCGCCAGCGCTCGTAGATCTCGTAGCGGTTTTCGATGCCCCATGGGGTGAGCGCGAAGGCGGTGGCGTCGAGGCCGGTTTCCTCGCGCACTTCGCGGATCGCGGTCTGCTCCAGGGTTTCGCCCGGGTCCTGCGAGCCGGTGACCGACTGCCAGTAGCCCGGCGCGTCGGCGCGCTCGATCAGCAAGACCTGGCCGTCGGCGGCGTAAATCACCACCAGGACGGAAACGGGGATTTTGGAGGCGGGTGCGGTCATGGCATCACGGGGCTGCACAAGGAGGACACGGAGGACGCAGAGGAAAGCCTGCCTCCGTGTCCTTGGCGTCCTCCTTGTTCCATCTTTCAGACAATGCGGACCGCGAGCGTCGCGCCGCTGACCATCAGGCCGATCAGGCGATCGATGTTGGGGTGCTTGCCGGGGTGCGCGCTGGCGTCCTGCGCGTGCTCGGCGAAGATCGCCAGCCCCTCGGCCGCGGCCTCGGGCGTGATCGCGCCGTGCTGCCGGGCGAGA
This sequence comes from Pseudomonadota bacterium, assembly GCA_040753235.1. GTDB lineage: Bacteria > Pseudomonadota > Gammaproteobacteria > Burkholderiales > Thiobacillaceae > Thiobacillus. The sequence continues at coordinate 17,114 of JBFMET010000022.1, forward strand.
TAGGCGTAGACGCGGAACGAGCCGGCGGTGCCGGGCGCGTTGAGAATGCTGCCGACCTCGGCGCCGGCGGCGTCGGCGAGGATCAGTTGGGTACCCGAGGCCTCGGGCAGGGTTTTGAGGGTGTCGGCGAAGTTCATTTCAAATCCTTTATCCGCGAAGGGCGCGAAGAACAAGCCTGCTCCCTGCCGTCATGGCGAACAGCGCGAAGCCATCCAGTAGCGCCCGTGGCATGCCTGGATTGCTTCACTGCGTTCGCAATGACGGGCCATGGGGATCCTTCGCGCGCCTTCGCGGGCGCGAAGAACAAGCCTGCTCCCTGCCGTCATGGCGAACAGCGCGAAGCCATCCAGTAGCGCCCGTAGTATGCCTGGATTGCTTCACTGCGTTCGCAATGACGGGCCATGGGGATCCTTCGCGCGCCTTCGCGGGCGCGAAGAACAAGCCTGCTCCCTGCCGTCATGGCGAGCAGCGCGAAGCCATCCAGTAGCGCCCGTGGCATGTCTGGATTGCTTCACTGCGTTCGCAATGACGGGCCATGGGGATCCTTCGCGCGCCCTCGCGGACGAAAAGTCTTCAGGCCGCCCTGTCGCTGCCGGCCGGGTTGCGCAGGCGGATGTGCAGCTCGCGCAGCTGCTTCTCGTCGACGACGTTGGGCGCATTGGTCATGAGGCAGGAGGCGCGCTGGGTCTTGGGGAAGGCGATGACGTCGCGGATCGACTCGGCGCCGGTCATGAGGGTGACCAGGCGATCGAGGCCGAAGGCGAGGCCGCCGTGGGGCGGCGCGCCGTACTGCAGGGCGTCGAGCAGGAAGCCGAATTTCTCGCGGCGCTCTTCCTCGCCGATGTTGAGCGCGGCGAATACCTTTTCCTGCACGGCCTGCCGGTGGATACGCACCGAACCGCCGCCGACTTCCCAGCCGTTCAGCACCATGTCGTAGGCCTTGGAGAGGCACTTGCCGGGATCGGTGGCGAGCCAGTCTTCGTGGCCGTCCTTGGGCGCGGTGAAGGGGTGGTGCAGCGCGTCCCAGCGGTTTTCGTCCTCGTTGTATTCGAACATGGGGAAGTCGACCACCCACAGCGGCGCCCAGGCGCGGCCGTCGACGTGGCCCTTCTCATGGCCGATTTTCAGGCGCAGCGCGCCGAGGGCGTCGTTCACCACTTTGGCGCGGTCGGCGCCGAAGAAGATGAGGTCGCCGTTCGCGGCGCCGGTGCGTTCGATCACCGCACGCAGCGAGGCCTCGGACAGGTTCTTGACGATGGGCGACTGCAGGCCGGCTTCGTTCAACTGGGTGACGTCGTTGACCTTGATGTAGGCGAGTCCCTTGGCGCCGTAGATCTTGACGAATTCGGTGTAGCCGTCGATCTCGCCGCGCGAGAGTGCTGCGCCGCCGGGGATGCGCAGGGCGGCGACGCGGCCCTTGGGATCGTTGGCGGGGCCGGCGAAGACCTTGAATGCAACGTCCTTCATGACGTCGCCGACGTCGACGATGGTCAGCGTCACCCGCATGTCGGGCTTGTCGGAGCCGTAGCGATTCATCGCTTCGGCGTAGGTCATGCGCGGGAAGGCGGCGGGCAGTTCGATGCCCTGCGCCTTCTGCATCATGTCGCGGATCATGCCCTCGACAAGCGTCATGATGTCTTCCTCGCCCATGAACGAGGTTTCCAGGTCGACCTGGGTGAATTCGGGCTGGCGGTCGGCGCGCAGGTCCTCGTCGCGGAAGCACTTGGTGATCTGGAAGTAGCGGTCGACGCCCGACACCATGAGTAATTGTTTAAAGAGCTGCGGCGACTGCGGCAGCGCGTAGAACATGCCGTCGTGCACGCGGCTCGGCACCAGGTAATCGCGCGCGCCTTCCGGGGTGGAACGCGTCAGCATCGGCGTTTCGACTTCCATGAAGCCGTGCGTGTCGAGGTAGTCGCGCATCAGCTTGGAGACGCGATAGCGCAGGCGCAGGTTCTTCTGCATCGGCTCGCGGCGCAGGTCGAGGTAGCGGTACTGCAGGCGGATGTTCTCGTTGAGGGTGTCGTCGTCGATCTGGAACGGCGGCGTCAGCGAGGGGTTCAGCACTTCCAGCTTCCTGGTCAGCAGTTCGACCATGCCGGTCGTCATGTTGGGGTTTTCGGTGCCGGCGGGGCGCGGCCGCACCAGGCCCTCGATCTTCAGCACGAATTCGGAGCGCACGTCCTCGGCCAGCTTGAACGCCTCCGGGGTATCGGGGTCGATCACCACCTGCATCATGCCTTCGCGGTCGCGCAGGTCGATGAAGATGACGCCGCCGTGGTCGCGCCGGCGATGCGCCCAGCCGCACAGGGTGACGGTGTTGCCGATGTCGGCGGCGGTGACGGCGCCGCAGTAATGAGTACGCATGGGTTGTCCTGGTTCTAAGGCGTGGCTATTGAGTCAGCGTGCGGACGCCGCCCGAGGCGACGCCCATGGAAACGATGTATTTCAGCGCGCGGTCGACCGAGACGTCGAGTTCGATGGCCTCGCTCTTTTTCACGTAGAAGTAAAAGCCGTTGACCGGGCTCGGCGTGGTGGGGATGAACACCGCCACGTGCTCGTCGGACAGCGCGCGCATCACCTCGGCCGGCACGTTGGTCTGGAACGCCAGCGACCACGCCTCGGGATGCGGGTAGCGCACCAGCAGCACCTTGCGGAAGGCATGGCCGTTGCCCGAGAGCAGCGTGTCCGACACCTGCTTGACCCCGCCGTAGATCGACTTCACGACCGGGATGCGGATCAGCAGGCGCTCCCAGGCGTCGACGATCTTCTGGCCGAAGAAGTTGGTGGCGAACACGCCGGTGAGCCCGATCACCAGCAGCGTGAGAACCACCCCCAGCCCCGGCACGCGCATGCCGATCCACGCCTCCGGCTGCCAGTCGGCCGGCAGGAAGGCGAGGCTCTGGTCGAGCGTGCCGATCAGGAGATGCAGCACCCACAGCGTGATGCCGAGGGGCACCCAGATCAGCAGGCCGGTGACGAAATAGCGCTTCATGGAGGGCGGATTCTGAAACGAAGAAGCGGGCGGCTCGCACCGCCCGCTTCCCGAGGCTGGGGCCGGCTCAGTTACACGCCGGGCAGGCGCCGGTGCCGCAGGCGTGCGACGGCGCCTCGGTCTTCGTTTCGGCCGGCTTGCCGCCGCCGTTCTTGAAGTCCGTGGCGTACCAGCCGGTGCCCTTGAGGGCGAAGCCGGCGGCGGTCAGCTGCTTGGCGTACTCGGCCTTGCCGCACGACGGACACGTGGTCAGCGGGGCGTCGGACACTTTCTGCATCTCGTCCTGCGCGTAGCCGCAGGCAGTGCATTGGTAGGCATAAATCGGCATGATTCGCTCCGATAAATCAAGAAGTTGCGGGATTATACCGCCGCCGGGCGGGAAGTACCCAGCGATAGCAGGGCAAAGTGGAAAAACCGCGTCACTCACGCGATCAAGATGGCGCCGCCGGGGCGGCTTTCAAGGCTTACCAGGCGATGCCGAGGCTGCCGTACACGCGCCGGGAAAAGACGTTGGTGTCGCGGAATTCCGCGTAATCGCGCCCCAGATTCTGCACGACCAGGGCCGCGTCGAGGCCGTAACCCTGCCACTTCCACTGGCGCGCCAGCCGCAGGTCGACGCGGGTGAAGGCATCGGTATCGTCGCCCGGCGTCAGCCACTTGATCGGGTCGCTGCGCTGCGCAAATGCGCTGGCCTCCCAGCCATTGCCAAGGCGGTAGCGCGCGTGCAGGCCGCCGCTGTTGCGCGGCGAAGACTGGGGGAAGTCCTCGTTGTATAACTGTTCGGACGTGGAGGTGCTGAGAAAAATGCGGGAATAGTGCGCGCTCACGTCGAGGCGGTCGGTCGGGCGCCAGCGCAGCTGGATTTCGCCGCCCCGGGAAGTTGCCTTGCCGATGTTGGCGTACTGGTTCTCACGCTGGCGGTTGGGCAGGATGCCGTCATCCGCAGGATCGAAAGTCCCGCGCAGGTAGCCGATGAAATTGTCGACCCGGTCGTCGAACAGCCGCAGGTCGTATTCGAGGCGGGCTGCCCGCCACACGCCCAGATAGGCCAGTTCGCGCGAAACCACGCGTTCCGGCGCGAGGCCGGTCGACGGCACAGTGACGACGTCGAGCAGGCCACCGTTGTCGAGGCGGTAGGTCTGATGGCCGTGCTCCTCGAAGAAGGTCGGCGAGCGATAGGCCTGCGAGATGCCGGCGCGGACGACGTGGCCCGGCGCGACGGTAAAGCTCGCGGCCAGCCGCGGCGAGATATCGAAACCGGTGAAATAGTGGTGTTCGAGCATCGCGCCCGCGTGCAACAGCAGTTTTTTGTGGGCGCGCCATTCGAGATTGCCGAAGGCGCGCGCCATCTCCCCGCGCCAGGTCTTGCCGGTGCCGTAGTAGTGGGTACCGGACACCGTCTCCTGACGCACTTCCGCGCCCCACACGCCGCGCAGGGTTGGACTCCAGTGCTCGTTTACCTGCAGTTCGACGTTGCTGCGCGTCTGCAGCAGATACTGGTCCAGCGCCAGCACGCCGAGGGGCGTGGTCGTGTTGACGAGATCCAGTCGCAGATCGGCGTCGAAGCGGTTGCGCGCGTAATAGGCTTGCAGCGTCCACTCACGCTGTGCGGATTCCACCTTGTGGTAGGCGACTTGCACGAAGAAGGCGCGCGAATCCTGTTCGGCCGGTTCGAGCAGACGGCGAACATCGGTCTGGTTGCCCAGGATGCGGCCCGCGTTCCAGTCCCCCTGGGACAGGCCGAACTGCGCCATCAACTCGGCAGTGCCGGACAGCTGCCAGTCCAGGCGGCCGTTCACGAAATAGGTGTTGCCGGATTCAAGATACTGGCCGTTGTCGGCGGTGCCCTTGAAGTTCACGTTGCGCTCGAAGCGGTCGTGCTGCCTCGCCGAGGCGGTGAGGCGGTAACGCAGGTCGCCTGTGCCGCCGCCGTGGCGCGCGATGACGCCATGCGCGGACTGCTCGCCGGTCTGCAGGAAGACCTGGCTGCCCTGCGCCTGCGCGGCGGTCCGGGTAATGATGTTGATGACCGCGACGAACGCGTTGGCGCCATGGACCGCGGCGTTGGGGCCGCGCACCACCTCGATGCGCTCGATGTCGTCGATGGCGAGCGGCAGGTCGGCCCAGTACACCTCGCCGAAGTGCGGGCTGTAGATCGAACGGCCATCGACCAGCACCTGCATGCGCCGCGCGTAGCCGTCGCCCACGCCGTGGTAGCCGAGCGCCCAGGTATTGTCGCGGGTGTAGGCGACCGAGAAGCCGGGCACCAGCCGCAACAGGTCGGGAATGTCGCGAAAGCCGGACGCGCGGATCATGTCGCGGTCGATGACGGTGACGGCGGCCGGCGCTTCATGCACCGGCTGCGACAGGCGCGACACCGAGAGCACCACCGGCAGGTCGTCGAGGAAGTCGGCTTCGGTGAGCGCGGCCTGTGCGATGCCGGCGCACACGAGCACGCCGCCAAGCACCAGCCCGGCCATTCTGAAGAACATGAATCTATTCACCGCCTGCGACACGCCAGGCGTGCCGTACTCTCCGCTTTATTGACTACGCCAACTTAACGGTAACCAGACGCGGAAATAAACCATGCCAGTAGTATGGTTTATTTCCTTACCAAGTCACGCTGAAACTGCCGTAGACGCGCTGATCGAACACGTTTTCCCGGCGGAATTCGCTGTAGTCGCCAGCAAGGCTCTGTCCGACGACCGCTGCCTCGAGTTCGTGTCCCTGCCAGGTCCAGCGCCGCGCCAGGCGCGCATCGACCCGCGTGAGCCGGGGTACGGGATCCCCGTCGGCGAGCCAGGTCATGCGGCCGGAACGGTAGACCCCCCCACTGAGGGTCCAGCCATGCGGCAGCTGGTATCGCCCGAGCAAGCCGACAACAGTTCTCGGCGCCGACGCGTCGACGTCGTTGTCGATCACATTCAACGCGTCGTCACCCGAGATGAACACCCTTGCGTAGTTCACAGTCAGGCGAAAAACGGGCACCGGCTGCCAGTTCAACTGCAGCTCCCCGCCGCGCACATCAATCTGGCCGCCATTCACGACCTCCCTGGCGCGACCAAGGCCCGGCGTATCGCAGGGCGACCGCATCAGGACAAAGGCCGAGATCAATTCCGTTCCAGGCGGGAGACATGTCGTGACGGTCCCGATGTAATCGCTCACCCGATCACGAAACAGACGCGCGTCCAACTGAAGCGCCCAGGGCTTGTAGTGCCCCACGTACGCGATCTCTTGCGAGCGTATGCGCTCGGGAGCAAGCTCATTGGGGCTGATGCCGATGACATCGATGGCATCGCCGGCGGTGCTGCGATAAACGTAAAAGCCGTCCTGCTCCAGAAAGGTCGGCGTTCTATACGCCTGCGAGACACTGGCTCGCAGGGCATGGCCCGGAGCGAATTCGTAGTTGGCCGCGATGCGCGGCGACAAGCGCAAACCCAAATAATAGTGGTGTTCGAGCATCGCACCGCCCTGCAGAAGCAAATCAGGTTGCGCACGCCACTCGAGATTTGCGTTCGCGCGCGCCAGCACGCCATCATGGGTGCCCGAATCGCCAAAATACAAGGGGCTTCTCGCCGTTTCCTTGCGAACTTCCGCCCCCCACGCCGCGCGCAGCGTCGGCGCAAGCCGCGTGTTGGCATTGAATTCGAGGCTGGTGCGCGTTTGCAGCGCATTCTGATCACCCACGATGGTCAAGCCAAGGAGGCTTGCCCGAGCCGCCGCCTCGAAATCGTGCCGGCTGTGGTAAAACTGCCAGGACCACTCCTCCTCCGGCGAGTGCACCCGGCGATAGCGTAGCTGCACGAAGGCGTTGGTGACTTCCTGCTGACGGGGCTCAAGGAGGTACTCCGCCTTGAGGGGGTCCGCGACGTCGAGTCGGCCGGCCTGCCAGTCGCCAAGCGCCAGGCCGATCTGCACGCTCAGTTCGTCGGTCGACGAAACGCGGTAGTCAGCGCGGCCGTTCAACAGCGAGGTTCGGGTTTGCTCGAATATTTTCAGCCCGGTCGCATCAACGCGCGCATCGGTTTCGAATCGATCACGGTCCTGCACCGAAAGAGTGAGCCGGTAGCGCCAGTCTCCCGAGTGGCCGCCATGCCGCAGGGTCACCCCCGCCATGCCCTGCTCGCCCAGCTGCATCGAGGCGAAGCTGCCGGGCGTCTGGCTCGGATCCTTGGTGATGATGTTGATGACGGCCAGAAAGGCATTGGCGCCGTGGGTGGCGGCGTTGGGCCCGCGCACGACCTCGATGCGCTCGATGTCGTCGATCGCCAGCGGCAGTTCCTGCCACTGGACCGCGCCGTAGGCCGCGCTGTAGATCGAGCGGCCGTCGACCAGCACCTGGAAACGGCGCGAAAAGGCGTCGGCCATGCCGTGGTAGCCGATCGCCCAGGTGTTGTCGCGGGTGTAGGCGACCGAAAAGCCGGGCACCAGGCGCAGCAGGTCGGGAATGTCGCGAAAGCCCGAGGCGCGGATCATGTCCTGGTCGATGACCGTGACCGCGGCGGGCGCCTCGTTCACCGGCTGCGACAGGCGCGACACCGACAGCACCACCGGCAGCTCGTCGAGGAAATCGGCTTCGGTGAGCGCGGCGCAGGCGGGCCCGGCGCAGCTCACTGCGCCCCCAAGGGCCCACAAGGCCAGCCGGCTATAGGGTGTTGCGCTCACTGCCTGCGGCGCCGGGGCGCCCGTTCTCCGCGTTGTTATGGTCGGGCCGGGATCAGTTCCGGTCCGCCGTCGGGCCTGTCTCTAGAAGGGAATATCGTCGTCCATGTCGTCGAAGCCGCTGCTCGCCGGGCGCTGTGCAGCCGGCGCGCCCGACGGGGCGTTGGCGCGCGGCGCGGCCTTGGGCGCGGCCTGTGCGTAGCCGCCGTCGTCCATGTCGGCCATGCCGCCGCCACCGCCCTTGCTGCCGAGCATCTGCATGCGGTCGCCGCGGATTTCGGTGGCGTAGCGCTCGACGCCTTCCTTGTCGGTGTACTTGCGGGTGCGGATGCTGCCCTCGACGTAGACCTGGCTGCCCTTCTTCAGGTACTGCCCGCAGACTTCGGCGGTGCGGCCGAAAAAGGCGACGCGGTGCCATTCGGTCTGCTCGACCATCTGGCCGGTCTTGTCCTTGTACTTGTCGGTGGTGGCGATGGCGAGGTTGGCGACGGCCTCCCCGCTCGGCAGGTAGCGCATTTCGGGGTCGCGCCCGAGGTTGCCGACCAGGATGACTTTGTTGACGGATGCCATGGTTTCCCCCTGTATGGTATGGATTGCCTGTGCGAAGCGGGATTCTATCAGGCCGGCGCAGCCGGGGCCGCACCGTCCAGCAGGGCGCGCGCGGCGGCTTCGTCCCAGCCCTTGAGGCTGACTTTCAGCAGGGCGACGCCCTCCTCGGCCAGCACCGCCGCCTCGATCACGCCGGGCACTTCGGCAAGCTGCATTTTCAGCAGGGCCGCCTGGTCGGGCGCCAGGGTGGCGATGCGGAACATGCGCGTCTTCACCGCGGGCGGAGCGACCATCGACAACGAGGCCAGCAGCCAGACCGCCATCAGCACGCCGCAGAACACGAACACGGCGACGAAGCCGTGGTGCTGGGCGAGCCAGCCGCCGAAGAAGCCGCCGAAGAAGAGCCCGAAGGCCTGCGCGGTGTTGTAGACGCCCATCGCCGTGCCCTTGGCCGAGGCCGGCGCGAGCTTGGAAATCAGCGAGGGCAGGCTGGCTTCGAGCAGGTTGAAGGCGACGAAGAAGAAGAACAGCGCCCACACGATGGCCCAGAAGGCGTCGATGCCGGCGGCCAGCCCCAGTTGCGCCGCCAGCATCAGCGCCACCGCGCCGATGAACACCGGCTTCATCTGGCCGCGCTTCTCGCCATACACCAGCGCCGGCACCATCAGCACGAAGGAGCCGAGCAGCACCGGCAGGTAGACCGCCCAGTGGTCGTCGGCGGCGAGCCCGCTGTCGACCAGCGCGATCGGCACCACGACGAACATCGCCATCTGCGCCGCGTGCAGCGCGAAGATGCCGAAGTCGAGACGGGCGAGCTGGCCGTTCTTCAGCACATCGATGAGGCGCGTGGGATTGGCCTCGGCGTCGGCGTGGAAGTGGCTGGCGCCGGGATCGGGCACCCACACCTTGACCACCCAGATCGCGGCGAGCGCGAGCACGCCGGTGAGCGCGAAAATCCCCGGCACGCCGATCAGGCGGTTGAGCGCCGGGCCGGCGACGAGCGAGACGGCGAAGGCGATGCCGATGGTCGAGCCGACCAGCGCCATCGCCTTGGTGCGGTGCTCCTCGCGGGTGAGGTCGGCGAGCAGGGCGGTGACCGCGGCCGAGATCGCGCCGGCGCCCTGCAGCGCGCGGCCGACGATGGTCCAGGTGATGTCGTCGGCGGTCATGGCGACGAAGCTGCCGAGCGCGAACACGACGAGACCGAAAATGATGACCTTCTTGCGGCCGATGCGGTCGGACGCCATGCCGAAGGGAATCATCAGCAACGCCTGGGTGAGACCGTAGATGCCGAGCGCCAGCCCGACCAGGGTGTGGTTGTCGCCGCCTTCGAGGTGCGCGGCGTAGAGCGCGAACACGGGCAGGATGAGGAACATGCCCAGCATGCGCAAGCCGAAGATCGCCGCCAGGCCCGAAGCGGCGCGCAGCTCGGCGCGGGTCATGCGTTCGGACAGGTCGATCTGGGCCACGCTGGGTTCGGATGAGTCGGGAAGTCCGTTATATTAGCAGGTTGCGAATTACGCCTGAGCGCAGCAAACAATGGAATACATCCGCATCCGTGGCGCCCGCACCCACAACCTGAAGAACGTCAATCTCGACCTGCCGCGCAACAAGCTGGTGGTGCTGACGGGGCTGTCGGGCTCGGGCAAGTCCTCGCTCGCGTTCGACACCCTGTATGCCGAAGGCCAGCGCCGCTACGTCGAGTCGCTGTCGGCCTACGCGCGGCAGTTCCTGCAGTTGATGGAAAAGCCCGACGTCGACCTGATCGAGGGTTTGAGCCCGGCGATCTCGATCGAGCAGAAGGCGACCAGCCACAACCCGCGCTCGACCGTCGGCACGGTGACCGAGATCCACGACTACCTGCGCCTGCTGTACGCCCGCGTCGGCGACCCGCAGTGCCCGGAGCACGGCATCACGCTCGCCGCGCAGACGGTGTCGCAGATGGTCGACGCCGTGCTGGCGCTGCCGGAAGACACCAGGCTGATGATCGTGGCGCCGCTGGTGGTGGGCAGGAAGGGCGAGAACGTCGAGCTCTTCGCCGAACTGCGGGCGCAGGGCTTCGTGCGGGTGCGGGTCGACGGCACGGTGCACGAGCTGGATGCGGTGCCGAAGCTCGACAAGAACAAGAAGCACACCATCGAAGTCGTCGTCGACCGCCTCAAAGTGCGTGCGGACGCCAAGCAGCGCCTCGCCGAAAGCTTCGAGACCGCGCTGCGCCACGCCGAGGGCCGCGCGCTGGCGGTGGAGATGGATTCCGGCCGCGAGCACCTCTTCTCCGCCAAGTTCGCCTGCCCGATCTGCAGCTACGCGCTGCCCGAACTGGAGCCGCGCCTGTTCTCGTTCAACAACCCGATGGGTGCGTGCAGCCAGTGCGACGGCCTCGGCCAGATCACCTTCTTCGACCCGGCGCGCGTGGTCGCCTTTCCGCACCTGTCGCTGTCTTCGGGCGCGATCAAGGGCTGGGACAAGCGCAACCAGTTCTTTTTCATGATGCTGCAGTCGCTGGCGCTGCACTACGGCTTCGACCTCGACACGCCGTGGGACGCATTGCCGAAGCGCATCCGGGACGTGATCCTCGACGGCTCGGGCAAGGAGGCGATCGCCTTCCAGGTGCTGGCGCCGCGCGGCGGCTTTTCCACCCGCAAGTATCCGTTCGAGGGCGTGCTCGCCAACATGGCGCGGCGCTATCACGAGTCGGACTCGATGGCAGTGCGCGAGGAACTCGCCAAGTACCAGAACAACAAGCCCTGCCCGGCCTGCCACGGCACCCGCCTGCGCGAGGAGGCGCGCCACGTGCTGGTCGGCGGCGCGGCGATCTACCAGGTGAGCGCGATGCCGCTGAAGGACGTGCTCGCCTTCTTCGAGACGCTGAAGCTCGACGGCCACCGCGCGCAGATCGCCGACAAGATCGTGAAGGAGATCGTCGCGCGCGTCGGCTTCCTCAACAACGTCGGCCTCGACTACCTGTCGCTCGACCGCTCGGCCGACACGCTCTCCGGCGGCGAGGCGCAGCGCATCCGCCTCGCCAGCCAGATCGGCTCGGGGCTGACCGGCGTGATGTACGTGCTCGACGAGCCCTCGATCGGCCTGCACCAGCGCGACAACGATCGCCTGCTCGCGACCTTGAAACACCTGCGCGACATCGGCAACTCGGTGCTGGTGGTCGAGCACGACGAGGATGCGATCCGCGCCGCCGACTATGTCGTCGACATGGGCCCGGGCGCCGGGGTGCACGGCGGCGAGGTGGTCGCCGAGGGCACGCCCGAGGAAATCCGGCTGGCCGAGCATTCGCTCACCGGCCAGTATCTCTCCGGCCGCCGCAGCATCGCCATGCCGAAAAAGCGCCGAAAAGTGAGCCCCGAGCGCCAGCTCGTCGTCACCGACGCGACCGGCAACAACCTCAGGAACGTCACGCTCAGGCTGCCGGTCGGCCTCTTCGTCTGCATCACCGGCGTGTCGGGGTCGGGCAAGTCGACGCTGATCAACGACACGCTCTACGCCGCGGTCGCGCGTCATCTGTACGGCTCATCGACCGAGCCGGCGCCGCACGGCGAGATCCATGGTCTCGAATTCTTCGACAAGGTGATCAACGTCGACCAGAGCCCGATCGGCCGCACGCCGCGCTCCAACCCCGCGACCTACACCGGCCTCTTCACGCCGATCCGCGAGCTGTTCGCCGGCGTGCCCGAGGCGCGCGCGCGCGGCTACGGCCCGGGACGCTTCAGCTTCAACGTCAAGGGCGGCCGCTGCGAAGCCTGCCAGGGCGACGGCGTGGTCAAGGTCGAGATGCATTTCCTGCCGGACATCTATGTGCCGTGCGACGTCTGCCACGGCGCGCGCTACAACCGCGAAACGCTGGAAGTGCACTACAAGGGCAAAACCATCCGCGACGTGCTCGAGATGACGGTCGAGGACGCCGCCGAATTCTTCGACGCGGTGCCGGTGGTGAAGAAGAAACTGACCACGCTGATCGACGTGGGCCTGGGCTACATCCGCCTCGGCCAGGCGGCGACCACGCTCTCGGGCGGCGAGGCGCAACGCGTGAAACTGGCGCTGGAACTCTCCAAGCGCGACACCGGCCGCACGCTCTACATCCTCGACGAGCCGACCACGGGCCTGCACTTCGCCGACATCGACCTGCTGCTGAAGGTCCTGCAGCGCCTGACCGACGCCGGCAACAGCGTGGTCGTCATCGAACACAACCTCGACGTCATCAAGACCGCCGACTGGATCGTCGATCTCGGCCCCGAGGGCGGCGCCGGCGGCGGCAGGATCCTCGCCGCGGGCACGCCGGAGGCCGTCGCCGCCAACCCGGCGAGCCACACCGGCAAGTATCTCCAGCCGGTGCTGTCGCGGCGCTGAATATACATGCAACCGGGTTTTCACAAGGAGGCCGCAGAGGACGCCGAGGACACCCGATTCGGGTGGCACACCACGCTGCGTATTCCTCCGTGTCCTCCGCGTCCTCCTTGTTAATCGCCCCCATGACCGAGCCCATCCGCCTCTCCAAGCTGATGTCCGAGCGCGGCCTGTGTTCGCGCCGCGAGGCGGACGCCTACATCGAGAAGGGCCTCGTCTTCGTCGACGGCAAGCGCATCACCGAGCTCGGCACCAGGGTCGACCCCGACTGCGCGATCCGCCTCGACGCCGCAGCGAGCGCGCACCAGGCCGAGCGCGTGACCATCCTGCTGCACAAGCCGGTCGGCTACGTCTCCGGCCAACCCGAGCCCGGCTACCAGCCGGCGGTGACGCTGATCCAGCCCGACACGCGCTGGCGCGAGGACCGCGCGCCGTACCGTTTCGCACGCGCGCAGTTGAAGGGCCTCGCGCCCGCCGGCCGGCTCGACATCGACTCGACCGGTCTGCTCGTGCTGACGCAGGACGGCCGCATCGCCAGGCAGCTCATCGGCGACGACTCCGACGTCGAGAAGGAATACCTGGTGCGCGTCGAGGGCCGTCTCGACGAGCGCGGACTCGCGCTGCTCAACCACGGCCTGTCGCTCGACGGCCGCAGGCTGCGCCCGGCGAAAGTCGCGTGGCAGAACGCCGACCAGCTGCGCTTCATCCTCAAGGAAGGCCGCAAGCGCCAGATCCGCCGCATGTGCGAATTGGTCGGACTCAGGGTCGTGGGCCTGAAGCGGGTGCGCATCGGGCGCGTGCGGCTGGGCGAGCTGCCGCCCGGGCAGTGGCGCTACCTGCGGGACGACGAGGCGTTTTGAGCCGCCCCGGTACGCTGCCCGCGCCTGCCGAGGCCAAAAAAACCTTGTTGCGACGGGCTTTTGGGTTTATCAATGCAAAAGCGGGCAACCAGACCCGCTTTCTTTTTTCACCACATCAGGGAGACACCCATGCAATCGAAACTGCTCGTCGCACTTTTCGCCGCGCTTGCGCTGACCGCCTGCCAGAAGGCCGAGGAGGCCGCCGCCCCCGCGCTGGAAGAGGCCCAGGAGGCCGCCGACGCTGCGGTCGACTCGGCAGCCGAAGCCGCGGGTGCCGCCGCCGATGCGGCCGGTGAAGCTGCGGCCGCCGCGGGCGACGCTGCGGCCGATGCCGCCGCCGACACCGCGCAGGGGGCGGCCGACGCCGCTGCCGCAGGCGCCGAAAAGGTCCGGGAAATGGCCGACGACGCCAAGCAAGCCACCAAGCAGTAAGGCACTGCCGTCGCCCGTCAACGGCCAGGTTCGCCTGGCCGTTTTTATTTGTCTCGCGTATGCGGCGGCCCGTCCGCCGCAACCGTCGGACTTCTCCCCAGGCCGGCCGCACCACTTCGTTTATGCTAACGACTCTTTCCCGTTTGCGACCGATCATGCGTTCCTTGCTCATGCTTCTCTTGCTCCCAGCGCTCGCAGCCTGCGGCAAGGATGAAGGCAAATTCGATGCCGTCCCGCACAGCGCCGCGGCTGCGGTTTCAGTCCACGCCGTGCCGGTACGGGAGGCCGCTCTCCACCCCAGACTCACTGCGCAGGCGCAGGTCACTTCGCGCAACATCAGCAAGCTGGCGGCGCAGATTTCCGCTCGCATCGCGGCGCTTCCGGTGGAGGCGGGCCAACGCGTCGCCCGGGGCGCGGCGGTAGCCCGCCTCGACTGCCGCGATTATCAGATCGCCCTGAAGCAGGCCCAGGCCGGCCTGGGCGTGGCAGAAGCGCGGCTCAAGCTTGCCGTGTCGCAGATGAAGCGAAGCGATGAGCTGGCGAGCCAGGGCTTTATTTCCGGCGATGCGCTGGAACAGAGGCGCACCGAACTCAATATCGCGCAGGCGGACCGCGAACTCGCCGCGAGCCAGGTGGCTTCGGCACAGAGCGGCGTGGGCAAGTGCGTGATCACCGCGCCGTTTCCAGCCATCGTCGAGGCGGTGCCGGGCAACGTGGGGGAACTGGCCATTCCCGGCACGCCGCTGGTGATTCTGTGGGACGAGCAGTCGCTGGAAGTGTCCGCCCAGGTGCAGGCCAAGGATGCCGGGAGCCTCGCCCAAGCCAGGTCCATCGCGTTCCATACCCCCGACGGCGTGTATGCGCTGAATTTGAAACGGGTCTCGCCGGCGCTGAGCGGCGCCAGCCGCACGCAGGAGGCGCGCCTCGCGTTCGCCGACAAAGCCGCCAAGCCGGGCGCGACCGGACAGATTCAGTGGCAAAACGCAACGCCGCACATCCCGGCGGACTTGCTGGTAACGCGCGACGGCAGACTGGGCGTGTTCGTGCTGGAAGGGGGCAGGGCAAACTTCAAGCCGATCGAAGGCGCGCAGGAAGGCCGTCCTGCGCCGATCGACGCTGCGGAGGACATGGTGCTGATCACCGAGGGCCGCTTTGCGCTGCAGCATGGGCAGCCTGTCAAGATCCAGGCGCCCGCTGCCGAGTAGGCGTCTGAGCGCGTGCCCGCATGAGCTTCTTCGAACGCCTGATCCGCAACCACCCGCTGGCCAACATCGCCTTCGTGGTGGTGCTGTTCATGGGCTACATGGCCTATCGCGATATGCCGCGCGAGCAGGACCCGGAGGTGAACTTCAACTGGGTGAACATCACCACGCGCCTGCCCGGCGCCTCGGCCGAGGACGTGGAGAAGCGCGTGACCCGCCCGCTGGAGGAGGCCGTCGCCCGCGTGGCGGACGTGAAGTTCATTTCCAGCAACAGCCGCGAAAACGTGTCCTCGATGCTGGTGCGCTTCCAGGAACTGAACGAGCGCACCTTCGACAAGCGCATGAATGACCTCCGCCGCGAGGTGCAGAACCAGGCCGACGCCGAACTGCCGCCGGAAGCAAGCGATCCGGCGGTGCTGGAAATCACCACCGCGAACGGCTTCCCCACGGCGATGGTGATGATCACCTCGCCCGCCTTCGACGAACGCCTGCGCAGCCTGGCGCGCCGGGTGAAGGAGGATCTCGAACGCACTCAGGGCGTGGATTCGGTGTTGGCCACCGGATTGCAGGATCCTGAGCTGCACGTGCGCTTCGCCCCCGCCGCCGCGGCCGCGCGGGGCATCTCCGGCAGCGACGTGGCGGATTCGGTGTCGCGCTGGTTCCGCGACGTTTTCGCAGGGCAGGCGCGCGTGGGCGACAACGAATGGCTGGTGCGTGTGATCGGCCAGTCCAGCGACCCCGACACCCTGGCCCGGATCGAGGTGATTCCCGCTGCCTCGCCGCACCATCGCGTCCCGCTCGATACCGTGGCCGACGTTGCGCGCGCACGCGAAAAACCCGAGCAGCGGGTGAACAAGGACGGACGGCCGGCCGTATTGCTGGCGGTGAACAAGCGCACCGGCGCCAACACCCTGGAACTGGTGGCGCGCATCAACGACTACCTCGCTGCCAGGAACGGGGCGCTGGTCGACAGCGGACTGCAGGTGGTGCTGCTGGACGACCAGACCATTCCCACGCGACAGGCCATCGACGTCATGGAGACCAACGCGTTGTACGGTCTGATGCTGGTGCTGCTGATCACATGGCTTTTCCTCGGTTCGCGCATCGCCATCCTCGTCGGTCTGGGCATTCCGTTCTCGCTCGCCGCCGCGTTCTGGGCGCTGTCGGCGATGGACTTCACGCTCAACATCTCGGTGCTGCTCGGCATCGTCATCGTGCTCGGCATGCTGGTGGACGATGCCGTGGTCATCGTCGAGGCCATCTACTATCGGATGGTGCGCGGCCAGGCCATCCTGCAGGCGTCGCTCGATGGCGTGCGCGAAGTGGGCATGCCGGTTTTCTCGTCGGTGCTCACCACGCTGGCAGCTTTCCTGCCCTTGATGCTGCTGCCCGGCATCGTCGGGAAATTCATGTTCGTGATTCCGGCCGTGGTGTCGATCGCGCTGCTGGCCTCGCTGCTGGAAGCCTACTGGATGCTGCCGACCCATGTCGTCGCGATGCGTCCGGACACGGCCAGACCCAGCCGCGTGCAGAAGAAGCGCGAGGCCTTTACCCACTGGGTGCGCTTGAAATATTCCCGCTTCCTCATCAAGACCATGCGCCATCCGTGGCTGAGCCTGGCCGGGCTGGGACTGCTGCTGACGCTGGCCATCGGCTCTCTGGCCGGCGGACTGGTGAAAACCCAGTTCTTCGCCTTCGACCCCTTGCGCATCTTCTACGTGAATGTGGACATGCCGCCCTCTTCCAGCGTCGACGCCACGCTGGCGGAAGTGCAGCGCGTGGAGCGTGCCGTGCGGCAGAAGCTGGAGCCGAACGAGGCGCGCGGCATTTCGGCCAACGCCGGGCTCAAGTTCACCGACACCGAGCCCTTGTACGGCCCCGCCTACGGCCAGATCGTGGTGTCGCTGAACCCGCGCAGCGGCGACATGCGCACCACCGACGAAGTGGTGGCGGACATGCGCGCGGAAATCGAGGCGCTGTCGGGCAAGGCGCGCATTTCGTTTCTGGAGGTCTCGGGCGGCCCGCCGGCGTCGAAGCCGATCAAGGTGCGTGCGCGCGGCGACGATTACAAGGAGTTGCGTGCGGCGGCGGATGCCATCGAGTCCATCGTCCGGAAAATTCCCGGCACCCAGGACATCGCCGACGATGAGGTGGCCGGCAGGCAGCAGCTGATTCTGCGCCTGGACGCGAACGCAGTGCGCAACGCCGGGCTCGACCCCGCGCTGGTGTCGCGCCTGGCACGCCTGCACACCGACGGCGAGATCGTGGCGGAAATGCGCGAGGGCGGCGACAAGATCGAGGTGCGCGTGCTGGCCGACCGCGAACCCATGGCCGACATCGCCGAACTGCTGAACGACCCGGTACCGCTGCCCGGCGGCGGCACCACCACGCTGAGCGCACTGACGGAAGCGGAGACCGGCACCAGCCAGGGCGTGATCAAGCGCTACAACCTGCGCCGCGCCATCACCGTGGAGGCCAACCTCGACAAGGAAAACGAGGACGCGCCCGACACGATCGCCGCCAACAGGATCATCCAGCAAGAGTGGAACAAGATCGCCGCGCGCTATCCCGGCGTGACGCTGGATTACTCCGGCGAGCTGGAGGACGTGCAGGAAAGCCTCGATGCCATGCCCGGGCTGTTTTTGTTGGGGATTGGCCTGATTTACCTGATCCTGGCCGCGCAGTTCAAGAGCTACTGGCAGCCGCTGATGATCCTGGTGACGGTGCCGCTCGCCTTCACCGGCGTGACGCTGGGCCTCGTCATCACGCAGAACCCGCTGTCGCTCTACACCATGTACGGCATCATCGCGCTGACCGGCATCGCGGTGAACTCGGCCATCGTGCTGATCGACGCCGCGAATGAACGATTGAAGTCGGGCATGGGCATCCTGCACGCCTCGATCTATGCGGCGCGCCGCCGCGTGATCCCCATCCTCATCACCACCACCACGACCATCGGCGGCCTTTTTTCGCTGGCGGCGGGCCTGGGCGGCAAATCGCTGATCTGGGGGCCGATGGCTTCCAGCCTGGTGTGGGGACTGACCGTCGCCACCCTGCTCACGCTGTTCGTGATGCCTCTGATCTATCGCCTGGCGATGGTGCGCTCGAACGTGCCCGGGCCGGCGCGCTAGACGGCCTCATTTCCCGTCTGCCCGCCAGTATCGTTGGCTGGAGCGCATTGGAAAGCGAAGGGTTCTCCCTCGATTTCACCATTCCAGGCCATCGGGCCACGCGGGCTGCCGCTGCAGTGGTACCGGGCCGCGGATGCTGGCAAACTCGGCCTATGGCCATCGATCGCCCATTCCTGCGTGACGCCTTCGCGGAAGCCCTGGCTGCCGCCGACGCTCAGACGCTCGTCGCGCCGCATCTGCCCGCGCCTCCCAAGGGGCGCACCCTGGTCGTGGGCGGTGGCAAGGCGGCCGCGGCGATGGCGAAGGCGGTAGAACTGCACTGGCCGGCTGACGCGCCGCTCTCAGGGCGCGTCGTCACGCGCCACCTGCACGGCCTGCCACTGACGCGCATCGAGGTCGTCGAGGCGAGCCACCCCCTGCCGGACGGCCGCGGCGCCGAAGCCGCCGCCGGCATGCTGGCGGCAATCCGGGAACTCACGCCGGACGATCTTCTGCTCGTGCTGCTCTCGGGTGGCGGTTCGAGCCTGCTCGCCCTGCCGGCCGAAGGCGTCGCACTGAAGACCTTGCGGGCAGTCACCAGGGCGCTGCTCGCAAGCGGTGCGACGATCCGCGAAATCAACACGGTCCGCAAGCATTTGACCCGCTTTTCGGGCGGCCAGGTCGCGGCGCTGAGTCGGGCGCCGGTGCGCGCGCTGATCCTGTCCGACGTGGTGGGCGACGACCCGACCTCTATCGCGTCCGGGCCGTGCGCCCCGGATCCGGACAGCTTCGCCGATGCCGTCGCACTGCTGCAGCGCTACGGTGTCGTGCCGCCGCCCGCCGTCGCCCGGCACTTGCAACAGGGCGTCGAGGGGCTGATTCCCGACACCCCCAAGCCGGGCTGCGCGGTGTTCGCACGGGTCGAGAACCGCATCGTCGGCAGCGCCCGCGCCTCGTTGGACGCCGTGCGCGCCTGGCTGGTGCGCCGGGGAGTCCAGGTGGTCAATCTGGGCGAAATCGAGGGCGAGTCGCGCGTGGTCGCGGCGGCGCACGCGACCTTGCTGCGGCAGCGCGCCCGACCCGGCGATTCCCCCTTCGCGCTGCTCTCCGGCGGCGAGACGACCGTCACGGTGCGGCACGCGAGCGGGCGCGGCGGCCGCAACACGGAATACCTGCTCGCGCTGGGGCTGACGCTCGGCGGTTCAGGGGCTGCCTGGGCGATCGCCTGCGACACCGACGGCATCGACGGCACCGAAGACAACGCGGGCGCGCTCTGGACGCCCGATACGCTCGCCCGTGCCCGTGCGGCCGGCGTCGACGCCCCAGGCCTGCTCGCCCGCAACGAGTCCTACGGTTTCTTCTCCGCGCTGGACGACCTGGTCGTCACAGGTCCGACGCGCACCAACGTCAACGACTTCAGGCTCGCACTTCTGGCCTAGGGTGCGTGGATCCGTCCTAGCCCGGGCGGGCCACCTGGACAAGGTCGCCGACTTTCAGCCCCAGGCTCGCCGCCGCGCTGCCGCGGTTCATCGCGAGTTCGACCAGCCCGACGCTGTTGACGAACCAGAATCCTTCGCCCTTGCCGGCCTCGCCGTAGGTCCCGGCATGCGGCAGGACGCGGCCGGCCACGCTCACCTGCATGCCCGGCGCGCCACCGCGCACGCCGGTCCACGCGTTGCCATAGTGGTCGACGTAGATCACGCGCGGCAAGTCGCCGGCGTCGAATGCCGCGCAAAGCTGATCCACGCGCTCGAGTTTGTCCTCGGGGAAGCCGCCCTGTGCAATCGCCGCTGCGACCGGAGCGAACAGATCGCGGCCATGGAAAGTCGCCGACAGCCCCTCGGGCTGCCATGCGATGCGCCATAAGCGCACCGCGCCCGATCGCGCGACCACCACCGAAATCAGGCCATTGTCCGGCCCGACGTACCAGCGCCCGTCTGCCTCGACGACGACTGCCCCGCGGGGTGTGCCGACGCCCGGATCGACGACCGCCAGAAACACGCTGCCCAGCGGGAACTGCGGCGCCAGCGCGGCCAGCAGGTGCGCGCCGGCATGCGGATTGAAGTCGGGCACTTCGTGCAGCAGGTCGACCTGGGGAATGTCCGGCGCGTGCTCAAGGAGACGCGCCTTGACCTGCCCGACATACGGGTCCCGGCTTCCGAAATCGGTAAAAAGCACAATCACGACACGCCCCGGCAACGACAAGGCCGTTCACTATGCCGAGCCTGGAGCGATGCCGCAAGCCCGCGGGACGCACAAGAAAAAAGCCGGGCGAGCCCGGCTTTTCAGGCTTCGAGGAATCCAGCTTACTCGGCTTCGGCGGGCGCCTCGGTCGTCTCGGGACGATCGACCAGTTCGACCAGCGCCATCGGCGCGTTGTCGCCATTGCGGAAGCCGTACTTGAGGATGCGCAGATAGCCGCCCGGACGCGTCTTGTAGCGCGGGCCGAGTTCGCCGAACAGCTTCATGACGATCTCGCGGTCGCGCAGACGGTCGAAGGCCAGGCGATGGTTGGCAAGCGACGGCTCCTTGCCCAGGGTGATCAGCGGCTCGACGAAGCGGCGCAGTTCCTTGGCCTTGGGCAGGGTGGTCTTGATCACTTCGTGCTTCAGCAGCGACACGCTCATGTTGCGGAACATGGCGAGGCGGTGGCTGGTCGTGCGGTTGAGCTTGCGGTTGGACTGACGATGACGCATGGCGATTTCCTTTCGATTGCTATTCTTGGGCTAGGCCGCCTGCCAGGGCGACCCGCGCTTTATTGTTATGGGGTTTCGTAAACTCAGGGGCGCTCGAGTCCTGCGGGCGGCCAGTTCTCCAGCTTCATGCCGAGCGACAGGCCCTTGGACGCGAGCACGTCCTTGATCTCGTTGAGCGACTTGCGGCCCAGGTTGGGGGTGCGCAGCAGCTCGGTCTCGGAGCGCTGGATCAGGTCGCCGATGAAGTAGATGTTCTCGGCCTTGAGGCAGTTGGCCGAACGCACGGTGAGTTCGAGGTCGTCGACCGGACGCAGCAGCAGCGGGTCGACCTGCGGCGCGCGCGGCGACTCGGACTCGGCCGGGGTGCCTTCGAGGTCGGCAAACACGGACAGCTGGTTGACCAGGATGCGGGCGGCGGTGCGCACGGCTTCCTCGGGCTCGACCACGCCGTTGGTCTCGATGTCGATCACCAGGCGGTCGAGGTCGGTGCGCTGTTCGACGCGGGCGCTCTCGACCGAGTAGGCCACGCGGCGGACGGGGCTGAACGAGGCGTCGAGGAGGATCGAGCCGACGGCGCGGGTTTCTTCCGAAACCTTGCGCGCGGTCGACGGCTGGTAGCCCCGACCGGCTTCGATCTTGATTTCCATGTCGAGCTTGCCGCCCTTGGTGAGATGGGCGATCACGTGATCCGGATTCAGCACTTCGATGTCGTGGCCGACTTCGATGTCGCCCGCGGTGACGACGCCTTCGCCGGACTTCGCGACCTTGAGCACGGCTTCGCTCTTGCCGTGCATCTTGAAGGCGATGCCCTTGAGGTTCAGCAGGATGTCGACGACGTCTTCCTGCACGCCCTCGATGGTCGAGTACTCGTGCACGACGCCGCCGATGGCGACCTCGGTCGGCGCGTAGCCGACCATCGACGACAGCAGGATACGACGCAGCGCGTTGCCGAGCGTATGACCGTATCCACGCTCGAAGGGCTCCATGATGACCTTGGCATGCAGGGGGGAGGCGCGATCCACCTCCACGATACGCGGCTTGAGAAATTCCGTAGCGCTTTGCATAGAGTACGTTTCCTTGAGAAGCAGCCCTTGGGGTCGGGCCCGTCAGGACCCGGCCGGATTATTTGGAGTACAGTTCGATGACCAGCGACTCGTTGATGGTCGACGGCAGCTCGGAACGCTGCGGGTTGGCCTTGTAGGTCCCCTTGAGCGCCTTGGCATCGACTTCGACCCACTCGGGGTAGCCGCGCGCGGCGGTCGCTTCGGCCGCCGCCTTGATGCGCAGTTGGGCCTTGGACTTGTCGGCCACTTCGACCACGTCGCCCGGACGCACCTGGTACGACGGGATGTTGACGCGGCGGCCGTTGACGACGATGCCGTTGTGGCGAACCACCTGGCGCGCTTCGGTGCGGGACGCACCAAAGCCCATGCGGTAGCACACCGAATCCAGACGCGATTCCAGCATCGACAGCAGGTTCTCGCCGGTCACGCCCTTGGCGCTGTCGGCCCGCTTGTAGGTCAGGCGGAACTGACCTTCGAGCACGCCGTAGATGCGGCGGATCTTCTGCTTTTCGCGCAGTTGCACGCCATAGCCCGACAAACGGGCACCGCTCTTCTGGCCATGCTGGCCGGGGGCGTAGGCGCGGCGCTCGATGGCGCATTTGTCAGTGAAGCACTTCTCGCCCTTGAGGAAGAGCTTCTCGCCTTCGCGGCGGCACTGACGGCATTTGGGATCAAGATTACGAGCCATGATATTCCCTGATGATTAGATACGACGCTTCTTGGAGGGACGGCAGCCGTTGTGCGGAATCGGGGTCACATCGGAGATCGCGGTGATCTTGAAACCCAGCGCATTCAGCGCACGCACGGTGGAGTCGCGGCCGGGGCCGGGGCCCTTGATCCGCACTTCCAGGTTCTTGACGCCGTATTCCTGAGCCATCTTGCCGGCGTTCTCGGCCGCAACCTGCGCCGCGAACGGCGTCGACTTGCGCGAGCCCTTGAAGCCGGCGCCCCCGGCGGTTGCCCACGACAGGGCATTGCCCTGACGGTCGGTGATCGTCACGATGGTGTTGTTGAACGAAGCGTGAATGTGCGCAATGCCTTCGGCGACATTCTTCTTGACCTTTTTGCGGACGCGCGCAGCGGTTTTAGTTGCCATGGTTAACCTTTATTTCCTGATGGCCTTGCGCGGGCCCTTGCGGGTGCGCGCATTGGTGCGGGTGCGCTGACCGCGCGCCGGCAAACCCTTGCGGTGACGGAAGCCGCGGTAGCAGCCCAGATCCATCAAACGCTTGATGTTCATCGTGATTTCACGGCGCAGGTCGCCCTCGACCGTGAACTGGGCCACGCCCTCGCGCAGACGCTCGACTTCGGCCTCGGTCAGATCCTTGATCTTCGAGGCGTGCGCCACGCCGGCGGCCTCGCAAATCTTGCCGGACGTGGTACGGCCGATGCCATAAATAGCGGTCAACGCGATGATCGCGTGTTGGTGATTCGGGATATTAACCCCAGCAATACGAGCCATTCGCAATGCTCCGAACGGAAAACAAAAAATTATAACACGTCAACCCAGTTTCAGGTTGACTCAATTGCAGCCGGACTTCAGCCCTGGCGCTGCTTGTGACGCGGGTCCTCGCAGATCACGCGCACGACACCCTTGCGGCGCACAACCTTGCACTTTCGGCAAATCTTTTTGACAGAAGCCTGCACTCTCATGGTTTTCTCCACTTACTCGCCGGCGCCCCGCGCCGGTCAATATCACTTGGCCCGGAAAACGATCCGGCCCTTGCTCAGGTCGTACGGCGTCAGTTCCACCGTGACCTTGTCCCCCGGCAGGATGCGGATATAGTGCATCCGCATCTTTCCGGAGATGTAACCCAACAATACGTGCCCGTTTTCGAGCTTGACCCTGAAGGTGGCGTTCGGAAGGTTCTCCAGGACTTCGCCCTGCATCTGGATGACATCTTCCTTAGACATCAGCGCCCCACCAAGCCATTCTTGAAATTCGCCTTCTTCAGCAAGCCCTCGTACTGGTGCGACATCACATACGCCTGGACCTGGGCCATGAAGTCCATGGTCACGACCACGATGATCAGCAGCGAGGTGCCGCCGAAGTAGAAGGGCACGTTCCACTTCAAAATCAGAAACTCGGGCAGCAGACACACCAGGGTGATGTAGATCGCGCCCACCAGCGTCAGCCGGGTCAGAATCTTGTCGATATAGCGCGCGGTCTGCTCGCCCGGCCGGATGCCCGGCACGAAGGCACCGCTCTTCTTCAGGTTGTCCGCGGTTTCCTTGGGGTCGAACACCAGCGCCGTATAGAAGAAGCAGAAGAAAATGATCGCCAGCGCATACAGCAACACGTAGATCGGCTGGCCCGGAGCGAGTGTCGACCCGATGTCGCGCAGCCAGCCCATGCCTTCGCCGCTGCCGAACCAGCCCGCCAGCGTCGCCGGGAACAGGATGATGCTCGAAGCGAAGATCGGCGGAATCACGCCGGCCATGTTCAGTTTCAGCGGCAGATGCGAGCTCTGGCCGCCGACCACCATCTTGCCGACCTGGCGCTTGGCGTAGTTCACCAGAATCTTGCGCTGGCCGCGCTCGACGAACACCACCAGCGCGGTGACCAGCAGCACGCCGACGAACAGCAGCAGCACCAGCGGGATCGAGAACGCGCCGGTTCGTGTCAGTTCCAGCGTGCCGCCGATCGCCGACGGCAATCCCGCGACGATGCCGGCAAAAATGATGATCGATATGCCGTTGCCCAGCCCGCGCTCGGTGATCTGCTCGCCCAGCCACATCAGGAACATCGTGCCGGCAGTCAGCGTGACCACCGTGATGAGGCGGAAACCGAAGCCCGGATCGAGCACCAGGCCCGCCTGCGACTCCAGCGCAATGGCGATGCCCAGGCCCTGGAAAATCGCCAGAAACAGCGTGCCGTAGCGCGTGTACTGCGTGATCTTGCGCCGTCCGGCTTCACCCTCTTTTTTCAGCTCCTTGAGCCTCGGCGAAACCGTCGACATCAGCTGCACGATGATCGACGCCGAAATGTACGGCATGATGCCCAGCGCAAACACGCTGAAGCGCGACAGCGCGCCGCCCGAGAACATGTTGAACATGCCCAGAATGCCGCCCTGCTGCTGCTCGAACAGTTGCTCGAGCACGAGCGGGTCAATGCCCGGCACCGGGATGAAGGTGCCGATGCGATAGACGATCAGGGCGCCGAGCAGGAACAGCAGGCGGCGCTTGAGATCGCCGAATTTGTTCAAGCCGGTCTTGGGCATGGCCAAAGCGTAATCCCCCGACGACTCAGTCGGCGACGCTGCCGCCGGCCGCTTCGATTGCGGCGCGCGCACCCTTGGTCACGGCGATGCCGCGCAGCTTGACCGCACGCGTGATCTCGCCGGCCAGATAAATGCGGGCTGCGGTGACCGAAGCGCCCACGACGCCGGCCTGCTTCAGCACCAGCAGATCGATCTCGTCGGTGGCCACAACGGCCAGCTCGTACAGGCGCACGCGCGCGGTGTCGGCCTTGGTCAGCGAGACGAAGCCGCGCTTCGGCAGGCGACGATGCATCGGCATCTGGCCGCCCTCGAAGCCCACCTTGTGGAAGCCGCCCGCGCGGGATTTCTGGCCCTTGTGGCCGCGACCCGCGGTCTTGCCCAGGCCGGAGCCGATGCCGCGACCCACGCGACGTTTGTCCTTCTTGGCGCCGTCGGCCGGTTTAATCGTGTTCAGTTCCATCTTAAGCCTCGCACTTCACCAGATAGGCGACTTTGGTGATCATTCCGCGGTTGGCCGGGGTGTCGAGCACCTCGACCGTGTGGTTGAGGCGGCGCAGGCCGAGGCCGCGCACGCAGGCGCGATGCGGCGCCTTGGTGCCGATCAGGCTCTTGACCAGCGTGACCTTGATTTTCTTCTGCTCGCTCATGACTTACCCCGTGATCTCTTCGACCGACTTGCCGCGCTTGGCCGCAATGTCGGACGGCGTGGACATCTTCATCAGGCCGTCGATGGTCGCACGCACGACGTTGTAGGGATTGGTCGAGCCGAGGCACTTGGCCAGCACGTTCTGCACGCCCATCACCTCGAACACCGCGCGCATGGCACCGCCGGCGATGATGCCGGTACCTTCGGAGGCCGGCTGGATCAGCACGCGCGACGCGCCGTGCTGGCCCACCACGGTGTGATGGAAAGTGCCGCTCTTCAGATTGATCTTGACCAGCTTGCGGCGCGCTTCTTCCATCGCCTTCTGCACGGCCACCGGCACTTCGCGGGACTTGCCCTTGCCCATGCCGATGCCGCCGTCGCCGTCGCCAACCACGGTCAGCGCGGCAAAGCCCATGATCCGGCCGCCCTTCACCACCTTGGTGACGCGGTTGATCGAGATCATCTTTTCGCGCAGGCCGTCGCCGCGCTCTTCGTTCGTAGTAGGTGCTGTACGGGCCATCTTGATTCTGCCTCGTTAAAAAACCAAACCGCCTTCGCGCGCCGCTTCGGCCAGGGCTTTCACACGCCCATGGAACTTGAAGCCGGAACGGTCGAAAGCCACTTTTTCGATACCCAGGCCCTTGGCCTTTTCGGCCAGGCGCTTGCCCACCGCGGCGGCCGCATCGACGTTGCCGCCGTTCGGCACCTGCGCGCGCAGATCCTTGTCGTTGGACGACGCGCTGGCCATCACCTTGCTGCCGTCCGCCGAGATGATCTGGGCGTAGATGTGGCTGTTGGTGCGGTGGATGGCCAGGCGGATCGCCTTGACGGCCGCGATTTTGGCGCGGGTTTTGCGCGCTCTGCGAATCCGTGATTGCTTGGTGTTCATGTCCTGTCCTTAAGCCTTACTTCTTCTTGGTCTCTTTCTTGACGACCACTTCGTCGCTGTAGCGAACGCCCTTGCCCTTGTAGGGCTCCGGCGGACGGTAAGCGCGCACGTCGGCGGCGACCTGGCCCACGGCCTGGCGGTCGATGCCCTTGATCACAATTTCCGTTTGCGTCGGCGTCTCGACCTTCACGCCGGCGGGCATCTTGTGCACGACCGGATGCGAGAAACCGAGGGTCAGGTTGAGCGCATCGCCCTGGGCCTGCGCGCGGTAACCCACGCCGACCAGGGTCAGCTTCTTCTCGAAGCCCTTCGACACGCCCTGCACCATGTTGTTGACCAGCGCACGCAGGGTACCCGCCATGGCGTTGGCCTGGCTACCGTCGCCGATGGGCGCGAAGGTCAGCACGCCGTCGTTCAGCGCAACGGTGACGTCGCGCGCCTGCGGGCGGCTCATCGACCCCAGCGGGCCCTTGACCGAGATGGCGCTGCCGAGCGTGACTTCCACGCCTTTCGGCAGCGTAATGGGGTTCTTGGCTACACGTGACATATCCGTTCCTTCTTACGCGACCACGCACAGGATCTCGCCGCCCACGCCCTTGGCGCGAGCGTGGCGATCAGCCATGACGCCGCTCGAAGTCGACACGATGGCAACGCCGAGACCGTTCATCACGCGCGGCAGATCCTGCGCGCCCTTGTAGATGCGCAGTCCGGGCTTGCTCACGCGCTCGATGCGCTCGATCACCGGACGACCGGCGTAATATTTCAGCTGCAGTTCGAGTTCGGGCTTGCCGGCCTCGCCGCGCACGGCGAAGTCCTCGATATAGCCCTCGTCCTTCAGCACCTGGGCAATGGCCGCCTTCACCTTGGAAGAGGGCATCGAAACCGACGCCTTTTCGACCGATTGCGCATTGCGGATGCGGGTCAGCATGTCCGCGATGGGATCACTCATACTCATTTCGTCTACCTCTTACCAGCTCGCCTTGACGATGCCCGGGATCTCGCCCTTCATCGCGTATTCGCGCAGCTTGCCGCGCGCGAGGCCGAACTTGCTGAACACACCGCGCGGACGGCCGGTCAACTGACAGCGGTTGCGCTGGCGCACCGGGCTGGCGTTGCGCGGCAACGCCTGCAGCGCCTTGTACGCCGCCATGCGATCTTCTTCGCTGGTCTGCACGTTGGCGATCGCAGCTTTGAGCTCGGCACGCTTGGCAGCGTACTTCTTCACCATGCGGGCGCGCTTTTCTTCGCGGTTAATCAAGGATAACTTGGCCATGCCTACCTCAATTCTTGAACGGGAAGCTGAAGGCAGCGAGCAGGGCGCGCGCTTCTTCATCAGTTTTGGCGGTGGTGGTGATCGTGATGTTCATGCCACGCAGCGCATCGATCTTGTCGTACTCGATCTCGGGGAAGATGATCTGTTCCTTGACGCCCATGTTGTAGTTGCCACGACCGTCGAAGGACTTGCCCGAAATGCCGCGGAAGTCGCGGATGCGCGGCATCGCCACGGTCACCAGACGATCGAGGAATTCGTACATCTGCGCGCGGCGCAGGGTCACCATGCAGCCGACCGGGTAGTTCTCGCGGATCTTAAAGCCGGCGATC
Source organism: Pseudomonadota bacterium (assembly GCA_040753235.1). Classification (GTDB taxonomy): domain Bacteria; phylum Pseudomonadota; class Gammaproteobacteria; order Burkholderiales; family Thiobacillaceae; genus Thiobacillus. The sequence goes on from JBFMET010000022.1 coordinate 45,401, forward strand.
GACTTCTTCGACTTGGTGACGACCGGCTTCTGGCCGGCGATCTTCTGCATGTCGGCAACCGCGTGGTCCATCACCTTCTTGTCGGCGACAGCTTCGCCCACACCCATGTTGAGGGTGATTTTCTTGATCCGCGGGACTTCCATGACGGACTTGTAGCCAAACTGTTCAACCAGCTTGGGCACCACCGTCTCGCGATAAAGCTCTTGAAAACGCGCCATGATTACCCCTGTGCGTCGACCATTTCGCCGTTGGACTTGTACACGCGCACCTTGCGGCCGTCCTCCAGCACCTTGTAACCCACGCGATCCGCCTTCTGCGTCGCGACGTTGTAGAGCGCGATATTCGAGGCGTCGATCGGCATTTCCTTCTCGACGATGCCGCCCTGAATGTTGCGCATGGGGTTGGGCTTCTGATGCTTCTTCACCCGATTGACCCCTTCGACCACCAGGTGGCCGTCGTCCAGCACGCGCAGCACGATGCCGCGCTTGCCCTTGTCCTTGCCGGCCAGGACGATGACCTGATCGTTTTTACGAATACGTGCCATGATTCCCTCTCACAGAACCTCGGGCGCAAGCGAGACGATCTTCATGAACTTCTCGGTACGCAACTCACGGGTAACCGGGCCGAAGATACGGGTACCGATCGGCTCCAGCTTGTTGTTCAGCAGCACGGCAGCGTTGCCGTCGAAGCGCACCAGCGAGCCATCGGGACGGCGCACGCCCTTGGCGGTACGCACCACCACGGCGTTGTAGACATCGCCCTTCTTCACGCGGCCACGCGGCGCGGCATCCTTGATGCTCACCTTGATGATGTCGCCCACGCTTGCGTAGCGACGATGGCTGCCACCCAACACCTTGATGCACATGACGGAGCGTGCACCCGTGTTGTCTGCAACGTCCAGGACGGACTGCATCTGAATCATTTAAATTGCCTCCAACTTAACCCACCAAGCCTTGAAATCAAACACGGCGGTGGCCAGTTTTGGATCCCGTTCGGGAGAAGATTCCGCATGCGCGGAACCGCTTGAGTCAGCCGACCGGAACATCCACTACCGGCCGCCAACCGGAAAACCCGGCACTATACCGGGTCTTTTCACTCTTCGCAAGCCTTAAACGCGTGCGCGCTCGATCAGCTTGCTCACCGTCCAGGCCTTGGTGCGCGACAGCTTGCGCGACTCCTCGATCTGAACGGTATCGCCCTCGTGAAACTCGTTGTTTTCATCGTGAGCGTGGTACTTCTTGGACAGGCGGATCACCTTGCCGATGACCGGGTGCTTGACCCGGCGCTCGACCAGCACGGTGACGGTCTTGTCCATCTTGTCGCTCACCACGCGCCCGGTCAGCGTGCGGATCATTTTCTTGCCTTCAGTCATGCTTGGCCTGCCTTCTCGCGCATAATGGTCTTGACCCGGGCGATGTCGCGGCGCAACTTGCCCAGATCGGCCGTCTTGTTCGACTGCTGGGTGGCCACCTGCATGCGCAGGGCGAAGTGGGCACGCAGCAGGGATTCGAGTTCCTGCTTCAGTTCGGCGGCATCCTTGCCGCGCATTTCTTTCGTATTCATCGATCAGCTCCCGATCATGCGGGTGACGAAGGTGGTCGCGATCGGCAGCTTGGCCGCGGCCAGGCGGAACGCCTCGCGCGCCAGCTCTTCGTTCACGCCATCCATCTCGTACAGCACCTTGCCCGGCTGGATTTCAGCCACGTAGTACTCGGGCGCGCCCTTGCCGTTACCCATCCGGACTTCGGCCGGCTTACGCGAGATCGGCTTGTCCGGGAAGATGCGGATCCAGATACGGCCACCGCGCTTGATGTGACGCGTCATGGCACGACGCGCCGCCTCGATCTGACGCGCGGTCAGTCGGCCACGACCGACGGCCTTGAGGCCGAAGTCGCCGAAGCTGACGCTGGCGCCGCGGGTCGCGAGGCCGGTGTTGCGGCCTTTCTGTTCCTTGCGGTATTTCCTTCTAGCTGGCTGCAGCATGTTTCACTCCTGATTTCTTGCCGCGCTTCTCGGGTTCGGCCGCTGCGGGCTGCTCGCCGCGGTTGAGAGAATCGCCCTTGTACACCCACACCTTGATGCCGATGATGCCGTAGGTCGTCTTCGCTTCGGAAAAGCCGTAGTCGATCTCGGCACGCAGCGTATGGAGCGGCACGCGGCCTTCGCGATACCACTCGGTGCGGGCGATCTCGGCGCCGTTCAGGCGACCCGAGCTCATGATCTTGATGCCCTGGGCCCCCAGGCGCATGGCGTTTTGCATCGCGCGCTTCATGGCACGGCGGAACATCACGCGCTTCTCGAGCTGCTGGGCGATGCCGTCGGCGATGATCTGCGCGTCGGTTTCCGGCTTGCGCACTTCCTCGATGTTGACGTGCACGGGCACCGACATCAGGCGGGCGAGTTCGCCGCGCAGGACTTCGATATCCTCGCCCTTCTTGCCGATGACGACGCCGGGGCGGCCGCTGAAGATGGTGATGCGCGCGTTCTTCGCCGGGCGCTCGATCAGTACCTTGGAGACCGAGGCGTGCGCCAGCTTCTTCTTCAGGTAGTCACGAACCTTGATGTCCTCGAGCAGGGTGCTGGAGAAATTGCGGTTCGAGCCGTACCACTTGGCCGTCCAGATGCGCTGCACACCCAGGCGGAACCCGATCGGATGAATTTTCTGTCCCATGGCGCTTCCTCAATCGCCAACCGTCACGGTGATGTGACAGGTCGGTTTGCTAATACGGTTGCCACGGCCTTTGGCACGGGCAGTGAAGCGCTTCAGCACAGACCCCTGGTCGACGTAGATCGTCTTGACCTTGAGGGTGTCGATGTCGGCACCTTCGTTGTGCTCGGCGTTGGCGATCGCCGACTCGAGCACCTTCTTGATGATGCCCGCGCCCTTCTTGGGGCTGAAGGCGAGGATGTTCAGTGCCTTTTCGACGCGCAGACCGCGGATCTGGTCGGCGACCAGACGGCCTTTCTGGGCGGACAGGCGGGTACCACGCAAAATCGCAGAAACTTCCATCATGCGCTCCTTATTTCTTCGCCTTCTTGTCCGCGACGTGACCCTTGAAGGTACGCGTCAGCGAGAATTCGCCCAGCTTGTGGCCGACCATGTTTTCGGTCACGAAAACCGGCACATGCTGGCGACCGTTGTGCACCGCGATGGTCAGACCGATGAAATCGGGCAACACGGTGGAACGGCGCGACCAGGTCTTGATCGGGCGCTTGTCGTTCGAGCCGCGGACGGCTTCGATCTTCTTCAGCAGATGGCCGTCGACGAACGGGCCTTTTTTAATTGAACGTGCCATATCTCTCTACCTCAATCAGCGCGCGTGACGGCGGCGGACGATCATGTTGGAGGTGCGCTTGTTGCTGCGGGTGCGATACCCCTTGGTCGGCGTACCCCACGGGCTGACCGGATGACGGCCCGCCGCGGTACGACCTTCGCCACCGCCGTGCGGGTGGTCGACCGGGTTCATCACCACGCCGCGCACCGTCGGGCGGATGCCGCGCCAGCGGTTGGCGCCCGCCTTGCCGATCGAGCGCAGGCTGTGTTCTTCGTTGCCGACTTCGCCCAGCGTGGCGCGGCAGTCGACGTGCACCTTGCGGATCTCGCCCGAGCGCAGGCGCAGCTGGGCATAGCTGCCCTCGCGCGCCAGCAGCTGGACCGAGGTGCCGGCCGAACGCGCAATCTGCGCACCCTTGCCCGGCATCATCTCGACGCAGTGCACGGTGCTGCCAACCGGAATGCTGCGCAGCGGCAGGCAGTTGCCGGCCTTGATCGGGGCCTCGGCGCCGTTGATCAGCTGCATGCCCACCGTCGCGCCGCGCGGGGCGATGATGTACTGGCGCTCGCCGTCGGCGTAGCACAGGAGCGCGAGATGCGCCGAGCGGTTGGGGTCGTATTCGATACGCTCGACCTTGGCCGGGATGCCGTCCTTGTTGCGACGGAAATCGACCACGCGATAGTGCTGCTTGTGGCCGCCGCCCTTGTGGCGCACGGTGATGTGGCCGTTGTTGTTGCGTCCCGAACCGCGCTTCTTCGGCTCGAGCAGGGCCGCAACCGGCTTGCCTTTGTGCAGGCCGGGCGTGGCCACCTTGACGACGGCGCGGCGGCCGGCGGAAGTGGGTTTGACTTTAATCAGTGCCATGGCGTTTTCCTTTACTGGCCGGACGTGAAGTCGATGTCCTGACCCGGCTTGAGGGTGACATACGCCTTCTTCCAGTTATCGCGACGGCCCATGACGCGGCCGGAGCGCTTGACCTTGCCCTTGACGTTCAGTACCTGAACGCCCGCAACCTCGACCTTGAACAGGCTGGCGACAGCGGCGCCGATTTCCTGCTTGGTCGCGTCGGGCAGGACCCGGAACACCACCTGGTTGAGCTTGTCGGCAACGCGCGTGCTCTTTTCGGAGATCACCGGCGCGAGAATGACTTTGAGCAGACGCTCTTGACTGATCGCACCCATCACACCATCTCCTCGAACTGCTTGATCGCCGCCTTGGTGATCAGCACGTTGCCAAATTTGACCAGGCTCCACGGGTCGGCCTGATGCGGCTCGACCACGTACACGTCACGCAGGTTGCGCGACGACAGCCACAGGTTGTCGTCCACCGTGTCGGCAATGATCATGACCTTGCCGTAGCCCATAGCCTTCAGGCGGTTGGCGAGCAGCTTGGTCTTGGGCGAATCGACGCCCAGGGTCTCGACGACCTTGAGCTTGCCCTCGCGCGCCAGCTGCGACAGGATCGTCGCCAGGCCCGCGCGATACATCTTGCGGTTCACCTTGTGGGTGAAGTTCTCGTTCGGCTTGTTCGGGAAGGTCACACCGCCCCCGCGCCAGATCGGGCTCGACGTACGGCCCGAACGCGCGCGGCCGGTGCCCTTCTGGCGCCACGGCTTGTGCGTCGACGCGGTGACTTCGGCACGCGTCTGCTGGGCACGGTTGCCGCTGCGGGCGTTGGCCTGGAACGCGGTCACCACCTGGTGCACCAGCGCCTCGTTGTAATCGCGACCGAAGGTTTCATCGGAAGCCGCCACGCTGGCGACCTGCTGACCCTGATCGTTAATGACGCTCAAATCCATTAGGCACCCCCTTTCACGGCCGGACGCACCACCACGTGGCCGCCCTTGGCACCCGGAACAGCGCCCTTGACCAACACCAGGCCGCGCTCGGCATCGACGCGCACGACTTCGAGATTCTGCTTGGTGCAGGTGACCGCACCCATATGGCCCGACATGCGCTTGCCCGGGAACACGCGACCCGGGTCCTGCGCCATGCCGATCGAACCCGGCACGTTGTGCGAGCGCGAGTTGCCGTGCGAGGCACGCTGCGAGGAAAAGTTGTGGCGCTTGATGGTGCCGGCGAAGCCTTTGCCCTGCGTCACGCCGGTGACGTCGACCTTCTGGCCTGCCTGGAACACCTCGGCCGACACCGCGGCGCCCGGCTGATACTGGGCAGCCACGTCGGCCGGCACGCGGAACTCGCGCAGGATCTCGCCCGCGTCGACACCCGCCTTGGCGAAATGGCCGGCTTCGGATTTGGAGACACGGCTATTGCGGCGGCTGCCAAAGGCGAGCTGCACCGCGGAATAACCGTCGATTGCTTGCGTGCGTACTTGCGTGACGCGATTGTTGGACACTTCCAGCACCGTCACCGGAACGGACGCGCCGCTCTCGGTGAAAATGCGGGTCATGCCGACCTTGCGGCCAACGAGCCCGATACTCATCTTTGTATTTCCTATCACAAGCCGGCGGCCAGGGCCGCGGGCATGGGTTTTAGGTGCCGATTACAATTGACCGGCGACTTTTGGTACAACCGAAGGGGCGGCAGTATACCCAAGCCGCCCGCTTTTTACAACTTGATTTCGACGTCCACGCCGGCGGGCAGGTCCAGCTTCATCAGGGCGTCGACCGTCTTGTCGGTCGGGTCCATGATGTCCATCAGGCGGCGATGGGTGCGGATCTCGAACTGGTCGCGGCTGGCCTTGTTGACGTGCGGCGAACGCAGGATGTCGAAACGCTCGATCGAGGTCGGCAGCGGCACCGGCCCCTTGACCACGGCGCCGGTGCGCTTGGCGGTCTCGACGATTTCAAGGGCCGACTGGTCGATCAGTTTGTAATCGAACGCCTTGAGCCGGATGCGGATTTTCTGGTTTTGCATGGTTTGAGCCTTACTCTTCGATCTTGGCCACGACGCCGGCGCCGACGGTGCGGCCGCCTTCGCGGATGGCGAAACGCAGACCTTCGTCCATCGCAATCGGGGCAATCAGCGAGACCTTGATGCTGACGTTGTCGCC